>CAZEYU010000001.1:0-228777 GCA_964516395.1 uncultured Candidatus Thioglobus sp.
TTTATAAACAACTCTCCAGCGCTTATAAATAATTTCCCTGTATTGAAAAATGTTTATCTTTTGTAGTTCTGGAACAACTCTAAACCTTTCTGGAAAATAATACAACTCATCGCACTCAGATTTAAGCTCTAAAAATACATTTTTAGCTGTATCAATATTATCGATCTTTATATATTCAATGATTTGTTCCAAATCTTTTTGGGCACTTTTTGCCCATAAAACCTTAAAATTTTTCACCATTTATTTGAACAGTTTCTGCTCTAATTCATCAAACATTTTGCTCTGTTCAATAACATCTCCAGCTTCTATCTCTTTTTCAGACTGAACAATTAGCTTTAAAAAATTAAGAGAATTTTGCAAGCTCTCATAGCTTTTGATATCTTGCACAACAGCCTTTGCTTCGCCATTTTGGGTAATGATAACCGCTCTTCGATTTTCATTAACTGTATTCACAACATCAGCAGTCTTTGCCTTTAAATAACTAATTGGCTGAATATCTTGTTCTAAGTGCATCATTACTCCTATTTATAAAAACTATAAATTCATTATACTAAATTTAAACTTAATTTGGTACTAAATAGAATTAATGAATCCCGTCCTCTTTATTTCATATATGGATTAAAATGAATTATATATCAAAAAAATAACATCTGTTGCCATAGAGGAAAGCAAGGTTTTCCCCCAAAATCCCCTTTAAAAATCAAAAAAACGGGCTCCGTCCCCTTTGTTCTCAGCAATGGTAGTTGTGGTTCAATAGCGCTAGGTTAAATATTTTTTGTCTTGGTGATCTAAGACTGCTTTTCTTTGTAACGTAAAAGCGTCAATTAATAAATTTTATAAGATTCTATCCTTGTGATTAAATTCCATTAATTAAACATTAAGAATTCAAACTCACCATTACAACAAAGTACACAACAATACTATAATTATGTACAATTAGTACTAAAATTAAGTATGCGTTTCTAATAATAGTGCTTACAAAACCAATCTATTTCATATTTATTGCCATATTGCCATTAATATCTTATGGATGGAACGGTCTTGACCGTGGGGGAAAAATAGAGAAAGCAATGACGCTTGTACCAAATATAGATAATGGCAAAAAAATATATAAATTCTGCGCTCTATGTCATACTGAACAAGGTTGGGGAATGTCGGCTGGCATTGGCCGATATTATGTACCCGGAGCATACCCTCAACTAGCTGGGCAACATCAATCAGTGTTAATTAAACAGCTGCACGATATTCGAAAACTTAATCGTGATAACCCTACTATGTACCCATTTACCCTGGATAAATATATTGGTGGGCCACAAGATATGGCTGATGTAACTGGATACATTACAACTCTTCCTGTTAATCAACAAAATCACCATGGAGAAGGAAATGATTTAGAGCACGGGGGGAAACTTTATGAGAAAAATTGCTCCAGATGTCATGGAGACAATGGCGAGGGCGATCAAGAAAATTTTTACCCGAAACTATCTAATCAACACTACCATTATATGTTGCGACAATTTATTTGGATCAAAGAGGGTAAACGTAGAAACGCCAACAGAAAAATGACAAAACAAATCCAAGAGTTTAGCTATAGGGATATAACAGCTGTCATTGATTATTCATCTAGACTTTAATAAAAAACCTTAACCAGCTATTGTAAAAATAACATATGTTAAGTTTTATACTAAAAACATAAAAAACATTTACAAATAGATCTTTAAGGCTATCTTAGTACTAATATAATGTATTCAAGTCACATGTTAAAAAATTAAAATTTAGACTCAACAAGCGTACTTTAAAGCTCCAGGGGGATAGAGCAATGAAGATGAAAAAAATATTTATTTCACTTATAATTTTTGTAGCTGGCATGATTGCCATTGGTAGTGTTAATGTATTTTTTAGTGCAACCAATGAAATGAGCTTCTGCACATCGTGCCACTCAATGAAGGTCAACCTTGAGGAATACAAACACACTGCTCATTATAAAAACCAATCTGGCGTGCAAGCAACCTGTTCTGACTGTCATGTGCCTGAGCAATTCTTTCCTAAAGTTCTTGCCAAGATTATGGCCTCCAAAGATGTATACCATTGGGTGCTTGGAACTATTGAACCAGACGAGACTCAACTTGTAAGCACAGACGATAATGGAAATTGTCCAGATTTATTTATTCCTATCAAAGAAGGCTCAGACCTCTGCACTCTAAACTACGGAGAAGAATATAGTGAATATGATATGAGCAAAGAAGCTGAAAAGCGTCGTGAGATTGTCCTAAAAAAATATAATGCATACCGATGGAAGATGGCAAATAGCGTTTGGGACAAGATGAGGGCATCTAATTCACGTGAATGTAGAAATTGTCATGACTTTGAAAACATGGATCTTGATACACAATCTCGTAGTGCACGCAAACAACACGGCAGAGCCACGGAAAAGGGGAAAACTTGTATAGATTGCCACAAAGGGATAGTCCATATAGAGCCAGATGAGCCTGAAGAGGAAGAAAATGAATAGAAAAAACATAATAAAAAAAACATTAATAACTCTATTTTCTCTCTTATTGTCAACGACAACATTTGCCAATGAATCTCTCAACAATGGGTTATTTAAAGCAGTGACAGATGGAGATTTTACATCCGCTCAACGATTAGTACGCGAGGGGGCTAATGTTAATACTAGAAGCTCGCTAGGACACACCCCTCTAATATATGCTGCCGAAGATGGCCAGGCTTCCATTGTTAGAATGCTTATCAATAACGGCGCTCATATTAATGATCAAACTGATGATGGGTATACTGCTCTTTCTGCTGCTGCGGATGAGAGTAATATTGTACTAGTGTCACTACTACTAAGATATGGTGCTGACCCGCATATAAAAACCCGCAATGGTATGGATGCATTAATGATAGCAATTCGCAGTGGTGATGCAGATATTATCTCCATCCTAATGGCTTACAATAGTAATATTAACACCTCTGATCGTCACGGTAGAACAGCTCTGATGATAGCAACCCAACAAGGTCACATTGATACTGTAAATATGCTTATTTTGGCTGATTCAGGAATGAACATACGCGATAAAAATGGCGAAACAGCACTGATGATGGCGGCAAAAAAAGGTGATAAAAAGATACTGTCAGCACTTCTTAATCGCGGCGCATCCACATCTGTTCTTGATAATCATAGAGCTACTGCCCTTCATCACGCCATCTCCAACAAGGAGGCTGGCATTGCCTTGATGATACTTGACAACGGTGGCGATATAAACGCCATAGATAAAGATGGATGGACCCCACTCATGGAGGCTGTAAGTATAGGCGACATAGATTTGGTAAAAGCTATGATTAAGCGTGGTGCAAACATCTATATTCGTAACAACGATGGGTTTGACATTGTATCAATATCTGAAAAAAATCATCATAACAAACTAACAGAATACCTTCGCAACCTTATAAAAAAATAACACCTATTTCTATGGAGGAAAGCAAGGCTTTCCTCCAAATTTTCCCTTTAAAAATATATCCAAATTTTCTTATTGAAACGTAGCGTTTAAATCTTGAATGTTTGAACGCAGTGAGTTTTCAAGATTTAGCGGAGTGAAATTAGCACCCCAGGAGTATTTCCTCGCTACGCTCAGGGCAAAAGTTGAGATTTATTTTTAGGGTGAGCTCTTTCGGTTACCTTTTTGCTCACCAGAAAGGTGACAAAAATCTAAAATGAGATAAGCTCTCAACAATAAAAATTTCGGAAATAATGCCCACCCAGGGTAGCTTCTCTTGGCTAAAGCCAGCTCACTTTCTCAGAAAAAAAATTACCAAATAGCCTTGTTGTAATGCTTAAGAATACTACTATCTTTAGTAATTAACTCAGCCTTGTCTACCATTGCTTGAGCAACAATTAATCGATCAAAAACATCTCGTGTCCAGTCAATTTTGATGGCGGCATCAAATATAATACCACTCTCGGTGGTTGCCACAACCAAACCGATAGACTGACGCAAGGATTTTAAAACAACCTCTGGCGAGGTTTTTATTCTACCAATTTCATACAAATACTGCATTTCCAGTCTAACCATTTGCGAGATAAACAAATCATCATTCCTCATTTTGTCTTTTACACAGTCAGAAAATTTCTTGTCCGTGTCATCATACAACCAAATAACGGCGTGCGTATCTAAATAAATCACAGTTCTGGCTCTTCATCCCAATGGTGCATGTGCAAACTCACCAAATCTTCTGGGTCACCAACGATGCAATCATGTGGCTTGAGATTGGCTAATTTATCTTTTTTCTCTTCAACAATAATTTTAACAATCTTGCCTTTGCGTTTTACTTCTAGCGGAATTCCGGTTGCAATTACTTGATCGACCGATTTAAACAAATCTTGTCTAAGTGCGCTTAATGATATGCTCATAATAATCTCCTAAATATGTACAGTACATTTATTATAACTTGTACAGTACGTAAAATATCAGAAATTTTCAAAATAGCGGAAAAAACCCTATTTAACAATACTCAAACAAGGTTGAATTACCACAAAACCTTTATTTACGGCATAAATAATGCCTTTTTTAGCTTAGAACGAGCCTTTCCCGTTCTAGAATTAAGAAATTTCGGAAATTTTATAAATTGCTCAAAATGCATTAAAAATTGTCAATATCACATCGCTATGATATAATTTTCGCTCGATTTTGACCTCAAAGAATTAAAAACAATTAAAGATATGAGGCTAAATTTTTTATTAATCATTTTCAAGGACTTATTATGAAATTAATTCTTTTAGGCGCACCAGGCGCTGGCAAGGGCACCGTTGCAAAATTACTAACCAAAATTGATGGTTCAGTTCAAATCTCTACAGGCGATATTTTACGTGGCGCAGTTGCTGCTGGCACAGAGCTAGGCAAACAAGCTCAAGCTGCTATGGAAGCGGGCGATTTAGTGTCTGACGATCTAATCATGGGCATCATGGAAGAGCGTCTTAAAGAAGACGACTGTAAAAATGGCTACCTACTAGATGGCTTCCCTCGTACTATTCCACAAGCAGAAGCACTAAAGGCGCTACTTGAAAAAATGGGTGAAAAGCTTGATGCTGCTGTTGAAATCGACGTTCCGAAAGATGTGATTCTTGATCGTTTAACAACACGTCGTACTTGTGAAGGCTGTGGCGCAATCTACAACGTTAAGTCAAATCCAACTAAAGTTGAAGGCAAATGTGACAAATGTGGTGGTGCTGTTACTCAACGTGCTGATGAAACTGAAGAGGCTATCAGCAATCGTTTAAATGTATATAACGATCAGACAGCTCCTTTAGTAGGTTTTTACAAAGACGAAGGCTTATTGCTATCAGTTGATGCAACATCATCTCAAGCTGTCATTGACGCTATCCAAGCAAAAATTGGCTAATTATTTTTAATCTGCTTATTTAAAGCAGGCTATTAATACACAAAAATCCTAAGCATTTTCATGCTTAGGATTTTTTTTGCCCTAGAAAAATAAAAAATGGTAAATTTTTAAAAATTGCAATATTTTCACTCTCAAGGGGCTTGTTTTAATAGTTACATGACATATAATTAGCTTTCTATTACTGGGGAGAGTTATATGAAACGCTTGTTATTGCCATTATTTTTATTACTACTGTCACTATTTTCTCATGCAGAGGATGCGCTTTTGCCTGCTGATGAAGCATTTGCTTTTAAAGCAAAAACAGTTAATAACAAAATTCTATTAAATTGGGATATCGCCCAAGGCTACTACCTTTATAAAGAAAAAATCAAAATCTCAGCAGATTTGTCAAACCAGCTAGGTGTGGCGAAATTTCCTAAGGCAAAAGTTAAAGATGATGAGTTTTTTGGCCGTGTTGGCATCTATAGAAATGACGTTGAAGTTGCCATTCCTGTATTGGAAGGAGATGCTAAATCTATTTTATTAAGTGTTACTTTTCAAGGATGTGCTGACTTAGGTGTGTGTTATCCGCCAATTACTAAATCAGTTGCGCTAGATATTAGTGCTATGCGTTCTCCATCGCTGGTCGATAATGCCATGGACATGTTCTCCAAAGCCAAAACCAGCGCACAATCTGTGGTTGAAAAAATCACACCAATTTCTGATGAGCCCCTGCCTGCCGATGAAGCGTTTAGTTTTTCTGCTGAGGTTTTTGACGCCAATACTCTATTAGTGTCTTGGGACATTCATCCAGAATACTATCTTTATCACAACAAGTTCTTTATTGATGCTCAAGGTTCTGATATTGGCAATGTCAACTTCCCTGAAGGGAAGATTAAAGATGACCCGCTATTTGGAAAGGTTCAAATTCACAAAGGTCGACTGGAGCTTGAAGTGCCGCTTCGAAACATCCAAACTCAAAATATTACTTTTACAGCCAAGTACCAAGGTTGTTGGATAGGTGGAATTTGCTATCCACCGCAAGAAAAAAATATTAATTTGGTGCTTCCTATTCAAGATACGAATAACGCCCCCAACACCTCAACAAAATCTAAAACAACAAGCACTTCTTCGCCAGCGGTTGAACTAAATGAAACTGATCAAATTGCCGCTCTGCTTCAACAAGATAATATTTTTTGGATTTTATTAAGCTTCTTTGGGTTTGGATTGCTGCTTGCGCTAACACCTTGTGTGTTCCCAATGATTCCAATTTTATCTGGCATTATTGTTGGTCAAAAAGGTGAAGTAACTACTAGAAAAGCACTGATTATGTCTATCGTGTTTGTACTTGCTATGAGTGCTACTTACTCTATAGCTGGCGTTCTGGCAGGTTATTTTGGAGAAAACCTGCAAGTATTGTTCCAAACGCCGTGGGTGCTAGTAGTCTTTAGCTTGGTTTTTGTTGCTTTGGCATTTTCAATGTTTGGCTATTATGAAATTCAATTACCGGCAAGCTTACAAAGCAAAATAGCCAGTATTAGCAACAAACAAGAGGGTGGTCATTTAATCAGTGTTGCAGTTATGGGATTTCTCTCAGCACTGATTGTTGGCCCATGTGTTGCCCCTCCTTTAGCGGGTGCACTAATTTATATCGGTCAAACAGGTGATGCTTTACTAGGCGGTCTGTCGCTATTTGTAATGAGCCTAGGCATGGGTGCACCGCTTATTCTAATTGGCGCAGGTGTTTCTAAACTGCCAAGAGCTGGTGGCTGGATGGAAAAAGTCAAATATATCTTTGGTATTTTGATGTTGGCAGTGGCAATTTGGTTGCTTGATCGAATTATCTCGGATATGGTGTCGTTAGTATTATGGGCTACACTATTCAGTATTTCACCAATTGCCATGGGTGTTTTAAACAACCTCACTGATACGCCAAGCGCTTGGCATAGAATCTTTAAAGGCATTGGTCTTTTGATTATGTTCTATGGTATTTTGCTTTGGGGCTTAGTTGCTCGTGGCGGTGGTGATATGCTAGCACCACTATCTGGATGGGGCACATCAAGCACTCAAAACGAATCTGTTCATATCAAATTTGAAAAAATAAAATCAACGTCTGATCTTGATGCCATACTTGCAAAAGCAAGCAAAAACAATCAAGTTGTTATGTTAGATTTTTACGCAGACTGGTGCATCTCTTGTAAGGAGCTTGAGCGCTTCGTATTTTCAAACACTGATGTTGTTAACGCTATGAAAAATGCCATCGCATTACAAGCCGATGTTACTGCCAATGATGAAACTGACAAAGCTTTAATGGCAAGGTTTAATATTATTGGTCCGCCTGCTATTTTATTTTTTAACAATGGTGTTGAATCACGAGCGCAACGCATTGTGGGTGAAATCAACGCCAAAGGCTTTTTGGAGCATTTAGAAAAGTCTCAATAATAACCATTATGTGCTGATGAAAATGCACATAATGCCCACTAACATTCATGATGTTGGTGGTAAAATCGTCTTTATTTAACGATATATCTTTTCTATCATGGATATTTTGCTGCTAAATGGCCCCAATCTTAACATGCTCGGCACTCGCGAGCCGGGCCATTATGGCGCGCAAACCTTGGAAGACATTGTTAATCATGCCAGCGAAACAGCCAAACAAGCAGGCTTAACACTAGATCATCACCAGGACAATGCTGAAGTTGGCTTGATAGATCGAATCCATCAAGCACATAAAGATGGCGTTAAGTACATCATTATTAATCCTGCTGCGTTCACACACACATCTGTTGCGCTGCGTGACGCTATGCTTGCGGTAGACATTCCATTTACAGAGATACACCTTTCGAATGTCTATAAAAGAGAAGAGTTCCGCTCTAAATCATATTTTTCAGACATTGCACAAGGGGTAATCTCTGGCTTTGGTGCACAAGGCTATGAGTTTGCACTCAGTGCAGCAATTAAACACATACAACAATCATCATAAAAGGGGTAGATTAATGGATATTAGAAAAGTTAAAAAATTAATGGAATTGCTTGAGCAATCTGGCATGGCAGAAATCGAAATTGTAGAGGGTGAAGAATCTGTTCGTATCTCGCGCTATGGCGATACACCTGTGGCGGCTACTCCAGTACAAGTGGCAGCGCCTGCACCAATAGCCGCTCCTACAGCTGCAGCACCAACTGTAGAAACCACAGCTGATGCACCTGCAACCGTTGATGGACACCCAATCACTTCGCCAATGGTAGGTACTTTTTACACCTCTGCCTCACCAACTTCTGATGCATTTGTATCGGTTGGCCAGCATGTTAATCAGGGCGATACAATTTGTATTGTTGAGGCCATGAAAATTATGAACCAAATTGAAGCCGATCAGTCTGGCACAGTAACTGAAATCTTATGTAAAGATGGCGATGCTGTAGAATTTGGCCAAACACTGGTTGTTATCCAATGATGTCAACCAATAAAATCCAAAAAGTCCTAATTGCCAATCGTGGTGAAATCGCACTTAGGATTTTAAGAGCTTGTAAAGAGCTAGGCATTCAAACAGTAGCTGTTTATTCAACAGCGGATAAAGACTTAAAGCATGTACGCTTAGCAGATGAAGCGGTTTGTATTGGCCCACACCCATCAACAGATAGTTATTTGAATATTCCTGCACTAATTTCTGCAGCAGAAGTTACACATGCTGATGCTATTCATCCAGGATACGGATTTTTATCTGAAAGTGCTGACTTTGCACAACGTGTTGAAGAAAGTGGCTTTATTTTTATTGGCCCTCGTGCTGAGAACATTCGTGTCATGGGCGACAAGGTTGCCGCAATTGAAGCCATGCAAAAATCTGGCGTTCCTTGTGTGCCAGGTTCTAATGGCGGGTTAGGCGATAATGACATTGAAAACATGGCACTTGCTCGTGGCATTGGCCTGCCTATCATTGTTAAGGCTTCTGGTGGTGGTGGTGGCCGAGGCATGCAGGTTGTAGAAAAAGAAGAGGATTTACTGAGTTCAATTGAGCTTGCTAAATCTGAAGGTTTGAGTTTTTTTGGCAATGCAGAAGTTTACATGGAGAAATTCCTAACCACACCTCGACACGTTGAAATTCAAGTGTTAGCAGATGAGCACGGTAATGCTGTACATCTTGGTGAGCGCGATTGTTCAATGCAAAGACGTCATCAAAAAGTTGTTGAAGAAGCACCAGCGCCTGGCATCTCAACAGAGCTTAGAAACAAAATCGGTACTGTTTGTGCCAATGCTTGTAAAGCCATCAATTATCGTGGCGCAGGAACATTTGAATTTTTATTTGAAGACGGTGAATTTTATTTTATTGAAATGAACACACGTGTGCAAGTTGAGCATCCTGTTACTGAAATGATTACCGGCGTAGATATTGTTCGTGAGCAAATTATGATTGCTGACGGCCAAGAGCTTTCATTTTCTCAAAATGATGTTGAGATCAAAGGTCATGCTATCGAGTGTCGTATCAATGCTGAAGATCCAAATAACTTTATGCCGTCACCAGGCAAGATCACCCAGTGGCATGCTGCAGGTGGCCTAGGTGTTCGTGTTGATTCTCATGTATATAGTGGTTATTCGGTACCACCTCACTATGACTCAATGATTGGAAAACTAATTACTTTTTCCGATACACGACTGGGTGCGATTATCAAAATGCAAAATGCATTAGATGAGATGGTGATTGACGGCATCAAAACCAACGTGCCGTTACAAAGACGCATTATGGATGATGAAACCTTCCAAAAAGGTGGCATGAATATTCATTACCTTGAAAAAATGCTTGGAGAATCGCACTAGTTATATGATCAAAGCTGGCATTATTGGCGGCACTGGGTACACTGGTGTTGAATTATTAAGACTATTACACAATCACTCAGAAGTAGAGGTTGTGGCAATTAGTTCGCGCTCACTTAATGGTAAGCGGGTTGATAGCATCTTTCCTTCTTTGGTTGGACAGTCTGATTTGGAATTTTCCCTGCCAGATGCCCCAGTGCTAAACGATTGCGATGTGGTGTTTTTTGCCACACCGCATGGTGTTGCCATGGAAGGTGCCGGTGCTTTAATAGAAAAAGGCATTAAGGTGATTGACTTAGGCGCTGATTTTAGAATTAGTGACGCTATTGAATGGTCCAAATGGTATGGTATGGAACACACTCAAGGCGAATTGTTATCACAAGCTGTTTACGGCTTGCCAGAAAACAATCGCTCTGAAGTTAAAGATGCAATGTTGCTGGCTAATCCAGGGTGTTATCCAACCGCTGTGCAGTTGGCACTTAAGCCTCTTATCCAAAACAAATTAATCAAACTTGATAATATCATTGCTGATTGTAAATCAGGTGTTAGCGGCGCAGGACGTGGTGCAAACCAAGCAACGCTGTTATGTGAGGCCAGTGAATCTTTTAAGGCTTATGGCGTTAGTGGTCACCGTCATTATCCAGAGATCAAACAAGAACTTGAATTGTTAGCAGGTGAGGAAGTTGGTTTGACTTTTGTGCCACATTTGGTTCCGATGATTCGAGGTATTCATGCCACTGTGTATGTTGATTTAATTGACGAATCAGTGGATGTAAGACCTTATTTTGAAAACACCTATTCTAACGAGCACTTTGTTACACTATTAAGCGAAGGCAGCTACCCAGAAACACGTAGTGTGAAGTCTTCTAATTTTTGTCAAATCGCTATTCAAAAAATTCCAAACAGCAATAAATTGGTAATTATGTCCGTGATTGACAACTTAGTAAAAGGAGCATCAGGTCAAGCCATACAAAACATGAACATTATGTTTGGTCTTGAGCAAAACATTGGTTTAGAGTCTATAGGTCTCTTGCCATAAGGAGTAAAACATGGATCAAGTACTAGAGCAAGCTGATATTGAATTTTCAGACAATGCAGCTAAAAAAGTATCTGAGTTAATTAATGAAGAAAAGAACGATAATTTACGTCTGCGTGTTTATATAACAGGCGGTGGTTGTTCAGGATTTTCTTATGGATTTACGTTTGACGAGGAGCACAAAGAAGGAGACTCTGGCGTTGAAAATAATGGCGTACAATTGGTTGTTGATCCTATGAGCTACCAATATCTTATTGGCGCAACGGTTGATTACCTTGAAGACTTACAAGGCTCTCGCTTTATTATTCATAACCCAAATGCCAAAACCACCTGTGGTTGTGGCTCATCTTTTTCAGTATAAATTATGATTGAATACATTCCAGGACTAGCAGGTGTTCCTGCAACTGAATCTTCTATTTCTTCCATTGATGGTAAAAATGGTATTTTGGCCTATCGTGGCTATTCAATTGAAGACTTAGTGGAAAAAGCTTCTTTTGAAGAAACGGCCTTGTTACTACTACATGGAGAGTTACCGAGTGAGCAAGAAACTGAAGAATTTAAATGCTTATTGCAAAGCCATTATCGAGTAAAGTCAAATATTCGAACCATGATGTGGTCACTGCCTCCTACTGGCCATCCAATGAATGTTTTACAAATGGCAATTGCTTCCATGGCGACCTTCTACCCTGAAGCAAAAGCGGCATCACCTGATTCTGTCGTAACTCAAAATGCACTGATCCACATTCTATCCACCACAGCAACATTGGTTTCTATGTGGGAGAATGTAAGAAATGGTTATGATCCTGTGCCACCAGATCCTTCTATGGGTTATGCGCAAAATTTCTTGCATATGCTATGTGGCAAAGAGCCAAGCGATGAGATTGTAAAACTATTTGACGCTTGTTTGATTCTACATGCTGAACACACCATCAATGCATCAACTTTTTCAGCCATGGTTACTGCAAGTACACTAACCAACCCATTTGCATCAATCTCTGCCGCAGTAGGTACTTTAGCTGGTCCATTACATGGTGGTGCCAATGAAGATGTGTTAAATATGTTAGATGAGATTGGCGAGGCTAAAAATGCACGTGGTTACATTGAAAATCGCTTAAAAAACAAACAAGTAATTTGGGGCATGGGACATCGTGAATACAGCGTTAAAGACCCTCGTGCAACCATCTTGCAAAAAATGATTGAGCAATACGTTAACAAAACAGATATTACATTATCAAAACGCTTCGAAACGGCACTTGAAGTTGAACGTGTTTGTGAAGAACTACTTTCTTCTAAAGGTGTTTACCCAAATGTTGATTTCTACTCAGGCATCTTGTATGCTGAAATATTAAAACTGCCGACTGATCAATTCACACCAATCTTTGCAGTAGCGCGTTCAGCTGGCTGGCTGGCACATTGGAGAGAGCAGGTAAGTCATAACCGTATATTTAGACCAACACAAATCTACACTGGTCCTGATTTTAGAAATTATCCAAAAAAATAATCATGGAAAAAACCACTCACTTTGGATTTAAAGACGTTGCAACTGAAGACAAACAGTCTCTTGTGCGTGGCGTATTTGACTCTGTTGCTTCTAAATATGACTTAATGAACGACGTATTGTCATTTGGAGCGCATCGCTTGTGGAAGCGCTATACCATTGCTTCAAGCAATGTTAAAGTGGGTGATAAAGTATTAGATATTGCAGGTGGTACGGGTGATTTGGCCATTGAATTTAGAAAAAAAGTAGGCGAAAGTGGCCAAGTTATTTTGAGTGACATCAATGCTGCTATGCTAGCAGAGGGTCGAAAAAACCTAACCAACAATGGCATAGCTGGCGTTGAATTTATACAATTAAATGCAGAGCATCTGCCTTTTGAAGATAATAGCTTTGACTGCGTCTCTATTGCATTTGGCCTTAGAAATGTCACCGATAAAGATCAAGCGCTTAGGGAAATGCATCGAATACTAAAACCCGGTGGCTGTTTATTGATTCTTGAGTTTTCTAAAACGGATTCTGAATTATTGGAAAAATTCTACGATTTTTATTCTTTTAATATCATGCCAAAATTAGGCGGAATTATTGCCGATGATGAAGATTCGTACCAATACCTTGCAGAGTCAATTCGTAAACATCCTGATCAAGAAACCTTGAAAGATATGGTGCTAGATGCTGGGTTTGGCTTTTGCGAATATCACAATCTTTCTGGCGGCATTGTTGCACTCCATAAAGGTATTAAGGTTTAATTTTAATCAACAATGCAACACTTTGTTCTTGAACAAGCACTCAACTATTTAATAACCACGGGCAGTATTAATGTTGATGCACTGAGTGGGAAAACTGTGCGTTTTTCACTTAAAGACCTTCCTTTAGATGTTAACTTTATTTGCACTAATGAGCGAATTTTTGTTGTTTCCGATCTTAGTAGAAAAAGTGATGTTGATATTAAACTAAAATCCAATGTATTTTTCTCGCTATTCAAAGGCGAAGACTTAACCGAACTACTCAGACAAGACAAAATTGTTATTCATGGTGATGTAAAAACAGCTCAACTATTGGTTGACACACTTCAACAAGTAGATATTGATGTTGAAGAAATCTTATCGCAATACACGGGTGATATTGTCGCGCATGAATTAGGAAAAATTGCAAAAAACGTCAAAAAAGTAGCGCTTCAATCTAACAACCCAATCGATGCAATTAAAGATGGAATAACGCAACTGCTTATTAATCCTCAGAAATCTGAGACATTCAAAAACAAACATCGTTAAAGGAGAGTTGTCATTTTTATAAACACAGGAAGCATGGGGAGCGTGGAGCTAATCTTGGCCATTGTTTTGCTATTTTTCCTAGTGCTTGTTGCGGTAATTATTGGTATTAAATTGAATAATTTTTTTAATAAAAAGTAAATAGTCGTGCACAGCTGGTTTAGATTTTTCAAAATATCACGAGTTTTAATACGCTATCGCCTAGACTCGTTAATTCTATCTACACCACTATTAAAAAAACTTAAGCCGCTTACTTATCTAATTCCTTGGCATTATTTTCCCATTAAAAATCTCTCACGAGGAGAAAGGATTCGTCTTGCCCTTGAAGAGCTAGGCCCAATTTATATTAAGTTCGGCCAAACACTCTCTACCAGACCAGATCTTTTGTCTATTGATATTAGTCTTGAGCTAAAAAAACTACAGGACAGTTGTCCGCCTTTCAATACCAAAACTGCCGTCTCAGTCATTGAAAGCGATCTTGGAAATACAATTAAAAACTTATTCAAAAGCTTTGATAACACCCCTTTAGCAAGCGCTTCAATTGCCCAAGTGCATACTGCTACCACTCACAACAATGAACAAGTAGTGGTTAAGGTGGTGCGCCCTGATATTGAAAAAGTTATCAATAGAGACATTAAGCTTATGTATAGCTTGGCAAAACTATTTGATAAGCACCCGTTGGCAAAAAAAATTCGTCCTATCGAAATCGTTGAAGAGTTTGAGGCTATTATTGTTAATGAGCTAGACATGCGCATTGAGGCCAGCCATTGTGAAAAAATTGGACAAAATTTTTCAAACTCTGATCTCTTGTATGTTCCCAAAGTATATCAACAACTAAGCACTCAACACGTATTAACCACAGAAAGAATATATGGCACACCTGTGGGGGACATTGAATCCCTTAAAGCCAATAACATTGACATGAAACAATTAGCTGAACAAGGGGTAATTATCTTTTTTACCCAAGTGTTCAAACACAATTTTTTCCATGCTGATATGCATCCTGGCAATATTTTTGTCTCTGACAAGGGGCAATATATTGGTGTTGATTTTGGCATTATGGGTACATTAACAGAAGAGGATAAAGACTTCTTAGCTGATATATTCTTGGCTTTTTTCAATCAAAACTACCAACAGGTTGCACAAACCTATATTGATTCTGGCTGGGCCAGCGCTACAACCAATGTAGTTGCCTTTGAAGCAGCAGTTGAGAGAATCTGCACACCTATGTTTGATAAGCCATTGGGAGAAATTTCATTTGGACAGGTATTACTTGACTTGATTCAAGAGGCGAAAAATTTTGACATCACTGTTCAGCCACAACTGTTATTATTAGACAAAACATTACTTAACATTGAAGGTCTGGGAAGACAGCTTTATCCACAATTAGATTTATGGGCAACTGCCAAACCTTTTTTAGAAGAACTTGTACAACAACGATATAGCATGAAAGACTCATTTGAAAAACTAAAAGAACAAGCGCCTAAACTGCTTAAAGAATTGCCGGAGCTGCCCACACTAACTATTAGTGCACTTAAGAAACTGGACAAAATGAAAGACATTAATCAGCTGCACGCTCAACAAACTGAGGCCATTGTTGATCAATTAAAAAATAACGCTAACAGACAAACTGCCGCCACCATTTCTGGTGCTTTGGCTATCTTATCAGTCATACTTATGGTGAACAACCTGTGGATTGCAGGTGGTGCGGGTGTAATTGCGACTGTAGTATTCTATTTCAAATCTAGATAACGCAACTATTTGTTTTAAATTCGGGTAAAATTACCCCCTTGGTATATTTGGTCGCAAAATATATCTTTTTTATACTTGCACCCACTAGGGTGTTTTTTTTATTTATTGGAGTAACAACATGAGTTTAACAATCAACGCTACTGCTCGAGACGATCAAGGTAAAGGTGCGAGCCGCCGCCTACGTAAGAGCGAACAAGTTCCTGCTATCGTTTATGGTGCAGGCAAAAATCCGGCAACAGTCGCACTAAATATTCACGAAATTACACACTTACTAGAAAATGAAGAAGCATACACTTCAATTCTAGACTTAATGATTGGCAAGAAAAAAGAGCCTGTAATCGTTAAAGACTTACAACGTCATCCGGCTAAAAACTGCATTACTCATGTTGATTTCTTAAGAGTTAACCTTAAGCAAGCTATTGTTACTAGTATTCCATTGCACTTTAATGGTTCTGAAGAAAACGAAGCAATTCGTTTAGGCGCTGTACTTAATCAATTCATTACATCGATTGAAGTATCTTGTTTGCCAGCAGATCTTCCGCATGGTATTGAAATTGACATTGCTGGCTTAGCAATGGGTGATCACATTAGCTTAACAGACCTAGAAATGCCTAAAGGCGTTACTATTACAGCACTAACTCATGGCGATATTGAAGCTCATGATCAAAGCGTTGTTGCAGTACAAGAAGCTAAGAAAATGGCTGAGGTTTCTGATGAGGCGCCAGTTGCACCTGAAGGCGAAAGCGAAGATGGTGATGCTGCAGAAGGTGACACAACAGAAGGCGAAGAGTCTTAATTAAACAGTAAGTCATTATGGCGATAAAACTGATTGTTGGCTTGGGTAACCCAGGCAAAGACTATCAGTCACATCGCCATAATGTTGGCTTTTGGTTTTGTGATGCCATGGCCAATCTTTACTCGGGCACCTTCAAAAAAGAAACTAAATTTTTTGGCGAATGTGCACAAGTTAATATAGCAGGTTCAACCGTTCGCCTATTAAAACCAAGCACCTATATGAATCGCTCTGGACAATCCGTTCAAGCAATTGCCAAATTCTATCAAATAAAAACTGAAGAAATTCTCATTGTTCATGATGAATTGGATTTAGACTCCGGCGTTGCTAGAATAAAACTTGGAGGCGGTCATGGTGGTCATAATGGTTTAAGAGATTCAATCAAAGCCTTAGGTGGCAATGGTTTTTACCGATTGCGTTTGGGCATTGGCCATCCTGGAGATAAATCTCAAGTTTCTGACTTTGTACTACATGCACCAAACAAAAGTGAGTCAGATCAAATACAAAATGCAATGATTGATGCACTTCAGGTTATTGAACAATTAATCAAAGGCGATTCAGACGGTGCAATGAAAAACCTACACACAAAAGTAAAAAGCAATATAGCACAAATCTAGGAGAGAAAATGGGATTCAAATGTGGCATAGTCGGCCTACCAAATGTTGGAAAATCAACACTGTTTAACGCTCTAACTCAGGCTGGCATTGAGTCTGCCAACTACCCTTTTTGCACCATTGAACCAAATGTTGGCATCGTTCCTATTAATGATTTGCGTCTTGATACGCTCGCCAAAATCGTCAACCCTCAAAAAGTATTGCCCACCACAATGGAGTTTGTTGATATTGCAGGCCTTGTAGAAGGCGCCTCAAAAGGAGAGGGGTTGGGCAATCAGTTTTTAACCAATATTCGTGAAACCGATGCAATTGTTCATGTTGTTCGTTGTTTTGAAAATGACGACATTATTCATGTAGCGGGGAAAATATCCCCCTTGGATGATATTGATATTATTAATACTGAGCTAGTGCTGGCGGATTTGAGCGCTGTTGAAAAACTTTACCAAAAAGCACTTAAAAACACCAAATCTGGGCAAAAAGAAGGCTTGCCACTTAGAGAACTATTAGAAAGAATACTGCCTGTGCTTGAAGCAGGGGACAGCGTACGAACACTAACATTTAATGAGGATGAGACTAAGCTTCTTAAAGGGTTCCAACTATTAACTATTAAACCAGTTCTATACGTTGCCAATGTCAGTGAAGACGGGTTTGAAAACAATCCGCATTTAGATGCGGTTAAAAATTTTGCTAAAAATGAAAATGCTGAAGTGGTGGCTATTTGTGCAGACATTGAGGCTGAAATTTCTGAACTTGATGCTGAAGAAAAGAAAGATTTTTTATCAGAAATGGGGCAAGTAGAATCAGGCCTTGATCGACTAATTAAAGCTGGATATGCTTTATTAGGTCTGCAAACCTATTTCACAGCAGGCGTTCAAGAGGTTCGAGCATGGACTATCAATATTGGTGATAGCGCACCTCAAGCAGCTGGAAAAATCCATGGCGACTTTGAAAAAGGCTTTATTCGTGCCGAAACCATTGCTTATGATGACTTTATCGAGCACAATGGTGAAAAAGGCGCTAAAGAAGCAGGAAAACTTCGCTCTGAAGGCAAGGAATATATTGTCAAAGATGGCGATGTGTTGCACTTCTTATTCAATGTTTAAGGTCAAAATTTGATATAATCTTTCTCCAATGAAATCAAAAAAACAAACCAAAGCATTACTAATCCTAGACGGCTGGGGTTATTCTGAAACAACCGAAAACAATGCCATTGCTTTAGCCAACACACCTGTGTGGGATAAATTCAATAATGACTTCCAACACTCCCTTATTCTAACTAGTGGTAAAAATGTAGGATTACCAGGCGAGCAAATGGGCAACTCAGAAGTTGGTCATTTAAATTTAGGCGCTGGTCGTGTTGTTAAACAAGACTTTACTCGCATTCATAATGAAATTAAAGATGGTGATTTTTTTAGAAATCCTATCTTAAAAAACGCATTGGAATACGCCAATGACAACAACAAAGCTGTGCACATTATGGGCTTGTTGTCTGATGGTGGCGTACACTCTCATGAAGAACAAATTCATGGCATGTTAGAAATGGCACATAAACGCGGTTGCCAAGAAGTCTATCTACACCTGTTCACTGACGGTAGAGATTGTGCACAAAAAAGCGCCAAAAAATACATCAATAAATTAGAAAGCAAAATCAATGAGCTAGGAACGGGTGAAATTGCCAGCATTATTGGTCGTTACTTTTCTATGGACAGAGACAATCGCTGGGCAAGGGTTCGTTGTGCTTATGAATTGATTGCAAAAGGCAGAGGGAAATTCCTAGCACAAACAGCAACAGATGCTATTGATATGGCTTATGAGCGTGGAGAAACAGATGAATTTATTCAATCTACCTCTATCAAAGCTCCAGTCAAAATTAAAAAAGGTGACGTGCTTGTCTTTATGAACTACCGTGCCGATCGTGCCCGTCAAATCACGCAAGCTTTTGCTGATGAAAATTTCCAAGGGTTTTCACGTGGAACATTCATACCAACAGAATTTATCTGTTTAACAGAATATAAAAAAGATTTTAATCTGCCAGTTGCTTATCCTTCTTCAAAGCTAAACAATGTATTGGGTAAATACTTGTCTAACTTAGGAATGACACAACTAAGAATTGCAGAAACAGAAAAATATGCCCATGTCACTTTCTTTTTAAATGGCGGTGTTGAACGTCCATTCAATGGTGAAGATCGAGTATTAATTCCATCTCCTGATGTAGCCACTTATGATCAACAGCCTGAAATGAGTGCTTTTGAATTGACTGACGAATTGGTAGAAAACATTGAAAGTCAAAAATACGACCTTATTATTTGTAATTTTGCCAATACAGATATGGTTGGCCACTCTGGCAATCTAGACGCTGCAATCAAAGCAGTAGAAGCTGTAGATGCATGTTTAGGCATTATTTTTCAAGCCATAAAAACAATAGATGGTGAGCTGCTCATTACTGCAGACCATGGCAATGCCGAGCAAATGATCAATCCAGAAACAAATGAGGTTCATACTGCTCACACCAACAACCCTGTTCCACTTATTTTTGTCAGTGAACGAGACGCTGAAATTGCCAGCCCATGCGAAGGTGCGCTTTCAGACATTGCACCAACCTTATTGGCAATGATGGACATTGAAAAGCCAGACGAAATGACCGGCGAAAGCTTATTGACTTTTAAGTAAAATATAATTTATACATAAACAATTTAACTGGAGTAACTTATGAAACAAGATTATTTTATTGCACCTTCAATTCTTGCTGCTGACTTTGCAAAATTAGGCGAAGAAGTAGACAATGTATTAGCAGCAGGTGCAGATATTGTGCATTTTGACGTAATGGACAATCATTATGTTCCAAACCTAACCATTGGCCCAATGGTGTGTGATGCACTTAGAAAGCATGGCGTAACTGCACCAATTGATGTGCATTTAATGGTAAAGCCAGTAGATCGTATCATTCCAGATTTTATTGATGCAGGTGCATCTTACATTACCTTCCACCCTGAAGCTTCTGAACATATTGACAGATCATTGGCAATGATTAAAGAAGGTGGCTGTAAAGCAGGCTTAGTGTTTAATCCAGCAACACCATTACACGTTTTAGAAAATGTAATGGACAAACTAGACATGATTTTATTAATGTCAGTAAACCCTGGTTTTGGCGGTCAAGCCTTCATTCCACACACACTGGAAAAATGTCGTGAGGTGCGTAAGCTAATTGACGCAAGTGGCAGAGACATTCGTTTAGAGATTGATGGCGGCGTTGGACCAGCTAATATTCGCGAAGTTGCTGCTGCTGGCGCAGACACTTTCGTGGCAGGTTCAGCCATCTTTAACACTGATGACTATAAGGCTACAATCGACACAATGCGTGAGGAATTAGCCAAAGCATAAATACAAACTATTATGGCTTGCAAGTGCTTGTTATAACGGCACTTGTTTGGTATAATTAACTCTTTATGATTTTTACTTTTGCCTAGGTAATAAGAAAAAATCAAGAAGTTGAGTTAGGCGTCTGACTTTTAGTTAGGCGCTTAATTCGTTTTAATGTATCACACAGCTCGACATATTGATCAGGGTGCTCTTTTTTTTAAGAGTTGATTGATAGAAGTTGTGGAAGGAAATATTAATTTAATATTTCACTAACCCCCGGAGAAATAACATGGCAAAAACGTCAATGAAAAAAATGCTAGAAGCAGGTGTACACTTTGGCCACCGCTCTCGTTTCTGGCACCCAAAAATGGAACGCTTTATTTACGGTACTCGTAATGGTGTTCATATTATTAATTTAGAAGAAACACTTCCAATGTTTAACGATGTATTAAATTTTGCATCTAAAACAGCAGCGGCTGGTGGTTCTATTTTATTTGTTGGCACAAAACGTGCAGCAAGTGACATCATGCAAGAAGAGGCAATTCGTTGTGGCATGCCTTATGTTAACCACCGTTGGTTAGGTGGCATGATGACAAACTACAAAACAATCAAAGCTTCCATTAAACGCCTTAAAGACCTTGAGTTTTTAGCCGAAGAGAATTTTGCTCAATTTGGTAAAAAAGAAGCGCTAATGATGACTCGTGAAATGGAAAAACTAGAGCGCAGTCTTGGTGGTATTAAAGATTTAGGTGGTATTCCTGATGTTGTATTTGTGATCGATATTGGTCATGAAAAAAATGCAATTGCTGAAGCTAAAAAATTAGGCCTTCCAATTATCGGTGTGGTTGATACAAACCACAACCCTGAAGGTATCGATTATGTTATTCCAGGTAACGACGACTCAATTAGAGCGATTAGCTTCTATGCAAGAGAAGTTGCTAATGCTGTTTTAGAAGCAAAAGCTGCTGCTGGTGTTCAAGTTGAAAAAACACCAGTTAAGAAAAAAGCTGCTGCAAAGCCTGCTAAAAAAGCTGCACCAGAAAAACAAGAAGTAGCAACTGAAGAAGCACCAGCTGCAAAGTTGTCTGAAGCTGAACTTAATGCGATGTTAAAAGCAGATCTTGTTGCTTATGCTAAAGAACAAGGCGTGGAAATTGCTAGCAAAGACACAAAAGCTGACATTGTTTCAAAACTTGCATAATTCATAAAAACATCGTCCCTACGGTTTGTTAACTGTAGGGCAATACTTACATAGGAGATTATTATGGCTATTACAGCATCAATGGTTAAAGAATTAAGAGAAAGAACTGGCGCAGGCATGATGGACTGCAAAAAAGCACTGGGTGAAACAGATGGTGACATGGAGGCAGCAATTGACCTTATGCGTACTTCTGGCGCTGCTAAGGCTGCCAAAAAATCAGGCCGTGTTGCGGCTGAAGGCTTGGTAAAAGTTAACATTAGCGATGACAGCAAAACTGCAACCATCCTAGAAGTTAACTCCGAGACAGACTTTGTTACTAAAGGCGATGCCTTTATTGGTTTTGTTGATACGTTAGGAGATCTTGCTCTTAAAACAACACCATCAGATATTGAGCAGTTTCTAACTCAAACATTAGAAGATGGCACTTCATTAGAGGCAGCTCGTGAAGAAATTGTGGCAAACACAGGTGAGAATGTAACCATTCGTCGTGTTCAAACAATCACAGCAGGTGATGGCGTTATCGGCGCTTACAAACATGGTGAGCGTATTGCCGTATTGGCAGTTGTTGAAGGTGGTGACGAAGCGCTAGCTAGAGATATTGCTATGCATGTTGCTGCTTCTAAGCCTGAGTGTATTTCTGAAGCTGAACTTTCAGATGAAATGCTAGAAAGAGAAAAAGCTATTTTTGTTGAACAAGCGAGAGAATCTGGAAAGCCAGACAATATTATTGAAAAAATGATTGTTGGTCGTATGAAGAAGTTTGTTAATGAAGTAACTCTTTACGGACAAGCTTTTGTAAAAGACCCAGATACAACAATTGCTCAACTATTAAAGTCAAACAATGCGACTGTTAAGTCTTTTGTTAGATTTGAAGTAGGTGAAGGTATTGAGAAAAAAGAAGAAAACTTTGCTGAAGAGGTAATGGCTCAAGCCAAAGGTTAATTCCTTTTTTAATCTTAGCAATGATAAAGGCGCCGTATTGGCGCCTTTTTTTATTTATTAAACAATGCGCAACTGCTCATCAAGACACTGACTCGTGCTGCAAGTTTGAACAATCAAATCACTACTATAATTACGTTTTACCAATCTTTTTAATTGTATCAACTGCTCATCAGACATAAGCAATGGATGCCGGGTTGTTCGCAACTGATAATCAACACCAGAGGCCAACAATAATTCTAAAGATTGCCATGTTTTTTCTGCAGATTTTGGCGTTTGAGTTACCAAATCATAATGAAGTGGCAAATGTTTGATGTCAAACCCCACCCAATCAACCAACGACAAACATTCTTTGAGTCGCTGAGGGTATGCACCTCCAGTATGTAGGCCCACTTTAAACCCTAAAGACTTCACTTCTAGTATTGCATCAACAATATTTTTTTGCAAACAAGGTTCTCCACCACTAAACACAACGCCATCGAGCAATCCTTGTCTTGATTTAATGAATTCAAGTATTTGAAACCAGTCAAATTCTGTATTCTTCTTAGCCGGAATTAAATCATGATTATGGCAATACCTGCATCTCCAAGGGCAGCCTTGTGTAAACACCACGCAAGACAGATGATCTGGGTAGTCAATGGTTGTTAGTGGCTCAAAGCCACCAACAATAATTGCCACGCTAGTTAACCTGCTTTTCTTTAAAGCAGACCCGATCAGCGTGTTCTGATTGTTTTCCAGGATTAAAACTGGTTACAGGGCGATGATACCCCATTACCCTAGTCCAAACTTCACACGGTTGTCTTTCACTATTGGTTAACGATATTTTCTGATTTTTCATGATTTTCTCCTTCAGTTATAAGTTGTTTTTTTGCTAATAATTCTTCATCACATTTTGGACAGAACTCATGCTCTCCATCAAGATATCCATGTATCGGACAAATTGAGAATGTTGGCGTAATGGTAATATAAGGCAAGCGGAAATTTGACAGTGAGCGCTTGACCATTTTCATACAAGCCTCGCCACTACTAATGCGCTCGCCCATATATAAATGAAGCACTGTACCGCCTGTGTATTTGGCTTGCAACTCATCTTGTTTTTCTAACGCCTCAAAAGGATCCGATGTGTAGCCAACCGGTAGTTGCGACGAATTAGTGTAATAAGGCTTATCGTCACTACCTGCATGCAAAATATCTGGATAACGCTTCATATCTTCTTTGGCAAAGCGATAAGTTGTACCCTCTGCAGGCGTTGCTTCAAGATTAAACATATGGCCTGTTTGTTCTTGAAATTCAACCATACGCATACGAATATGATCTAAAAATTCAACGGCCATGTCATGGCCTTTTTCTGAAGTTATGTCTTGAGTGTCAGAGCTAAAATTACGAATCATTTCATTAATGCCATTTACACCAATGGTAGAAAAGTGATTTCTTAATGTACCCAAATAACGCTTAGTATATGGAAACAATCCATCATCCATTAACTTTTGTACAACTTTGCGCTTAACCTCTAAAGAATCTTTGGCCATTAACAACAACTTGTCTAGCTGTGAATACAATCCTTTTTTATCGCCTTTATGGGTGAATCCTAAACGAGCACAATTAATGGTTACCACGCCTAAAGATCCTGTTTGTTCTGCTGATCCAAACAACCCGTTGCCTCGCTTTAACAGTTCATTTAAATCAAGTTGCAGACGACAACACATCGACCTAACCATATTTGGCTTTAAGTCTGAATTCAAAAAGTTTTGAAAATAAGGCAGTCCATATTTAGCGGTCATATCAAATAAACGCTTAGCGTTATCACTTTCCCATGGAAAGTCGGGCGTCATGTTGTAGGTTGGAATCGGGAAGGTAAACACACGCCCCTTTGCATCGCCCTCAGTCATAACTTCTATATAGGCCTGATTAATCATATCCATCTCTTTTTGAAGATCACCATATTTAAAAGGCATTTCCTCATCACCAATCATCGGCACTTGATCGCGTAAATCTTCTGGACACACCCAATCAAAAGTAAGATTGGTAAATGGCGTCTGAGTACCCCAACGAGATGGCACATTAAGATTGTAAATCAACTCTTGCATTTGCTGTTTGACGCTGTCATAATTTAAGTTATCCAAACGAATGTAAGGCGCTAAATACGTATCGAACGATGAAAATGCTTGTGCTCCTGCCCACTCATTTTGCAAGGTGCCTAAAAAATTAACAATTTGTCCAACGGCACTGGACAGATGTTTTGCAGGTGCTGCTTCGATACGACCATCAATACCGTTTAACCCTTCTCTAAGCAAAGTTCTAAGCGACCATCCTGCGCAATAACCAGCCAACATATCCAAATCATGGATGTGCAAATCACCTTGTCTATGCGCATTGCCAACTTCTGGCGCATACACATGAGAAAGCCAATAATTAGCAATAACCTTTCCAGATACATTAAGAATCAATCCACCCAGTGAATAGCCTTGGTTGGCGTTTGCATTAACTCTCCAGTCCGCTCTATCAATATATTCATTAATGCTTGATGCCACATCAACCAGTGTTTTTTTATCTTCTCTCAGAGTTTTATGCTGTTGTCGATAAGCAATGTAAGCTCTTGCTGTTTTTACAAAATTTGACGATATTAGCACCTGTTCAACAATGTCTTGAATGCGTTCAATACCAGCTTCATTTTCTGTCGAATAACTTAATACCTTAAGCACTTGAATGGTTAGTAAGCCAGCCTCATTATCATCAAACTCTTCACTAACTTGTCCCGCTCTAAGTATGGCCAAACGTATTTTTTCGCTATCAAAAAAAGCCATAGTGCCATCTCTTTTGATGACACTGCTTGGGCTATTTGCATTTGTTACTTCCATATTATTCCCCTATATAATATTAATAAAAGTCTATTTTTTTAGACTGCCACTATATCTAGTGTTTTCTGATTATAAAATAACTATATATAGTGGTGTATTGACGAAAATCAATTTTTATAAAATAATTAACATTTTTTATACTTACTTGATGCAAATCAATCAAATTTATTAAAAAACATCATAAAATCAATTACTTATTCATACTATGTGCTTATTATGTCAATTGCCGGCCCCTTGCAACACGGCTTAACATTATTACCATCTCCTTTTGCTTTAGTGCCCAACACTATCAGCAATAAAGCAATTGTTCTTATTTTTAATCAAATCTTTAAACAAGCCATTGAGGATGGTGATCTAGATTTTTTAACCGGCAATTGGATTGAAATCGAAATTACTGATATTGATCTTTCTTTTACTTTAGGGCTAAAGCATAACAAGCTGATTGGCAGTAGCAACCGAACGCACCATGATTTATCAATTTGTGCAAAATCTTGTGATTTTTTATCCATGGTTACCAAGCAAAAGGATCCGGATACTTTATTTTTTCAACGAAAAATAAAAATGCAAGGATCAACAGAACTAGGGCTGTATGTTAAAAATTTTCTTGATGGGTTTGATGTTGAATCACACTGGTTTAGCCATAAAACCGATCAAGCGCTTCAAAAAAGTTATCCACTACTTAAAAAGATATTCTGTCAAAATAGCTAGAAATAACAAGCAACTCATTACTCGGCCCAACCATGAAGCCAGACACAACTACTGCAATGCGCAATCTAATCACGCAGATAAAAGACACGCTGCCTTTTGGTGGGATTGACGACGATTTTTGCTCTGATACTTGCTCTGGTTGTTCTTTAAAATTAGTGGACTTTATAGCATTAGAAATTGATGAATGGGAATATAAATTAGATCAAGGTGAAGTGCCTAATTTTAACGACATTAATAAACTGGCAAAAATGGCAAAAAAAATTCAAGCAGTGCTCATCAAAAATAATCTTATTTAATTTGACTTTAGTCAACGACTGTTCGTAACACGTAAGATAAACTTTATCTTTTTTTCTTTGATTGGCTCATGCAAAACGCACAACAGTTGGACATTAACAATTCTCCATTTTTACTACACAATCAAGACTCATACAAATATTGGCGAGATAATAAATTAAATTCTCATCCAAGTGGTATCGAACAACTGCTTGTTGAAGTCAATGACCCACGAAGTTTAACTAAAAACGAATCTAGCGCTTTGCTAGATTTAACCCAAAGAGCCAACATGGCTATTTACATCGGCAAGACGGGATCTGACCCTTCTCCAGAAATACCAATGGCTATGGCCAATGCATTTGGACTAGGGCAACTCAACAAAAATTGGCTGGCTGATGACAATGGACTTACTTCATTAACTGTGGTTGATACAGGCATAAGAAAAAACTACATTCCATACACTAATCGTTTGATTAATTGGCATACTGACGGCTATTACAATGCACCTAACAAACAAATTCATGCACTCAACTTACACGTTGTTCAAAAAGCTGCCAGTGGTGGAGAAAATCAACTCATGGATCATGAAATTGCCTATATTTTGTTACGGGAAAAAAATCCTGATTACATCACAGCACTCATGTCTGAAAACGCCATGTTAATTCCTGCAGGCACTAAAGCAGGTGGCGGCGTGAGACCAGATCGACCTGGGCCAGTATTTAGTGTTACCACTAATGGCAATCTACACATGCGCTATACAGCCAGAAAACGCAATGTTGAATGGTCACAAGACTCACTAACACAAGAGGCCATTACCTATTTGGAGGAAATTCTTAACGACAAATCCTCGCCTTACATTTTTAAAGGATTGCTGGAGCCTGGAATGGGTCTAATTAGCAATAACGTACTGCATGATAGAGCCGCATTTACTGACAGTGAATCCAATAAACGTCATTATTATCGTGCACGTTACTTTGATCGCATAGCCAATACTGATGTGAACTACTAAGACTGAACCAGCTCTATCTTGCTATTTCCAGCCTGATCAAACCAATAACCGTCACATTGTTTTTCTGGCATTAGGTCGTTAATAAGCTGTTGAGCATCATCAGGCTGAATTTCTTGATTAATTGTCTGTTTAAATATCTCAATAACATCAATACTGTACTCTACTTGAGGACTAATGCGCACAATATCCACACCCATTTCTTGCATTTGCTTCATACTGTTAATTAAATTAAATGTATCACTAGAGAGTGTTTGAATGCCATTCATTACTAAAAACGACTCATCCTCTTTGGTTGACAACAGCAAACCTTCATCATGCTTGATACACTTATACTGACAATCATCTTTATCTAAATTGTACGCTCTAGCAGTAAAACAACGGGCAGAAAAAGCAAGTGGCAACCTTCCAAATACAAATACCTCCGTCTCCAAATTACTATCAATGTCTTTCATAATGGAAGATAAAGTATCTTGAGATAATTCCACTGGAAAACACCAGCGTTTCAAGCCTTTTTTAGCAAGTACATTTAAACTTTGTGCGTTATACATGTTGACACTTGGGCCAACCGCAAACCCTTTATTGTGTTTTGACATTAAGCTAATGGCTGCAAAGTCATTTGCCTCTACCAAATACTTATCTATCTGAGTGATACTGTTAAGACGCTTAAGTTCAGAGTCTGCCTCTAGCAAGGTCAAGGTAGATAGCACCACTTCTTTTCCTGCGTGGGTTAGTTGCTCAGCAATATCCAGCCAGTCCTGAAATTTTAACTCATGACGCTTTGAACAAACCACTTCGCCCAAATAAACAATATCAACACTGGATTGTGCAACTTGGTTGTAAAACTCAACAACTTGAGATTTGGGCCAATAATAATAAATAGGCCCTAATGAAATCTTCATTGCCAACTCCTATGATAAGCGCCTAATGTGGTTTGAAATCCTTCAGACACTTCAGACAGTGCTTGGTTGCGTGCAGAGTCAGAACGGTAATCACCCAATTCTAACTGCCTAAGCGCTTCTGACCAAGTTTTAGCGACTGTTTTGATATAAGCAGGCGATCGCTGCCTTCCTTCAATCTTAATTGCCTTAACGCCAATTTCTTTAAGTTCTGGCAATATGTCCATGGTATTTAAACTAGTTGGCTCTTCCAAGGCGTAGTAAGTATTACCCATGGACTCAAATCTGCCTTTGCATAAGGTGGGATATCCCGCAACCTCATCAGGCTCATAAGAATCAATCAGCACACCACCAAGACGGGTTTCTAACTGTATATCATTTTCTATGTATTCCACATGTGATGCGGGAGAGCAAGCGCCATAAGTGTTTGGCGATCTTCCTGTTGCATAAGAAGACAAAATACACCTACCTTCAACCATAACACATAAAGATCCAAATCCAAACACCTCAATATCAACGGGTGAATTTTCAATGACTTTTTTTACTTGGGCAATTGACAATACTCGTGGCAACACCGCTCTTTTGATATTAAAATTTTGATAGTAAAAATCAAGTGCCTCATAACTAGTGGCCGAGCCTTGAACGGATAGATGCAAGTTCAAATCTGGATGGTGCTCTTTGGCATAATCCATTAAACCAATATCAGCCAAAATAACAGCGTCTACCCCAATTTTTGCAGCCAAATCAATTGCATCAGTCCAGCGCTTCCAGCCCGAAGGCTGTGGATAGGTATTAATAGCAACATAAACCTTGCGACCTCTTGTGTGTGCATACTCAACACCTTGTCTAGCACGATCCTCATTAAAGTTAAGACCTGCAAAATGCCGTGCATTAGTATCATCAGCAAAGCCAATATAGACAGTATCGGCACCATGATCAATGGCAATTTTAAGCGCTGGCAAGTTGCCCGCTGGACACACTAGTTCCATCATTCATTTCCTCGTATTTAATCTTTAACTGCATTTCAATAGCATTAAGCACTGCCCATTTTTTATGACACCACTGTGGTGCTAATAATTGTTTTTTATTGGCAGTTGCTGTTAGTCGATGATAAATCATATCTCTAGGCGCTCTCATGATTAAATCTGCAACTATGGCAACATAATCACTCATGCTTAGAGGCTGATACTCCCCACGACGATATTCATTTGCTAGTTGTGTGCCTTTAACCACATGTAAAGGATGATACTTTAATCCATCCACTCCAAGCGCTAGCACTCGATCAAGTGTTTGTTGATAATGCCAAGTGCTTTCCCCAGGCAGGCCAATAATCAAATGAGTGCAAACCCTTAAACCCTTAGCTCTTGCCTTTAACAAAGTTTGTTTATACTGTTCAAATCCATGCCCTCTATTAACTTTTTTTAGCGTTGAGTCAAAAGATGATTGCAATCCGAGTTCTAACCAAACATCAAAACCCTGATTTTGATACTTAACCAATAAGTCTATAACTTTGTCAGGCACACAATCAGGGCGCGTACCAACTGATAAACCAATCACATCTTTTTGTGATAAGGCGCTTTCATACATGGCTGATAAAGTCTTAAAATCACCATAAGTGTTGGTATATGCTTGAAAGTAGGCAATGTATTTTTTTGCGCCTGTGCGCTTTTTGATTACCTCTCGTCCATTTTGGATTTGTTGCAATATAGGATCTGGCTGTCTACCATTTGGACTAAAGGTGTCATTATTACAAAACGTACAACCACCTATACCTTTTGATCCATCACGATTAGGGCAACTAAGGCCTGCATCAATTGCAACCTTGTGGACCCGCTCTTTATAAGTTTTGAGCAACAACTGCCCTAAAGTATCAACATATTCTGATAGCATGCAGTCAATAATAAGTTTATAAAAACATCATTGTAGTAATACTTTAATAATATTGATTTGACCCAAATCAATTAAAGCTTTTTTTAGGCATAAAAAAACCACCCCGAGAGGTGGTTTAAAAGCATTAGTCTTTAACAAACTAATCAATTGCGTTACTCATCTCCTGCATCATCCATCTTGGATCCATATAACTGTATGAATTGTAACCGAAAAATCCATTATCTCGGTAATTGTATGCAGTTCTAGCCACTGTTCTTGATGGCACAATTGGCTTTAGATCAGTGAATGAACGGTCAGTCATAACTGGCGATAAAATTGGCATTGAAACTGGTGCCGAAACAGCAACAGTAGTAGCGTCATTATTCCAGTCATAAGTGCTTGGGTGAAAATCAGCTGCAGCAACAATTGTAGATGCGCTCATTAATGTAACAATAGTGATAATTTTTTTCATTGTATTTTTCCTTATTTAACAAATACCCCAAGATGACATCTATTTATTAATTGGTTGTAAAAAAACCACCCCGAAGGGTGGCTTTATTACTTAGCCACTAATTAGTGGCTTAGTGAGCAGTAATTACTTAGCAATTACTTGGTCACGTGAGTCAGCAGTAGCGTTAGCTTTAGCGTCTGCGTAACCTTTAGCGTAAGCGTCAGCTTGTGCCTTAGCAAATGCGTCAGCTTGACCTTTAGCGTAAGCATCAGCTACACCTTTAGCGTTAGCGTCAGCAGTACCAGCAGCTTTACCGTCTGCAGTTGCTTTAGAAACGTTCTTAGTTGTGTTCTTGTTGTTGTAATGGAAACCCCAGTCTGAATCGTTGTTCATGTCGTTGTTGTTAGAAAATGGACCGAAGTTAGAACCACCGTTGAATGGACCCCAGTTAGAACCACCGTTGAATGGACCCATGTTGTTGCCACCGTTGAAAGGACCCCAGTTAGAACCTGAGTTAAATGGACCCATGTTAGAACCACCGTCAAAAGGACCCCAGTTAGAAAGACCGTTACCGTAACCGTAACCGTTGTCATTGTTGTTCCAACCAGCAGAAGCAGTAGTAGCAGCTACTAAAGTAGCAATAGCGATAATTTTTTTCATTTTAAAATCTCCAAAATTTATTTTTATAGTTAACACCAATTAAATTTGATGTTTTCATTCATCAGACTTGGTTGTCTTGATAGGTGCGTATTATACAGTAACTATATTAGAAGTCAATAATATTCTTATATTTTTTTAATAAATAATAACAATTGCCACCAAACCCTTTATTTATATAGGATTACGTTTATATAAAAAATTCAGAAAAAATCAAAATTGGGCAAACTATCAGGTAAATTCAGGCATTTTTATATCAAAAACACCCCTAAAACCATGAAAACAGGCTTTTTTTAAGCATTAACCACCGCTCAAAATGCCAATTATCGAAAAAATTCTGAAATTTTATCAATGAGTATTTATTTGCATATATATAGGTAAAAAATACTCAATAATAAAAAAGCCACTATAAAAGTGGCCTTTTTTAAATAAGAACAGTAGCGATTCTAGTTTTTTAACTCAACTCTTGAAACAGATGAAGCAGCAGGCGATAACGCATAGCCTTGTTTGCCATATATAGTATCGGTAGAACCAAGTTGCTTTGAATGCTGCTGAATGTAATCCCTTACTGATCGATCAATCTCTTGCGCTTCTGAACGAATACGCTGATAGCCTTGATCAAAGTTAATTGGACTTTCACCCACAAAGAATGTTTTGTTGCCTGTGTTTTTTATTGTTTCCAGCGTTTTGGAAAAATCTGTCTCTGTTAACCAGTTACTTGGCTGAACCTGATTGATTGTTTGTGTCATCATATTATCTGGCTTAAAGCGTGGATCTTGACGATAGTTTGTTAATGTGCGTGGATGCGCGCCATATTTAGCTAAATTTTTTGCATCATTTTCTGGAGAAAATTGACCATTTTCTGAAAATGGATTCCAATTAGAGTTACTACCCCAAGGGTTAGAATTGTTAAACCCTGTGCCAGATCCAAATGGAGAAAAATTACTGGTGTTAAAAAATGCCGCTGCATTTAATGACAATGTTGTTAAAAAAATTACCAAAAAGTTCATTCTTCTCATAGTGCTTTTAATAATAATGTTAAACCTATATTATTATATCATCATATATGCACAATTAAGGCAACAACTTAAAATAAATAGCTCATTTTGGCAAAAATTCTATCGTTATCTTTATAAGCATCAATGGCTGCATTATCACCACCGATATAATTAATAATACCGCCACTCGCAGAGGTTTGATCATCCAAAGCATAATCAAGTGAAACCCTAGCAGAGCCGCCATCTTGAGCACGCTCTCCAAACACACTAACCACAGCATTAAGATCTAATGTCTGATTTAAATACGTTTGATTAAAACGCAGTGCTTGTTGATACTCTTGTTCTTCTTTATAGCCGTTTGATTGGATGTTGATCGCATTAGAATAATCATGAATTTTGCGCAATGCTATTTCATAGCTTAACGAACCGTCAGTAATGCCATTATATTCCACACCCAACAATACATCAGTTCTGGCTTTGGCATCAGTAACTCCATTATATTTAATTTGATCAAAATGCGCTGTTTCAAGCTTCAATAAATAATTATCAATAACTTTGTTATAAGCCAATCCAAGCATTTTTGATTTATTATCATACTGCAAAATGTTATTTTCTAAATAAGCCTTATCAACGTAAGTATTAGCAAAATACACACCCAAATCATAACCTTCGAAAGCACCTGTCAAACTGAACGCAATGCCAGTGTTATCTATACTGTTGCTTGGGGTATTGCTTTGTTTATCAACAGTGGTTTTGAAATCAGACCCGTCAGTTGCATTTTTGGTATAACGATTCTCATGCAGTCCAATGGCTGAAAAATTAAACTCATGAATATAATAATCCAACTTGCTCATGACCCTACCTAAGCGAAGGTTTTTAATATCTACCAAGCCTGGGGTGCGATTATCAAGCGGATTTAAAATGTCAGTGACACGAATTGAATCTGATTTTCCCCAAACTACAATTTGGCGCCCAACTTTAAAATCAAGACTAGGATTAATACTACCCTCTATATTTAATTCATTTAGGTTGATCTCATTTTTATAACCACTAGGCTCCACTCTATCGCTCAGGTTATAAATAAAATCATGGTAACCCTTTAAATTACCATTAATCTTATTGCCATTATCTAGCTTGTATTCGCCAATGACATCTACTAGAGTTTTTAATGAAGATAAGTCCTTATCATTATTAATATTGTAATGCGCTTCTATATCTAGCGATCCATACAGCATGCCTTTTGCATCCACTGCATCATGAGTTTCAATTTCAACAATAGGGTCGTCAAACCCGTCATCATCAAACCCGTCTTCTGCATTTAATGTAAGCGATATTACAAGCGCAATACCAGCAACCAGTTGTTTCATTGCCTATAGACCTTTTTCAATTGCACGAATCGTGAATACATCATCTTTAATTGGCTTGTTAATTTCAACATCAGAATTAGTTAGAATGGTTTTATGCAAAGTTTGCTTGCCTTGCTTGGTTGTCATGGTGGTTTGCATGGCCACCCAAATACCATCAATTTTCTTCATTTTTCGAACATCCATGTATTTCACTCGTTTGGCCTTTTTAAGGTAGAACTTAGCACGTGTTAATACATAGTTATCCTTACGCACATACAGGATGCTTTTGGTATAACCTGTTTCATCAATTACTGCTTGGTTGACAGGCAAAGACTCAATTACCCACACCTGTTCATTGCCATCTTTACGCTTAACTACAGCCTCTTTTAAAAGCTTAAATGTATAGTCATCCAACTCTTTGTCAGTCATATCTGAGTAAGAAAAATCACTACCCATAAAAGCAGCATCTTTGTCACTGGCTGGAATGCGTTTGGTTTTTTTAAGTGCTGGCAAATACATCCACTGATCATCATCCTTATCATCGCCACTATAGTCATAAGTTAAGAACGCCGTATTTTTGACATCACCTGGCGATAAGAAAAATATAGTCTTATGCTCAGTATTCGCATCAATATCTTTAGAAAAAGTGCGCATTTGTCTATTTCTTTGCTTGCCTTTTTTGTCAATCAATGTCATCTGCATGGTTGATATTGCACTAGATCCATCATCACGTGCATCGGCTTTTTCCATGATTTCTCTGGCCTGATTGCCAGCAAAAACACTTGTTGCAATCAATGGCATTACCAATGCGCTTAATAATATTTTTTTCATTACAAATCTCCTTTGTTGTGAATCATTAATTTCATGATGGCTGGCACCAAGAAAAAATCGGCCATTAAAGCAATAAAGATAGCTGTAGCCGTTAAGACACCAAAATTAAACATTGAGCTCATAGAGGCAAACAGCAACACTAAAAACCCAACTGACAAAACAATTGAAGTAACCACAATAGCTCTTCCGGTTCCCATCAGCGTCAATCTGACTGCTTTATCCACATCATTAAATTCAAGTTCGTAGCGCCTAAAATTATGCATAAAGTGCACTGTATCATCCACAGCCAACCCTAGCGCAATAGCACCAATTAACATGGTGAACATGTCTAGTGGCATATCAAAAATAACCATAACAGTTGACAAGAATAAAATTGGCAACATGTTTGGAATCATGCTAATTAGGCCAATTTTGACACTACCAACCAATACAATCATCATTACAGAAATTAAGCCAAAAGCAATGGCGTAACTAATCGCACTGGAGTAAATAGATTTTTGCATAATAATTGCCAACAATGTCGATATGCCGGTTAAAGACACACTGGCAACACCATCAAATTCTTGATCAAGCTTAGTTTGAATTTGCGCTATCATTTGATTGTATTTCATGGCCTCAACATACGGCACTTTCACTGTGATACGCGCCTTGGAAAAGTCAGAGCTAACAAAGTCTTGTAAGTCATCACTACCACTATTTTCAAATAAAAACAGCTCTTGTGCTATTAGATCTCTATCTTGTGGAATATTATAAAAATCAGACCTGTTTTCATTTAATGCTTTGTTGGTTTCTTTCACAACATCAACCAAACTTAACGTTTTGCCAACAAAATAATCCTGAGTCTGAATACTATCCAAATAACCACTAACGGTTTCAATTTTATTTAGAATGGTTGGGTCATATAGACCGTTTTCTTTACCAGTATCAACAATTACTTCTAACGTTATAGATCCTTTAAGCTTATCATCCACTGTCTCTGTGGCTACTCTTGAAGGGTGATCTTGTGGAAACCACAATAATGGAAAGTGAGAAAATTTAAGCTGAGAGGCAAAGAAAATAGCTATCACAATCATTATTGAACTAATAGCAACAATTGTCTTTGGGTATCCAGTTGCAATACGGCTAATACCCAATAAGGTTTTATCCATTGTTGTGTGTTCTTGTGCGTCTTCTTTAGCAGTATGTGGCTTAATATTAATACTGGCAATAAGCGCTGGCAATAATACCAAATTAAACAATAATCCAACTAGCACGCCACTACTGGCAAATACACCAAGGTCTGCCACTGGTGATAATTCTGAAAAAGAAAAAGACCATAATCCTGCTGCCGTTGTCAACGAAGTCATTACAATGGCCAATCCAGAATGGCCCATCGCATAGCGCAATGAAGTCTTTCTATCTTGGGTTTTAGACAAATCTTTATAAAAAACTGCCAGCAGGTGGATGGCGCCACCAGTTATCACCGCAAGCAAAAACGACGGCATAATTTGGGTCACAATGGTAAATGGCGTACCTGTCATTGCCATCATTGATAACGTGACTAAAATGGTAAAGGTAACCGCCAACAAAGGTAAGAATACGCCGGAGACTTTTTTGAAAAGAAGTGCCAAAACAATGATAATGGCAATCATCATCTTTTGTACAAAACTCTTAGTGTCTGCTTGCATACTCTGCTTAAGCGTGCCAGCAATAACTGCAGAACCTGTTAGATAGGTATCAAAATTATCCGCTTGAAAATCTTTAATAATTTCTTGAGTTTTTCTTACAATAATTGTATTTTCAGCATCGCTTAGATACAATTGAGGCTCTGAGATTGTCTCACTATCTTCAAATTCATCTTCTTCATCAACAACAATTAGATTGCCATTGGCATCAAACGATGAATAGGTTTGTGTATCAATTACAATCGTAGTAAAGGTCTGATCCTCACTATAGAGCAGGTTTTTAAATAATGGGTTGTTAAGCGCTCTTTGCTTTTGCGGGTTGATTTGTAATTGTGTTTTTGGCAGTTCTTCAAACAAGTCTTCAACAACCAAACTATCTTGATTGCCATAAGTATTTCTAGCATTAATTAAAGAGTTGACTTCTTCAATATATGGCAGCTCATTTTCAAGTTTTTTGTGTAATTTTTCTAATTTTTTTAAAAAATCAAGATCAAAGATATTATCGGTTTTAATTGCAATTAATAACTTTTCATCACGTCCAAATTGGTCGCGAAATTCATCATACGCCACACGCATAGGATCAGTCTTATGTAGAAATCCCTCAGTTGAGGTGTCCATAGTAAGCTTTGGCAATTGTGATGCAAATGCCAACACTAGCAACAGTATAGCCACAATAATTTTTTTGCTATTTTCGAATATTAAATCTGAAAAACTCTCAAATTTTCTTTCGGTTTTATGGCGCCAATTCATAAGACAATTTTTCCTTTTAAAAATGCATTAATTGTAAACTAATTTTATAAAAGTTGCTTAGGGTAGCAAATCCCGCACTAATCATGATCAAACGGTACATATGAGAGAAGAAATCACGATCAAAGTGCGATAAGTACATATTTGGGCAGTGTTTCATGCGAAACACTGCTTAAAATTAGCTACAAGACGTACCTTCTGACATGCCCATTTTTTTCAAAATTTTTGCTAATGGGCAAATATTTGTTAGTCCACTCTGCATTAAATTAAAACCAACAAACACGGTTAGCCACATCCAATTTGGATCAATATGTTGTGTTAATACAACACTGATCAACACCATCATGCCGGCCATTAGTCTTACCATTCTATCTATTGTCATTTCTTACTCCCGTTTTGTTTGTTAAAAAGGTCTTAACAATTAAGACCTTTAAGTTGTGATTAAATTACCGCTTTAGAAAAAAGCATTTCTCCAGCTAATAGCAATGGATGAATCTTTATCAGCTTGATAACCATTACGATCTTGAGATAATGGCGTGATGTACTCGATGCTAATATTTTTAGCCGGTGCATACATGTAGTTCACACCCACACTCGCTTCAAGTATCTTGCCACCATAATTACCTGGCTGTGCGCCAAGCCCGGGGGCAGCCAATACTGAATCTAAACCATGAAGCTCATCTTGATGTTCAGCACGTAGTCGGAATGAAGACACTAAAGTCGGCTCCCATGAATAACTACCCCAAGCAGTAAGCTCATGCTTATCGCCAAACTTCCAACCATTTTTGTTTTCATCTTCCAAAGGAATAGTGGCTAAATACTGTGCACCATAGCCCCATTTGTCTTCTTTGCCCCAGTAAGCTGCACCGACCATCGCATCCCAAGTACCGCCACCCAGTTGCATACCATAACCCAAGCGAGAGGTATTAAGCACGCCAATAGTTGTACTTCCATCTGCTTTGGTCATTGGCGCTATTTGTGCATCCGCTTCTTCAATACTGCCAGTTGGTGCGCTCAGTACGGCATCAATAATCACATTGTGTTTGTTGTCTTCAGAGTTATAAGCTTTATACAAAGCACCAAATTTAACATCGCCTAGACCTTTAGATTTAATGGTAAATTTACCAAGATCATCATTCACAGAATAACCCCCTTGGGCAGCGGCGGCAAAAGACTGCATGTTACTAGTTTTTTCAATTAAAGGAGCCATGGCCACCAACGCAACCTTATCATCCAATGTGTAATTAATGAATGGCAAAACCACATTGGCTTTAGCGCTATTTGGCAATACCTTTAAATATGGAACAGAGCCAAACTGATTAGGCGCGCTAGAAATAGCTGTTGCAGCAGAAACTGAATCGCCACCCTTTAACAAACCATCAAACTCATGATGCTGAAAATTTACGCCAGTGACATACTGACCCTTCTCCGGAAAAGCATAGACACCAAACAAACCGGATGGTGGCGGTGAAGGCAGCTGCTTGCGCATGTTCTTCATTTTTTTGATTTGCTTAGATAGGGCCACGCGTTTTTTATAGGCATCATCACCATATTCTGCCAATGATTGGGTTGGCGCAACAAACGATAAAGCTAGCGCTGTTGCAATTAAGATATTTTTAGTTTTCATTGTATTCTCCTCTGTGTTTTTTTTGATTACTTCATTAAGTCTGATGTGCCTGGATACTCACGGAACACCACATGACAGCCCACACAACCTGAACTGATTGAGCCTAATAGTGCAGCTGCTTCACCCATGTTGCCTTTGTCTGCTGCTTCTGCTAACTTAATAGCATTACCCTCAACAGAATCATTAAATGATTCAAGTACAGCTAGCTTGCCGTCATTGATGTTTTCAAGACCTAAGTAAGGCAGTAGGCCACCTACTGGGATTCGATGGTTAGCCAAACGTCTTGCCGCGTCTGATGTCATTTCAGCCGAGTCAGTCATGATGCCCATTGACATTGTTTGGTAGTCAGACAGCACTTCTAACATGACTTGGCGTAGTGTTGCTGTATCACTCACACGCGAGTGCATCGCTAAAATAGCCATAATTGACATCTTAGTATCGGTTGATAGGTCTTTTACTTTTGATTGCAGCTCTGGCTTCATCATTGCAATTTGACTTTGTAATACTTTTTTCAAATCATCCATGCCTGAATCAGCGCTGACAGTGGTTGGCAACATAGCGCCACCAATAGATAATGTAATTGCTGCAGTTAATGAATAGGTTTTTACAGTCTTCAATAGTTTATTTGTTTTCAACATTATTTTTTCTCCTAGGTTTAATTATTGAGCTTTAACTCTATTGCCATTTATTAAGCTAGGCTTATCTCATGACATGTCTGTCATCATAGAAAGTAAGTTTGTCGGTTTAAATACAAAACTGAAACAGGTTGTTATTAAATTGTTTCAAAATTGTAACAATGCAAACCTGAGATTAATTTGATGCATAATGTACCCATGGACAAAACAAGACTGCTGATTGTTGATGATGAAAAAAAGCTTAGAGACCTATTAACCGCTTATCTTTCTAAAGAAGGCTTTCAGGTTGCTGCTGTTGGTGATGGCATGGAAATGGATGTTTATCTTACAAACCATGAGGTAGATTTGGTTATTCTTGATTTAATGCTACCCGGTGAAGATGGTCTTTCGATTGGCAAACGCCTACACCAAAAAAACAAACTCCCTATTATTATCCTTTCTGCCCGAAGTGATGAAATCGACCGAATTGTAGGCTTAGAGATTGGCGCTGATGATTATTTACCCAAGCCTTTTAACCCAAGGGAATTGTTGGCAAGAATTCGCTCTGTATTGCGTCGAAACACACCAGAAACAACCAAGTCCTCAGCTAGAGAAAACACAGCTCACATTTATCAATTTAAACCTTATTGTTTAGACACAAATAAGCACGAATTAACAAAAGATGGCACCATTATTGACTTAACCACAGGTGAATTCAACATATTGAGCATATTTTTGCAAAATCCAAATTGTGTGCTAAGTCGAGATACTTTGTTGGAAATGAGTAAAGGATATGAAAGAAACCCGCTAGATCGAAGTATTGATATTTGTATTGGTCGAATAAGAAAAAAAATAGAAACCGATCCCTCCAATCCTGTTTACTTAAAAACAATTTGGGGGTCTGGCTATATGTTTTCATTGGATCAATAAATGGAAAAGGTTAAGTCAAAAAGTTTTTTTTATAAAACCCTTTCTACCATTGCTTTGGTTTCAATTGGATTTCAAATTATTTTGTTATCTGCCTTTGCCTATTACCTATTAATACCACTTGGGCAAAGGGCAGCAGATGATTTATCAAGTGTTATTATTCATGCTGCAGAAAGATGGAATGAGTTAGATGCAAAACAACGCGTTGATTTTTCCAAACAAATGTTTGATAAGCATAATTTGGTCATAACCAATCAACGCTCAAATATAAATCCAACAACAAGCTTGCTACCCTATATATCTTTACTTGAAAACTCATTAAACACTCAAACAGATAACCCCATAGTTATTAAAGAAAATACTGATAAAGAGGGTGAACTTTGGTTTTGGGTTGATATCCCCATAAAAAACGAATCAGTAAGGCTTGGTTTTTCAAGGTCTAGAATTGGCGTAAACCCACCAATTGCTTTTTTTATTATTCTTATTGTGGGTGCATTACTGGTTTTATTCACCTCTGTCTATCTTACCAAACGATTGTCAAAACCTATAGATGCTTTATATGAAGCATCCCGATTACTTGGCAAAGGAAACTGGCCAAAACCAATTAAAGAACAAGGGCCAACTGAATTGGCTGAACTTGCAAAACAATTTAACAAAATGAGCTTACAAGTTCAAGAATTGCTCTCCAATAGAACGGTATTATTAGCCGGTATTGCTCATGATTTGCGCACACCATTAACTCAAATCAACCTTGCACTAACCATGTTGCCAAACGATGGTGGCGATGCCAAATTGATGAAAAGCATCGAACAAGATCTTAACAACATTGATAAACTAATAAGCGAGGCTCTAAGTATAGGAACAGAACTTACAAGTGAAGACGAAAAACCTTCCAACATAATTAATGAACTTCAAACTATCGTTAGTGGAGCTTTGGCTACATCCGATATTAATATTAAACAAACATATAATGGCGACTGTACGCCAATCTTATATCCCTTGGCTTTTAAAAGAATCATTACAAATCTACTGACTAATGCAATTCGTTATGGCAACAATAAGCCAATTACAATCTCTCTTAACTGTGATAGCAACTCTACAACTATTCAAATAAAAGACCAAGGAAATGGCATACCTGATGAATTTAATGAAAAGGTATTTCAACCTTTTTATAGATTAGAAAAATCGAGAAATAGTGCCACAGGTGGTAGTGGACTAGGGCTAGCAATAGCACGCCAACTAGCCCGCTCGCATAATTGGGAAATAGCCCTAACCCCAAGAAAAAACGGCGGCACAAACGCCACTCTTTTAATTAACTCTTAATAAATATGGTGCCGATGGCCAGAGTCGAACTGGCACGAGCATAGCTCACTACCCCCTCAAGGTAGCGCGTCTACCAATTCCGCCACATCGGCAAATAAAGTTGATGAGATCTAGTTAGGAATATCGCTAGTATCAGAGTCAGATATTTCTGGTGCGATTTCTGGCAAATCTGAAGGAGCAATAGGTGCTGATGTTTCCATAACACTCGAAGGCTCTTCACTATTAGTAGCATCATTAGTTGCAAGATATGCCAAAGATAAACTTGTGACAAAAAATCCAACCGCCAAACCTGCTGTTAGTTTGTAAAGAAATGTATTTGCACCACGTGCGCCAAATACAGAGCCTGAAGCGCCTGCACCAAACGCTGCGCCTGCATCAGCACCCTTACCATGTTGCATTAAAATTAATGCAATCAAACCCAATGCCAATAACACATGGATAATTAAAATAATTTGAAACGACATAATTAACCTGCTTTACAAATTTGTAAGAAATCTTCTGCTTTTAATGATGCACCACCAATCAAACCACCATCAATATCTTCACAAGCAATTAACTCAGCTGCATTACTAGGGTTCATACTACCACCGTAAAGAATAGGTGTAGATTGTGCAATATTTTCATCATTTTGTGCCAATAGTGCACGGATAGCAGCATGTGTATCTTGAGCTTGCTGAGGTGTTGCTGTTACACCTGTGCCAATCGCCCAAACTGGTTCATACGCAACAATAATATTTCTAAACGCTTCGATACCACAAGTGTCAATAACCGCTTGAATTTGTCTTGCAACAACCGCTTCAGTTTCACCAGCCTCTCTTTCTTCTAATAATTCACCAATACAGAATAATGCTGTAAGGCCATTGTCAACAACTGTTTTAACTTTATTAGCAACATCTTGATCAGTTTCACCATACATACTTCTACGCTCTGAATGACCAACAATAACATAATCAGCGCCAAAATCTTTAATCATGTCCGCACTAACTTCGCCAGTATGAGCGCCTGATGGGTGGATACTAACTGTTTGAGCGCCAAGATGAAGTTGTGAATGAGTAATTAATGCCTCCACTTGAGACAAATACGGAAAAGGACTGCATACAATTACTTTAGATTCAACTTCAGACATGCCTGACAAAATACCCATTACCAATGTATTAACCTCTTCTTTTGAGGCGTTCATTTTCCAGTTACCAGCAACAATTGTTTGACGCATAATAATTCTCTAAATAAAAAAAAATAAATGTTACGCTATTTGACTCTAAAAATCAATCCCTAACGCTTAATGTGAAGACTTAGAGCCAAAGTAAAGTGCTAATGACACCATTAGAATTCCTAATGAGAAATAGACCAAATCTAGAGCGCCTGTAAATGTCATGGATAAAGATACTTCGAAAAAAGTCACCACTAAAATCATTAGAATAACTTTGGCAAGCTTAGCTTTTAAATCATCTAAAGAATTAATCACCAATACTTTTGATGATTGATCACAATCTTTAGCCTCATCAATCTCACTAATAAATAACTCATATAAGCCTAATGCAAAAATAAGCAGTATTGTCGCCAACAAAAATCCATCAATCGAACCCACAGTGTGGGCAACCATTTCAACTTTTAATGCTTTTTTAGCATCTGCATTAGCGTTTACATAATCACTAGCATGTGCAATTAATCCTGCCACATCGATTGCTGTAATAACAAACAACAACAACGATAAAAGCAACGATGAAACAACAGCTGCTAACACCATTAATCTAGAGTTCCACAACAGCTTTTCAAAATACTTTTCTAAACCACTCATCTACCAACCCCACAAAACAATATAATGCTTTAGTATATCATTACTTAATTTTAATTTAGCTATTATGTCGCAAACTTGGGCACAATGTTTAAACACACTTAAAGACACCGTTCCACTATCGCAATTCAGTGTTTGGATTAAACCGTTAAAAGTGATTGAAGATAATTCAACACTCTCTTTATTAACGCCCAATAAAAAAACACTGGACTACATTAACAAAAACTTAAAACCTCAAATTAAAAGCGCCATTGCACAACACAATAGAAACATAAGTGTGTTTATTGGTGTTGCACCTGTTGGCAAAAAAGATAAAGAAATAATAGGAACACCACTATTTGAAGACTATACCTTTGATAATTTAGTACTGGGTAATGCCAATCAAATGGCTTATGGCGCAACCAAACAAATTGCAGAGGATATTAAAGGATCGCCTTATAATCCTTTTATTATTTATGGTGGATCTGGATTGGGTAAAACACACTTAATGCAGGCAGCTGGACACCTAGCCAAAGAAAAAAACCCTAATATTAAGGTAATCTATGTACCACTTATGGACTTTGTTAGAAATATTACATCAAGCCTAAGACACAATAGCATTGAAGAGATTAAAACTTTTTACCAATCTGCTGATCTATTATTGGTGGACGATATCCACCTAATTGCTGGAAAAGAAAAATCTCAAGAAGAGTTTTTTCATATTTTTAACTTTTTATTCAACGGTAAAAAACAAATTATTTTTACTTGTGATCAACCACCTAAAAACATCAAATCTTTAGAGGATCGATTAAAAACAAGATTCTCACAAGGTTTAAACTTACACCTAACTCCGCCAGAGTTAGAAATGCGTGCTGCTATTTTATTAAAAAAAGCACAAAATCCAAAAATCAATATCAACTTAAACGAAGACGCTGCTTTGTTTATTGCTGGACATATTACCTCCAATGTTAGAGATTTAGAAGGTGCACTACTCAAATTAAAAGCTTTTGTAGATTTTACAAAAATCAATCAAAGTCAAATAACCACAGAAGTTATTGAAGCGGCTCTTGGAGATTTAATCAAATCCCCAATAAGAAATATTGATGTTAATGATATTCAGAAAGAAGTTGCCAAACATTTCGCACTAACAGTCTCTGACTTAAGTTCAAAATCACGTAAACAGCACACAGTATTAGCAAGACAAATGGCTATCTACATTTGTCATGAATTAAGTTCTTTATCATTAACAAAAATTGGAAAACATTTTGGAAATAGAGATCATTCCACTGTTTTACACGCCATTAAAAAAATAAAAGAAAACCTTGAAAACAACAGTGATATCAAGAATGATTACGATTTAATAAAGTTAAAATTAGGCAACTTATAAACACTTTCCACAATAGGTTTTACAACTATTTGTGGATAACAATAATAACTTTAATAATTAATAAATTTTATAAACATATACACATTTTTTTACATAAAATATCTATTAATTATTAACAACATAAGACTTTATTTTTTAAAGAAAAAATTAACTTTTCCACACAAAATTAAGCCTCTAATAATAATAATAATTTTTAATAAAAGGATTTTTAATGAATACACAATTAACTGTTAAAGAATTATTAGAACCATTACAAACTGTTATTGGTGTTGTTGAAAAAAAACAAACACTTCCTATTTTGTCTCATGTATTAGTTCAGTTAAATAACAATGTACTAACACTAACGACAACAGACATGGAAATTGAGATTCGTGCATCTCAAAATGTTAAAACACAAGAGGGCTTATCTTTTACAGTTTATGCAAAAGATTTAATTGATATTATCCGAAAACTCTCTGAAGATACTTTAATTGAATTCATTATTGAAGAATCTAAAATATATATCAAAACAAATAATAATTCATTTGAGTTAAATACGTTCAATCATCAAGATTTTCCATCATTACCAAAAATTGAAAATAGTGATGTTATTCAAGTTAAACGTGTACAACTTAAAGAACTCATTGAAAACACTTCTTTCTCAATGGGTAATCAAGATATTAGAGCTTACTTAAACGGTTTATATTTTGAAGTGGATCAAAACAGTATTACTGTTGTTGCTACCGATGGTCATAGATTATCAATTGGTGAAATTAAACAAAGCAATAACCTAGCAAATAAGAAAACAGTAATCCTACCAAGAAAGGCTGTATTAGAACTAACTAAACTACTTAATAAAAACGACCACAATGAAGTTGATATTCATTTATCTGAACATTATTTTTATTTAAACAGTGATAATACAACAATTATTAGTCGACTAATTGATGGTAACTTCCCTAACTATTCTCAAGTTATACCAACTGATTTTGAAAATACTATTGTTATTGATCGTTTAGAGTTTTTAACAGCATTACAACAAGCTTCTATATTTGTTGAAGAACGTACCAAAGGTGTTAAATTGGTTTTTAAAAATCAACAGTTAAATATTTTTTCTCATTCAGAAAGAGGTCAAGCTAAAACACAAATTACTGTAAAAAACTTTGATAAAGAAATAGAGATTGCTTTTAATATTCACTATCTGATTTCAATTTTAGAAAAACTAACCTCAAGTGAAATTAACATGGTTGTTCCAGGTGGGGATAATCAATCTTGTATGTTAAGTAGTATTGATAATGAAACATTTCAATATGTTGTAATGCCAATGCGTATTTAGTTGTTTATAAAAAATACTTTTCGTTATGGCTGTTATTAATAAACTCAATATTAATCAGTTTCGTAACCTTACTAATCAATATCTTGAGCCTGGAAAAAACATCAACCTTATTGTTGCAAATAATGCACAAGGTAAAACTAATTTTATTGAGGCTATATATTACTTAGGGCACAATCGTTCTTTTAAAACAAAATCAATAAAAGAATTAACAAATTTTGATTGTGATGCGTTTCAGTTAGCTGCTCAAATAGATTCTAAACGCGTTAAATTAGAAAAATCAAAACAAAAAACCAGTATTAAAATTGACCTTCAATCGGTTAAAAATACAAGTGAACTAACTCGAGTTTTACCTATTCAAATCATCACACCCGATAAAGGTTTTATTGTTAATGGTACTCCTAAAAACAAGAGATCTTATTTAGATTGGGGTGTGTTTCACGTGGAACCAGAGTTATTATCAAGTTTTAAAAACTACAATAAAGCTTTAAAAAATATAAATTCATTACTAATAAACCAAACAAAAAAAGAACTTGATTATTGGTTTTTAGAGATTGCTACTATTTCAGTAGTTATTAGTCAATCAAGAATTAAATACATTGAAAAACTTAAACAAACCAATTTAAATACTGATTTATCTGATTTGTCAGATTTATTTGAATCGATTGAATTGTTTAATTATCACTACAAATCAGGCTGGCCCAAAGAGGTTGATGAGCTAGATAAAAACAGTATTTATCAATATTTAATTAAAAATAAAGAAAATTTATGCCGAGCAAAATATTTAAACTATGGACCACATAAGGCCAGTGTTGTATTTTTATTAAATGGTCGACAAGAGTGTTTTTTATCTAGAGGTGAACAAAAAACTTTGTCTATTATTTTTTGGCTGACACAAGTGATGTTATTGGTTAAATTAAATGTTAATCCTGTGGTGTTGATTGATGATATTTCTTCTGAATTAGACGTGTTTAAAATTAAGACAATTTTGCATTATTTAAACACATTAAATATCCAAACATTCATTACTGATATAGGGCATGATTTATCTGTTTTTAACAATCAAAATATGACAGTTTTTTCTATTACTGATGGTGTTATAAATAAACAATAAATTTTTGTTGTATTTTTATTACTATTAGCTCTACAAGCCTTTGTTTAAAAGAAATATTTATTATTTTAATTAAACTAAAAAAAGCATTATGTAAGGTTGAATTATGCTGATGCGTGGTATAATAATTTTATTTTTTTCAAGCACTTATGTCTGAAGAACAATCACAAGAATATCAAGCCTCCAATATTAAAGTTTTAAAAGGTTTAGATGCCGTAAGAAAACGCCCTGGAATGTATATTGGTGACACCGATGATGGTACAGGTTTACACCATATGGTTTTTGAGGTTGTTGATAATGCTATTGATGAAGCTTTAGCAGGTCATTGTTCTAGTATTAATATTGAAATTCATGATGATCAGTCTGTTTCTGTTACTGATGATGGTCGTGGTATTCCGGTCGATATTCATCCTGAAGAAGGGGTTTCAGCTGCCGAAGTTATTATGACAGTACTCCACGCTGGTGGTAAGTTTGATGATAATTCTTACAAAGTATCAGGTGGACTGCATGGTGTTGGTGTCTCAGTAGTGAATGCATTAAGTGAATGGGTTAAGTTGACTGTTCATCGTAATGGTGAAATTCATGAGCAAAGTTATACATTAGGTGTTCCAGATGCACCAATGAAAATAACAGGAAAAACACAGATAACTGGAACAACCATTCACTTTAAACCTTCTGCTGATGTATTTGCTATTACTGAGTTTAAATATGAAACATTAGCAAATCGTGTTCGTGAATTATCTTTTTTAAATTCAGGTGTTCATATTGAAATTAAAGAACTTGCAACTGATAATAAAGATGTATTTGAATATGAGGGTGGTATCACCGCTTTTGTTGAACATTTAAACAAAGCTAAAACACCAATCCATTCTGATATTATTTCAATTTCTGCCGAACGTGATGATATTGCTATTGATGTTGCACTTCAATGGTCAGATGCTTATCAAGAAAGTATTTATTGTTTTACTAATAATATTCCTCAACGTGATGGTGGTTCTCATTTAGCTGGTTTTAGAGGTGCACTAACCAGAACACTTAATAGTTATATTGATAATTCTGGCATGGCTAAAAAAGAGAAAACTTCAATTACAGGAGATGATACGCGTGAAGGATTAACAGCTATTATTTCTGTCAAAGTGCCAGATCCAAAATTCTCCTCACAAACAAAAGATAAGTTAGTTTCATCAGAAGTAAGAGCGCCAGTTGAATCAGCACTTAATGAAAAACTGGGTGATTACTTGTTAGAAAACCCAAATGAAGCGAAAATTATCGTTGGGAAAATTTTAGAGGCTTCGAGAGCTCGTAATGCAGCGCGAAAAGCAAGAGAAATGACCCGTCGTAAGGGTGTGCTTGATATCGCCGGATTACCGGGAAAATTGAGCGATTGCCAAACAAAAGACCCTGCTGAGAGTGAAATTTTCTTAGTTGAGGGTGATTCAGCGGGTGGATCTGCTAAACAAGGTCGTGATCGACGAACTCAAGCAATTCTACCATTGAAAGGAAAAATATTAAATGTAGAAAAAGCACGTTTTGAAAAAATGCTATCTTCTGCTGAAGTTGGTACTCTAATTACTGCACTTGGATGTGGTATTGGAAAAGAAGAATACGATATTGAAAAATTGCGTTATCATAAAATTGTTATCATGACTGATGCTGACGTTGATGGTGCGCACATTCGAACATTGTTATTAACATTCTTCTATCGTTATCTTCCAGAACTGGTTGAAAAAGGATATTTGTATATCGCCCAACCACCACTTTATAAAATCAAAAAAGGTAAACAAGAGCGGTACTTAAAAGACGACCAAGAGTTAAATGATTATTTATTACAAGAAGCTGTTAATGAGGCACATTTGTATTTAAGTTCTGACACACCAGCAATTTCTGGTGTTGCTTTAGAAACAGCGGTTAAAGATTATTATAAGATTAATAGTATTGTTGATAAACTAAGTAAAAAATACAACAAACATTTACTTAGTATCATTGCAAGCTCAACACCAGTTACAGATATTTCTGATAAAAAATTCATGAACAATTGGTGTGAAGATTTAAATCAAACACTGAATCTTGATATTACCCCAGCTCAAAAACATACTGTTAAGTTCAATTCAAACACTAATCAGGTTGAATATACATTGACAGTTTATGGTGTTGATACGGATCAAATATCATTGGGCGCAGAATTTTTTGAGTCTCAAGATTATCAAGTTATTAAAGTTTTCTCTCAAGAGATTGAAAGTATTATCAATCAAGAGTCTTATGTTGAGAAAAAAACAAAACAAATTAAAGTAAATAATTTTTCCGATGTGGTGAATTTTTTAATTGATGACGCTAAAAAAGGTCAAAGTTTTCAGCGTTATAAAGGCTTGGGTGAAATGAACCCCGAGCAGCTTTGGGAAACAACTATGGATCCTGAACAAAGAACCTTACTCAAGGTAAAGATTGAAGATGCAATTGTTGCGGATGAAGTTTTTTCTACACTAATGGGCGATGAAGTAGAGCCAAGAAGAAACTTTATTGAAGACAATGCGTTGTCAGTTGATAACCTAGATTTTTAATAAAATAAGTATAAACAAGGAGTTATATTATGTCTAAACAACATCCTGTCGTTGCAGTAACTGGATCATCTGGTGCTGGTACAACATTTGTAAAAAAAGCGTTTGAGCGTATTTTTGATGCAAAAAATTTAAATGTTAGTATTGTTGAGGGTGATAGTTTTCACAAATTTGAACGTGCTGATATGAAGGTAGAAGTTGAGAAATCACGCGCTGCTGGTAAAGTATTGACGCATTTTGCAGAAAACGCAAACCATTTTGATAAATTAGAGGCGCTTTTTAAACAATATGGTCAAGATGGCACAGGTCAAAAGCGATACTACATTCACTCTGATGAAGAGGCTGTAGAGCATAATGCTCGTTTGGGTACTGATTTAGAGCCGGGTCAATTCACACCGTGGGAAGATATTGAGTCTGGTTCAGATTTGATGTTTTATGAAGGCCTACATGGCGGCGTTAAAACGCCTAATTCAGATGTAGCCTCTCAAGTTGATCTTTTAGTAGGTGTTGTGCCTGCTGTTAATATTGAGTGGATTCAAAAAATTCATCGTGATACTTCAGAACGTCCATACACACCAGAACAAGTTGCAGAAATTATTCTTGATCGTATGCCTGATTATGTTGAGTTTATTACACCTCAGTTTGACAATACACACATTAATTTCCACCGTATTCCGTTAGTTGATACTTCAAACCCGTTTAGTGGTCAAGCAGTTCCAGCACCAGAGGATTCACTTGTGGTAACTACTGTTCGTATTGACGGAGTTGATCTTAAATCGGTAGCTGATGCATTGCCAGCTGATGCAATGGCATTTATGCAAAATGACAACACTTTAGTTTACAAGGGTAGTTATATGGTTGATGTTATGGATCAAATGTTAACCCCTATCATTGATACACTAATGACTAAATAATTTTTTTAATTTAGTGAAAAAAGCCCCAGCTAAATGACTGGGGTTTTTTTTGGAGAAAATAATGCAAAATAACCTACCTGAAAAACCTTCATTTTTACAGTTTTTTATCTATTGGTTAAAGCTTGGTTTTTTAAGTTTTGGTGGCCCTGCAGGGCAAATTTCAATGATGCATCAAGAGTTAGTTGAGAACAAAAGATGGATTTCTGAACATCGTTTTTTACATGCGCTTAACTACACCATGGTATTACCAGGTCCAGAAGCTCAACAATTAGCAACCTATATCGGTTGGTTAATGTTTGGTGTTATTGGTTATCTAAGTACGTTAATTTAACAAATAAATAACAATGATTTTTTGATTTATTATTGTTTAACAACAATATTAACCAGTTTATTGGGAACAACAATAACTTTTACAATTTCCTTATCTTGGGTAAATTTAGTCACATTGTCATCAGCCAGAGCCTGTGTTTCAATTTCTTGTTTATTACTGTTTGCATTTAATAGTAATTTGGAGCGAAGTTTGCCATTAACCTGAACAATAATTTGTACCTCATCTTGTTCTAAAGCCTGCTTGTCAACTGTAGGCCATTGGCTGTTGATAATGGCATCTGTATTTCCAAGCTCATTCCATAAATAATGACAAATATGTGGTGTGATAGGGCTAAGAGCTTTTAAGATAATATTAATTGATTCACTGCGTACCGCCATAGATTGGTCATCGGTATTTGTAAACTTACTTAAGGCATTGCTAAGCTCCATTAATGCTGCAATAGCAGTATTGAAAGAATGGCGACGTGACATATCGTCAGATATTTTTTGCAATGTTTGATGTGTTTTTTGCCTCACATCTTTTTGTTGTTTGTTTAGTGTTGACACATCAATTTTGTTGGTGTGATTGTCTTGTGAGTCTTGAATAAATTGAAGAACTAAACGATAAATTTTGTTGACAAATCTGTGAGCACCTTCTAGCCCTGAGTCACTCCATTCTAAGTCTTGAGTAGGTGGTGCGGCAAAAAGAATAAATAAACGTACTGTATCAGCACCATACTTTTCAATCATTTCAGCAGGATCAACAGTATTGCCTTTTGACTTACTCATTTTGGCACCATCTTTAAGTACCATGCCTTGTGTTAGTAAGTTTTTAAAAGGTTCGTCATTGTTAATTAGCCCCTCATCGCGCAATAATTTGTTAAAAAATCTAGCATAAAGCAAGTGCAAGATAGCATGTTCGATACCGCCTACATATTGATCCACACCACCTTCTAGCCAATAATTAGCACGCTCATCAAGCATGGCGTTGTCATTGTCTTTACATGCGTAACGTGCAAAATACCAAGATGATTCAAAGAAAGTGTCAAACGTGTCGGTCTCTCTTATGGCTTTTTCGCCACATTTTGGACATTGAGTTTCATAAAATTCAGGCATTTTTTTAATAGGAGAGCCTACTCCATCAAAAGCTACTTCCTCAGGTAGAGTTACTGGCAGTTCTGTCTCAGGTACTGCAACTGAACCACATGATGGGCAATTAATAATTGGAATTGGACAGCCCCAGTATCGTTGACGCGACACACCCCAATCGCGCAAGCGATAATTGGTTTGTTTTTCTCCAAGTTTTTTAGACTCCAAAATGTTAGCAATTGCTTTGAAAGCTCCATCAAAATCTAATCCGTTAAATTCGCCCGAATTAAACAAAATTCCTTTATCAATATATGCACCGTTTGTAATATCATGCTCGCCTTGGGCGGGTTTAATAACTTCAACAATGTTAATATCATATTTTTTGGCAAATTCATAATCGCGTTCATCATGAGCGGGAACACTCATTACGGCACCTGTACCGTATCCCATCAGTACAAAGTTTGCAATCCAGATAGGTATGCTTTCACCTGTGATAGGGTGTGTACAACTTAAGCCTGAGTTGATACCTTTCTTCTCCATGGTTTCCATGGCAGCCTCTGAGGTTTCCATGGTCCTACACTGATCAATAAATTCTTGAACTTCTGAATTGTTTTTTCCTGCTTTAATGGCTATAGGGTGCTCACTGGCAACGGCCAAATAGGTAACACCCATTAGTGTATCTGGACGAGTGGTGTATACACGAAGAGGATCTTCATTGTCACGGATAAAGTCAATTTCAAGACCTATTGATTTTCCAATCCAATTTTTTTGCATGGTTTTAACTGCATCCGGCCAACCATTAAGATCGTCTAAAGAGCTTAACAGTTCGTCTGCATAGTCAGTAATACGCATAAACCATTGAGAAATTTCTTTTTTCTCAATGAGTGCGTCTGATCGCCATCCACGTCCATCGATTACTTGTTCGTTAGCTAATACGGTTTGATCGACAGGATCCCAATTAACCACTGCATTTTTTTTATATACCAAACCCTTTTCGAAAAGCTTGACAAACAACCATTGTTCCCATTTGTAATATTTTGGATGACAGGTTGCCACTTCTCTTGACCAGTCATAACCAAACCCTAGCTGAGTAAGCTGGTTTTTCATGTAACGAATATTTTCATAGGTCCATCCAGCCGGTGCAACCTTGTTTTTTAAAGCAGCATTTTCAGCAGGTAACCCAAATGCATCCCACCCAATTGGCTGCATAACATTTTTTCCCTGCATTTTTTGAAATCTAGATATAACATCGCCTATTGAGTAATTGCGAACATGACCCATATGTAGTCTGCCTGATGGGTAAGGAAACATGCTTAAACAGTAATATTTTTCCTTTGTAGTGTCTTCTACAACTTCGAAAGATTTGTTTTCGGCCCAATATTGTTGTGCTTTGGCCTCAATATCTTGAGCAATATAATCTGGATTCATAAGGTGTTTTTTTTATTTGTTTGAGCCAATATCACATTGAGATATGGCAGAATTGAGCTCTAAAGTGCCAACAAGATCATTAATACTACTTAGTTGATTGTCTAGTAAATACTGGCTAATACCGTCATTAATTTTATTACAAACCAGTGGATCATAAAATAAAGCCGTACCTACACCAACAGTTTGAGCGCCTGCAATGATAAATTCAATCGCATCATTAGCAGTGGTGATACCACCTTGTCCAATAATTGGAATGTTGTGATTTTTACTAACTTGGTAAACTTGATGAACTTTTAATAAAGCAACCGGTTTAATAGCAGGGCCTGATAATCCGCCTTGATTATTACCAATAATAGGTTTGCGAGTTTGTGTGTCTATCGACATTCCCATCAATGTATTAATAACTGCTAACCCATCAGTACCAGCATCAATACAACGCTGAGCACTTAAGGCAATGTCAGTTTGGTTTGGAGATAGCTTGGTAATGATTGGCTTGGTGGTGTTTTTTCTACAAATATCAACCACACGATAAGACATATCAGGGTCATTGCCAAAGGCGACACCGCCTTCTTTTACATTTGGACAAGAGATATTGATTTCAATTGCATCAATGTCAGTATCGTCAAAACGTTTGGCAATCTCTCCGTATTCTTCTACTGAAGATCCAGAGATATTAATAATAAATCTTGTTTCTGCTTTATCTAGATTTGGCATGATGTCATTAATGACGCTATCTGCCCCTGGATTTTGCAACCCAATGGCATTAATCATTCCATTAGGGGTTTCGGTTACTCGATGAGGAATGTTGCCTAAACGAGGCTCTAGAGTGGTTCCTTTAAGACATATGGCGCCAACATCGGTGTTAGAAAATCCGCTAATCCGAGTGTACTCTTCGCCAAAGCCAACACAGCCTGAAAGTAAAACAATTGGTGAATTTAGAGAGAGTCCGCAGAACTCAGTTTTTAAGTTATTATGCATGTATTTAATTATACCCAATCGTTAAACTGACGCCAATTCTAATTATTAGAATGCAAAACCACTAATTCGATAAAATACCCTTATGAAAGGTTTGTTTATCAGTGGTAGCAATACAGATGTTGGTAAAACATTTATTGCTCAGCACATTATTGCTTTGCTTGCTAAATCTCAACAGGTGTTTGTTAGAAAACCTGTTGAAAGCGACTGTTTGCAGCATAATGGGGAGCTTAAGACCAAGGATGCAGTGTTGTTGTCTAATGCCGCTAATACTAGTGAGTCAATTGATAAGATCTGTCCATATAAGTTTTCGTCGTGCAGCAGTCCTGAAATGGCCAGTAAAGAAGCTGCCGTTTCATTAAGCCTTGCTGATCTTGTTCTGGCTTGTCAAAGTAAAGATCCTGTTGTTGTTGAGGGTGCTGGCGGTTTGCTTTCCCCTATTGCTGAAAATGCATTAAATGTAGAGTTAATGCAAGCGCTTAACTTGCCAATAGTACTGGTTGTTAAAGATGAGCTAGGTGCTGTTAATCAAGCTTTGCTTGCATTAAATGCAGCTAAAAATTATCAGTTAAATGTGGCCATGTTGGTTTTAAACCAAATTCAACCTAATGGTTTAAACAATGCGCTTGCCATATCGCAATATAGTGATGCCAATGTGGTTGTTTTTAATACAAAAAATTTAGAACGCTTCAACGCAGAAGCAAAAAACATACTAATAGATATGGGACTAATCCAATAAGGTTAATCCTGATTTGTTGGGTTTTTCATCATCCTGATCTTCTGCTTCAAAAAACATGCCTTCTCCATTCTCGCCTGCATAGATGCTTAAAATGGCATCAGTTGGAACGTAGATATCAATAGATTGACCAGAAAACCTAGCTTTGAAGCTAATAGCATCATTGTGAATTTGCAACCCATGTGTTGCAGTGGTGGCAATATTAAGCACAATTCGATTTTGCTGTACAAATTCATTAGGAACCACAACACCTGGCTTTGAGCAATCAACCAAAATATGTGGTGTTAGTTCAGAGTCTTCCATCCACTGATGATAGGCTCTAATCAAGTAGGGTGCTACAGAAATCATAGCAAACTGTGATTAATTGTATTCTTTTTCGCAGTCAGTTAGACTTTCTTTAAAGCTATTTCTTGCAAATAATCTATTGGCATAATCATTGACTGCCTTACCTGGAGCGCCAAGATTAATATCAAGTTTTTTAAGTCGCCATAACAACGCTGCAAGACAAGCATCAACAATGGTCATTTCATCACTCTTAAAAAATGGCTTGTAAGCAAACAGTGGTACTAGTTCAATAAGATTGCTTTTAAGAATCTTTCTTGCCTCTTCTGCTTCTTTTTTATCACCAGATTCAATGGTGTTGGCAAGCTCAAACCAGCAACCAGGCGAACGTGTAAACCTAAAGATAAGTAGTCTTTTTTCTGACTTTTCAATAGGATCTACAGGCAGTAATGGTGGGAATGGGAATCTTTCATCTAAGTATTCCATGATCACAGACAGATCATACAGAACAATGCCTCTATCAAATAGAGTTGGCAAAGATTGACAAGGGTTTAATTCCAGTATCTCTTCAGGCATTTCATCAATGCTAAGATTGAACACTTCTCTTTCAATATTCTTTTCAGCCATGATAAATCTTACAGCATGTGATTCCATTTCTTGAGCTGAAGAATAAAGTGTTGTTGACGAAGGATTTGGTTTGGTTAGCATAATAATTACCTCTAGTAATAAAAAAACAGCACCCTATTAAGTAGAGCGCTGTTAAACATTGTTACAATTGTATCAGAAATTATTCTTTAGCGCGCCATTTGCCATATTTAACATCTTTCCAATACTCAAGCTTTAACAGGTAAGCGAAGATGAATAAAATAAACAAAAAGCCCAATACTTTAACGCCAATATCTGCGCGAACTAATTTTGCAGGTTCTGCAACATAGTCTAAGAAGTTAGTAATATCGCGAATATCTTGGTCAAATTTTTCTTCTGATTGATCTTGTTTTAATTGCCATAAAACATCTGGCATTGAAGCGTTTTCTAGAACATGGTTGTTAACACCATAGGGGCGTGAGTCGTCTTGATAGAAGCCACGTAGATAAGTGTAAATCCAATCTACACCTCTAGCTCTAGCAGTTAAAGATAAATCAGGAGGTGTTGTTCCAAACCATTCATTGGCGCCAGCTTCAGGCATAGAAGATACAATTGTATCACCTACTTTTTCACCATTAAACATAAGATTTTTAGCAATATCAGCATCAGAGATATTGAGGTCTTTACCAATGCGGTTATAGCGCATAAATTCAATAGAGTGACAACTAGAGCAGTAGTTCATAAATAGCTTTGCACCTTTTTGCAAAGATTTTTGATCAGTAATATCAGTGTTAGCATGATCAAGATGAACACCAACACCTGCGGCGCTAGCATTAAAAGAGATAACCAAGGTGGCTAGTGCTGATAATGTTGTATTTAATAATGTTTTCATATTAATGCTCCGTTGTTCTCTCTGGTACTGGCTTGGTTTCTCCTATTGAGGTGAACCAAGGCATCAAAATAAAGAATGCAAAGTATAGTGCAGTAAATATCTGAGCCAATAAGCTGTAAAGTGGTGTTACTGCTTGCATGCCTAACCATCCTAATACAATGAATGTCACTACAAAAATACTCAGAGCAACTTTATATGGCCATGAACGGTATCTAATAGATTTAACCTTTGATCTATCCAACCATGGCAGTGCAATTAAGATTAATAGTGCTGCAAACATGGCCAATACACCTGGAAGCTGTGATCCAAACATTGGTGGAATCGCACGCAGTACTGAATAGAACGGTGTCAAATACCAAAGTGGTGCAATGTGATCAGGTGTTTTTAATGGGTTGGCTTCAACAAAGTTAGGCGCTTCAAGGAAGTAACCACCTAATGCTGGTGCAAAAAACACAATTGATGTAAATATCATTAAGAATACCACAACACCTACAATATCTTTAACACTGTAGTATGGGTGAAAAGGTATGCCGTCTTTTGGAATGCCATTTTTATCTTTATTTTTCTTAATTTCAATGCCGTCAGGATTGTTAGATCCTACAGTGTGTAATGCAACAATATGCAAGAAAACTAAAATCACCAAAATTAAAGGCAGAGCAATAACGTGCAATGAGAAGAAACGGTTTAGTGCCGGATCGCCTACTGCATAATCACCTAAAATAAATTCTAATAATAACTCACCCACAATTGGGAATGAGCCAAATAAGTTAATAATTACTTTCGCACCCCAGTAAGACATTTGTCCCCACGGTAATACATATCCCATGAACGCTTCAGCCATCAGAGCGATATAAAGCACCATACCAAGGATCCAAATTAATTCACGTGGCGCTTTGTATGATCCGTATAAAAGACCACGATACATGTGCAAATAAATAACAACAAAAAAGGCAGATGCACCTGTTGAGTGTATGTAACGAATTAGCCAGCCCCAGTCAACATCACGCATGATATATTCAACTGATGCAAAAGCCATTGTCGCCTCAGGCTTAAAATGCATAGTAAGGAAAATACCAGTTAGAATTTGTATAACCAAAACCAAAATGGCCAGTGAGCCAAAAAAGTACCAAAAGTTAAAATTTCTAGGTGTGTAATATTCAGCTAAATGCTCATTCCAAACTTTTGTTAATGGAAATCTTTGATCGATCCAGTTTTTATTATTGTCCATTACTCTCTCCTATTATGCTTTTGGGTCGATACCAATTCTAATTAATGAATCAGTGACAAAGTGATATGGCGGAATTACCAGGTTGGTTGGTGCAGGAACACCCTTGTATACTCTTCCTGATAGGTCAAACTTTGAACCATGACATGGACAATAAAAACCACCTTTCCATTCGTCACCACCTAAATCTGCAGCGCCAACTTCTGGTCTGTAGGTTGGTGAACAGCCCAAATGAGTACAAATACCAATCATAACTGCAATTTCAGGATTGATAGAACGATGAGTGTTTTTAGCGTATTGTGGTTGTTGATCAGCGGTACTAGCCGGATCTGTCAGAGCGTCATTTAATGTGTTTAAATCTTCTAGTGCTGTTTTGTCGCGTCTAAAAACCCAAACAGGTTTTTTACGCCATAGAACACGAACTAATTGTCCTTTTTCTAATTTTGTAATGTCAACATCAACCGGTGCACCTGCCGCTTTAGCTCTAGCTGAAGGCATCCAAGAGGATAAAAACGGCACTAATGTAAAACCAACACCTACAGCACCTACAACGCTAGTAGCGCCGGTTAAGAAGCGTCTTTTCTTTAAGTCTATTTCTTGTTCTGACATAAGATTGTAGTCCTTTATTATGAATATTGTTAGATAGAATCTAACCTAAAAAGCACAATTATTATACTTGAATATTAGAGTTATATGATGAACAATTGTCGCGTCATACAGTTATTTATTTAACAGTAACCTTAATATCGACATGGTTTATATTTTGCAAGTCTGGAATTGAGTGAATAAGTGTCAAAATTTCTGAAATTTGTTGTTTTGCTCTAAAAGCAACAGATTGATTGTTGGTAATGAATGTGGCTACATTATTTTTAATAAGGCACAGCTCTAAACCACTTAATGTTTTCGGCAACACGTTGTTTAATTCAGTGTTTATTTTGTTATAAAGCTTTGCTTGCTTGAATAGTTTTCCAAAGTCTCCTGAGGGAGAAAAACTACTCAGATTGGTTGTTTTTTTATGCTGACACATTTTATGCAAAGGCTTGTATATCTATGAGAAAATAGATTTTTTGAAAAAAATAACTCTAACAATTACTAATGAGTATTATAAATAAAGTTTTATCAAAGATTGTCGGCTCTAGAAACGATCGTTTAATCAAAAAACTATTTAAAACTGTTGATAGTATTAACAACTTAGAATCTGGCTTAAAGGCATTAAGTGACGAACAGTTGCGTCAAAAAACTCAAGAGTTGAAAGACGCTTATCAAGCAGAAAACTCGCTGGATTCAATTTTAGTTGAAGCATTTGCGGTTATGAGAGAGGCTTCTGTTCGTGTATTAGGCTTAAGACATCATGATGTGCAATTAATTGGCGGCATGGTTTTAAATGACGGCAATATTTCAGAAATGGGCACAGGTGAGGGTAAAACGCTGGTTGCTACCTTGCCGGCATACTTAAATGCGTTAACTGGAAATGGTGTGCACATTGTTACAGTTAATGACTATTTGGCTGAGCGAGATGCTAAATGGATGGGCAGAGTTTTTGAATTTTTAGGGTTAAGTGTTGGTATTGTTGCTTCAAACATGCCGTCAGAGAGTAAGCAATCTGCTTATGGGTGTGATGTTGTTTATGCAACAAATAATGAGCTGGGCTTTGATTATTTGCGTGACAATATGGCTTTTTCTGCTGATCAAAAAGTCCAAAGAGCACTTAATTTTGCCATTATTGATGAAGTTGATTCTATTTTGATTGACGAGGCGAGAACGCCACTTATTATCTCTGGACCTGCGGCTGATTATTCGCAAGTTTATCAAGCCATTAACCATATGATTCCAAACTTTACCAAGCAAACGGAAAGTGGCGAAGGTAAAGAAGTGGTTGTTGAGGTTGCTGGAGATTACACCGTTGATGAGAAGCACAAGCAAGTGTTTTTAACTGATGATGGCCATGCCAAGGCAGAGGGTTTGTTGATTGAAGCAGGTGCACTGCCAGAAGGTGCAAGCCTTTATGATGCCAGCAATATACTGTTAATGCAGCATATTAATTCAGCGTTACGTGCGCATATCTTATTTCATAAAGACGATCATTATATTATTGATGGTGATGAAGTGGTTATTGTTGATGAGTTTACAGGTCGAACAATGCCGGGTCGTCGGTGGAGTGAAGGGCTTCATCAAGCCATTGAAGCTAAAGAAGGTGTTAGTATTAAAAAGGAGAATCAGACTTTAGCATCCATCACTTTCCAAAATTATTTTAGATTGTATGACAAGCTTTCAGGAATGACAGGTACTGCTGATACTGAGGCAGTTGAATTTCAAGATATTTATGGTCTTGAAACGGTGGTTATTCCACCCAATCAACCGTCAAAGCGTGATGACAAAACAGACCAAATATATTTGACATTAGAAGAGAAGTTAGAGGCGATTGCGAATGATGTTGAGCAGTGCCAAAAAACTGGACAGCCAGTATTGGTAGGAACCAGTAGCATTGAAAACTCGGAGGCAATTTCTAATCTATTAAACAAGAAAAAAATTAAACATGAAGTGCTAAACGCCAAACAGCATGAACGTGAAGCCCAAATTATTGCTAATGCAGGCGCAATTGGCTCTGTGACTATTGCAACCAACATGGCAGGTCGTGGTACTGATATTGTTTTGGGCGGTAAATTAGCCGAGGATGCAACTGATGAGCAGAAAACAAACTGGGATAAGGCGCATGAGGCAGTTATTAAGTCCGGCGGTTTGCACATTGTGGGCACCGAGAGAAATGAGTCACGCCGTGTTGATAATCAATTAAGGGGGCGTTCAGGTCGTCAAGGAGATGTTGGGTCGACTCGTTTTTACTTGTCGTTAGAAGATAATCTAATGCGTATATTTGCCAGTGAAAAAATGGCAACCATGATGCAAAAGCTTGGCATGGAAAAAGGTGAAGCGATTGAGCACAAGATGGTTAATCGAGCCATTGAAAATGCACAAAGAAAAGTAGAAGGCATGAACTATGATGCGCGTAAACACTTACTTGAATACGATGATGTTGCCAATGATCAGCGTCGTGTTATTTACACATTGCGTGATGAATTGATGGGCGTTGATGATGTACAAGATCGATTTATTCAAATTAGAGAGCGAGTAATTGGCGATTTGTTTGCCGCTTATATATCTACCCAACAAGCAGAAGAAGATTGGGATGTAGAAGGTTTGCACAATGCCTTAAAGGCTGATTATAAAGCTGATTTTCCACTGCAGCAGTGGCTTGACGAGGGTGTTGATGTTGACGAATTGTTGTCAAGAATTTTGCAAGGCTTGGGCGCTATTTGTGATTACAAAGAAGAGCTAACTGGCTCGGAGTCAATGCGTGGGTTTGAAAAAGCAGTTATGTTGCAAACGCTTGATCATTATTGGAAAGAGCATTTGGCCAGTATGGATTATCTACGTCAAAGTGTTAATCTTAGAGGGTATGCACAAAAAAATCCAACTCAAGAATATAAGCGTGAATCTTTTGCCATGTTTACAGCATTGTTAGAAACCATTGATGTTGAAATAGTTAAATCATTATCAAGCGTTACCATTAATGAAAATACACAAGCGCAAGAGGTTGAGCAACAGGATAATGCACAAACAACAGCCGAGCATGAAGAGCTTGGTACCACAGGTGTTGATGAGGCTGAAGTTGAACAAGCACAACAAACTTATCAACGAGAAGAGAAAAAAGTAGGTAGAAACGACCCTTGCCCATGTGGATCAGGAAAGAAGTATAAAAACTGCCATGGCTAATAGTGACGCAGCTCAATATTATATTGGGCTCATGTCTGGCACCAGTCTTGATGGTGTTGATGGCGTGATTGTTGACAATTCAGTTAAGAAAATCATTGCTGAAACTTATCTTGCCTATCCTGTGGCGCTTAGGGACAGTCTTCGACAATTAACACAACAGGCACAAACCTCTTTAAAAGAATTGGCATTTATTGACACTCAAGTGGCCGATTGCTTTTCACAAGCAGCCAACCTTTTGTTGAAAGATGCGGGCATTCCTGCATCTGCAGTTTGTGCAATAGGCTCTCATGGGCAAACCATTTATCACCAAGGTGGTGCTTATTCAATGCAAATTGGTCATGGTGCGCTTATTGCTGAGAAAACAAACATCACAACAGTGGCTGATTTTCGCATGCAAGATATAGCTTTTGGTGGTCAAGGCGCACCATTAACACCTTTGTTTCATCAGCATATGTTAAATACAAAAGATGGCATTGTTGTTAATTTGGGCGGTATCGCTAACATTTCTAAAGTAATTAATAATGAAGTTATTGGATTTGATACAGGACCAGCAAACACTTTACTGGATAATTGGATAAAGAAAAACAAAAATCTTGACTATGATCGTGATGGGCTTTGGTCTCGAAGTGGCATGGTAGATGATGCACTGTTAACAGCAATGCTGGCTGATGAGTATTTTGATAAGCCAACACCTAAAAGCACAGGCCCTGAATATTTCAATCTTGATTGGTTAGAGCGATTTTTATCAGGTGATGAAAAACCGGAAGATGTGCAAAGAACATTAATAGAATTAACCGTGAAAAGCATCTCTGATAATATTTCAGACTCGGTTGATGTGTATTTGTGTGGAGGTGGTGTACACAACTTATTTTTAAGCGAGCGCTTAGAATATGAAAACCCAAACAACAAAATAATGACAACCCATGATTTAGGAGTGCATGTTGATTATGTAGAAGCTGCAGCTTTTGCTTTTTTTGCTAAACGCACCTTAGCAGGAAAGCCTTCAAACATTCCCAATGTAACAGGTGCCAAACAACAATCAATATTAGGAGCGGTTTATGCAATTTGAAATAATCCAACCAGACGATTGGCACTTGCATGTGCGTTCGGGTGAGGCGCTTAAGTCAGTAATAGGCATGACAGCCAAACAAATGGGAAGAGCAATTATTATGCCCAACCTTACTCCACCAGTTACCAGTGCTGATCAGGCAAAGACTTATCGTGATGAAATTATTAAGGCGTTACCACAAGGATCTGAGTTTGATCCGCTGATGGTATTGTATTTGACTGATAATACCAATGTTCAAGATATTAAGACAGCTGTTGATAGTCAAATAGTAAAAGCTGCCAAGCTTTATCCTGCGGGCGCCACAACTAATTCCGACAGCGGTGTTACCGACATCAAAAACATATATCCAGCATTAGAAGTAATGAGCGAGTTGGGAATGTTGTTGTTAGTACATGGCGAGGTTACTCATCACAACGTTGATATTTTTGATCGTGAGGCAGTTTTTATTGATCAGGTGCTTGGCAAAATTACACAAGATTTTCCAGATCTTAAAGTGGTGTTTGAACACATCACTACAAAAGATGCTGTGGATTTTGTATTGGAAGGTGGCGACAATATAGCAGCAACCATCACCCCGCATCATTTATTGGCCAATCGAAATGATATGTTGGTTGGTGGTATTAGGCCACATTATTTTTGTCTGCCTATTTTAAAGCGTGCAAATCCACACCAACAGGCGTTACTGGATGCTGCTACTAGTGGCAATGCTAAGTTTTTCTTAGGTACAGATTCTGCACCGCATGCAAAAGGTGCAAAAGAATCAGCCTGTGGCTGTGCAGGTATATTGAGTGCTCATTGTGCCATTGAGCTCTACGCTACTGCTTTTGAATCAAGGGGTGCGCTTGATAAGTTGGAAGGTTTTGCATCAAAATTCGGCCCTGAGTTTTACTCACTGCCAATCAATAAAAAAACCATTACTTTGACAAAACAAGAGTGGACAGTGCCAGATTCTTATGAATATGCAGACTCTACCATCGTGCCTTTTATGGCAGGCCAGACATTGCACTGGAAGGCAAGTTAAAGAAGCTTTTAGCAGCTTGAGTGTCTTTTTTGATTTGTTGTTTTAGCCTATCAAACGAATCAAATTTTTGCTCATCTCTGATTTTATGTTTAAAAAATACTTCTGCGTATTGGCCATACACATTGGCGCTAAAATCAAAGATAAAAACTTCAAGTAGTATTTTTTCACCATTGACTGTAGGCCGCCTACCAAGATTGCAAACCCCATGGTAGCTTTGATTATTAAGTTTGATGCTAACTGCAAACACACCTAGAAGTGGACTAATTTCCCGTTTAATTGGAATATTGATAGTGGGAAAATTAATGGTTCTGCCCATTTGTTGGCCATGAATAATTTTTCCTGCTATTGAAAACTCTCTGCCTAGCATCTGTGTTGCAGTTTCGAAATCTCCAGCTTTTAATAATGTTCGAATGTTAGAACTGCTAGCTCTACAGTTGTTACACAATATGCTTTGAGTGTTTTCAACCTCAAACCCTGGAGTTTGTTTTGAGTAAGTTTTTAATAGGTCGAAATCTCCTTGACGTTTTGCACCAAATCGAAAATCATCACCAATTAAACAATAGCGCATTGAAAGCTTATCTATCAGTACTGTTTGAATAAAAGATTCAGCGCTTAGCTCAGAAAATTGTTGGTTAAAGTTAACAACAAGATGCTTATCCACGCCGAGTTGAGACAATAGTAAGTGTTTTTGTTTGAAGTTGCTTATGGTTGCTTGTGCATGTCCAAAGAAGCTTTGTGGTGTTGGCGAAAAAGAAATTAACACAGAAGGCACCCCAAGAGATTTTGCACGGCTTACAAGGCGTTTAATAATGCTTTGATGGCCAACATGAACACCATCAAAGTTACCAATAGTGACAGCACTTCCTGTGTGTTTTTCTAAGTTATGCAGTCCGCGAATAATATCCATAAAGATATTTTAATCGAATTATTTGTCAAGCCACTGAATATCGGCTGTTTGCTGTTAATTGCGACAAAATTTTTGCAACGGGTTTGGGCAGTCCAACACCAGGCTGTTTAATAGGGAAGAAGCCATCTGTGGTTGAAAGACATTCTATAACTATCGGATGAATGTGCAAGTGATAATGGGTAAAAGTATGTTTGAATTTATCTAAATTTTTGGTTTTTGCACAGGGTTGGCCAAATTTTTTGATCGATTGTTGAATGACCTTATTAGAGTTTTGACACTCAATAAAACTCCATAACCCTCCCCAGATGCCACTGTCTGGTCGTTTTTCCAAATACACTTGGTTGTTGTGGATAAAAATCAACATGGCTATAGAGCGAGTGGGTTTAATTTTTTTTGGTTTTGAGTTGGGATAGGCGCTTTGAGTTTGATTGATATTGGATAAACATTGAGTGCTGATAGGACATGATTTGCAATTTGGGTTGTTGCGAGTGCAGACGGTTGCGCCTAAATCCATAATTGCTTGCGTATAGTGATTATTACGATTATTTGGTGTATGAAGTTCTGCCAATTCCCATAATTTGTTTACCGTTTTACTTTGTCCGTAATGTCCTTGCACTTGATGATATCTAGCAAGTACGCGTTTAACATTGCCATCTAAAATCGCATGAGATTGGTTAAAGCCAATGGATAATATTGCGCCAGCTGTCGAGCGCCCTATGCCAGGCAAATTGACAATGTCGTCAAAACTATCTGGAAAAATCCCTTGATAGGTATCGATAATAATTTGCGCACTTTTGTGTAGGTTTCTAGCCCGTGCATAATACCCCAGCCCCGACCACTGTTCAAGCACGGCATCTTCACTGGCGCTGGCCAATGATGCTATTGTTGGAAAGTGATGAATAAATCGGTTGAAGTAGTCAATAACGGTTGCAACTTGTGTTTGTTGCAACATAATTTCGCTTAACCAGGTGTAATAGACATTAACACCAGTGCTTAACGTGTCAGCTTGGTTTTCTGCCGTTTGCCAAGGAAGGTCTTTTCGGCCATGTTGATCAAACCACGATAACAGCTCAGGTGAAAACGGCCTCAATGACTTAAACTACCCTAATAAGACCCAGCGATGAGCCAGGTAAAGCATAAAAATTAAAACCAGTCCAAAAATATAAGTGGCAATGCATTTTTTTACAACATCAAGATTACACTGCTGTTTGCAGTTAAGTTGAATGTTGTACAAAATAAATAAAGTCCAAACAGTTGTTAGCGCCAAAAGTGCATAATTAATAATACTTAATGTTTCCATACTCTCCCCTTTGTATAGTCGTTTGTTAGCAAGATTATGATAAATCAAAAAATGGCCTAAGATTTGACTTTTGTTAAGTTTTTTATTTCAGCCCAAGAGGGTCGTTCGGATCGATACCGTCCATGAAAGGCTTATTAATGTCTTCGTGAGTAACTTGGTATACACAGCCAATCCAATTGTTGATGATACCACTGGTTGCATCGTGCCATGTGTTTCCCAGTGTTTGGCTGATAAGTGCTTCAGGAAAATCATGTATGCTGAGCTCGCCTAAGAGTAACTTATTTTTATACTCATTAAGTATTGCCTTGTTTTGTTCAGTCAGATAATTTTTTGGAAAAACTGGATAGTCAGAGCGAGATTTTGCAAGGTAAGAGATGATTTCACGTTTATATTCTTTTAATAGGCTGATGGTGTCATACTCAGGATGCCCTTGAAAGAAGACTACTCTTAATAGGTCCTCACTAACCCCTAGATGAACACCAACATCGCCTTCGACCAATATTTTTACACCAGCGTCAGAAAATTGCTCTTTGGTAATTTCGTTAAAGCGAGAATGAGGCACATTAAATCCGGTATTCACACCACTCATTAGCGGGTGTGAGCGGTCTTTAATTTGATGTTCAAACACACCCCAACATTTTTCATTCATGGCTTGGCGTTTTTGATTGTATTTAAACTCCATAACTGCATGCGTTGCCAAGCAAGAGCAGAGTGTTGAAGTTACATGATCATAAGACCAATCGATCACCTCTTTTAATTGCGTATAGAAAGGGGCTTTTTGCAAGTCTGCTTGTTCAACATGGGCGCCCGTAATGATTAACGCATCTAGGCCTTGATCCTTAATTTTCTCAAAGGTTTGATAGTGTTTTTCAACATGCTTAGTCGCTTTCTCGCCGCGCTCAATAGAGGACAATGTAAATGGATGCAGGTAGAATTGTGCAATCTGATTGGAGTGACCAATCAAGCGAAAAAATTGACGCTCAGTTGCTTCAAGCGCTGCATCTGGCATCATGTTAAGCAGGCCAATATGCAACTCTCGAATTGTCTGATGATTAGCCCTATCTTTGGAAAGAATGGTCTCTCCTTCAGATTCAAGGCGCTTAAACGAAGGTAGATTAGAGTGAGCAATTAGAGGCATTAGTCTAGCGCTCCATAAATAAGTGTCATGACTTGTTCAGCAGTTCTACATTGGTAAAGGTCTTCGCTATCAATGGTGTATCCATATTGCTTTGCAATGGCTTCATACTTTGGCTTTCTATGTTCGAGCAATCTAGGAAAAATCCAACGAACAAACTCATCAGGATTAATTTGAGCCACATAAGTTAATTGTTGCTCATTTAAATATACTTCTAGCTGTTTGTTTAAAAAATCAGCTTGATAATAAAGTGGTTTAGGGTGTGTTTGGGCGCGTTCAATGAGTGCTTTTTCGTTATTTTTGCTGGCACGAATATAGAGAACTAGTGTGTGTTCAGATAAAGATTGATAAACGGTATCATCATCTAATTCACATAAAGAGCCACCTGCATCGTTAATAAAGTTATCAATGCCTTGATTTTGAGCTTTGATAATAAACTCGGGCACATCAAGCATAGTGCGAACCTCAGCTTGTCTGTGTAATTCTTGACGACGTGTAAACTCGTCAATAGGTAGTCCTCCTTGTTCAGGATTGCCAACTTTGCCTAAAAAACTAGAAACAGAGGATAAATTATCAAAAGTAATGTGATTATGAATACTGATTGACTCATTTTCCAATAAACCGCTTAGCCACTTATCTTTTCTGACGCGTTGTTTAATATTGTCTAGGATGGCTGAGTTTAGGTATTCAGCGCCAATACGATAATCACCTGAATAGTGAAAAAACTGATTGTGTGGTGAGAGCAGTTTTGCCAAATGAGTTTTACCCACTCCAGACATTCCGAGCAAAGTAAGGCGCTTATGTTTAGCGTTTTTGAACTCGTCAGCAGATAATCTCATGCGTTTGATTTTAACGTTATTTTGGCTATTATAACAGACCGTCTTGTTTAAACATTTCTCGAATGCCACGAACTGCTTGACGTGTTCTGTGTTCGTTCTCAATCAGGCCAAAGCGTACGTATTGGTCACCATAATCACCAAAACCAATGCCTGGAGAAACACCAACTTTAGCAATTTTAAGTAGTTTTTTGGTAAATTCTAATGACCCCATCTGTTGATAAAATTCTGGAATTTTAGCCCATACAAACATGGTGGCCTTAGGAGGGGTTACTTCCCAGCCGATTGAGTTAAGCCCTGTGCAAAGAACGTCACGCCTATCTTGGTACATGTCAGAGATTTCTTGTACACACGTTTGGTCGCCTTCAAGCGCTTCAATGGCAGCAACTTGAATAGGGGTAAACATGCCATAATCTAAGTAAGATTTAATTTTGGCAAGCGCACCTACTAGAGTTGGATTGCCCACCATAAAGCCAACGCGCCAGCCTGGCATGTTGTAGCTTTTTGACAAGGAGAAGAATTCTACTGCTATGTCTTTAGCACCCTTAACTTGCATAATACTAGGCGCAACGTAGCCATCAAAAGCAATGTCAGCATAAGCCAAATCTTGTACCACCCATATTTCATGCTCTTTAGCAATTTTAATAACACGCTCAAAAAACTCAAGATCAACACATTCTGTTGTTGGGTTGGATGGATAGTTAAGCACTAACATTTTGGGCTTTGGCCAGGTGTTTTTAATAGATCTTTCTAATTCGGCTAAAAAATCATCTTCAGGGCCACAAGGCACATGTTGAATATCGGCGCCCGCAATAACAAAGCCATAAGGATGGATAGGATAGGCAGGATTTGGCACTAATACTGTGTCACCACTACCCACTACAGCTTGTGCCAAATTAGCCAACCCCTCTTTAGACCCAATAGTAACAATAGCTTCTGAATCAGGATCAATATCAACATCAAAACGTTTTTTGTACCAATTAGCAATTGCTTTACGCAAGCGTGGAATGCCTCGAGAAGTTGAATAGCGATGAGTATCTTTGCGTCTTGCTGCTTCAACCAGTTTTTCAACAATATGATCAGGCGTTGGCTGATCAGGGTTTCCCATGCCAAAATCAATAATATCTTCACCACGTGCACGTGCCTTAGATTTAAGCTCATTGGTTACAGCAAAAACATAAGCGGGTAGTCTTTTAATACGTGGGAAGTCGTCATTCATGGCGATATTATTTAATAGCTAATAGTTCAACATCAAAAACCAGTGTTGCGTTGGGTGGAATAATACCACCTGCGCCCATTTCTCCATAGGCCAGAGCAGAAGGAATGGTTAATTTTCGCTTGCCACCAACTTGCATGCCGTCAACGCCTTGATCCCAGCCAGGAATAACCTGGCCAACGCCTAGTTGAAAATCAAAAGGATCGTTTCTATCGACACTAGAGTCAAATTTTTTGCCATTAGTTAGCCAGCCAGTGTAATGCATAGATACATAATCCCCAGCTTTGCATGTATCACCTTGTCCAATGTTTAGGTCTTCAATAATTAAATCTGCCATAATGTTTCCTTAATAAATTAAATCAATATTGTAAGCGCTAAATTTTCGCATATTTAGCACGCCACAATCTAGAATGAGATACTGTGCTTTAATGCCTTTTAGCACACCAGTTATAGTTGGTGTTTTGTCAAAATTTAACGAATTAATTTTGCTCGGATATTCTACCACAGGGTAGTTTATTTCCAAAGCTTCATTGTCCAATAGTGTTGCATCGGTCGAGTCAATTATTTCTGATATATTAGTAATCAACTCTTGCTTGAGGTTTGCTAAATCCACCGCTTCGGTGTCATTTTTTAACATTTTTTGCCAATTGGTTTTGTCAGCAACAAACGACTTAAGCGCAACTTCAATTTGACCAGACTTTAAGCGCGTATCAACCTCAAGTATGGGTAGAGCGCTAATTGCTCCTTGGTCGATCCAGCGACTGGGAATATTGCTTTTGCGTGTAATACCAACTTTTACCCCAGAAGAATTAGCCAAATAAACCACATGAGGGTTGAAACAATTGTTAAGCCCCCACTCAGGCTCTCGACAAGTGCCTAAATGATAATGGCAGGTTTCTGGCTTCATGATGCATAAATCACAGCTTGCTAATTTTTGAGAGCAGGGGTAACAGTGTCCTTGAGAGTAACTTTTTTTAGTTAGCTTTCCGCAGCTACTACATTCAATGCGATTATTAAAGACAAGAGAGATCTTTTCTCCAACCAAGTCATTCATGTTGAGCAGTTTATCCCCAATTGGGAGTTGGTATTGGGCATTGCCTTTGTACCTACTTCCAATAAGGTGTGTGTGCATTTTCCCAATACAGCCACTTAAACGCATTGGTTATTGCTCAGTGAGTAATTGTTGAACCTGTTGATATTTATCGGCTGTTTTATCAATAATATGTTGAGGCAGGGTTGGTGCAGGTGGTGTTTTATTCCAGTCAAGTGTTTCTAGATAGTCACGCACAATTTGTTTGTCAAAGCTTTGCGGGCTAGTGCCAATCGTATAGTTCTCTGCTGACCAAAAGCGTGATGAATCAGGTGTTAACACTTCGTCCATCAGTGTGAGCGTGCCATTTTCATCCAAGCCAAATTCAAATTTAGTATCTGCAATAATAATGCCACGTTTTAACGCAAAATCAGCTGCATATTGGTAGAGCGATAAACTCGCTTGTTTGACTTGTTCTGCCTTGTCTTTGCCTAAGATATTTACCGTTTCAGCAAAGTCAATATTTTCATCATGATCGCCTACAGCAGCTTTGCTAGATGGCGTGTATAGCACTTCTGGCAGTTTCTCAGCCAATTGTAAATTATCAGGCAAGTTAATGCCGCAAATGCTGCTCGTATTTTGATAATCTTTCCAACCGGAACCAATAATGTAGCCACGAACAATTGCTTCAACCGCTAAAGGTTTGAGTTTTTTTACGATGATTGCACGGCCTTTGACTTGCTGAGCTTCGTTTTCACTAAGTATGCTATTAAGAGGCTCATGGGTAAGATGATTAGGAATGATGTGTTTGGTTTTTTCAAACCAAAAGTTTGCTACCGAGGTAAGCACCGCCCCTTTTTTAGAGATAGGCTGGTCAAATACAACATCAAACGCACTCAGTCTGTCAGTGGTGACAATCAGCATGCGCTTTTCATCAATGTCATAAATGTCTCTTACTTTGCCTTTTTGTATAAGTGGCAAGCTTAAATTGGTATCAAATAGGGTTTCCACTGATCATTCCTATGGGGTTGAGTAACTAATAAATGACATTTTAATGAATTGTGCTAGGCTGTGTGTTTATTCATAAAGAGCGAATTGTGGTAAAATTTAAAATAAACCGTTATGCTAAAAAAGTTAATACTTGTTGTAGCCCTTTACAGTTCAGTTGTTGGTGCTTCGCCACTTTCAGACGGTGCACTCCGACTTATTCAAATTGGTAATGAAATCTCCTCGCGCGATGTGGTGTTACGTGGTCAGGCATTGTTGTTAAAGGGTGCCTTTGATATGGGTGATTTGGACGCTATGTACGAAGCCTCAAAGCAAGTTCGACAAGGCAGTGAGTTAATGGGTTATGCGCCACGTGAACATGAAGCCAATGAAGTTCTTATTCAACTTGTACGTCAGAGTTATGATCCAGCTTTATATGAATACGGGCTTTATTTGCTCGATGGCAGCAACGGGTTTATTAAAAACGAATTCTTGGCATTAAATTTATTTGAAGAGTCTTTCAAGATTCACGGCAATGCTAAATCTGCCATGATGGCAGCCATTATTCGCAATGAATCTTTAGTGCCAGGCACCAAAAGAAAGTCTTATATTGATGAGCTAATAACTTATGCAATATTAAACAAAGCCCCTGGTGCACAAGCCTATCAAGACAAATATATTAAATTGGATTATCTGTCTGATTTACAACCATTAAGTTGGCAAGATTGGATTTTAGAGCAAGAGCATTAAAGACTATTTAGGATTTGATTAACTTTCTCTCTAAAATCCCATAGTTGATTTCGACTAATACTTTTTTGTTTTGGTGTTTTATGGGTTAATGGATTTTTTCTTTTGCCTTTATAACGCAATTCATAGTGAAGATGAGGCCCTGTAGATCTTCCAGTGGAGCCTACATAACCAATAACCTGACCTCTTTTTACTTTTTTATTAGTGCGCAATCCTTTGGCGTAATTAGAAAGGTGGGCGTAAACCGTTACGTAGTTGGCACCATGTTTAATTGACACTGATTTTCCCAGTGCACCCTTTCTGCCTTTGGTTTTAATAACGCCATCGGCTGTTGAATAAACAGGTGTGCCGTAGTCAGCTGCATAGTCAACAGCCCTATGAGGACGGTAAGTTTTTAAAATAGGATGATAGCGTCTTAGTTGGAATGTAGAGCTGATGCGCTTATATTTAAGTGGGGCTTTTAAAAAAGATGAGTTGAGTGATTTTCCATAACGATTGTAATAATGAGTTTGGCCGTTTTTATCGGTATAAGAAAACACCTCAATGCGTTTATTATTGCCTTTGTAGATAATCGCATCAGGCTTATCGCCTTTGCCAATAATAATAAATTGGTCGCCTATTTTTAAATCTGATCCAAAATCCAAACTCCAGGAGAGTGCATCAACCACGGCATTAATGGCGCTAAGAGAAAGGCCTTTTTTCTGCGCATCGGCGCCAAAGGAGTGTTTAATAACAACGGTTGTTTTGTCTAGTGTTCGTTTTTTTGGCTTAGCTGTATTATTGCTAGAGGTATAAAAATCATAACCATTTAAAGTAATGGTTATTTTATTTTTCCCGATGCTTTGATGGCTTAATGCTTTGAAGCGTTGGTTTTTCTTTAGCTCGATGGTGATTTTGTCACCAACATGCAATTGGTTAAGGCGCTTGTTTTGACGATCAGCAGCTAATAAATTAGCCAGCAAACGTTTGGAAAGGCCAAGTGATGAAAAATATTTGCTTAATGAGTCACCGCGTTTAACCACAAAATGGTGCTTATTATTATCAGCATAAGCAATTGAGGTGTTAAACCCAATTAATAGTGCGAACAGCAAAATAGTGCGAGCAATAAGTTTCATTATTATTGGTTAATGATTTGCAGTGCAGTATCACGAGCTAACAGATCGTTATCAATAACCTCTTCAAGTGAGCTTGGCACAAAACACGGAACTTTATTTAATACTTGCTCAATAATATTGGCAATGTCTAAAAAACTAATTTTTTCTGATAAAAAACTTGCCACAGCAACTTCATTGGCTGCATTCATAGTGCCCATGCTGTTTCCTCCTTGTTTAAGTGCTTCAAACGCTAAGCGAAGACAAGCAAATTTTTCCAAGTCGGGCTGATAAAACTCAAGCGGAGAATGTTTGGACAAGTCTAGCGCTTCTACACCAGAAGTCATTCTGTTGGGGTAGCTCATGGCATAAGAAATAACACTGCGCATATCTGGATTGCCTAATTGTGACAAGGTTGAGCCATCTTCAAAATAAACTGAAGAGTGGATGATGCTCTGTGGGTGCATAACAACATCAATTTTATCTTCAGGCAGTGAAAATAAGTAGTGCGCTTCAATAACTTCAAGACCCTTGTTCATCATGGTGGCAGAATCGACTGATATTTTTCGACCCATTGACCAATTCGGATGGGCACATGCTTGATCTGGGGTGATGGTGTTTAGTTTATCCAGTGGTGTGTGTAGGAATGGCCCGCCACTGGCAGTTAGTTGAATTTTGCTTAAACCAGATGTGCCACCCTGTAAACATTGAAAAATCGCGCTGTGTTCAGAGTCAACTGGAATAAGTTCGGCATTATTGTCTTTAACTGCTTGCATGAAAATATCACCAGCCAATACCAAAGATTCTTTATTGGCTAACATAATGCGTTTTCCTGCCTTGGCAGCGGCTAAACTTGAGGCCATGCCTGCACTGCCGACAATAGCAGCCATAACATAGTCACAATCTTCATGAGAAGCTATCATTTCAAGCGCTTGCGCACCTGAAAGAACTACGCAATCACCCTGAATTTGTTCAGCCAGTTGCGTAGCTGCAGTTTCATCTGTCATCACAGCAAAACTTGGCCGGTATTTTGTACACAGCTCAAGCATTAGCCTCCAGTTGGTATTGGCGCTAATAGCAAACACGTTAAATTTATTAGGGTGCAAATCAACCACAGCTAACGTGCTTTGGCCAATTGAACCGGTGGCGCCTAGCAAGGTCAGATTAATCATACCCAGCTAAGACCTAATAAGAAAAAGGGTGCTGCTGCGGTCAGAGAATCTATCCGATCTAGAATGCCGCCGTGTCCTGGCAAAATATTGCCACTGTCTTTAATGCCAGAAGTACGCTTAAACAGGCTTTCATATAAATCACCTAATACGGAAACACTAGAAATGATAACCGCAAGTAACAAATAGCCAATATATGCATCAGTGGTTATGTTTTTATATTGCAAGAATGCCAGCATAATAACGCTCGCAAAGACAATACCGCCAATAACGCCTTCGATAGATTTTCCAGGGCTAACATTTGGCGCAAGTTTGCGTTTGCCAATAGTCCTGCCTACAAAATATGCACCTGAATCAGCACCCCAAATGAGTAGCATGAGTAGTAAGAAGTAATCACTACTATAGTCTGCGTGAAGATTAGCCAGCGCTACCCACATTGGCACCAGCAACATAACACCACCCATTACTCTGATGATGCCTGATCCATACCAAGATTGAACCTGCTTAGGATAGCTAACAACCCAGTATAAATTCAAACCCCACCAAAGGGCCGATACATATAAGAGAGTTTTTAGGTTGTGTAAGTCTTGCGCATGTTTTGATGCGACAAGGGCGCAAAGCACAATGCCAATAGAGACAAATGCTCGATACAGTGGTTTTTCAATTTTAATTAGGCGAGAAAACTCCCAAGCACCCAAGGCAACAAACAACAATAGTAAATAGCTAAAGTAGTCGGTAGGCATAGCAATAATTGCCCAAATAAACAGTGGTGCTAAAATAAGTGCAGTTAAAATTCTAGGTAATAACATCAAGTATCCTTGCGTGCGCCAAAGCGACGATCACGATGATTAAAGCTGTCGATGGCTTTGTTAAGTTCAGCCTCATTAAAATCTGGCCATAGTGTATCAGTAAAATAAAACTCGCTATATGCAATATCCCAAAGCAAGAAATTACTAATTCTAAGTTCACCACTGCTGCGAATTAATAAATCAACTGCAGGCTCATTGGCCAATGATAGGTAGTTTGAAAAGCCATCAATGGTAATATCATCCGGTGTAATATCACCCCTAATGGCGGCTTCAGTTGCTTGTTTAGCCGCCTGAGCGATATCCCATTGGCCACCATAATTAGCGGCAATAACAAGTGTTAGCCCATCGTTGCCAGTTAATTGAGCCTGAGCTTTGGTTGCCATATATTGTACATCTTCAGGAAATATCGACATATCGCCAATAATTTTTAGCTGAACATTGTGCTTGTCTAGCTTTTTAACTTCCTGCTTAAGTACGGTTAAAAACAGTTTGAAGAGTAATGACACTTCTTCTGTTGAGCGGTTTTTATTTTCACTACTAAAGGCAAATAAGGTGAGCGTTTTTACTCCCATTGCTCCACAAGCTTTAACCACAGTTCGCACTGCTTTAACGCCTTGCTGATGGCCAACAATGCGCGGCAAGCTACGCTTTTTTGCCCAGCGGCCATTACCATCCATGATAATTGCAATGTGTTTTGGTATGTTCATAATTAGTGGCAATTATACCCATAGCGACGCTATTGGCTAGCTAAGGAGTTTATCTGGGGTATTCTTACGGTAAAATTATCGTTTATGAGTTTAGCTAAAAGAATAATTCCTTGCCTTGATGTGCGCGATGGTCGTGTTGTTAAGGGTGTACAGTTTGTAGATATTAAAGATGCTGGTGATCCTGTTGAGGTGGCCAAAGGCTACGATGAACAAGGCGCTGATGAAATTACATTTTTAGACATTACTGCTTCTCACGAAGGACGAGATACCACCATACATATGGTAGAGAGTATTGCTGAGCAAGTTTTTATCCCTTTAACTGTTGGTGGTGGCATTCGCAAGGCGCAAGATGTTCGCGCCATGTTAAATGCGGGTGCCGACAAAGTTGCAGTTAATTCAGCTGCAATTTTCAATCCGACACTTATTAATGAGCTGAGTGAAAAATTTGGTTCTCAATGTATCGTAATCGCCATTGATGCTAAAAAAGTTTCAAACTCTCCTAATAAATGGGAAATTTTTACTCATGGCGGTCGCAAGCCAACAGGCATCGATGCTGTTGAGTGGGCGGTTAAAATGACACAAGGCGATCATGGCGCTGGAGAGGTTTTACTAACATCGATGGATTGTGATGGTGTTAAAACAGGTTTTGATCTTGAGTTGACCAAAGCTGTGTCAGACGCAGTTAGTGTGCCAGTGATTGCTTCAGGCGGTGTTGGGAATTTAGAGCATTTATCTGAAGGTGTTATACAGGGCGGTGCTGATGCGGTACTGGCTGCCAGTATTTTTCATTTTGGAGAGTACACAGTCGAGCAGGCTAAAAAATCTATGCAAGAACAAGGCATTGAAGTAAGACTGTAAACGTCTTTCTTTATGACATTTGATGTTTTTCCTTTGCTTTTATCAAAAAAAAACAAAAAAATTGATTTATATCAAGAAACGATAATAGTGTTGACTGTATCATAAGCCCTAGTGTAGAATTGCACGCTATCTTTATTGTCACGTAGAAAATAAGGGTATTAATTAACAAAAAACAAAGAGGACTATTCATGAACTTAGTAGAAAAGTATGATTTAGGCGTTGTTAAATGGTTTACGATCATGTCGGTCGTTTACTTAGTAGTGGGAACACTACTTGGTGTATACATCGCTTCAGAATTGGCTTATCCGTTCCTAAATGATTTGGGCACTGGTACTCCATATTTCCAATTTGGTCGATTAAGACCACTCCATACCAATGCGGTTATTTTCGCTTTTGGTGGATCAGCACTAATGGCAGCAGCCTTTTATATTGTGCAAAGAACCAATCAGACACGCCTTTGGTCAAATAAAATGGCCTGGTTTACGTTCTGGTCGTGGAACACGGTAATTGTACTTGCAGTAGTAACACTGCCTTTAGGCTTAACACAAGCTAAAGAGTATGCAGAGCTTGAATGGCCGATTGATATCTTAATCACTTTGTCTTGGGCGTCATACTTATATAACTTTATTATGACAATTCATATTCGTGATCGCAACAAGGTGCCACACGTTTATGTAGCTAACTGGTTCTTCATGGGCATGATGGTGATGGTAACTTACCTTCACGTGGTTAATAACCTTTCAATTCCAGTTGAAGCATTTAAGTCTTACTCTATTTTCTCTGGTGTGCAAGATGCAATGATCCAGTGGTGGTGGGGTCATAATGCGGTTGGCTTCTTCTTAACAGCGGGCTTCTTGGGTATTATGTATTACTTTGTACCAAAGCAAGCACAACGCCCGGTTTATTCATACCGTTTGTCTGTAATTCACTTCTGGGCATTAATGTTCGGTTATGTATGGTTAGGTGCTCACCACTTGCAATACACAGCATTGCCAGATTGGGCGGGTTCTTTAGGTGCGACCATTTCACTAGCAATGATCATTCCATCATGGGGTGGTGCATTAAACGGTATCTTAACGCTATCAGGCGCTTGGGATCGTTTGCGTGAAGATTACATCTTGCGTTTCTTAATTATGTCATTAGCATTTTATGCAATGAGTACTTTCGAAGGCCCAGTAATGGCAGCGAAAAACGTAAATGCATTATCACACTACACAGACTGGACAATTGGCCACGTACACTCAGGTGCACTAGGTTGGAACATCATGGTAGCAGCAGGTGCGCTATATCACATGATTGAAAAGATCTACAATGTGAAGCTATCTCAGAAACTATTAGCAACGCACTTCTGGATTCACACAATTGGTACTGTGACATACATTGTTGCAATGTGGGTATCTGGCATCATGCAAGGTTTGATGTGGAGAGCATACGATGAGTACGGTACATTGGCGTACACATTTGCAGAATCAGTATCTGCAATGCACCCTTACTATGTGATGAGAGCAGCAGGTGGTGCATTAGTGTTCACTGGTGCAGTAATCATGCTTATTAACATTGTTAGCACAATCCGTAAGTCGGGTTCTGCGCAAACAGCATAAGAGGAGATAACAATGGCAAATCAAAACGGAAAAGAAAGCTTACAAGTAAAGTTTGAAAAGAATATATTTGCTATGTATTTGTTTATGGCGCTTTCAGTGTCATTAGCAGGTATCGTACAAATTGTTCCGCTATTTACTAACCCAGATGCAGTTAAAGATACAGTAACAACTGCCCAAGGTGAAAAGAGCTTATTGTGGCAACGAGCTGAAGGTCAGTCTCTATCTGATTGGAAGCCTGGTGATGGTGTTCGTCCTAATACAGCGTTAGAGCTAGCAGGTCGTGATATTTATCAGCGTGAAGGTTGTTACTTATGTCATTCACAAATGATTCGTCCATTTAGAGATGAGAAAGAGCGTTACGGTCACTTCTCTCTAGCGGTAGAATCAAAATATGATCATCCATTCCAGTGGGGCTCTAAGAGAACTGGTCCAGATATTGCACGTCTTGGCGGTAAGTACTCAGATGAGTGGCACATTCTTCACTTGCGTAACCCGCAAGCAGTGGTGCCAGAGTCAGTAATGCCTAAGTATGCGTTCTTAGATGACGCTACAATTGATGGCGACTCTATTGCAAAGCACATGAGTGGTTTATCTAAAGTGGGCGTTCCATATACGGAAGCTGATATTGCAGGTGCTGCAGCTAGCGTTAAGGGTAAGACTGAAATGCAAGCAATGGTAGCTTACCTACAATCATTAGGTAATATGATCCAATTTGAAGACGGTGTTACTTACAGAGAGTAATGACATTAGTTGATAAAATTGGCGCTGTTACGGCAGTAGTTATATTTGTATTATTAGCAGGCGCTTATTTTTATGCCTTTAGGCCTAAAAATAAGCAACAATTTGAAGACTTACGAAACTTTGTCAACGACGAAGATTAAGTCAAGAGGAGAAAATTATGAGTGAACATAAAAATCCATACCCAGGTGAAAACAACACAGGTCACTTTTGGGATGATGAGAATGATGTAAGGGAGTTGAACAACCGCCCACCAAGATGGTATATGACAGCCATGTTTGTGAGTGTGTTAGCAACACTTGTCTATGTTATTTACTTTCCAAGTCTGCCTTGGTTTGGCGACAACACAAAAGGTGTATCTGGTTGGACACAAGTTAAAGAGATGAACGAAAGTGTGGCAGAGCTTGAGGCGTATCGTGAAGCAAAATTTGCTGATACAGAAAAAGCCATTGCTGAGAGCTCTTTAGAAGACATCGTTCGTGATGATGAGTTAAGAACTTACGCAATCAAAACAGCTAAGGTAGTTTTTGGTGATAACTGTGCAGCTTGTCATGGTGCAGGTGGTCAGGGTAATGCTGGATTCCCAGTACTTGCTGATGACGATTGGTTGTTTGGTGGCACATTAGCACAAATTTCTCAGTCAATTTCTAATGGTCGTAAAGGCAATATGCCGGCACGTATGTTAGGCATTACCGATGCAGAAGCGGCGAAGTTAGCAACTTTCTTAATTGAAACAGGTAAAGGTGCAAATGGCGCTCCTGATGCAGCGTCAAAAGCTATCTACATGTCTAAAGGTTGTATTGGTTGTCATGGTCCTACACTTGCTGGTAATCAAATGCTAGGTGCAGCAAATTTATCAGATGGCATTTACCGATTTAAAGCGGATAATCAACACGCTTCAGTAGTTCGCACAATCTTGCATGGTGTAAACCAACATCACGATAGTGAAACTCAAAATGCTGAAATGCCAGCATTTGGTAATTCTAAAGTGATTGATGCAGTACAGATCAAAAAGTTAGCGGTGTATGTTCACCAGTTAGGTGGCGGTGTACCAGTTAAGGCAGCACCTAAGCAAGCTAGCGTATCTAGTGATCCTAAATATACGCCAGTTGTTGCTAAGAGTGATTCGTTAGTAGATGTACTTGCTGCGGCACAAGCAAATTATGACAAAAACTTTTCTCAGAATGCTGCATGGAGAGATACGCAGAAGATGATTAAAGACGCTAAAAAGAACAATGATGTAGTTTTGGCAAAGAAAGCCAATACTCAAGCAGTTAATGCCCTTAGACAAGCGTCTATGGCAGAGTCTGCTGGTCCTACATTTTAAGAAGTTCTAGTTCTTAAAAAAATGCCTCTTTATTGAGGCATTTTTTTCGCCTATAAAAAAATCAATATTTGGCATTTTTTTAGTTAATAAGAAAAAACTTCTTGGTATAATTTGCGTTAATGCCGAAGTAGCACAGTTGGTAGTGCAACTGATTTGTAATCAGTAGGTCGCCAGTTCGAGTCCGGCCTTCGGCACCACATTTAAGCCTCAAAATGAGTAATCACTTTGAGGCTTTTTTATGTCAAAAATCCAGCTTAATTAATATTTAAAATAAATGCAATAAATGGTTTTTATTTGTCTATAATAATCAACACTTATTGCTGGGGGAGAGCTTTACAATGGCTACTGAAAGCTTCTATCTTTGAAGCTGGATAAGCCTTTGGCAGTAAGACTAAAATCCACTTTGTGGTACTTGAGGAGAGTATAAAAAATTTTTTTATATTTAAAATTCAACCCATCCTGTTTTATTTTCATATAATTGACTTACATCAATTATTAAATTTTTAATTGTTTGTATACTGTACTTCAGTACTCGGGCTAGCTGTGCTTTCTCGGTTGCTTTTTTTAATTTAATGATTGGAGGAGTTATATGTCACAAGCATTTACTAAGTCCATGGCACGTAATATTTTTTACGGCGGGTCCATGTTCTTTTTCTTGTTGCTTTTGGTGCTAACGTTTGATACGGTAGAGTCACTACCAGAAACAGACAACAGGGAAAACCTAACCGCACAGGTAGCTAAAGGTAAGCACGTCTGGGAAGATAACAACTGTATTGGTTGTCATACTCTATTAGGTGAAGGCGCATACTTTGCCCCAGAGCTTGGTAACGTTTATAAGCGCATGGGAAATAGCAAAGAGGCTATTATTGCATTTATTAAGTTTAGACCAAAAAATGGTATACCTGGAAGACGAAGCATGCCTCAGTTTAATCTAACTGATGATGAGCTAGATGCAGTTGCTGAATTCTTAAAGTACACCTCTGAGATTAATACTCAGAATTGGCCACCAAACATTCAAGGATAAGGAGAATTTAATATGAAATATACTTCTCAAATGGTTGCAAAACCTTATTTCATTGCCGCAATCGCCCTATTTGTTGGGCAAATATTGTTCGGCGTTATTATGGGTATGCAATATGTTGTTGGTGATTTTCTGTTTCCAGAAATCCCTTTTAATGTTGCGCGTATGGTCCATACAAACCTACTAATCGTATGGTTGTTGTTTGGCTTTATGGGTGCGGCCTACTATATGGTGCCTGATGAAGCAGAAACTGAACTACACAGTCCGCTACTTGCGAAACTGATGTTCTGGATCTTCTTGGTTGCTGGCGCTGCCACAATCTTAGGTTATTTATTGGTGCCTTATGCAACACTTGCAGAAATCACCATGAATGATTTATTACCAACCATGGGACGAGAGTTCTTAGAACAACCAACCATTACCAAAATTGGTATTGTAATCGTTGCTCTAGCTTTCTTGTTTAATATTGGTATGACCATCTTAAAAGGCAGAAAAACAGTTATTAATTTAGTGCTGTTGATCGGGCTTGTTGGTCTGGCAGTGTTCTTCCTATTCTCGTTTTACAATCCAGATAACATTGTGCTTGATAAGATGTTCTGGTGGTTTGTGGTTCACTTATGGGTTGAAGGCGTTTGGGAGCTTATCCTAGGTTCTCTATTGGCATACGTACTAATTAAAACAACGGGTGTTGATCGTGAAGTGATCGAAAAATGGTTGTATGTAATTATTGCCATGGCATTGATTACTGGTTTAATTGGAACTGGACACCATTTCTTCTGGATTGGTACACCAGGCTACTGGCAGTGGTGGGGTTCAATCTTCTCTGCACTAGAGCCAATTCCATTCTTCATGATGACATTGTTTGCTTTCAATATGGTATACAAGCGCCGTCGTCAGCACCCTAACAAAGCGGCTGTATTATGGGCACTAGGTTGTTCTGTAATGGCGTTCTTAGGTGCTGGTGTTTGGGGCTTCTTACACACCTTATCATTTGTAAACTACTATACGCATGGTACGCAGATTACTGCCGCACATGGACACATGGCTTTTTATGGTGCATACGTGATGATTGTTCTGGCAATTATTTCATACGCAATGCCAATGCTTAACGGTCGTAAGGCTGCTAACAGCAAGAAGTCACAAAGTTTGGAAATATGGTCTTTCTGGTTAATGACAATTTCTATGGTATTTATTACTTTGTTCTTAACAGCTGCGGGCATTGTTCAGGTTTACCTGCAGAGAATGAGTGATACGCCATTGTCATTTATGGTGGTTCAGGATAAGATCGAGTTGTTCTACTGGTTGCGTGAAGGCGCAGGCCTGGTATTCCTGATCGGCCTAATTGTTTATGTAGCGAGCTTCTTTGTTGGTAAAGACCAGCCTGAAGCAGAACTGCCTAAATAAGCATAAAGGCTAAGTAAAATTAAGGCCGTTGACTCATGTCAACGGCTTTTTTTTGAATAAAATATGAATAAGATAGTTAATACAGCAAAATATCCACCCGGTGATTTAGCAATCTGGATATTCATCATGGCTGAGTTATTGGTATTTGGGTTGTTTTTTTCTGCCTATGCCATAACTCGAATTGAAAATATTGAGCTATTTACCCTGTATCAGAAAAACCTAGATCGTGATGCAGCGCTTTGGAATACACTGGCTTTAATTAGTAGTAGTTATTTTGTGGTACGATCAGTGCTTGCTGTTGAGCAGTCACGTCAGCGCCAGGCTTATCGTTTTATGCTAATGGCATTGTTAATGGGCTTTGTTTTTATTGTGATCAAAACCTCTGAGTTTGCTCACCATATTGAACAAGGAATAAGGTTAAGCACAAATACGTTTTATATGTTTTATTTGTCTATGGCATTTTTCCATTATTTGCATGTTATTTTAGGCGTGGTTATTCTATCTGTTTTGGCTTACAATCTTAATAAAGGAGTTTATAGTTCAAAAAACATATCAGGCATGGAGAGCGGCGCTAGTTATTGGCATATGGTGGATCTAGTCTGGTTGATTTTATTTCCTTTAGTTTATGTGATGTAGTTTTATGAATATTAAACATTCAACGGTTAGCGCTTCAGTTGTTTTTGCTATTTTGATTGTGTTAACCTTGGTTACCTATCAAATTGGTGAAAGTGGCGTAAGTAGCTTAAGTATATCTTTATTTGTTTTCGCAATAGCAATCTTTAAGGGTGTTATGATTAGCGAATATTTTATGCAACTTAAATGGGTGAAGGGCATTTGGCGATGGCCTGTATTAGTATGGCTAATATTAATATCTATTGTTATTTATAGTGCGTTTAACGCATAGGAAAAATTATGAGTACAGAAAAACAAACCAACATTCCTTTTTACAAGCCGCAAGGCAATGAGGTGGAGCTATTTGAGCATGCCTATAACAATCAGTTGCCGTTATTAATTAAAGGCCCAACAGGTTGTGGCAAAACACGATTTATTCGCCATATGGCGGCTAAACTGGGTCGTGAGCTTTATACAGTTGCTTGTCATGATGATTTGACAGCAGCAGATTTGGTGGGTCGACATCTGATTAACGAACAAGGCACCTACTGGTGTGATGGGCCTTTGACACGTGCGGTGCGTGAAGGCGCTATTTGTTATTTAGATGAAGTGGTTGAAGCTCGAAAAGACACAACCGTTGTGCTCCACCCATTAACGGATGATCGTCGAATTCTTCCCATTGAAAGAACGGGCGAAACCCTTGAGGCGCCTAATGAGTTTATGCTGGTTGTGTCTTACAATCCAGGTTATCAGAATTTATTAAAAGGCATGAAACCTTCAACCAGACAGCGTTTTAGTGCCATGAGTTTTGACTTTCCAGATGAGCAAACAGAAATATTCATTCTTCTGGCAGAAACTGATATTGACAAATCTGCAGCAGAAAAATTGGTAGGCTTGGCAAACGCACTGCGTGCATTAAAAGATCATGACTTAGAAGAGGCAGCCTCTACCAGGTTGTTAATTTATACAGCTACCTTGATGGTAAGTGGTATGAGCGCAAGTGACGCCTGCCGAGCTGCTCTGGTTGAGCCTTTGACAGATGATCAAGAAACTATTGATGCACTAATGGAAGTTGTTAATGCAACCCTTGGTTAATACAGATAGGAAAATTGCAATAATGTCTGAATTGTTGTATTTGACCAACCTGTTGGTCTTTCCCGGTGTTGCATTTCTTTTGCTGGCCTATTTATTTATTAAGCACAGAACCGGTTTGTCAGCTGTGTCTAAATCTCATTTGACGCAAACCTTTTATACGAGTTTGGTTGGTGGCATTTTAATTGTTATGACATTGGGTTTAGCATTCTTGTTGAATGGTTTTGAGAATGAATACATCTGGATGTGGACAATTCTTTATTTCACTTTAATTCACTCCACCTTGGTTGTTTTTGGCGCACTGGGGTTAGCTAAGGCAATGTCAAATCAGTCCTGGGAGTTTCCGTTAATTGGTTGCTACCTGCCTAAAGATTAATTATGGAAGAGCGTGTAGGAGAAATTTGGCATAATTTTATCACTAGGATGGCGGATAAAAGCTATCCAGAGGAACAAGTTAGCCTAAAGGATATTAAAAAAACCATTGGTATTTTTTTTAGAGCTTTGGGTGGTGACGGCTCTTTGATTGTTTCCCAAACAGATGCCAGTGAATACTCTTCTGAACGTAGCTTTTTAAAACGCATTGCCCGTAGTACAGAAAAATATGAATTTGCCTGGATTGATGAAAACTCATTAAGACTCCCTGAGACAATTGACTACTTTCCCAAGGCATCACTTAACAAAGATTTGTATTTGTGGCTAGCAGCACTTGCCTCTATCCCTGCTCAATCTGACAGCTGGATTGTTGACAATCAATTGCGTACCAATCTTGCATTAGCTGCCTTTCCAGGATTACGCGCACTATATGGCCGATTATTAGATGCGCACCTTGTTCAGCGACCAGAGCTTGAAAAACTGTCTAAAACTGAAACGGTTACAGAGCAACGCATTATTCAAGCGCTAAAAGAGCCTGGCAGCATCAGTCAACTGCCTAAGAGTAAATACATGCCAAGGCCGGTATTGCTTTGGTTGCATCCTAACCCGCCTGTAGTTGTCGCTACTCATCAAGACAATCTTGAAGACAGCGACAACCAAAGAACAGGTAAAGAAAAAGATGCAACCGATATTGGAAAAAAACAAGCCAAACGTGTTGAAACGCCAGAACATAATCGCGGTTTTATTAGCGTTCGCATGGAAAATATCTTTACTTGGGGTGAGTTTGCCAATATGGATAGATCTACTGATGATGATGAAGATCCAGATAATGCAAAAGAGGTGGCGAAAGATTTAGATGAGCTTGCTATTGCACGCAACCAAAGGGCCTCCAAAGTTCAAATGAAATTTGATCTTGATTTACCCTCTGAGGCTATGGATGATGAAATCTTAGAGGAAGGTATTTTGTTGCCAGAATGGGACTGGAAGCAGCAAAAATTAGTTGAAGACAAATGTAGGGTGGTGAGCATGGTATCTGCAGATAGCGATCAAACCCATTTGCCAAATCATTTAAAAACAACAGCAAAAAAATTACGTAATCAATTTCAGGCAATTACACCTGCACGCACATGGCATTATAAGCGTAGCGATGGCCAGGAAGTTGATATGGACGCTTATTTACAATATCGTGCTGATAAATTGGCTGGGCATGATAGTGGCAATGAAAAGCTATATAAGGAGCTTAATAGTGGCGCTAGAGATTTATCGTCATTACTCTTAGCCGACCTCTCGCTTTCAACAGATACTTGGGTTAATAATGACTCGCGTGTTATTGATGTTATTCAAGATAGTTTGTATTTGTTTGCTGAAAGTTTAAAAGCCACGGGCGATCGATTTGGCATGTATGGATTTTCTTCAAGAAAAACCAATCCAATACGGATTCACACACTAAAGTCTTTTGATGAAAACTATAGTGGAGCTGTTAGATCCAGAATTGCCAATATTAAACCAGGTTATTACACTCGAATGGGTGCGGCTATACGTCATACTACAGACCTGTTAAAAGAGCAAGTTGCCACTCAGCAACTGCTACTGATTCTTACTGATGGAAAGCCAAATGATTTAGATGTGTATGAGGGGCGTTATGGCATTGAAGATACAAAACATGCAATTGTTGCAGCCAGATCGCTTGGATTGAAGGTATTTTGTGTAACTATAGATGAAAAGGCTAATGAGTACTTGCCTAATTTATTTGGATCAAATGGCTATGCATTAGTTAAAAATGTTAAAGACTTGCCAAAATCATTACCCATGTTGTATGCAAGACTAGTCAATTAGGCTTTATATAAAGCCTCTAATGGCTAGTTCCAGCTGAGCGAGTAATCTTATTGTAAACATTATATTTTCCAACCGGTCTTTTCATTGGTAGGCGCTTAAATTCTTCTAGAGAGTGTGAATTATAAATAACCAACTCACCATCCATCTCCCAGATACTAACCAGTGCATGAGATCCGTCTTTAGTAAACTCAACATGAGATGAGGTCTTTCCAGGGCTAGGTCTCAGAGTTTTAACAATTTGCAATGATTGTTTATCAATCACATGCATCACGTCTTTATCCTTGCCAAAGAATACATCTGTCCAAGCGTATTTTGAATTTTCATGTGATCGTAAGAAAAAACCAGACCCTAAGGTTTTAATTTTCTTAATTAAACTCCAATCCTTCATGTCAAAAATACTGATGGATTTGTCTTTTAGATTAGGCGTTGCAAGCACTTCTGTATCTTTATATTTCCAGGTAATTCCAGAGCTTAAGTGAGGCATTCCCGATAGATCTAGTTGAGCAATCACCTGCGCTTTGTCAATGTCTACAACCATGCCTTTTTTATTGCGTGATGAGCCCAGTATTAATTTGTAATCTTGGTCAAAGAAAAAATCATCTAATACAGAATCAAGTTGAATTTTTCTAATTGGGAGATTTGCATCAGCATAGCTAATCTCCCATACTTCTGGGATATCCTTAAGTGCTACAACAAAGCTTTGACGAGGGCGAGCATCATACACAGCAGATACTCTCGAGCTTTTGCCTTTGGCATTGGTTGCAGGTATTATTTTTACTAATGATAAATCTGTAGCATCCAGAACCACTAGATTGTTAGGCAAGTAGTTGCCAACCAATACAAAACGACCATCACTAGAAACAGCAGCATTCCTAGTATTTATACCAACGCGCACTTCATGAGTAATACGCAATCTGTACATGTCAAATTTTGTAATCCAGCCATCTCTAGATGCTAGATAAACAAAGCGCCCATCTGCAGAATACTTTGGACCGCCATGCAGGGCAAAACGTGAAGCAAAGCGATAAATGACTTCAAAGCTATCTCCGTCTAGCACACTAACATGGTGGTCTCCAGTTTCAACCACTAGAAAGAGATTTAGCGGGTCAGAGCTGTAGACAGGTTTGTTGGCATCATCTGGGTCGTTTAGATTTTCCAATGGGTAGGCAATATGGCTAGTTTTGATTTTTTCTTCATTCCATGCTGGTGGTTCGGGCAAGGGTGTGTATATGTAATTGGACAACAAAGCGATCTGCTCTTTACTGAGCCTATCTTTAAAACTTGGCATTTGTGTTGCCACTCTACCATTGGTAATGACACTTGTTGCTTGTTTTTTGCGTAAACGCTTAAGGTTTTCGGGTAATAATGCAGGGCCAGTTATTCCTAGTCGAGAAACCCCATGGCAAATGGCACAATTATCTTTGTATAGTAATTCAATCTGAGAATCTTGAGCGAATGTACTTTGGGAAATGCCAAACAGCAGCAGACTAATTAATATCTTTTTCATTTTTTTTGTCTTTAGTTATGTCGTATACAATTCGATGCACACCATGGCAACGAGCACAAGATCTAACTGCTAGTAATCCTAGTGTGCGACCAACGTCTTTAATGTCATCATTGTTTTCAATGCCTTTTTGTAAATCATTTAGCAAGTTTTTAGATTTTTCTCCTAGATAGAATTGACGCGCTTCATCATCTTTATGGCAGCTAGAGCAACTATTTTCAAGGTGTTGCATGCCTGCGCGTAGGTCCGTTAAGGCTTGAATCGATTTTTCTTGATCTTTTTCAATCAGTCCAATTTTTATACGGTTTAGTTGTTCGGTTAGTTGAATCATTGACCTTCTATAACTTTTAGCTTCGCCTTTGTGATTTTTTAGTTGTAGTTTGCTGAAATCTGGTGCTCTAAAAATTGCAGCAACATTGGCCCTATAATCAATGTGACAAGCTCTACAGTTGCGCTTTATTTCTCTAAGTGACTCATTAATTTGACTTTTGTCGTTATCAATTGCTGCCTTTTCTAACAGCTTTAGATTTAATAAATCAAGCTCGCTTTCCCATTCTGGCACCATTTTTGCGATTTTTTTATAATCCTTGCTAAAGCGAGAAACCCAGTGTTGAGTATCTGCATTATTGTTAGATTCGGCAATGGCTTGCATTTCTCGTCTTAGTTTAAACATGGTATGGTGCCATACATTGCGTTTATTGACAGGCTTGTATTGCTTACTTAGAGAGTTATATATTGCATCGGTGTTTTCTTCATCTGCGCTATTTACAGAAGTACTTAGCATTAGCATAAAGGATAGAAAAACAACTTCCAATAGTTTTTTTCCTTGGACCATTGCACTTGTCATGTTATCTCTTCATCACTTAGGTAACAACCAGGGTCTTCAGCCCAGAAATTGCCAGTAAGTTGCCACGCACGCGTACGTGAGTTGCCGTTACAAATGTCTAGATATTTACAGCTGGCGCATCTGCCTTCAAGTGGTCTATTTTTAGCCTTTAATCCGCGCATTAATGGATCAGAAGTGTCTTGCCAAATATCACCAAATGCTCGCTCATTAACATTGCCAATTGTGTAGTCCCACCACATTGTGTCTGGATGAACGTTGCCAAGGTTATCAATATTTGAAATATTGACGCCTGATGCATTGCCGCCCCATCTAAGCAACATTTGACGTAGTTTTTCAACATGCTGAGGAATGTTTTTTTCTGCCCATTGCAATAAATACACGCCATCTGCATCATTATTACCGGTTACAAATTCTCTTTTTCTGCCAGATTGCACATCATCCCAACAAGTTTTGAACAATAAATCCATGGCTTCACGTGTCACTATAGAGTGAGAATCTCTGCCACGGTTTTTGTTGCCTCGTCCGGCATAATTTAGGTGTGATAGATAAAACTTGTCAATATTTTTTTCATCCATAAGCTTTAATAGCTCTGGCAGATCTTTAGAGTTGTCCTGGGTAAGCGTAAAGCGCAAACCCACTTTTAAACCAGCCTCTTGACACAAACCAATGCCATTAACAGCTTCAACAAACGATCCTTTTTGTTGACGAAACGCATCATGTGTATCTTGTATGCCATCCAAACTAACCCCGACATAATCATAATTAGCAGCAACAATTTGCTCAATGTTGTCATCAGTGATTAAAGTGCCATTACTAGATAGACCAATATAAAATCCTAGTTTTTTTGCATATGCTGATATTTTGAATATATCAGGATGCATAAGTGGCTCGCCTCCTGAGAGAATAAGTACAGAAACACCAAAAGACTTTAGATCATCAAGCACTGAAAATATCTTTTCCGTGCTAAGTTCGCCCTTAAAGTGAGTATCGGTAGATGTTGCATAACAGTGTTTGCAGGTAAGATTGCATCGACGTAATAAATTCCAAATAACCACAGGGCCGTTTCCCTTAGACACCGATTTTGGTTTTGGTGAGGTTGGATTGGGATTTTCTAACCCATGTAAATAACGGCTTAATCTAAACATTATTAATCATCCTATACTAAACGCATTCCTGTTTTTTTCAAAATTTTAGAACTAAATAAGACATCGTGTTTTTGACACTTTGAGCCTAATATTTTAGCTATTTTTTCAACTTTTTCTCTTACTTCGTCTCTATCTTGCCCATGCACCATTGCAAACATATTATAGGGCCAAAGAGGGAGGTGGCGAGGTCGTTGATAGGCATGAGATACAAAATCTAGAGAGCCTATTTTCTCGCCCATTTCTTCTACCATGCCATCATCAACACTCCAAACCGACATGCCATTGCCACGCAATCCTAGTTTGTAGTGATTTGGCACAAGGCCAATTCTGCGAACAGTTCCACATTCAAGCATGTTCTTAAGGCGCAACATTATTTCATCACCTGTAAGTTTGATGTCTTTTCCTAGCTCTTGATAAGGGTTGCTAGATAATGGCAATCCAGCTTGTGAGGCTTTGATTATTTTTTTGTCTATGTTGTCAACCTTGTAGTCTGACAGGTTGTTTGATGCTTTAATTGAGCTGGTAGATATACTTCCGTCATTATCAATATCTAGCCACAAGCCAATATAAAATTCTTTTGATTTTGGAAAGTTATAAACCTCAACTCCACTGGCTTCTTGTATTGCATTTATAGTGATTGCTATGTTTTCACTTTTATCACTAGCGATAACAAACCACATGTTAAGTTCATTATCTCTTTGATAGTTGTGGGCCACTTCATCAAAACTGTTAACTATGTCACTAATGCGTTCAAAATCTTCTTCAGGAGCTTTGAGCGCTGCTAAAGTAAACGCACCACCAAGCTTGTCAGCATCAAATAAAGGGCCAAATCGTGTTAAGTATCCCGATGTCAACAATTCATTGATTTTTTGCATTAATGTATTTTCATCAATGTCAAACCAGTTGGCAGCATCAGCAAAAGGCGTGCTGGATATGGGAAAACCGCCTTGTAGCTTGTTAATAATTTTTATACTTAAAGAATCAAGAGACATTGTTAGTTTGATCGTAATTAGCGCCTCGTTGTTTGAAGCACTCAGAGCTAAACAATGCATCGTAGTTAGTTCTGGCTACTTTGCATTCAGAAGCAATAAGTTCAATGTGTTTAATAACTTGATTTTTATCTTTACCATGGATCATGCTAAATAAGTTGTATGGCCATTTAGGCAGTTTGCGTGGGCGTTGATAACAAAGCGTTACAAATGGATATTTGGCAATAATATCACCATATTTGTCGACCTCTTCATCAGCAAAATTCCACACCACCATGGCGTTAGACTTGTAGCCTAATTTACGGTGACGAACAATCACGCCAAAACGCTTAATATCACCTTGATTTAACAAAGAGGATATGGTTTCAATGACCTGCTGTTCACTGCAACCTAAGTCTTTGGCAATGGCTTTGTAAGGTTCAGACACTAAGGGTATGCCACGAGTGATGGTTTTAATTAGCCTGTCTTCTAATTCTTGATTATCACCTATTCCCATAGTATTTCAAAACCTAAATCTATATGAAATTCCTTAAGCATTGGCAATTGCATTACTTCGTATCCAGTTGCATCTTCCATCTGGGAAATTGTATTTTGCAAGTCTGGGTGGGTCGGAGCTGTTGCAACAAACCAAAGGTTAAAATCATGTTGACGTTTATAGTTGTGATTAACCGCTTTAAAGTCGTTAATAATATTAGCCACCGCTTCAATTTTGTCATCTGGTACTGACATGGCCGCCAAAGTACTAGCGCCTATACGATTTACCTGAAATACTGGACCTACACGAGTAACAATGTCATCTTGCTCAAACTCTTGTAGCAACTTTAGGATTGTGTCTTCATCACTGCCTAGCTGCTGGGCAATTTGAGCATATGGCTTAGAGACAAGCGGAAAGCTGTGTTGATAGTCATTCAATAAGGCCTTTTCAAGGCTTGAATAGGTTTTCATAAGACTGTTTATAGTCCAATCTTATGAGCACGAGAGGTAAAAAATATACCGCTTGGCTTTTGTGCTGGCAATGTTGCTAGCTTTTCAAATGTTGTGGTGTTGTATATTTGTACCTGGTCTTTATCACGAACTGACATCCACACTTCTTCTCCGCGAGGGGAAAATTCCATGTGCAAAACACCTTTGCCAGGCTTTAAAGTTTTAACAATTTTGAATGTTTCAGTATCAATAACTTGAATAGTGTCATTGTGTGGAAAAGCAAAGTTTACCCAAATATATCGCCCATCTGGTCTAGACATAACAAATACCGGCTGACCGTGTACCTTAACTCGGCCTTGTTCTTGCCAATTGTTGGTATCAACAACCAATACTTCGTGTTGTCCTATTGCTGGTAAAAATGCATTATTTCCAGCAATGGCCCAACCTTCCAGATGTGGCATTTTGTATACGGGCAGTTTCTTTTTTCCTTTTCCATAATTTGGCAATATGCGCTTAACCCCGTCCTGTGTATTCCAAAGATCTAATAACACCATGCCGTCTTCGCCAAATAAACCACCAATATAGTATCTGCCCTGTGGATCGATTAAACCATCATATGGCAACATGCCGACATTAGTAAAGCGTTCAATTTTAGGGTTTTTAGTATCATTCATATCAACAACCCAAGTCTCACCGGTGTCATACAGTCCAAATACAAATTTGTTATCTGGAGCATCTACCAAGCCAACTGTTTTTGAGTTTTTTTCGCTATGTACTTTGGTGGTAGGAATATCAGCAATAAGCTCTAGATTGTCTGCAGAGAAAATTTTAACCCCGCCAGGCTTGTAATTAGACACAGCAATGAGCTTGCCGTCTTGTGAGATCGCTCCACCAATGCTATTACCGCCTTGAACAATGCGTTTAACTAGCGTGCCACACAAAATATCAATTTTGCTCAATCCGCCATCACGAGCAAATACATACGCATACCTTGCATCACGCGAAAAAACAATTGATGCATGCGATAAATCACCCACACCGTCTACTTTAAATATGGTTTCATGTTTGCTGGTATCAACCACAAGAACGCTACTGTTTGCTCTTTGGATGATCACACCTAAATCTCCAGTACCTCTTACGCTGCATTCAGATGCTGCATAGCTTGAAGTGAAAAATAACAACAACAATAAATTTAGTAAGTATTTCATGGAGTTTTTCCTTGTTTGAGTTGTTCTGCTAGCCAGTGCGCCTGGTCATCATTCATAAATGGTCTCCAAGGTGGCATTGGTGTGCCTGGACGTCCGTTTAGTATTGTATGTACTACTTGTTCAGTGCTTAAGCGTTTAAGACTATTGGGGCTTAATTCTGGACCTAAGCCTCCAGCTAAAGTCATGCCGTGGCAAGAGCCACAGTCGTGTTTTAACAAATGTAGCAACTCTTGTTTTTTGTCAGAGCTTATGTGTTTTTGTGCACTAGGCTCTACAACACTAACAACACCTTTCATTTTTGGATGAGGGCCGCACTCATAGTTAAAATCACCAAGCGCATCAAACTGTTTTATGTATGCATCACCTGGGAATAAATAATCAGGCTCTGATGGATCTAAAGATTTGAACCAAACACTGTGGTATTGACGTTTTTCTTTATTAAACCAACGAATGCTATCACCAGGGTTGATGGTTATTTGGCTGGGGGTGAATTTGTGTTTTTTTATCTCAACATCATGTACTGTGCCTGCATTTGCAGACACAATGGTCAATGTTAACAATAGTATTAATAGCGCTCTCATAGAGCATTATTTTACACTTTTTGCGTTAATTTCTGCCTTGTCATTGTCAAAACCAAGGAAGTATCCTAATGAAACATGGTGGAAGCGATCACTGGTGTAGTCATCATGAATCGCAAAACCAAAGTTATACATTTTGTCTGTTGTCATGCTAATGTCACCAGGCTTACCAGAATTTAGCTTACGCTTCATTTCTACAATCCACATGTCACCATTTAGAACAGCATTAAACTCAGTTTTTTGGCCACCATCCATTTCACGATCAGCAAGAATATGTCCATCGTCGATTTGAGCCTCTCCAGCTTTAAGTCGAACAATGTCCATATAGTGACCTAAACCCATTTCAGATTGAATTGTGGCGTCATCTTTACGCTTGTTCCAAGCGCCACGCTTTTTGCCACGCTTGCCTTTGATTTCAATTTTGCCTCTACTCTCAGCAATGTATTTGTCAACTTCTTCACCTTCTGGAGCATGTGGCATAGTATTCAAGTCGTGATGACATGTGCCCCAACAGCCTGATTGGCCAGCGTATTTAACATCATCAGTTGCAAACATAATGGCTAGTTTCATTTGATTCTTAGGGTCCATCTTTCCACCTTCAACAAAAGGTGCTGGCGTGTGCGGTGAGTTTTCCCACTCAAAGCGCATGTATAAATTTTCATCATCATATCTAGCTTGTACACTAACAGGGATGTTGCCACGCTTGCCAGGGATAATAGTCTCCTTAGGCTCTAACTTTTCACCAGATACGATCAAATCACCCATTTTGTTAGTTTCTTTATCATGACAAGTAACGCATCTGTCACCAAGTTTGACAAAAGGTCTAGCGCCACCGTGGTCTTTACCAGTAAGAATCCACTCCATTGATGATTGACCAGGATAGAACACAGTTACTTTGCGCGCTGGAACACCATTCCAATCAACATCGATATCTGGCATATCTTTTAGAGTGTTAGCACCAGCCATAGCTGCTGCATTAGAGGTCTCTTGGAATAGATCAGAGTAATTTACAATTGGAGCGTGATGATCGTCATCCCCTTTATGCATCGATGTTTTGTCATCATTTTTGTGAGCATTAAAGTAATCAATCTGCGCTTTTGCAACTAGAGCATTTAAGCGTTTTTGAATTTTGGCTTCACTGGCTTTTTTCTGCGCCTTGGCTGCTTCTTTAGCAGCTTTGGCTTTTTCTTCTGCTTCTGCCTCTGTTTTTTCAATAGATTCAAGGCCATCGATAAACATTTGCGGAACTTCTCTAATAAGCTCAGGATTTGGCTTTTCTAGCTCCTCAAGTTCTTCATCGCTAAGTTCGTTGCGAATATCTTTGTGCGCAATACCTTTATGACAATCAATACAGGTTTGACCAGTTTTGAAAGAGTTTAAATGCTGTTTACGTGCTCTTGGTTTTTGAAAAACAGGGTTCATTGACTCTAAGTTGTGACAATTTCGACACTCACGTGAATCGCTTTCTTTCATGGATTTCCAAACGTTCTTAGCCATAGTTAAACGCTTATTGTTGAACTTCTCTTTGGTATCAATTGAACCTAGTACTTTGTGCAATACTTCATTACTAGCTTGAACCTTGCGTTTCATTTTATGAATCCAAGGATCTGGAACATGACAATCAGAACAAGTGGCACGAACACCTGATCGGTTTGAATGGTGAACAGTAGGTTTGTATTCTTCATAAACATTATCTTCCATTTCATGACATGAAATACAAAACTCCATAGTATTGGTAGCTTCCATAGTGGCATTAAAACCGCCCCAGAAAAAAATACCGGACATAAAAAATAGCAGTGCAGCTCCAATTGTTGCAGTTTTGGTTATTTTGCGCGAAAGAAGTTCTTTAATTTTCATTTCTAAGTCCTTATTTGTTTTTTGTTCATCTGGTTTAATATTTATTATTTGCTGACTGTAAATAATAAATAATAAATATTAAACCAGGATAGAGTTGTCTCTATCCTGGGTTATTTTAACTTAATCCAAGACTGGTTTAAGTCACGTGGTTAACTCTGTTATAAACATTGAATTTACCCGTTGGTGCATACATGCCTTTAACGCGTGCTTTTTCTTCGAGCGTCTTAGCATCATATATGATGATTTCACCATTTGGAGAAGTAGAATCCTTACGATTCCATACACTTACCCAAACTTCATCACCAGCTTTGTTAAACTCAATATGTACAGCAGCATAACCTTCAACTTCAGTTAACTGAATGGTTTTAACGATTTCTCTAGTTTCCTTAGAGATAACCTGTACAGATTGTTGGATTTCTGGTTCAGGGTGTTTGGTTTGATCTGCCCAAATGTAGTCAGATTTAGGATGTGTACGTAAGAATACGCCAGCACCATCTGTCTCAACTTCGTAACAAATCTTCCAAGCTTGATCAGGACGTCCTGCAGGGTCATTACCCCAAGCAGTTACCTTACCAACACCTAAGTGAGTTGTACCACCTACAGAACCACATTTTGGATCAATCCAGTTAGCACCAGGACCCGGGTGAGGTTTTGTATCCACATCAATCATGGCTTCTAACTTCTGCGTTACAGTATCTACAACCACCATCTTATCAGACGCATTGGCTGCAATTTGGAAGTAACGATTTGTTGGATCATAGAATCCATCATGTAGGAACTTAGCAGAATTGATTTTAGTGATTTGTAAGTTATCAAGATCTGAATAGTCTACTTGCCACATTTGACCTAACTCTTTAGCAGCAACTAACCAAGTTGGCGCTTTAGGTGTGTCATAAATAGCAGCAACACGAGATTCGTTTACGTATTCGCCATCAACATTAGTACCACGAGTAGAAACTACTTTAATTGGTTCCATTGTTTCAGCATCTAAGATAACGAAGTGTGGAGGCCAGTAACCACCACCAATTACGTATTTACCATCACCTGATACCGCAACATCACGTGCATCATAAGCAACTTGAACATTAGCAACCTTCATCTTGTCAGGAGTTTGCCATAAGTCCACTTTAGTCATCATACCGTCACGACCCATAACATACCAAAAACGTCCTTGGTCTTTAGCGTGCAGTGTGTCATGGTGCTCAGTGGTTTTAAGTACGTGTACCGCATAACCTGTATCAATACGTGCAAATACTTCTTTAGTGTCGCCATCAACAACAGCAATCTTGCCCACATCACGTTCGATCACTAAGAAGAAGTTCTGCCAGTTACGATCGTGTACTGGTTTAGCAGGGTAATCTTTCGGATCAACATGAATTTCATGTCTTTCTTTCATTAAAGCAAGAGACATTTCAGGTGGAACAGGTGGCTCCATTTGAATGTAAGTTGCCAGCATGCTGATTTCTTCTTTAGTGAAGATATCATCAAAATTATTCATACCGCCTTCAGTACCCAGAGCGATAATTTTTTCTAATCTAGCTTGGCCTTTTTCAATAGTATCCTTTGGCATTAGGCTTTTACCTGTTGCGCCTTTTCTAAGTACACCATGACAACCAGCACAACGTTGGAAGTACATAGACTTAGATTTTTCAAAGTCAGCTTCTGACATTGTTGGACCAGCAGGTGCCTTAGCAAGTGCATTTAATGACATACTAGATAGCACCATACCAACCGACATGGCTAGTGTAGCACCTATTCTTTTTCTATTCATAACATTCTCCTTAGCAGTAACTGATCCTTTACGAAGGCACAAAGAGGAGGGAGCTCCCTCGCAAAGAATACAATCAATATTTAACTTTAACTTAAGCTTGAGTAAATATCCAGAAAATCAAATTTTTAAACAAACTGAGTGTTACTTTAATGCAAAGCCAACTATATTGAATTGATTTATATCAATATTATTTTAATTTAATATTTATTAAACCCTATTTTGATTATGTGTATAGTGTTTAAAGCACTACTAGAAAGAACTTTGTAAGCCAAAATTAAATACGTTTTTTTTAATTAAAAATACAATATTTGTTATAGATAAGTTGTTTGTTATGTTTTTTTATGCATAAAAAACGGGATGAGTCTAAGACCCATCCCGTCATTTTTAACTTAAATTATTAGCTTAAGTCACGTGGTTAACTCTGTTATAAACATTGAATTTACCCGTTGGTGCATACATGCCTTTAACGCGTGCTTTTTCTTCGAGCGTCTTAGCATCATATATGATGATTTCACCATTTGGAGAAGTAGAATCCTTACGATTCCATACACTTACCCAAACTTCATCACCAGCTTTGTTAAACTCAATATGTACAGCAGCATAACCTTCAACTTCAGTTAACTGAATGGTTTTAACGATTTCTCTAGTTTCCTTAGAGATAACCTGTACAGATTGTTGGATTTCTGGTTCAGGGTGTTTGGTTTGATCTGCCCAAATGTAGTCAGATTTAGGATGTGTACGTAAGAATACGCCAGCACCATCTGTCTCAACTTCGTAACAAATCTTCCAAGCTTGATCAGGACGTCCTGCAGGGTCATTACCCCAAGCAGTTACCTTACCAACACCTAAGTGAGTTGTACCACCTACAGAACCACATTTTGGATCAATCCAGTTAGCACCAGGACCCGGGTGAGGTTTTGTATCCACATCAATCATGGCTTCTAACTTCTGCGTTACAGTATCTACAACCACCATCTTATCAGACGCATTGGCTGCAATTTGGAAGTAACGATTTGTTGGATCATAGAATCCATCATGTAGGAACTTAGCAGAATTGATTTTAGTGATTTGTAAGTTATCAAGATCTGAATAGTCTACTTGCCACATTTGACCTAACTCTTTAGCAGCAACTAACCAAGTTGGCGCTTTAGGTGTGTCATAAATAGCAGCAACACGAGATTCGTTTACGTATTCGCCATCAACATTAGTACCACGAGTAGAAACTACTTTAATTGGTTCCATTGTTTCAGCATCTAAGATAACGAAGTGTGGAGGCCAGTAACCACCACCAATTACGTATTTACCATCACCTGATACCGCAACATCACGTGCATCATAAGCAACTTGAACATTAGCAACCTTCATCTTGTCAGGAGTTTGCCATAAGTCCACTTTAGTCATCATACCGTCACGACCCATAACATACCAAAAACGTCCTTGGTCTTTAGCGTGCAGTGTGTCATGGTGCTCAGTGGTTTTAAGTACGTGTACCGCATAACCTGTATCAATACGTGCAAATACTTCTTTAGTGTCGCCATCAACAACAGCAATCTTGCCCACATCACGTTCGATCACTAAGAAGAAGTTCTGCCAGTTACGATCGTGTACTGGTTTAGCAGGGTAATCTTTCGGATCAACATGAATTTCATGTCTTTCTTTCATTAAAGCAAGAGACATTTCAGGTGGAACAGGTGGCTCCATTTGAATGTAAGTTGCCAGCATGCTGATTTCTTCTTTAGTGAAGATATCATCAAAATTATTCATACCGCCTTCAGTACCCAGAGCGATAATTTTTTCTAATCTAGCTTGGCCTTTTTCAATAGTATCCTTTGGCATTAGGCTTTTACCTGTTGCGCCTTTTCTAAGTACACCATGACAACCAGCACAACGTTGGAAGTACATAGACTTAGATTTTTCAAAGTCAGCTTCTGACATTGTTGGGTGTTCGGCTGATGATTTGCTAGCAACCACAACTGGCGCTGGAGTCGGAGCAGGGGCTGGAGCTGAGACTGGAGCTGGAGCTGGAGTGCTGGCTGCTGCTTTTGCTTTACTGTCTGAATTATCAGAATCGCCGCCACCAAAGCAGCCAGATAATGCAAATGCGGTAACCGCCATTGGCAGTATAACTTTATTCATAACATATCTCCTTATTAAAGTTAATGGTCTTTATTAAGAATAGCTATAAACCAAATAAAAACACAATAAATATTATCTTCTTTGTGTTTAACCAATTGCACAATCTATACTGTGACCTATGAAAAAACACAATTATGATTTAACTATAAAGATAATTTGATTAACTTGATTCAAATCAAACAAGTGCTAAATTTATTTCATTTTTTGTCACAATATGTTTAGAAATGTAAGTGATGCTATGGCTTTTGGTCTAATTTAAGAAATTTCTAATTTTTTTAAATAAAACTAAAAAAAGGCTATGAATTTGCCAAAATTGTGTCAAATTTCACTTAATTATTGAGTTTTTGGCCTATTTTTTTTGAAATTTTGCGACTATTTTGATTTTTTCTGATATTTTTTATCAATCATGTACGCATCTTTCGCTATGGAAAAAAGGACAGTTGGATCCGATAACTTTATCGCAGTAATTGCATAGCTCGTCACCATTTTTTAGTAGAATTTTCTTATTTTCAAGCCTTACGCCTTCTTTTTTTAATTCGGCCAAAGCTCGAGAAAAAGATTCTGGCTTCATGCCCAGGTATGCGGCTATCAATGATTTCGAGTATGGCAGTTCAAAAGAGTTGTTAATTTTGGCATGTACCAAATACCAGCCCACCTTTTCTTTTGCAGTCTTAAGTTGTAAAATCTCAGAGCTAAGCATTAGTGATTGCACTTGTTCGGCTAAAAAACTGATAATATTTAATGAAAACTGATGAGAGTTTTGTATGAGTTCGGAAACAGCCTCCTGTGGAAAAGAAAAGACAGTTGTATTTTTAACAAAATCAGCCGCAACATCGTAATAAGGCGAAAAATACATGGGTGAGATAATGTTCTTTTTGTCAATAATTCGAAGCACAATTTCATCGCCACGCTCATCAATTTTGATTAGTTTAAATAACCCATCATAATTAATATAGAGTTTGGCATGCTCTTGAGCATCAAAAGTAACCACTTCACCTTTATGAAACTCCTTAACTTGTATAGAGGCAAAAAATTGCTCCAAGAGCTCTTCTTGTAGGCCTGTAAAAATTGGCAGTTTAAGTAAATATCCGTGATAACGGTTAAGGTGTTCTTTTGTTGGAATCATAGGTTGGCATTGTAGCACTTATTGTCAATTGACGTATTAAATTTATGGGTATGAGTGGAAATTGGTAATTTTTTTCCATTTTCTTGACCGTGGTCAAGGGTTAATTGTGCAATGTTGATAAAATTGTAGACTCTCCCCCGGGGTTAGGCAATAACTAACCCCACCCTATTAATCAAAACCCCTGTTAAATTAGCAGGGGTTTTTTATGAGTATAATGGCGTTATGAGTTTATTTGATTTAGCAGTAATAAAAAAGTATGACCGCTCTGGGCCTAGATACACTTCCTATCCGACGGCTAATAATTTTTCTGTCTTTTCTGAAAAAGACTACCAGGCTCAAGTTGCAATAAGCAATCAGCGTAAAGGGCCAATTTCATTATATTGCCACATTCCTTTTTGTGATACTGTGTGTTTTTATTGTGGTTGTAATAAAGTTGTTACCAAGGATAAAACCAAAGCCGAGCCATACCTTGAAGCTTTGTTTAAAGAGATTGATGCACAAAGTGCACTGTTTGATAAAGATAGACAAGTAGAGCAAATGCATTTCGGTGGTGGAACGCCAACTTTTTTATCCAATGAACAAATCATTCGCTTAAGCGAAAAGCTACAAGAAGCCTTTAATTTTATTGAAGATGGAGAATATTCTATTGAAATCGATCCGCGTGGTGTGGATGAACAAACTATTAAGGCGTTAGCAAAGGCAAAATTCAATCGTATTAGTCTTGGCGTACAAGATTTTAATAATGATGTACAAAAGGCAGTTAATCGTATTCAAAGTTTTGAACAAACTAAATCAGTTATTGACATCTCTAGAGATCAGGGATTTAAGTCAGTTAGTATTGACCTTATTTATGGCTTACCAAAACAATCGGTTGAAACATTTAAAACGACACTTGCCCAGGTTAGTGAGTTGCGACCAGATAGAATTTCTATTTTTAATTATGCACACTTGCCGGAGTTGTTTAAGCCGCAAAGACGTATCGACGTCTTAGAATTGCCAAGTGCGGATGAAAAGTTGGCTATTTTTAAATATTCAACAGACTTTTTATTAGATCAGGGCTATGTCTATATTGGTATGGATCATTTTGCTTTACCTGAAGATCCTTTAGCAATAGCTCAAAGCGAAGGGCAGTTGTATCGAAACTTTCAAGGTTATTCAACTCATGCAGATTGTGACATTGTGGGTTTGGGTCTGAGTTCAATTGGGCAAGTGGGTGATAGTTTTTCTCAAAATGAAAAAAACTTAGAGCAGTATTATCAAAGAATTGACGCTGGTGAGTTGCCTGTTATTAAAGGTCAATTGATCAATGAAGATGACAAGCTTAGACGTGCGGTAATTATGGATTTGATTTGTCATTTCGAGCTTGATTTTTCCAACGTTGAATCGGCATTTGACATTAACTTTAGGCAGTATTTTTCTGATGCTTTTGATGCATTAAGTGAAATGCATGAAGACGGTTTAATTGAACTTAATGATCATTCAATTACAGTGATGGACAAAGGAAAGTTGCTAATTCGTAACATTTGTATGGTGTTTGATGCTTATCTTGCTAGTAGCAAAACCAAGTTTTCCAAAACTATCTAATTACATCAAAATCAGGATGTAAGTTCAGTTTAAAAACTGACGAGTCAATGATTGGATTGATCTTAACGTTATCTAGCTGAATTTGTATGGTTTGAGAAAGTTCATTTTTGAGTTTGATGGCATGAAATACGCCATCTTTAAAGCCAAAAGCCAATTGCTGATTGTTGTCATTTAAGTACCAATCAATACCGTCCACTGTTTGTTGATGGCTAGGAGGGTTATCTGTTTCGTTAGGGCGACTGATTAACCAATAAAGTGGTGAATTGATTAAATTATCAATTTTTTGCAAACTGGCCTGTTCTAATTCTGCATCAATCAGCCACAGCTCATCCGCTTTTAATAGCAATCTTTGGTCATTAGGTGCGAGTGTGTGCCATAGTAGTAGTTGTGGACGTTTAAACTGGATGATGCCTTTGCTGCTAGCAATTAACTGCTGATATTCATCAAAAGTATTTTGATTGAACTCAGCACTGAGCGACTCCATAGAATTAAAAAACTCTGTGAACTTATTATTGGTGTTGGCAAAGGCTAAGCATGAGTGAAAGGCCAATAACAAGGCCAAGAATTTACTCATCTGTAATTGGTTCAGGTGCTAAGACTTGTCGATTGCCTGCGCTGTTCATGGTGCTTACAACGCCGGCTGCTTCCATATCTTCAATGATACGTGCAGCACGATTGTAACCAATGCGCATTCTTCTTTGCAAGCTAGAGATAGAAGCTCTTCTTGATGAAGTAACAATTTGAACAGCTTCATCATATAATGGATCCATCTCACCAGAGGCGCCAGCTGATGAGCTTGAATCTGTACCTTCATGCGAGTCTTGTGATTCGCTGTGGGCATTTAAAATACCATCAAGATAGTTGGTTTCAGAATTTTCTTTTAAGAAATTAACCACCCGTAGGATTTCATCATCATCAACAAAGGCGCCATGTACGCGTATTAAGTGGGAGAGTCCAGGCGTCATGTAAAGCATATCACCCATGCCCAGCAACTGTTCGGCACCACCTTGGTCTAGAATGGTGCGAGAATCCACTTTGGATGAAACTTTGAAAGCCACACGAGTTGGCACATTGGATTTAATAAGACCGGTAATAACATCCACACTAGGGCGTTGAGTCGCAATAATCAAGTGAATGCCAGCAGCACGAGCTTTTTGTGCAAGGCGCACAATGAGTGCTTCTACACGTTTGGCTTTAGCGCGATCTTCTTGGGCTAATGCACCAAGCATATCAGCATATTCATCAATTACCAGCATGATTAGAGGTAATGCTTCAAGCTCAGGTGCTTGCTCGCCCTCTTCAGCCGTTTTTTCGTTAAATGACGGATCTAACAAGGGCTTGCCTTTTTCTTTGGCTTTTTTGAGTTTTTCGTTAAAACCGTCAATGTTTCGAACGCCAAATTTTGCCAGTAATGAGTAACGACGCTCCATCTCATTAACACACCACCAAAGTGCTGATGCGGCTTGATTCATGTCAGTTACTACGGGTGTGAGCAGGTGTGGAATGTCTGCATAAATGGCAAGCTCGACAATTTTAGGGTCAATCATGATGATACGAACATCATCGGGCTTGGCCTTGTATAGAACGCTTAAAATCATCGCATTTAGGCCAACCGATTTTCCCATTCCAGTTGCACCTGCAACTAACAAGTGAGGCATTTTTGCCAGATTGGCAATGATTGGGTGGCCATTGATATCCTTGCCAAGCCCCATGGTTAGAGTTGAGCTAGAGTTGGCAAACTCTTGTGAAGCAAGCACTTCTTTAAGACTGATCATTTCACGTTGAGCGTTTGGAATTTCAAGACCAATAACCGGCTTTCCAGGAATGACATCTACAATACGAACACTCTCAACCAGTAGTGCCCGTGCTAAGTCTTTGTTAAGATTCATGATTTGAGAGACTTTAACGCCAGGTGCTAATGAAATCTCAAACTGTGTCACCACAGGCCCTGGTGTCACAGTAGTAATACTAACATCAAAGCCAAAGTCTTTAAGTTTAATCTCAACCTGTCGAGACATGTCTTCTAAGGCTTCTTTAGAGTATCCTGCCGTATTAATCGTTGGCTCGTCTAATAAATCAAGACTCGGCAATCCAGCAACAGCTGCTGTATTAAATAGGTTTGAACTGGCCGGTTTATTGATTGTTTTTGGTTTTTTTAGTTTGGTTTTTTTAACTTTAGCAACCACACCAGTTGCCGTGCTAATTGGCGCTGGCGCAGGGGTGATTTTAATTTTTTCTTGTTTTTTAGCTTGAGATTGCTTGCGTTTTTGTTGTAGTGTTGCAAATAGGCCAGACAGCGCGCCACTGGTTGAAGACAAGATGTTAATCCATGAAGCGCTGGTTGCGATGCTAAAGCTAATCATCATAATGCCTAGATAGATAATGAATGAGGCAGACCCAAATAAAACGCCGAAGTAGTCATGCATGCTAATACCTAGGTAGCCCCCAGAAGCACTAACTTGCGAAAGATTTTGACTTAAAAAAGCAGCTGAAAATGCAATTAGAATAATGAGCGCTGTTAAGCGCACAACAACAACTGATTTAGGTGTTTTATCTTGGTTAATGTTTTGATGTGTTCGCCATCCAAGTAAAATCAGTGAGGCGGGAATGATGTAGGCACTTAATCCAAAAATTGACAATGATATGTCACTTAAGTAGGCACCAAAAACACCTGCTGCATTGGCTACTGGTGTGCTTAACAATACATCACCTGACCAAGGATTTTCATTGGTAGAGTATGTAAAAAGTGCTAATAAATAAACAAGCCCAACAGCAACCAATGAAATAAATAGAATTTCACTGCCGGCTTTGCTTCGAGTTTGGCTTGGGAGTTTTTTGGCCTTTAGTTTGGTATTCTTTTTCAAGGAGATTTGCGCTTGCTTTATAATGGTTTGAACTGTGTATAAGTATAAAGGATTGGTATATAAATGAGTGAAAATAAACATTGTAAGGTATTGATTGTTGGTTCTGGCCCTGCAGGCTATTCTGCAGCCATTTATGCAGCGCGTGCAAATTTAGACCCTGTTATGGTGAGTGGCATGGAACAAGGCGGGCAATTAATGACAACCACTGAGGTGGATAATTGGCCAGGCGATGATGCTGGTGTGCAAGGTCCTGATCTTATGGAGCGTATGAAAAAGCATGCACAACGCTTTAATACAGAAATTATTAATGATTATATTACTGAGGTTGATTTTTCAAATAGACCCTTTGTTCTGAAAGGTGGCTCAACTACTTATACAGCAGACAGTGTTATTATTGCAACCGGTGCATCAGCAAGATATTTAGGTCTAGAATCTGAAGAGGCGTTTAAAGGTAAAGGTGTTTCAGCTTGTGCAACTTGTGATGGTTTTTTCTATCGCAATCAAAAGGTTGCCGTAGTAGGCGGCGGCAATACGGCTGTAGAAGAGGCTTTATTTTTATCCAATATTGCAGATCACGTTACTATTATTCATCGTAAAGACAAATTTTCTAGTGAAAAAATCTTGGCAGATCAGTTAATTGAAAAATCTAAAACTGGAAATATATCCATCGAATGGAATCATAATTTAGATGAGGTTTTAGGTGATGATATGGGTGTCACAGGGTTGCGTTTAAAAGATAATGACGGCAATACTAAAGAGATTGATGTGCATGGTGTGTTTATTGCTATTGGTCATACACCAAATACAGGTATTTTCGAAGGCCATCTTGATATGAATCATGGCTATCTGCAAGTGCAAAGTGGTACACAGGGCAATGCAACACAAACCAGTGTTGAGGGTGTATTTGCAGCAGGCGATGTAGCGGACCACATTTATCGTCAAGCAATTACCTCAGCTGGTTCCGGCTGTATGGCGGCACTAGATGTAGAAAGATTTTTAGGTGAATAGTTTTTTAGTTTAAGCGAGTGTTTTTATTGGTATAATTCTCACTTTCTGGCCACATAGCTCAGTTGGTAGAGCAAGGGATTGAAAATCCCTGTGTCCCTAGTTCAATTCTAGGTGTGGCCACCATCTTCATAAAAAAAGCGCATATTTGTTATGCGCTTTTTTAGTATTGGTTGTTAGGTTGTGATTATTTCACACCTTTTGACGCTAGGAATTTGCCAAGGTCTTTATCACACTTGGCAATGTGGTAATTAATAAGCCAGTCTTTAAGGTAGGTAATAATTTCTTTAGCGGCATCTTCATAATCTTTGGTTTTGTTTAGCTCTTTAAAGTACTCAACCTTTTGAATCATTTCTTTATGATATTCTTTATGTTCTTTTGCATCTGCATAGTCATACTCTTGCATTAACTTTTCTTCATGCTTAAAGTGATATTCAGTGTAGTCTAGTAGTTTATTAATAACATCAACTAAGTTATGTCTGTTTTCATCAAACAACATAATGGTTGTAGACTCATTAATGATGTTGATTAATTTACGATGGTCATTGTCGATTTCTTCCACACCAACAGAAAAATCATCACTCCAATAGATGTATTGTTTTTTCACATTGCGACTATTTAGAAGTGGTAGACTGATAACAATAGCCAAAAGCACCCATGGGACTGGACTGGTAAAACCAAGAGACACAAAAGTTAGAATAACAGCAACTATGCCAACTGCAAGTAATAAAAATAAGACGATTGCGCTTAATTTGCTATTCATTGTGTTGTCTCCAAAACTATATAATTATTAGATTATATTTTGATAATAGCCTAGATATAATCGATTTTTTAGATTGTTATTATCTAATAAATTAATTTTACTAATATACTTGGTTTTATTAAAATAGCAATCGTGACAGGTAGCCCTGTAAATTATTAAGAGAAAGACGATGGCTAATAAAGACACAATGAGTGGCTTATCATTGGCATTGATGCCAATTACAAATGCGCTTAAACCAATTAAATACTTATTAATGCCTTTATTGGTAGTAATGACTTTGCCATTTTCATGGGCAAAAGATAAGTTTGAATTAATAACTAAGTAATTTTTAAATTAAGGGATAGATGATGAAAATTAATAATTTACTAATACCAATGGTATTTATTGTATCAAGTGTTGTTTCTACCACTGCCTTTAGCGCTGGTGCTGTAGTAACTTTAACTGTATCAAAAAATGATGCTTATGCATCAACTTGTTCTCGTAGTTGTGACACTGTAGGCAGCTGTTTTGAACAAGCCAGAAAACTTGACATGAATGCAGGTAAGCGCGGTTTATTAAAAAGCATTACCATTAGAGCTAACAATAAAGTTCTTCTAGAAAGAAATTATCGAAATAAAAGATAGCGCCTTACGGGCTATTGATTAAAGTAGAAATTTCAACAATTTCTGCTTTATTCGGATGTACATCTCGACAAGCTATTGCAATGCTTCTAAAGGTTTTTTGACAGGCTTGTTCAACCACTAGATCAGGATATTGCAATGTTACTGTTTGCTCAATAGACATCTGGGGAAGAAAGCTAACACCCATTTTCATGTTAATCATGCCGACCAATGTGGCCAAACTGGTGCATTTAAGATCAGAGATGGATTGTTCAGAAATGTTGTGAGATAGCAATACATGCTCACGTAAGCAGTTGCCTTCAGCCAATAGTAACAATTCTTTTTCTCCAAAATTTTTCTTCTCACGGTCTTTATGATGAACCAGATGCAAAGGATCTTCAAAAAGGACATGAGTGTAAGTATTTTCTGGAATTTTAGTGGGTAGAGCAATAAGCGCAAGATCAAGTTCCATTTTTGAAACCATTTGCAACAGATTTTGATTAGTGCCTTCAATTAAAGAAATGGCAAGGTTTGGGTATTTATCATTAATTGATTTTAAAAATTTTGGCAATAAAAAAGGTGAAATGGTAGGGATAACACCAATTTTGATATTTGATTCAAAAAAGGATTTTTGCGCTGTTTGTACTAAATCGTTGGCTGAAAGAATAACGCTTTGTGCTTGCAACACAACCTTTTCACCTATTGGGGTGAATAAAACTGATTTATTATTGCGTTCAACCAATTTTATTTGTAGTGATTGTTCCAACTTGTTAATGCCTGCACTAAGTGTTGATTGACTAACAAAACATGCCTCTGCTGCTTTAGAAAAGTGTAGGTGTTTGTGTAGTGCAACAAGATATTCTAAGTTTTTGATGGATGGCAGCATAATCTTTGATCGTTTTTTTCGATTATTATAACTGATTTTTTTCATTTTACTAAATCAGTGTTGTTTTATATAATGATTATCAAGTTGTCATGTCGATGCTTTATCTCCTCCATCTCCTCAATTGTGCATGGACTTGGCAACAATTAATTTGAACCTACTAGGAGTAAAACTATGAGCAATACAATGAGCAATAAAGGCAAAATTCAAGCGATATACACAATGTGGTTAATGAATTGCCCAATGCCGAGACTGTATCGAAAGATTTTTATCAAAAAAGCGTAACAAGACCAGTACAGGTGTTACTAGCGCTTTGTTAAACTATATTAGAAAATTATTATATTAGTAACTTGACATATAAGAATTTCATGATATACTATTGTCCATGTAGCCACTCTCCCCCAAGAATTATTCTCTCCTCAAGAGATAAGGTGGCTACATACTAACTACATACGGACAAACATGAAAACAATTATTAATACAATCGTGGCACTAACATTTTTAGCAACAACACAAGTTTCTGCTGAAGTATCAAAGCCTTACGCTGTATTTAATCCTTTAGCCATGTTTAGTCTTCCTGCAAAAAATACATTGCAAAGAGTTGATTCAGCATTTTATAACTATGGACACAGAGGTTATGAATTTGTTGTAGAGGCTTTCCCTACACCTGAAGAAAAACTTCCTCAGCAATTGGCAAGTCTAGATCGTTAAGCGCTAGTAAGCAACCGCAGCATTAATAGCAACATTGCTAGGATAAGCTAGCAAGTCACTTTTTACTCGAATTTTAAGCTTGGCTTGTGTTGGCTTGTGTAGTGTTCTAGTGGTAAATTTATTATCTTTATAGCTCAGACTAATGCGGTAGCCTTGTAAGGTTTTTGACGCTTTCTTTTGGTAAGAGATGTTCCAGCAATTTCTGACTTGACGAGTTTTACAAGGTGAAGAAACTTTTTGTAGTGTGTAGTTCATGTAAATTGGCTCAATATTAATAACATCTGCGTTAATCACTTGTGTATGGTGACCATTGGCATTAGCAATGCTGTGTATGCCAAATAGTAGTGCTGTAAAAAGCACTATTTTGTTAGCAGGGTTGAGTATTAAATTTTTCAACATATTGTTTTTTTGCCTTGTGTTTTATAAAATAAATTTACAAACTATATTATATTCTTCTAATATTATGGTATAATTATATTTAGAAGATCATATTCTCTCCCCCGAGATACATTTTTTGATTTTCTACTAGGTAGTCGTTTTTTTTATTCTCCTCAAGTTTAGTTAGGCGGCTACCTCCTCCTCAAGATTTAAAGCCCTATGGGTTAGCCATCATAGACGTTTGCAAACTAATTGCAACACTATCATTACAGCATAATCTTATGATATGATTATATTATCGGTACATAAAATAGATATTTTGGCTTGAAAGTACTGCTACTAAGGCTTTAGTGCAATGTTTCTGGGCTGATGTAGTCTTGTTTGGATGGTTGTAAGGTTTCTTGGATAAGTAGTGTTCCCATGCGCACAAACTCAATAATCTCGTATAGATCTTGCGCATTTTCTTGTGTATCAAGCACATCCGCATCTAATTTTGAGATTTCTGAGAAGTCTTTAATCATCTCCAGAACGTCTTCATCATGGGTAGATATTTTTTGTAATCCCAGTCCGGTTAGAAAACCTTGGCACCATTGAATCAGTGTGTCAGCTTGTTCTCCTAGTCGAGAATCTTCATCAGCAATCAACAGTTGAAAATCTAGTGTTTCGTCATTCAGTTGAGACAAAGTCGTATTAAATATTTGTGCTAACTCTTCATGAGCTGATTTTTCATTAAGATTATTTAGATCAATGCTAACCAAAACCTCATTGAGCCAATCATCCAAAGTAAGCTCAGGCTTAACACAAGCAAAGCCACATAATATTCCATGACTACTGGAAATTGTATCATCTGTGTTTAAATGATGCAGAGTGGTTTTTAACAGGTCGTAATCTAGCTTAACACTCATGAGTTGGCTGCCAATATTTCCATAACTGCCATACGCACGGCAATACCATTGGTAACTTGTTGTAGGATGATTGACTGATTACCATCAGCCACTGCCGAGTCAATTTCAACACCTCGATTAATTGGCCCTGGGTGCATAACAATGGCATTAGGCTTAGCCAGTGCTAAACGCTCAGGCGTTAGTCCGTAACTATCAAAGTACTCTTGTTCGTTTGGAATGTCTGCTTCAAGCATGCGTTCTTTTTGTAAACGTAGCACGATAACCACATCACAATCTTTAAGACCAATATCAATATTATCAAAACACTTAACAGTAGAACAACGTTCAGAGTTGTGCTGTAAGCCTTCTGGCGCAATTAGACGAATATCTGTTGTGCCTAATGTTTTTAAGGCTTGAATGTCTGAATGAGCAACGCGAGAATGCGTAATGTCACCAACAATGGCGACTGATAAATTGTCAAAAGTTTTTTTATGTTGACGAATGCTAAGCATGTCAAGTAGTGCTTGAGTAGGGTGTGCATTAATCCCATCACCTGCATTTAAAATTGAAACACCGTCAATGTGTTGAGCCACGTGGTGTGGCAAGCCGTTTTGCTTGTGGCGAATCACAAACATGTCGATTTGCATAGCTTTAAGCGTTAGCATGGTGTCTAGCAGTGCTTCATTTTTTTTCAGTGCTGAGTTAGCTAAGTCTACGTTAATAACTTTAGCACTGGTTCGACTGGCAGCAATTTCAAAAGTGTTACGAGTACGTGTTGAAGGCTCAAAAAATAAATTAGCCACACTCATGTCATCCAATGCTTTGGACTTTTTTAAATTGCCCGAGTCATCAATCAGGCTGTCTGCTTTATCTAAAATATTGACAAGATGAGATTTTGGAAGGTCTTCAAGGCCTAAAAGATGAATTAACTTTCCAGCGTTATTTAGCTGAATGTGGTTGCTAATCAAATCTTTTTTCATGAATCTCCTAACCAGGTTTGCAATATGAGCGCTGCTGAGCGTTTATCCACATCACCACGATTTGCGTTTTTATGATGATGGTTGTATTTTAGTTGTTTTTTGGCTTCATTTGAGGATAAATACTCATCAACAAAGACAGTTTTAATGTTGTATCGTGCTGTTAGTTTGCGACCAAAAGATCTGGCAATGAAAGTCATTTCTTGCTCTTTTCCATCTTTATCAAACGGCAAGCCAACAATGAATAAATCAATAGTGTGCCGGTTGATGATGTCATCAAAAGCTGACCAATTGGTTGACCCGTCTTTATGGTGAGTAACCACATCAAGACCACTTGATTGCATGGTTAAATCATTTGCAATGGCAACACCAGTGCGCTTAGTGCCAACATCAAAGCCTAGATAAGTTTTGATCATTTGAGTTTTTGCAGTAGTTGATAACCAACGTAGCCATCAATTGGCAACTTGTTTGCTGCTTGATATTTTCTAGTAGCTTCTCTGGTGTTAGGTCCAGAAATACCATCAGGCTCTCCAGCATCAAAACCAAAGCTATTGAGTTTTTCCTGTATGAGCTCAATATCAGCTCGACTCAATGATGGCTCTACAATGGGTTTGGTAAACAGTTTTGCAGTTCCTGCAAGTCGATCTGAAAGATGACCTACAGATAACGCATAGAGAATTGAGCGGTTCCACTTTAAAATTGCACCAAAGTTTTTATAGGCAAAAAATGCTGGTCCGTTATAACCCATAGGCAGTATTACAGACGCTTTAATATCTGAGACTGGTAAAGGCGATCCATCAGCGCTAGTAACGCCTAAATCTGACCACTCATTAACAGTTTTTTTAGTTTTTAGATTGGCTAGTTGGTAGTCAAAATCATTAGGAATTTTTACTTCTCTGCCCCATCTGTGTCCACGCTTCCAGCCTAAGGCTTGTAGAAAATTAGCAGCTGAGGCAAAAATATCAGCTTTAGAATCCCACAAATCAATCTTCCCGTCATTATCTGCATCTACTCCATAGCTTGCAACATTGGTAGGCATAAATTGTACATTGCCCATGGCTCCCGCCCATGAGCCTTTGGCATCAACAGGTATTTTTCCAGCATCAATTAGTTTTAATAAAGCTAATAACTGCTGAGTAAAAAATTCTCGACGCCGCTCATCAAAGCTAAGAGTTGCAAGTGAACGAACAAGGCTTAAGTTGCCTGTGTTGGTGCCAAAATTTGACTCCAAACCCCAAAAAGCCACAATTATATGTGGAGGTACGCCGTATTCAGCATACACTTGTTGCAAGGTGTTTTGGTTTTCTTGAATGAGTCTCGATCCGTTATTAAGACGATAATCACTCACTCTGGAAGAAAGATATTTCCAAAAATTCTGACTAAATTCAGCTTGTGATCGGTCAAATTTAATGACTTGATGGTTGGGCTTTATATCTTTAAATGCTTGATCAAGTGTATGCTTTGAGATGCCTTGGTTTATTGCTTTAGTTCGTATGTCATCGATGAAATTGTTGAATAGGTACTCATTTGATAACTCTTGGGTATCATCTGCATATACTGCAAAGGAGAATAATAAACAGGCAATTAGTCGTAACATGTCAAAATTATATAATGCTTAGGGTTTTATTAATACCAATCTTTCTACTCTTAAGTTCTTGTTCAGAAAATAACGTAAGTCTTATTACTGGCGAAACTATGGGCACCACATATGCCATTAAATTACTTGATGGCGAGGTGGATAAAAATATAATTGATAATAGGCTGAAAAGCATCAATAAAATTTTTTCAACTTGGGATGAAAACTCTGAGCTATCAAGGTTTAACAAATCTCTAGTTGGTCAATGGGTGGAGGTTTCCGATGAGTTGTATCGCTTATTGTCATCTTCAAAAAAGATTTATTTATTCACTAAAGGATATTTTGACCCAGGACTGGGTGAGTTAATTGATTTATGGGGCTTTGGCAATATAAGTAACAATAATGCGCCAAGCAAGAAACAAGTGCAAGAAGTTTTGTCTAGATCTTCAATTGCTTATCTAGAATTTGGCCTTAATAAGGTAAAAAAAACAAAGCCTTTTCAAATCAATCTTTCGGCAATTGCTAAAGGATATGCGGTTGATGAATTGGGAAAAACTCTTGATGGTTTAGGGGTTGAGAATTATCTCATTGAGATTGGTGGGGAGGTTATGGCCAAAGGTAATAATAATAACAAACCATGGGTTATTGGGCTAGAAATGCCAAATGGCTCAAAACCATTACCAATTGAGCTTAATAATGAGGCGGTTGCCACCTCTGGAGATTATAGGAATTTCTTTGTGTATAAGGATAAAAAGTATTCACACATTCTTGATCCACACACTGGATATCCTTCGATTAGTAATATTGCATCAGTTAGTGTCATTAGTAGCTCAAATGCTAAGAGTGATGCTTTGGCTACTGCAATGCTACCCATGGGGGTTAACAAGGCAAGTGAGCTTATTAATGAATTAGATCTTAAAGCGGTTATCATTCTAAATAATATGCACAACAATAAAGTTATTAAAATTGGATTATGACACCACTTGCTGAAAGGCTAAGGCCAGAAAAAATTAAGGATTTTGTTGGACAGGATCACCTGCTCAAAACCTCACATCCTCTTGGTCAGGCTATCGCCAATGATAATCTGCATTCGATGATTTTATGGGGCCCGTCTGGTGTTGGTAAAACCACTTTGGCGCAAATTATTGCTAAGCAAGTTAATGGTTATTTTGCTCAAATGAGCGCAGTATTAGACGGGGTAAAAGAGCTGCGTTTAGTGGTGGAAAATGCTAAGAAATTTCAAAATATTGGGCAAAAAACCATTTGCTTTATTGATGAAATTCATCGCTTTAACAAGGCACAGCAAGATGCATTATTGCCACATGTTGAGTCTGGATTAATAATTTTAATTGGTGCGACGACTGAGAATCCATCATTTGAGCTTAATTCTGCATTACTATCCCGATTAAGTGTATACATATTAGAGTCATTAGATGAAGACGCACTAGGTATTTTAATCAGGCGTGCTTGTGACAATGTAGATATAGAGCTGAACCAAGAAGCTGTAAAAAGTGTTATTACAGCCTCACGTGGCGATGCCAGAAGAGCGATTAACATTATAGAGAAACTTGCAAATACAGAGATTGACCTAATTAATCCTGAGGCATTAAGTGATTTCTTGCAAGATAATGTTTCAAATTTTGACAAAGGTGGTGATATTTTTTATCAACAGTTGTCAGCTTTTCATAAATCGGTGCGTGGATCATCTCCAGATGGTGCACTTTATTGGATGGCAAGAATGCTTGAGGGCGGTTGCGACCCAAAAACGATTGCCAGAAGACTTTTAGCTATTGCATCAGAAGATATTGGCAATGCTGATCCAAGGGCGTTAGAGATTACGCTTAATGCTTGGGACATTTACCATCGTGTTGGTGATAAAGAGGGTAATCGTGCAATTGCTCAAGCGGCCACTTATTGTGCAGTTGCACCAAAATCTAATGCTGTTTACAGTGCATTTAAACAAGCAACAATAGATGCTAAAAAAACTAGTCATTTAGCAGTACCAAAACATTTGTGCAATGCACCAACAAAATTTGATAAAGAAAAAGGCTTGGGTAATGGCTATCGTTATGCACACGACGAAGAAGACGGAATTAGCCACGGGCAAGAATATTTTCCAGACCGTATTGGTGAGAAAATTTATTATCAACCAACTGATCGTGGCTTAGAGATTAAAATTAGAGAAAAGTTAGATAGAATACGAGGTAAAAAATGAGCGTCATACCAACAGTTTTAGCGATCGGTGCAGGTGCCACTATCGGTGCAAGTGCGCGCTATTATTTAACTCAATTTATGCAAAGCGCCTTTGGATCTGGCTTTCCCTATGGAACATTAAGTGCTAATATAATAGGTTCATTCTTGGCAGGGGTTTTGGTGGTTATTGTGCTAGAAAAAGCAGCACTGCATGAAGCGTATCGCTTAATGTTGCTGATTGGTTTAACAGGATCATTAACTACCATGTCAACCTTGTCTTGGGAGTCAGTTGAAATGATGAGTTTGGGTCACTATGGCCAGGCAGCTATTAACATACTGCTTAATGTTTTCTTGTCATTATCAGCAGCAGGATTAGGCGTTGTGCTTACTCGGTATTTATTTGGCTCTCAATAGCGTTAAACAATTCTCCAGCAATATTTAAGTTAAATTGTTCATCGAGTTCTCGGATGCAAGTGGGGCTTGTGACGTTAATTTCAGTAATATAATCACCAATAACGTCCAAACCTACAAACATAAGCCCTTTTTTCCTTAAAGTGGGTGCAATTTGCTTGCATAGATACCGATCTCTAGCGCTTAAAGGCTGACCAACGCCAGTTGCGCCAGCAGCTAGATTGCCTTTAAAACTCCCTTTAGCCGGCATTCGTGCCAAAGCATAATCAATGGGTTTGCCATTAATTAACAAAATACGTTTGTCGCCCTTGTCAATATCACTTAGAAATTCTTGTGAAATAATAGGCCGATTGCCTTGATCAGTCAAATAATCTAATGTTTGATTAATAACAGCATCACCTGCTTCTAGTTTAAAAATATCACGCCCGCCCATGCCGTCTAATGGTTTAACTACAACAACACCTTGGTCATTGATAAATGATTTGATTTGTTCTTTAGAGCTGCTAACCAGTGTTTCTGGTATGCACTGTGGGAAATTAAGTGCAAACAGCTTTTCATTGGCATCTCGTAAAGATTGAGGTTTATTAATGACTAGCACACCTTGGTTTTCAGCTTGCTCTAAAAGGTAAGTAGCATAGATATAATTCATGTCAAATGGCGGGTCTTTGCGCATTAATATGACATTAAAGTCAGCCAGGTTGATAAGCTCTTGAGTTTGTTTTTCAAACCAATGTTGAGTGTCATCAAATACTTGTGTCTTAGCGCAATTGGCAAACACTTGGCCTTTTTTAGCAAACATATCTGTGGTATCAAAGGTGTAGATATCCCAGTGACGGCGCTTAGCTTCTAGCATCATGGCCAGAGAAGAATCTTTGTAAGGCTTAATGTTTTTGATGTCATCCATCAACACAGCAATTTTTATATTATTCATGCGCTTATTATAATTCATATTGCTTGACTTTCTCACGCACAGACTTAACACATTGATAATTCTAGCAAAATGTGTACAATAGCGCCTTGAGGAGAAAATAAATTTGGCTTATACAACATTAACATTAGAACACCCAAAAACTCAAGAAGTTAGGTACGCACCTGTGGGTTTTTCTTGGACGTCTTTGTGTTTGTTTTTTTGTCCAGCTATTTATCGCCGTGATTGGAAGTCTTTTTTATTAATGTTTCCATTATGTGTATTGACATTGGGACTGGCAAATATTGTTTTTTTCTTTACTTACAACAAACTTTATTTAAAGCATTTATTGTCACAAGGGTACAAAATAACAGTCCATGGTGCAGCTAATGTTAATCAGTCAAAGCTCTAAATTGTTGATAAATCGAAAAATTAACTAGACAACACTTTGATAACAGAGTATCATTTCGCCACTTTAGTGCGGGGTGGAGCAGTTCGGTAGCTCGTCGGGCTCATAACCCGAAGGTCATAGGTTCAAATCCTGTCCCCGCTACCAAAATTTAAGTCTTTTTGTGGCTACATCAGCAAAAAGCAAGCGAAGACCCCCTTTTTAGGGGGTTTTTGTTATGTAGAAAAAAGAGAAGATAATAAAAAATAAATGGCAAAAATAGCTGACAAAATTACCGATTTAATCAGTCCTGTTGTTAAAGACATGGGCTATGAGTTAGTGGGTGTTGAATATGTATCTAGTGGAAAGCACTCTATTTTGCGCATTTTTATTGATACTGAGCATGGTATTGGCATTGAAGATTGTGAAAAGGTATCTCACCAGTTGAGTGCAATTTTTGATGTGGAAGATCCAATTGCAACCCAGTACAACTTAGAAGTATCTTCTCCAGGCATTGAAAGGCCACTATTTAATATTGAGCACTATCAACGCTTCCTAGGACACGATATTAATTTGCGCATGGTGCGACCTGTTAATGGTCAGCGTAAGTTTAGAGGAACTATTGGTAGTGTCAGTGAAGTTAATAACACAATAGAATTAGTAACAGAATTAGCTCCAATAACATTGGACATTAACATGATTGAAAAAGCGAATTTAGTCGCTGACTTTTAGGAGAAAAACATGGACGGCAAAGAATTATTTTTAATGGTTGAGGCAATTTCAAATGAAAAAAACATTTCAAAAGAAGATGTTTTTGAATCATTAGAAGAGGCATTAGCAGTTGCAACAAAAAAGCGCAAAGAAATTGACGCCCATGTAGAGATAGACAGAAAGACAGGTGAGTTCTCAACTTTTAGACAGTGGATGGTTATCGAAGATGGTGAAAACTTTGTTGATGATGATGGCACTGAATTTGATCCAGAGCTGCACATTCATGCAAAAGATGCCAATGGTGTTGCGGTGGATGATTTTGTGCGCACACCAATTGAAACAGAAGAATTTGGTCGTATTGCTGCACAAATTGTAAAGCAGGTTATTATTCAAAAAGTTCGTGAAGCAGAAAGAGAAGTAATTGTTAATGATTATTCAGCACGAGTTGGTGAAGTAATTATGGTAACAGTTAAGCGTATTGACAGAGGCAATGTTTATGTTGATATGGGTGGTGTTGACGGCATGATTTCAAAGTTTGATTTAATTCCAAACGAATCTGTGCGTAAAAATGATCGCTTAAGAGCTTATATTAAAGAGGTTAAATCTTCAACACGTGGTGCGCAAATCTTCTTATCTCGTACTGCGCCAGAAATGATGATCCAACTATTTGAAATGGAAGTTCCTGAAATTTCAGAAGGTGTAATTGAAATTATGGGCGGATCACGTGATCCTGGTTTGCGCTCTAAATTAGCAGTTAAGGCTAAAGACAAGCGACTAGATCCAATTGGCTCATGTATTGGTATGCGTGGTGCACGTGTTCAGGCAGTTTCTAATGAACTAAATGGCGAGCGCGTTGATGTTATCCTATGGGATGAAGATCCTGCTCAATATGTTATTAATGCCATGGCTCCAGCTGAGGTTAGTTCAATTGTAGTTGATGAAGATAAAAACTCAATGGACATCGCTGTTGATGAGGATCAGTTGGCATTAGCAATTGGTCGTGGTGGTCAAAATATCAAATTAGCCTCTCGTCTAACTGGCTGGAAGCTGAATGTAATGTCAACAACTGAAGCTGATGAGAAGCAAGCGCAAGAAAACCAAAAAGTAAGTGATAAATTAGCTGACCAACTAGGTGTTGATGCAGAAGTAGCAGGTGTATTATTAGAGGAAGGGTTTGCTAGTATTGATGATATTGCAGATGCAGATGCACAAACATTAGAAGGTATTGAAGAGTTTGATGCAACAATGGTTGAAGAATTGCAAGAGCGTGCTTCTGATGCACAGCTTGTTCAAGCGCTTGGCGATGCTGACTCTCAAGAGGCGCTAATGAGTGTTGAAGGCGTGGATGAAGAATTATCTCAAGCATTAATTGAAGCAGAAATCGCAACTGTTGATGATTTAGCTGAACTTTCAATTGATGAATTGCTAGACGTGCAAGATATGGATAAAGAGCAGGCTTCGGCAATTATCATGACAGCAAGAGAAAACGAAGGATGGTTTGATTAATTTTTTGCAATATTCATAATTAATAAAAGACACACACTGAAAAAAATATAGGCAAGCATTATGGCACATACGGTTCAAACACTATCTAAACTACTTAAAAAAACCTCTGACGAGGTTATTGCAATTCTGGCAAATGCTGGCATTGAAGGTAAGAATGAAAGTTCAGAAATTTCTGCTGAAGAAAGAAAAATCCTAATGAGTGGTTTGTCTAAGCGTTCAAGCAAATCTAACATGTCTGTTTCACGTAAGCCAAGTGCCAAAACCACAAATGCTTCAGCAGGTGGCGTTAAAGTTCAAGTAAAGAAAAAGCGTGTTAAAAAATCCGCAACTACTGAACAAGAACCTACTGCTAATAATGAGGCAGCGATTGCTGCACAAGCAGCACTTGATGCATCACGTGAAGCAGAGGAAAAACAAGCTGAGCAAGATGCCAAACGCCAAGAAATGATTCGTTTGAAAAAAGAGCAAGAGGATGTACTGAAAGCTCAACAAGAAAACGCCAAAAAAGAACAAGAAGTAGCTAAAGAAGAAAAAAAATCCAAAGAGGAAGACAAGCCTAAAGAGGATAAAAAGCCAAAAAGATTGCGCAATACGCCAGATGCTAAAAACACCAACAGCAGAAAACAACTTCATGTTGCCAAGCACAATCCAAACAGAAAGCTAAAAAAGAAAGATAGAACGCGCCTAAGCCAAAAGATTCAGGAAGAGCAAGCTCAACACGGATTTCAAAAACCAGTTGAGAAAGTTGTTCACGAAGTGGCTGTGCCTGAAAATATTAAAGTGAGCGAACTGGCTCAAAAAATGACAACCAAAGCCGGTGAAGTATTAAAAGTATTGATGGGTATGGGCGTTATGGTAACGCTTAATGATGTTATTGATCAAGATACGGCATTATTAGTGGTTGAAGAAATGGGACATAAAGGCGTTGCTAGCAAAGAAGAAACGGTTGAGGATGCGTTGATCGAGAAATCAAAGCCTGCCGGTGATGAAACGCCTCGCCCACCGGTGGTTACTATTATGGGTCATGTAGATCATGGCAAGACATCACTACTTGACTATATTCGAAAAGCCAAAGTCGCCAGTGGCGAAGCAGGCGGAATTACTCAGCATATTGGTGCTTACCAAGTTGAATCTAATGGCAACAAAATTACCTTTATCGATACACCAGGACACGCGGCATTTTCAAAAATGCGTTCTCGTGGCGCCAACGCAACAGACATTGTTATTTTGGTAGTTGCTGCAGATGATGGTGTGATGCCACAAACAGTGGAATCAATTAAGCATGCTCAAACCGCAGGCGTGCCAGTAATTGTTGCTATTAATAAAATTGATAAAGAAGGTGCTGATTTAGACAAAATTAAGCAAGTGCTTTCAACACACGATGTTATTTCAGAAGATTGGGGTGGCGATGTGATGATGGTGCCAGTATCAGCCCATACCGGTGAAGGTATTGATGCACTGCTAGATGCTATTTCATTAACAGCTGAAATTTTAGAATTTTCTGCCGTTTCTAAAGGCCCTGCGCACGGTACAGTGTTAGAGGCGCGATTAGAAAAAGGTCGAGGCAAGGTAACAACCATTCTTGTGCAATCTGGCCTTTTGAACAAGGGCGATATTATGATTGCTGGTCTTGAATATGGCAAGATTAAGCAAATTGTTAATGATCAAGGCAAAGTGTTAAAACAAGCAGGCCCTTCAACACCAGTTGAAGTACTAGGTTTGTCAGGTGTGCCAAATTCAGGTGATGAAGTGCTTGTGGTTGAAACTGAGCGTAAGGCGCGCGAAGTAGCAGACTTTAGAAAAACCAAAGAGCGTGAGGCTGAATTGCAAAGACAACAAGCATCGAAGATGTCAAACTTCTTGCAAAAAATGGAAGAAGGTGATGTGTCTACAGTTAATGTCTTGCTTAAGTCTGATGTTAGAGGTTCTGCACAAGCATTGGTTGAAGCGCTAGAAGATCTGTCAACTGACGAAGTAAGAGTAAAAGTGGTCTCAAGTGGTGTGGGCGGTATTAACAATACTGATGTAACACTGGCAGCAACATCAGATGCATTAATACTTGGTTTTAATGTACGTGCTGATGCGGTTGCGAGAAAGACTGCAGATAGTGAGGGAGTTCGCATTGAATACTATTCAATTATCTACAACTTAATTGATGATGTAAAAGCTATTATGAGCGGTCTATTAAGCCCTGAGCTGAGTGAAAATATCATTGGTATCGCCAATGTGAAAGATGTTTTCCGCTCACAGAAGTTGGGCGATATTGCTGGTTGTATGGTTGAAGAAGGTGTTGTAAGACGAGACAGTCCAATTCGCGTACTTCGTGATAGCGTGGTCATTTATGAAGGTGAGCTAGAATCTCTAAGACGCTTTAAAGACGACGTTAAAGAAGTTAAATCAGGCACCGAGTGTGGTATTGGTGTTGCTGGTTATAACGATGTTCAGCCGGGCGACCAAATTGAGGTGTTCGAGCGCATTGAGAGTGCACGTACGCTGTAATGCATCAGACGGATTCTTTTCGAATTGATCGTATTAATGAACTAATTCGTCGCGAATTAGTTTCTCTTCTTCGTAATGAAACTAAAGATCCAAGGCTGGCTCAAATTACAATCACTGATGTATTAACCAGTCGTGACTTGGGTAGTGCTAAAGTCTATTACACGATAGATGCAGCCAATAAAGAAACAGTAGAGCCACTACTTGAAAAAGCAGCTGGTTTTTTTCGATCACGTTTATCTAAAACAGTTGACCTTAGGCACACGCCTGCACTTAGATTTATCTTTGATCCTGCACCAAATACGGGTGCTAGAATTGACGATCTTTTGTCAAAACTTTAATCATTAACCATGTCTAGGCGAAATCCTAAAGGCAGAGATATTAACGGCATTGTTTTATTAGACAAAGATACAGGCCTTAGTTCTAATGCAGCCTTGCAAAAAGTAAAACGTTTGTTTTTTGCTAAGAAAGCTGGTCATACGGGCAGCCTAGATCCACTAGCCAGTGGTATTTTGCCAATATGCTTAGGCCAAGCTACCAAAGTAGCACAGTTTTTGCTTGATGATGATAAGCGGTATTTTGTGCGTGGCAAGCTCGGACAAACAACAGATACGCTTGATTGCGAAGGCGAGATCACAGCCTACCAAAATTATGAGCATTTACATGAGGCAGAAATACTAAAAGTTGTTAAGTCTTTTGAAGGCAGGATTCAGCAAATTCCACCTATGTATTCTGCACTCAAAAAAGATGGCCAGCCACTATATAAGTTAGCCAGACAAGGTGTTGAAATTGAGCGCAAGGCAAGGGATGTTGTTATTCATAACATTGAGTTTGTTGGTTATGACAAAGGTATTGTTACCCTAGAGGTGTCTTGCTCAAAAGGCACTTATATTCGTTCACTAATTGCTGATATTGGTGATCAATTAGGTTGTGGCGCGCATGTTGTTGAGCTTAGAAGAACGGGCTTTGCCCATATAGATATCACTCAAACCATTAAGTTCTCAGAGCTAGAAAAATTATCAACCAGTGATTATCAGCAACTAGATGAGAAGATTTTACCTAGTGAACAAATGTTGCCAGAAATGAGTAGTATTATCCTTAACGAACAACAATCCATTGACATCAGATACGGCAGATCTATTACCTCTGTTGAACAAGATGCATTCAAAGTTATTAAATTATTTGATCATCAACAACAGTTTTTAGGCATTGGTGAGCCTGATGAAAAAGGCGGCATTAAACCCAAACGATTATTCATTTAATAATTGACTATAATTTAGAGCATGAACACTGGAAAGAATAAAAAAAATGCATTAGTTGGTTATTACTTTGATGATAACTTAATGCGTAGCGTTAAGGGAGATAAAAGCCTAAGAGACAGTGTTTACAATCGTGAACGCACACTTAACTTAGTTGATGAAAATATCGACGAGTTGTTAGAAGTTATCCTGTTTTTATTATTGTCAACAGGTGTTTATCGAATTGTTATTGGACTTAATAATGGCGAAATTAAAACCTCATCAGTGTTTGACCCGTTTAACGTTGAGGTTCATCTAGCTGAAGATTTATTAGTGCCAGATTATGTGTTTAATCATTTTGGTACAATCACTGTAGAAGAAAAGGAAGCATTGATTAAGCGTTATTATCAAATGCTTGAGCATGATAAAGCGTTTGAATATCTATCTGATGAGTGGCAACAGGCGTTTCACCATAGAAATGAAAGCATGAAGCAATTAACAAATGAAGATGAATTGAGATATATCATTGAACATATTCCTGCACTGAGGAATTTGGACGGCTACTATCTGCGTTCAACAGTGATTAATTTGTTTAATTCTACCATTTCCATGTCATTTAATTGTGATGGTACACAAATCATGTCACACAAAAAATTTAGAGAATTTATTGAAGAGTACGTATGAAGATTTTAGTTATCGGCAGTGGCGGCCGTGAGCACGCCTTGGCTTGGCAATGTGCCAAATTTGACACAGTAGAAGAAATATTTGTAGCGCCTGGAAATGCAGGCACATATCTTGAAAGCAAACTAACCAATATTGATGTAGGATCCGAAGATATTGACGGCTTGATTGCGTTTGTTAAAGATAATCAAGTAGATCTTACCATTGTTGGCCCAGAAGCGCCTTTGGTCATTGGCGTGGTGGATAGTTTTCAAGCGCAAGGATTGGCTATTTTTGGTCCTACACAAGACGCCTCTCAATTAGAAGGGTCAAAAGCTTTTTGTAAAGATTTTCTTGATCGTAACAACATTCCAACTGCCTTTTATGATGTGTTTACTGAGGTAGTACCAGCCATTCAATACGTTAAGGACAAAGGCACGCCAATTGTTATTAAAGCAGATGGATTGGCAGCAGGTAAAGGGGTCATTATTGCCAATACTCAACAAGAAGCAGAAAATGCTATTAATGATATGCTAGAGGGAAACCGCTTTGGTGATGCAGGCTCAAGAGTGGTCATTGAAGAGTTTTTGGTAGGTGAAGAGGCTAGCTTTATTGTCATGGTGGATGGGAAAAATATTCTACCAATGGCAACCTCTCAAGATCATAAGGCAAGAGATAACGGCGATAAAGGGCCTAATACAGGTGGCATGGGCGCCTACTCTCCTGCCCCGATTGTGACAGAGGAGATTTTTCAAAATGTAATGGATACGGTCATTCGTCCAACGGTTGATTCAATGGCAGCAGAGGGCAATCCGTACACAGGATTTTTATATGCAGGGCTGATGATTGATAAACAAGGTAATTCTAAAGTATTAGAATACAATTGTCGTTTCGGCGATCCTGAAACACAGCCAATTATGATGCGTCTTAAATCAAATTTAGCAGATCTTTGCATGCTGGCTACTCAAGGCAGGCTTGATCAGGCTGATATTAAGTGGGATGAGCGCTCATCCATGGGTGTGGTGCTGGCAGCTAATGGCTATCCAGATGCTTATCCATCGGGTGAGGCAATTGGCTTACCAGAGGACGCTTCTGATGCTAAAGTTTTCCATGCAGGTACAAAAATGGATGGCGATGTTGTTGTTTCTAGTGGTGGACGTGTGTTGTGTGCAACAGCACTAGGTAGTAACACGAAGGATGCACAAGATAATGCCTACGCACTGCTTAAAAAAATTAATTGGCCGAGCGCTTACTACCGTACCGATATTGGCTTTAAAGCACTATAAGTGATTGTTATTGGGGTTGATGAAGCAGGTCGCGGGCCGTTGGTTGGCTCAGTTGTTGCTGGTGCAGTTATTCTTCCTAGTGAGTTTAATCTTCCGGAATTAACCGATTCTAAAAAACTCAGTGAGAAAAAACGCGAAGCACTCTACGAATTAATTACTGATCAGTGTCAATGGGCAGTGGGCGAAGCAAACGCCAAAGAAATTGATGAGATTAATATTTTGCAGGCCACTATGTTGGCCATGCATCGAGCGGTAGAAAACTTAAATACTGATTACAATAAAGTATTGGTTGATGGCAATCGCTGTCCAGAGATAGAAAACTGCACAGCCATTGTTAAAGGTGATTTAACCGAGCCCGTAATATCGGCAGCATCAATCGTTGCCAAAGTCACGCGCGACAGACAAATGATTGAGTTAGATGGCTTGTACCCAGAATACGGATTTGCCAAGCACAAGGGTTATGGCACTAAAGCGCACCTAGAAGCTTTAAAAAGATTGGGCGCAATTGTTGGTCAACACCGATTTTCATTCGCACCCGTCAAGCGAGTACAAGTCAAAAATTAAAAAGGCGTTCCTTCGGCACTACCACCAAGCGCTCTTAGTTCTTGTTTGAGTTTGGCTTTTTTAGCATCTAATTCAGCCTGTTGTTTTTTGAGTTCTGCTTCTTTTTGTGCGGCCAGCTCTCTTTGTCTATCACGTTCAATCTCAGCAGCTGGACGAGTTTTTAAATAGTTAAATAACTTCACTACTTTCTTTGCACCTTTGGCTTTGCTAGCAACTTTAACAGCCTTATCTGCTTCACGCTTAGTAACAGCACCCATTAAATAAATTGTTTGGTTCTCGGTCATCACTCTCACATGTGTTGGATGAAATACCTCTTGATCGTGAAATAGGGCTTCAACCTGTACTGTGATGGCTGAATCTTTAGCTCGGCTTAATAAGCTACTGTTTGGGCCAACAGTTACTTCATTAAATACTTGTTTGATTTTAGCATCTTGTAATGCAGCTTGTTTGCTGGCGTAATTGCGTACGCTGTTAGTAGGCGCTTCGCCTGTAATTAATACAGCTTTGTCATAGACCATAAAATTCAAATGCGCATCTTCAAGTGCTGTATCCGTACTTGGCCATGCAAACAATCTAAATGCAATGGTTCGATCGTCAAGCACCTCGCCCGCACTACGCCTATCATTAGTAACAGTAATGGCAGTACTCACAGTGGATGCACTTTGAATGGCAGGCAAACACCCTGTTAAAAACAATGAATTAGCAATTAAAACCGCTGATAGAATGATTTTTTTCATGATTAGTTAGCCCTCGAAAGCATCTTGTATCCAGTTAATTTTAGGATATTTTAAATCAGATTCTACACCCACAACGTCAAACCGGCAGATATATTCATCAAACTTTTCGTGGCGTTGAAGATAGTGTTTGGCTGTGCGAATAATTTTTGATTGCTTATTATGATCAATTGTATCAGTGGCTGAGGCAAATTTATTATTCTGCCGATAACGAACTTCAACAAAAACCAATATTTGTTGATCGGTATCGAGCATAATAAGATCTATTTCACCAAATTTAGTAAGATAGTTTTGCTCAATAAGTTCAAGTCCGTGCTGAACAAGATGTTTTAGTGCAATATCTTCTGCTTGATTGCCAACTTTTCTTTTAAAACTAAACATGATCGGAACGCTTTATATTGTTGCAACACCTATTGGAAATTTAGATGATATCACTTTTAGGGCGATTGAAACTCTAAAAACGGTTGATCTAATTCTGGCAGAAGACACACGTCACTCCAAAAGATTGATGACTCATTATGACATTAATACCAACATGCGCGCATTCCATGAGCACAATGAAAAACACAAGGCGCTTGAAGTGGTTGGTGAGTTATTATCAGGAAAAAACATTGCTTTAGTGAGTGATGCAGGTACACCACTGATTAGTGATCCAGGTTATGTTTTGGTTAGTGAGGCTAAAAAAGCAGGGGTTGATGTATCGCCAATACCGGGTGCTAGCGCTATGATTAGCGCGATGAGCGTATCAGGCATTGCCAGCGATAAATTTAGTTTTTTTGGGTTTTTTCCCAACAAGCAATCAGCACGAATTAAAGCCATTCAAGCCATTGCGCACATTGATGAAACTGCCATTTTTTATGAATCTCCTAAGCGTATTTTGGCCTGTGCTAAAGATTTGCAAACCGTTTTAGGCGATGATCGGATTGTTTGTTTTGCCAAAGAGTTAACCAAATCTTTTGAAACCATCAAAACCAATACCTTGCCAAATTTGATTCATTATTTACAAGAAGATGAATCACATCAAAAAGGTGAGTTTGTTGTTATTATCTCAGCAGTTGATAAAAATTCTAAAGTTAAAGGCGAAGAGCAACTGGATAAAATAATACCTATATTGCTGACAGAAATGGGCGCTTCAAAAGCGGCCAAACTTGCAAGTAAAATGACAGGCATTGATAAAAAACATTGTTATAAGCGGGCAGTCGAATCATGAGTAATTTTTATAAAAAACACATTTTCTTTTGTAACAACATTCGCAAAGATGGCAAAGCTTGTTGTTCACAATTTGGCGCTAAAGAGTTGTATCGTTATGCCAAAGACACCTGTAGAGACATGGGCAAGTTATGTGCGGGCGAAATTGGCATTAGTGAATCTCGTTGTTTGGGTAGGTGTGAGCACGGCCCAGTCGCTGTGGTATACCCTGATGATGTGTGGTATCAGTATATTGATAAAGAGGATATTGATGAAATTATCAATGAGCATCTTGTTAGTGGCAGAGTAGTTGAAAGATTAAAGATTGACTAATTTTTGATATAAATCTTTAACTTTTTGCTCCATTTCAAAAATTTGCGAATTATTTTCAATGATATCAACAGGTAATTGATTGGCCAGCTTTAGGCGATTTTCTTGAGTTGTTTGTGCAGAAATCATACTTTTTGCTTGATTTTCATCGATATTTTCGCGTTTTATGAGTCTTTTTAGCTGTTTTTGCTTATCACACTCAACAATAATGGCTCTATCAAACAAATAAGCCAGATTTTTTTCTACCAATAGGGGTATTTCAACAATAACCAACTTATTTTTGACTTTTTTAATCTCCATTTGCATTTTTTCCAATATTTTTGGATGCAGAATAGATTCAATTTTTTCTTGATTGGTAGTATTTTTTAATAATATTTCTCGTAAGACTTGTCGATTTAGAGTTTGGTCGGTATTTAAAATGCAATCGCCAAAATAATCAACAAGCTCACGCAAGCCTTGAGTACCAGGCTCAACCACCAGACGCGACAATTCATCAAGATCGATAATATCCACACCCAAATCAGAAAAGATTTGAGCAACGTTTGATTTACCGCAGGCGATTCCACCTGTTAATGCAATTTTAATGGGCGACATAATAGGGTTGATTTTATCAATATATTGGTCTTTAGCTATTGACATTTGTATCAAATGTCTTGATAATACACGCTCTTTGGTTATGTAGCTCAGCTGGTTAGAGCACAGCATTCATAATGCTGGGGTCGGTGGTTCAAGTCCACCCATAACCACCACTTTTCTGCTTCATCTTTTTCCCTTGCACTGCGTTACACTTGTCACTCACTCGGTTACATAGTTTATCTATACTCCCGCGTTCGCTCTGTCGTGTGTCTTGTGCAAGAAAAAAATATTGCGATAAAAGCAATAATGGTACTTTTCGACAAACTCTTTTTTGTTTCTTTCACAACTTGATAGAGTACAACATTATGAATACTGAGGTCAGTGTATTCCCTACAAGGGCTCCGTCCCCTTTTAATTGCCATTGCTTCACTCCCCAATTGGTCTGCACTCTCCGGGAACAAGGTTTCTAATGCCAATTCAAATAAGTTTCTTGTTAAATATTTTGTTCTCTATAAATTAATAAAATGCTTTTTAATAGCGTTTATTATTTATGGCTTAATTCTAGAAATATAATCTGCAAGAGCCTCAAAGTCTGAGCCTTTAAGTCTTTTAATTTTGCTTTGCATGGTTTTATTGGCGTTGCGACGTTTTCCATTTTTAATCCATTGTAGCTGGCGTAGCAAGTAGTTGTAATGCTGACCTGAAATACGAGGATAGAATTTTTTAGCATCACCACTGCCATCTACGCCATGACATTGAGCACATTTGCGATAGTATAGTTTTTCACCTCTGGATAAATTATTGCCTTTGCCAAATTCAGGATTGGGCGTCATTTTTAAAGTTTGTAGATAGGCACTAACATCTGCTATGGCTTGTGGCCCTCCCATTACTGATTCTTTGGCTATTGGAATCATGGTAGGGTTGTCACGATTTCCTGCGCGAATATCAGCAAGTTGTTTAATAATTACAGATCGATGTTGGCCAGCAATTTGAGGATAGATGCCATCATCAGTTCCCCAAGCCTTAAGACCGTGACAGCCAAGGCACAATTGGAAGACCTTTTTGCCATTCTCTATATTTGGGTTGGCTGCCATGGCCTGCATAAGCTCACTATCAAGCTCTGCCTCAGCATAGGTTATGCTTGTAAGTACACAAAGAAAAGAAATCGTTAAGATTTTTAGCATAAGAAAATTATACGTTTGATATTGATATTGTTTGCCCAATATTACTAGTAAAATATATTTTTATTTTACAAAAAGAAAAAACCCGTTCTTTTTAACGCAATCTAAACCATGTTCAAACACATCAGATCTTTTTTCATTATATTGTTGACATTCTTATTTTTGTACCCAGTGTTTGCATTTAATGCAGAAATTGGCGAAGAAATTAATGAGACGTGTGCAGGCTGTCATGGTGAGTTTGGAGAGGGTGGTAAAGATGGAGAATACCCAAGAATTGCCGGCCTTCCTTTTAAATATTTAAAAACACAACTGGAGTTGTTCAAAAGCAGAGAGCGTTTAAATATTCCGATGACGCCTTATACCAAAGAAAGAGAATTGCCTAATGAAGACATTATTGATGTTTCCGGATATTTAGCTAATGTGGTGTTATTAACGAAAGTGCCTCCTATTGATACTAGCAAAAAATTCGACGCTTATGCTCGATTAAAATTGTCTCAATCGGTGCTCAATATTCCAAGGTTTAATGGTGATTTTGATCAGGGTAGAAAACTATACATGTCTGATTGTAAATCTTGCCATGGTAAGACTGGCGAAGGTAAAGATAGAAAAGGCATTCCGCTGCTTGCAGGGCAATATACAAAGTATTTAGAAAAGCAGATCATTAGTTATCAAAAGAGTGAACGGATTCATGATGATGAAGAGCCCGAGGATAATATGTTTGCGGATTACACTCAAGAGGATATCCATAATTTGTTAGCATTTTTAAGTATTTTGGACGATTAGATTAATAGCTAATTTACGTAAGTCAATTTATCCACATAATAAAATTGTGTGTATTTTATTGATGCAAATCAATTACGATTGTTTTTTAGCTAGTAATATATCAAGCATTCTTAATATTTACAACAATGGAGAAAATATGAAAAAAATAGCATCAATATTTATGTCATTCCTATTACTAGGATTTATTGTAACGCCTGCTCATGCTGACTTGGGTATCCAAGTCGATGATCCTTGGGTTAGAACTGCACCGCCTAATGCACCAGCTCTGGGTGCTTTTGTAAAAATTTATAATCATACCAATCAAGATGTTAAGTTGTTGTCTGCTCATGCAGATGGCTATAAAGATGTTCAACTTCATAGGACTGTTGAAGCCGATGGCATGATGAAAATGGTAGAACAAGCATTTATGCCAATTCCGGCACAAGGTAGTCTTCATTTGAAGCCAGGTAGTTGGCATGTTATGCTGATTAATCCAGATACGGTTCCTAAAAAAGGCGACACTGTAATGATCACATTGACCTTTGATAATAACACGTCACAAGTTGTTGGTTTTAAAGTTAGAAAAGGAAAAATGATGATGCATCATAAAATGCATTAATGATGTATAAAAAAGTCATCGCAGTTGTTGTTGTATTGGCTGCAATACTGTTTTACACGCTTGATTCAGATAAGAATTACCGCGTATTAAAGCCTCAATTAAAAGCCTCTATAATTTCGCATGAATCTGACAGAGTGTTGCCGTCATTTTCATTAATTGATCATAATAACCATCGTTTTGACAATGATAATTTAAAGGGCGATTGGACACTATTGTTATTCATTTACACACATTGTCCTGATGTCTGTCCAACAGAATTAGCAAACATGTCTTTGCTTAAGGCTACTTTGGCAAATAATGATTCAATAGTTGTTCCAAATATTGTAGCAATTACATTTGATCCATTAAGAGATACACCAGAAGCATTAAAAACATACGTTGCTCATTTTGATGAGGATTTTTTAGGCGTATCTGGTGATCAAAAAACCATTAATCAATTGGTAAAGTCATTCCATGCTTATTATGAAAAAGTCTTAAAAGATAAACACGGTAAGGAATTTATTTTGCAAGCAAAAGATCCTTTGCCAGACTACGCCCTTGAAGAAGGCTATATCATTAATCACACTGCTCAGATTTATCTAATTTCCCCTGATGGTAAAAAACTTGCAGAATTTCCAACGCCGCACAATATTATCAACATGGCAGATGATATTGATCTGATTATTAAACATTATCAAAAATAAAGCTCAAAATTTAATTTTGTTATTATCGGTCGCCTTAATTGCGTCAGGCTATTTATATCAGTATTTTTTTAAAGAAGTTATTGAGCATCATATCAAAGTGGAAGATTGTCAAATTTCTAAATCTTCTTGTAGTGTTGAAATTGCTCAAGGAAAATCACTAACAATTGACATTTCTCCTAAGGGCATGATTGCAACTAAGCCCATGGATATCAATGTTAATTTTAAGGGTATTACGGCTGATGAGGTGATGATGCAGTTTGAAGGGGTGGAGATTGATCACAACTTGCCAAACTATTATTTTGATGAAATAAATCTGAATCACTTTTATACAAAAGGCTTTATATCACTGTGTACATTAAGAAGCATGAATTGGTTTGCCAATCTTATTTTTTACTCTGATGGCGCTCTGTGGAAAGTTTCTTTTCCTTTTGAAACACACAGAATTGCTAGATAACATCATTAAACCCATAAAAAGTTTATGGTTTATGTCTTGACCTAGGTCAATTTTAAAATCGCTCTTCAGGCGTAGAATTCAAACCTCCTTAAGGATAATGCGGCTGCTTATAAAACATTGAAGTCGATTTTAATCTTTTGGGTGGTTGTGTTTTTACAAAAGGAGAAGTGGTTATGAAACTGAAAAAGTTGAATTCTGCCATACTGGGTTTGAGTCTGGGTGTTACCCTAGCGACAAGTGCAGTGGCAGAAGGATCATTACAGGATGTAATGAAAGCAAGAGGCTTGACTGAAAGCGATGTCCTTTCAGCGGCTAAAATTTATACACCAACTGGTGGGCGTGATGAATACTTAGCATTTTCATCAGGTGGACAAAGTGGACATGTGATTGTTTACGGCATTCCATCGATGCGCATTCTAAAATATATTGGCGTATTTACGCCTGAGCCTTGGCAGGGTTATGGTTTTGATGATGAATCAAAAGCAGTATTGAAGCAAGGTGGCAATGACGATATGGAAATTCAGTTTGGTGATACGCACCATCCAGCATTTTCTGAAACTAATGGTGAATACAATGGTAGGTACTTATTTATCAATGATAAGGCCAATCCTCGTATAGCGGTTATTGATTTGCACGATTTTGAAACTAAGCAAATTGTTGGTAACCCATACTTTAAATCGGCACATGGTGGTGCATTTGTAACGCCTAATACTGAGTATGTAATGGACGCTGCACAATATGCTGCACCTATTAGCAATGACTTTGTTCCTCTTTCAGAGTTTAATGACAAGTATCGTGGTGGTCTAACGTACTGGAAGTTTGATAACGAGAAAGGAAGAATTGATGAGTCTAAGTCATTCACTTTTGAGATGCCTCCTTATTCACAAGATTTATCAGATGCTGGTAAATTTGCATCAATGGGCTGGGGTTTTACTAACTCATTCTGTTCAGAGCGTTATGTTGGTGGTGTAGAAAAAGGTCGCCCTCCATTTGAAGCGGGTTGTTCACAAAAAGACACTGACTTCTTACACGTAACTAACTGGGAAAAAGCAGCTGAGTTGGTTAATGCTGGTAAGATTGGTAGTGAAGTTAATGGCTCTACATTAATCTCTATCGATGAAGCTGTTGCAAATGATTTAATGTTCTTGGTTCCTGAGCCTAAGAGTCCGCATGGTGTAGATGTTAGCCCTGATGGAACACATATTATTGTTTCTGGTAAGCTAGATTCTCATGCTTGGGTTTACGGTTGGGATAAGATCAAAAATGCCATTGATAATAAAAAGTTTGAAGGCAAAGATGATTACGGTATTCCTATCATTGCGATGAAAGACGCACTTCAGACTCAAGTTCAAGTGGGGTTAGGTCCTTTGCATACGCAATATGATTCAGAACAATGTGTGGTTTATACCTCTATTTATGTTGACTCAATGGTAACAAAATGGAATTACTGTACTGGTAAAGTATTGGATCAGATCCACATTCACTATAATATTGGTCACTTAATGTCTATGGAAGGCGATTCAGCTTCTCCAGATGGTAAGTACTTAGTTGCTCTTAATAAGTTAGCAATTGACCGATTCAATCCTGTTGGACCTTTGCATCCGCAAAACCATCAGTTAATTGATATTAGTGGTGACAAGATGAAGCTAGTAGCAGATATGCCAATTCCTTTGGGCGAGCCGCACTATGTTGCAGCGATCAAGGCAGATAAACTTAAGCCAGTAGTAAGATACAAGTCTGGTTGGGATTCTCGCACTGATAAGCGCTCACCTTACAAAACTCGCGCAGGTCGTGAAAAAGTTGTACGTAAGGACGGTGTAGTTCATGTGTATGGAACAGTGATTCGTTCACACATTACACCTGAAATCATCGAAGTTGAAGAAGGTGAAACGGTTTCAATTCACTTAACTAACCTTGAACGTGCTCAAGATGAGACACATGGTTTTGCAATCTATAATGAAAATGTTCAATTATCAATTGAGCCAGGTAAGACAGTTACTACTACCTTTGTTGCAGAAAAGCCAGGTGTTTACCCGTACTACTGTACAGAGTTCTGTTCTGCACTTCACTTAGAAATGCAAGGTTACTTGTTAGTTAAACCTAAGGGTTATGTAGCTAAAGAAGGCGAGATCCAAGAGGGTCAAGCTTATACGAAGGCTGATTATGACAAGCAGGTTAAGACTAATAAAGACACTCAAGCAGTAATTGACTCTGTTGTTGGCTTTATTACTAGCCATAACTTCAAGGACTTCCCTACTGTAGTTGCTCTAGTAGAAGATGCAACAGATCAGTTAGGTTTTGCGGATGGTGCCAAGAAGAAAGCTGAAGCGTTTGCTGCAGATGGCGACTACCAAAACGCAACACTTTGGGCTGGTCAACATTGGCAGTATCAAGTGAAGACTGCTGACTTAGGTCTGCGTGCTAAGACGTTCCTTGAGGAGCATGGCGCAGTTAAGGTTAAGTAATAGCTGATTATTATTTAACTAAAACCAAAAAATAGGGGGGCAACCCCCTATTTTTTAAAACTTAAAATAAGGTGAAATTATGAAAAATTTAAAATCATTATTGTTAGTTCCTGTTATTGCACTAGGTGTATCTTCAGTAGCTAATGCAGATGGTGCTTCGCTATACAAAGCAAAGACTTGTTGGTCTTGCCATGGTAAAGATGCAAAAACACCATTACTACCAATTTATCCAAAACTGGCCGGTCAAAATGCTGACTATGCCTTTAATCAACTTAAAGACATAAAATCGGGCAAACGCTCAAATGGGCAGTCAGCCGCAATGCAAGGCGTTATGGTGCTTGTTAATGAGGCTGAAATGCGAGAAATTGCAGATTGGCTATCTACATTATAAGTATTGATATTTTAATAGCCCTTATTTAGGGCAATAATTAAGGACTATAAAAATGAATAAAATAAAATTATTAGCCACCACAAGTCTATTAACATTTGGATTAATATCTGGACAATCTGTAAGTGCAGGTGCTGGAAAGGTTGAATGGAATGCAGAAGGTGGTGAAAAATCTGTTGCCATGACCCTAACTCCTGATCGAGAAAATGGCATTGAAGTTTATGAAGTGTGTTCAGCTTGTCACTTGCTTGAAGGCTGGGGTAGAAAAGATGGAACATTCCCACAATTGGCTGGTCAATCACGCGAGGTTTTGATCAAACAGTTGGCAGATATTAGAGCACTTAATCGTGACAATCCAACCATGTACCCTTTTGCATTGCCTGAATCCATTGGTGATGAACAAGCATTGGCAGATGTAACAGCTTATATTGCAACACTACCAATGAATCCAGACAATGGTAAAGGCCCTTGGAACGCCCTATTCCCTGAATTTGCACAAGGGGAAAAATTATATAAAGATAATTGTGTGGAATGTCATGGTGATCATGGCGAAGGCAAGCCTGATAAATTCTACCCAAGAATTGAAGGACAGCATTATGAATACATGTTGCGTCAGTTTGAATGGATTCGTGATGGTAAACGTCGTAATGCAAACCCTGAGATGGTAGAGCAAATTAAAAACTTCTCAGAGAAGGATATGCAGATGGTAATTAATTGGGTATCCAGAGTGAAAGTAGATCCTAAGGATTTAGCACCTTCTGTTGATTGGCAAAATCCAGATTACGAATAATAAAACTATATAAACTAGGGCGTGCCTTTATTGCGCCCTAGCTTTTAGTTTTTATCTCAATAAACAAACTATTTATCGAGATAGGAATTAAAAACAACTAACTACTAAAGGATTTAAACAATGAGTTCAAATGCACAAACACTAAAGGTTGGCGCTTTATCACTTGCTGCTATTGGTTTAATTATTTCTATTTTTTATTCGTCAGTTTGGTGGGTTTCTCTAACAGCGCCAAATTATCCTGTTGAATCTTTTCCAGATGGTGTAAAGATTGAATTTCATGTAAACGGTGTTTTTAATGGCTGTGAAAAATTAGACAAGGTAGAAATTCAAGAAGATGAAGCACTTGATTGTGTGCATGAAATGGATACTATTAATCATTATGTTGGCATGTATCCAATTGCAGCTGGTGGTCCAGTTGAAAGAGGATTTGGTCAGTTTTTAATTGCGTTTATGATAGTAATGCTATTAGGCTTTATGTGCACTAAGCCAAAGATTCGAATGGGTATTATGAGCGCAGGATTTGCATCAATAGCTATTTGGATGTATGCAGCACTTTATACTGATGATGGGTTTCATCTACAGAATGAAGGATTTGTGCATTCCATGGTTTCTTCCTTGGATCAAGATGCAACTGATACCGGTGATGATGAGCCTGAATTTGTAATTGGCGGTATTACTGGTGTTTTGAAAAAGTCATTAGAAGATTCTGGTGTTGAAGTCGTTTTACCTTCAGAGGTTGAAAAACAAAAAAAATTACAAGCAAATACTGAATCGACCAAGAAAGACATGATTGATCAATTAAGAATCACTTATGATATTGACCAAGCCAAACCTGAAAATAATTATGAACCGTGGAACGGCAGCTCTTTCCAAATCATGTCTTGGCACTATGCAAAGAGTCTAGGCAGATACTTTAACAATCAAGAAGAAATTGTACCAATGGTTGAAACGCTTAAGATGGCAATTAATCTTGCATTTGCCGGTCTAATTGGCGCCATGTTTTTGCTTGTCTTTGGTGCACGTAAAAATGGTGGCATGCTTTATTGGCTGTTAGTGATTGTGCCTATGGCATTGCCGGTATTTTTCCTGATAGATTACTCAGCGTGGTTATGGTGGTATGGCCATACGTTAAATGACATGGGTGCTTTTTCAGTGAAGCCATTTATGCCAACAGTGTTTGGCGATGGTAAGGTGGCACAATTTGCAACACATTCATATCCGGACACAGGCTTTGGTATGATGGTGGCTGTTTTCTTTATTTTGGCAGCTGCAGCATTGATACGTAAAAAACAATTTAATGATAAGTAATGTTACGTATATTAGTTGTTTTTTATGCTTTTCTAGCACTGGCTGTTAATGCGCAGGCGGCCAAGTACCCATCATTCCAAGAGCTAGTTGATGCAACTGAACCTGGTGGTACTTTAGTTCCTCCGCCAGGCATTTATTCTGGCCCAGTAACTCTAGACCAATCTATTACTATTGATGGCAAGGGAAAAGTAACCATTGATGCTGGTGGGCAAGGATCGGTTATCTATGTAGATACAGATGGTACAGTGATTAAGAATATGCACTTGACCAACTCTGGGAACTCACATAATGACATTGATTCTGGTATCCAAGTCAGGGGAAACTTTAATGTTATTAAAGACAACAAAATTGACAATTGTCTTTTTGGTGTAGACCTTCAACAATCTGAAAACAATATTGTGCGTCGCAATACCATCTCATCAAAAGATGTAGAGCTTGGTATGAGGGGGGACTCGGTTCGTCTTTGGTATAGTTTTAATAATAAAATAACTGACAATATCATTAGAGATAGCCGTGACATGGTTGTTTGGTACTCTGCAGATAATATTATTGCTAGAAATGATTCTAGAGGTGGGCGCTATTCATTGCATTTTATGTATTCTCGTTTTAATGAGGTTAAGTCAAATCATTATGAGAATAATTCGGTTGGAATTTTCTTAATGTATAGTGATGGCGTTGTGGTGAAAGATAATTATATTGCTCATTCAAATGGTGCAACAGGCATAGGAATTGGCTTTAAAGAAACCTCAGATGTAGAGATAGCCAACAATAATATTTTGTATTGTGCAACAGGTATGTATATTGATGTATCACCCTATGATCCAGAAACTACTAATAGAATTCATGACAATACAATTGCATTTACCAACATTGCCATTGATTTTTTAAATGATTGGAAAGGCAATATATTTAAAAGGAATGCTTTTAAAGGCAACCAGACACAAATATCAGTTTCTGGTGGAAAAACAGCCGATCGAAATGTATGGCAAGGTAATTATTGGGACGACTATGAGGGATTCGATTTAGATAAAGACGGTATTGGTGACAAACCATATGAGTTGTATGGTTATGCAGATAGAATTTGGATGGATATTCCTGCCGCTAAGTTTTTAAAGGGAACGCCAGTAATGGCAGTTATTGATTTTCTTGAGCGTTTAGCGCCTTTCTCAACACCAAATATGCTCGTTAGAGATGAGGCACCATTAATGCATGCGCCAGAGACAAAAGAGGCGATTTTATGACAGATGTAAAAAAACCTAAAATTAGCAATAATAGGCGCTTAAGTAGTCGTCGTGAATTTATTCGATCCAGTGCGCTTACCGTTGGTGTTTTGACTGCATCCATGGCAGGATTAATACCTATTGTTCGTGGCGATTCTACTCGTTTACGCCCACCAGGTGCTTTGAAAGAAATTTTTAATGAACAAGAATTTTTAGCCTCTTGTATTAAGTGTGGACAATGTGTACAAGTGTGTCCGGTTAATGCAATTAAACTAGCAGATATTGATGAAGGTGTGGGTATTGGCGTGCCTTATATTGATGCTAGAGAGCAAGCTTGTGACTTTTCTTGTGATGGTCTTCAGTGTGTACTAGCCTGTCCAACGGGTGCATTGACGCATGATCTTGATTATCCTGCAGATACACGCATGGGGTTTGCCCGTATGGAGGCACCCAAAACTTGTCTTGCTCTACAAGGGAAGGGCTTTAAGGGTGTTGCCAGAGGTGCTGATTACAACGGGCTGCTAAGATATGACAAAGTTGATCGTTGGAATCCTATTAAAGTTGCCGATCACCCTTATGATCTAGAGCTGTGTGATTTGTGTGTGCGTCAATGCCCTATTGAAATACGTATTACTCAATGCATTGAACAAGAAAAGGAGCGTGAAAAATCAAAAGCTTCTGGAAAGCTAGCAAGGGTTGCAGAGCAACATGGCAATGAGTGTCCGCCTAAACATGCCATTGAGATGCAAGCAATCAAAAGTAGTAATGGCACTCTCAGAATGATTCCAACTGTATTAGACGGTTGTGTGGGCTGTGGTGTTTGCGAAATGATTTGCCCGGTAGAAGAGGCAGCTATTGTGATTGATATTCATAAAATAGCTAATTGGACGGGAGTGTAGTTATGAAGTATTTCATTGAATCACTTTCCCAAGTTTTTGGTAATAAACCATCTAGACCTAGTAAAGATGAACAGTCTGATGAGTTAAAAGAAATTTATAAAAATAAAAAACTAACCAAAGAAGAGTTTGATAATATTGAGCACCATGCACACGTATTTGGCAAGTGGCAAAAGCGTAGATGGACTGTTTTGCTTTTGGTAAATTTCTTATTTTTAGTATCTTACAAGTTTGATGTTCAATTGTTAGAAGGTGCAATGACAGCATCACGTTTTGTTGGATTTCATATGGCTGATTTGAACTCGGCATTACAAGTCATTCTGGCTTATAAACATGTTGTGTTGAATTTGGTTATTGGCATTGTTACCGTATTTATTATGTGGCTATTGCTTGGTGGAAGGACATTTTGTTCTTGGGCATGTCCTTATCATTTGTTGTCTGAATTGGCTGAATTTTTACATTTGTGGCTGGTCAAGAAAAAAATAATTAAAAACCATACATTTCATAGGAAAACTCGCAGTGTTTTTTATATTATTTTTGCATTATTAGCGCTATTATCTGGATATACTATTTTCGAAACCATTTCTCCAACAGGCATTGTAAGTCGAGCCATTATTTATGGACCGGGTCTGGCACTTATTTGGGTGGGTGTCTTAATACTATTTGAGGTGTTTTACTCACGTAGAGCGTGGTGTCGATACGTTTGCCCAATTGGGGTGACTTATGCAGCGGTTGGTTCTATCTCGCCGCTAAGAGTTGAGTATGATGCGAAGGATTGTCATCATGAAGGAGATTGCAGAAAAGTATGTTTGGTGCCACATGTGCTTGACCTAACCATTAAAGGCAAGGCGCATACTATTAAGCAGGACATAACAGCAGACTGTACACGATGTGGTATGTGTGTTGATGTTTGCCCGACTGATTCTCTTAATTTTAAAGTTAAGGGTTTGGACAAATTTTTATAAAAAATGAATCAATATTAAGAGAATGATTAAGCTTTCAAACGTATCAAAACAATTTAAAAACAATAAGGTACTAAAAGATATAAATCTTGAAATAAACCGTGGACAAAGAGTGGCTTTGGTGGGTTCTAATGGTGCAGGAAAGACAACACTTATTCGCTGTTTGCTTGGTGAATACAGTTCTCAAGGAAATGTTAGTATTGATGGTCAAGATCCTAGAGAGTATCGTGAACAAGTGCTTTCTAAAATTGGATTTGTACCACAATTGCCACCACCATTAAGAATGCCAGTAGGTCAATTAGTAGGATTTGCAGCCAGTTTGTGTAGGTCTGATAAAGAGCGAATGAATGACATGGCTGAAAAACTGGGGTTTAATGCAAGATCATTTAAAAACCAACCTTTTGTCAAATTATCAGGTGGACAAAAACAAAAGTTGTTGATTTCTATTGCTCTAGGTAGAGACAGTGAGTTTTTGGTTATGGATGAGCCTGCTGCAAATCTAGATCCAGAAGCCAGGTATGTATTATTTGAATTGTTAGCAGAAAAACAAAAAACCTCTGCCATGTTAATTTCTAGTCATAGACTTGACGAGGTGTCATCATTGGTTAATCGTGTTGTTGAAATGGATCAGGGTCAGGTGGTACTTGATAATAACATTTCAGACTTGATTGATATATCTAGCAAGCTAAGTTGTCAAGTAACAGTATTAAAAGACGATCCTGCTTTTTCCAAAACACTGTTGTCTTGGGGGTTTGATGCCAAAGATGATCAATATATTTGGAGCGGTGTTATTGCAGGTCCAGATCGATTAAAATTTTTGGGCATGTTGTCAAGATATTCAGCACTAATCTGCGGCATTAATATGTCTGAGGGTGGCTAAATGAAGTTTTTATCTAAAATAGTTGTATTATTTTTCTTAGTATTTTCTCTTTCATCTTGTTTTGATGATCAAGACACTGGTGCAAAAGATGTGCGTTGGGACAGGGATGCTTGCGAGCGTTGTCGTATGGTATTGAGTGATCGACGTTTTGCAGCACAAGTTAGATACTCACCCATTAAAGGAATGCGATCTAGAGTGACTAAGTTTGATGATATTGGTTGTGCGATTATCTGGTTGAAGGATAAGCCTTTCAAAGATGCAAAAGAAACTGAAATATGGGTTTCTAGTCATCAAAATCAAAAGTGGATAAATGCTAAAACTGCAACTTATGTGCGTAAAAAAACTTCGCCAATGGAATACGGATTAGGTGCCCAATCTGAGTTTGTAAAGGATGGATTAACTTATGAGCAAGCTAAAGAGCATGTTTTTAAAATTGAAGAAAAATACAATATTCATGGCGCTGATTTGCACGGACATGGTGATAGACAATAGCAGGAGGTAGATGAATGAAACATCTTTATTTAGCAGCACTTAATGACATTATTGAATCACTCAGAGCAAGATGGTTTACGATTTACAGCGTAGTATTTGGTGGCATTGTTGTTATTTTGTTTGCCTTTGGTTTGTCTGAGTCACGAATTATGGGCTTTACTGGATTGTCTAGATTGCTGGTTACTTATATTCAGCTGTCAATGGCTATATTGCCAATTTTTGTATTAATAACAACGGTTCGATCAGTGGCTGGAGATAGAGAGGCTGGCATCTTTGAATACATGTTGTCTTTACCAGTGTCTTTGGCTGCTTGGTTTTGGGGTCGTTTTTTTGGCCGTTTTATTATTATTTTTCTGCCTGTTTTTATTGCAATGGCTGGCGCAGTTGGATGGGGCGTTGTCATGGGTAGTGAAATACCATGGAATTTGTTTATTTTTTATACCGGTTTATTAATGTCCCTAGCTTGGTGTTTCTTAGGTATTGGTATGTTGGTTTCTACGTTAACAAAATCATCAGATGTGGCACAAGGCGCTGCTTTTATTATTTGGCTTATATTATTATTGTTTTTAGATTTGATTTTATTAGGGGTTATGATTCAAGAGCACCTATCGCCCGAATCAGCTGTTGCACTTGCTTTGGCTAATCCTATGCAAGTATTCCGCACAGCAACGATGATGTTGTTTGATCCACAGCTGGTTCTTCTTGGTCCTACGGCATATGTTATTTTGGATAATTTTAGTCAGGCTGGTTATATTGCTTATGCAATAATATATCCAATGGTGTTTGGCATATTGTGTGCTACAGGTGCTTATTTTATTTTTAAACGTAGTGACCTTCCATAGCCTAATTTTTTATAAAAGTGGATTTTTAAAATATGAACAACAAATCATTAATTTTTATAGTTTTGCTAATGCAATCAATTTTCTTCTCTAATGCGTTGGCCCAGCAAGCAGCTAATCAGGCCCAACTAGATTCAATAGCTCAAATGGGCAAGTTAAATGCAACTGCATTGCAGTGCAGTTATATTGAGCAAATGCAGCGTATTAAGCAAGCATTGATTTTAAACTTGCCTAAAAAGCGCGCATTGGGAGACTGGTTTGAAAGCTCTACCAGAGCAGAGTTTATGAATTTTATGAGTAATGATAATCGCTGTGGTTCATTGGCCATATTTACTTTACAAGTTGATGATGCAATTAGTGAACTAGAGCATGTTTTTAAGAAGTAGTATTAAATTATTAGCGCTCTTATTTTTTCTACAGTCATCAGCTGGAGCAAATGAGTTAAAAGTTGTTGTTAGTATTAAACCCGTCCACTCAATCGTTAGTGGATTAATGAAAGGATCTGATAAGCCTGATTTATTAATAAAAGGCAATCAAATGCCACAAAATTTTCAGCCAAATTCGCAACAAATTAAGCAATTAGAAGCCGCATCTTTGGTTTTGTGGATTGGTCCTGAACTTGAGAAAAATCTATCCTCATCATTAAAACAATTGCCAAGCACGGTCAAAGTAATTGAATTGTTATCAAGCGCTAATTTAAAAATATTGCCTTCTAGAGGTGATCCAAAATTACGAGACCCATTTTTTTGGATGGACGATAGAAATGTTATGATTTTGCTGGATGAGTTAACTCGCCTGATGGTTTCTATTGATCCTGACAGGGCGCATATCTATACAAAAAATAGACGTGACATGCTTGTTTCTTTACGAAAAATTGACAAAGAGTATGAGTATGGGTATCGAGGATTGAAAGCGGGTTTGGGCGTTATGTATTACGACACTTTACAATATTTTGAGCAGGCCTATGCATTGAAAACCTTAGACCGAGTAACGACAGTGGCTGATCAAAATATTGATGTGGAAAAATTATTAAATGTAAGACAAAGAATTTTAAACAACGAAGCTGCTTGCCTGTTTATAGACAAAAGCATGCCAAGCGATAACTTAACATTATTAACCAAAGATCAAAGTGTTAATGTTGGGGAGTTGGATGTTTTGGCCAAAGAGTTTACGTCTGGAGAAGATTTGTATTTGCAAATGATGCAGTACAATACCGATACAATTAAACAGTGTTTAAATGCCGATATGGATGATGCAGCCAAGGCGCGTTTAGCAGCCGTTGAGAGACAACCAGTTAGTTTTGATGGTGTTGGCCAAGGGCGATTTATTTTAAAAGATCATCATAATAATAGTTTTACTGAGCAAAGCATGAAAGGCAAGTATGCTTTAGTGTTTTTTGGTTACACCTATTGCCCAGATGTGTGCCCAACCAACATGTTTATTTTGTCAACAGCTTTTCAAAAAATGGGCAATACTGCAAACAAAATAGTGCCTTACTTTATCTCAGTTGACCCAAAAAGAGACACCCCTAAAGTCTTAAAAGACTATGTTACGTTTTTTGATAAAAGAATGGTGGGTCTTACTGGATCAGAAGCCATGGTTAAGCGCGTTGTTGAACAATTTAGAGCTAAATATGAAAAGGGTGAAGCAGATCCAAAAGATGAAAATATGTATACCATGGATCATACTTCAAGTTTATACCTAATGGCTCCAGATGGTAGTTTTGTGACAAAATTTGCACACGGTATTGCACCAGACGTTTTGGCCAGTGAATTAACTGCCATCATGGGCAATTAATTCAATGTCAGACAAAACCGCTTTTATTAAAGCGTTAAGACCGTTCTCCTTAATTGTTGCTATTGCAACATGTGGTTTAGGAGTGAGCCTGGCTTTAATTGAAGGAACGAACAACACTACACTTGCTTATTTAGTGATGTTGGCAGGATTGTTGTTGCAAATCTCTGTTAATTTAATTAATGATTATCGGGATATTAGAAGCGAAGAGTTTTCTTTTGCTCAAAGACAAGCCATTAAACGCAATGCAAGAATTGGTTGGTTGGTAATGATTATGGCTATTATTTTGGGGCTGTATATGGTGAGCATTAGAGGATGGCCTTTGTTCGTGTTAGGTGTTGTTGGTGTTTTTGGCGCTTGGGGCTATACCGGCGGACAAATTAATTATAAGTCACGCGGCCTAGGCGTACTATTGGTATTTTTATTTATGGGCGTATTGCTTGTGGGTGGTTCATATTATGTTGTTTCTGGTGTTTATAACTTTAATATATTTTTGTTATCATTGCCATTCAGCCTACTTTCATCGCTATTATTGCTTAGCAATGAGTTGCGTGATTACGAGCAAGATTTAGCGCAAGGCATTAAAACCATGAGTGTTAGATTGGGATTTAAATTTAGTGTGCGTGCGTATTACACGCTTTCAGCGCTGACTTATTTGGTGAGTGTGTTATTGTTTTTTGCTGGAATGTTAGACTCGATAGCATTGATACTAATTAGTGCTTTGGCGCTTTATCAGCCGCTTAAATTGCTTAATGCTGATAAAAATAAACGTTTAGTGCTAACAGCATTAACAGGTAGGCTATATTTTGCTTATGGCTTTACATATTTAACCACTATTTGGATGTCTCAGTTATGAATCAAGATCTTGTATTGGCAATCGCCCTCCCAGTTGTTTTGTTTTTTATCATGTTTGGTATGGGCAGTAACCTCACATTGGCAGATTTCAAACGCCTTAAAAAAATGCCAAAAGCAATTTTGGTTGGTATTGGTTCGCAAATGCTATTATTGCCTATATTGGCCTTCATTCTTTTATCGCCATTAGGATTGCCAGTAGAAATATTTATTGGATTTATGATTTTGGCCTTAAGTCCTGGAGGAACAACATCTAATATGTTTACTTACATGGCAAATGGCAATCTTGCTTTATCTATTTCTTTAACAGCAATTGTTAGTTTGTTAACACCATTTACCATCCCACTAATTGCAGGCTGGATCATCGCTTCAGAGCTGGGTATGGAGTCTAATATTCAATTGCCATTTTTAATTACAGTGGCAAAATTATCAGTAGTAACTATAGTACCTGTGTTGTTAGGCATGTACTTGCGCCATCATAAGCCAAATTTCTGCACTAAATTTGAAAAGCAATTAACCAGAATTCCTTTTGCAATGTTGCTAATGGTTATTGCAGGCATTATTTATAGTAATTTAGAAAAAATGCCAGAATTTATTACTCAAACTGGTGCTCCAGCCATAGTGCTTGCAAGTCTGGCAATTGCACTTGGTTATTATTTTGCTAGAATGATGAAACAAAGCAAGGAAGATTCTAGAACTATTGCCATTGAAACATCGATTCAAAATGGTGGTACGGCTATTTTGGTAACAGGCACTATCTTACAAAATACACAAATGACTATTGCGCCTGTCATGTATGGAATATTGATGTTAATTCCTATGTTTGTATATTTATTTGTTGTTAATAGAAAATCATAAGCATGAAAAATAATCTGTCAAATAGTTTTGGCAATGCTGTGGTAGACACCTCTCAACGGCAAAAACTCATTCGTAGTGTCTTCCAAAGAGTAGCTCCACGTTATGATCTGATGAACGATATTATGAGTATGGGCATACATCGTCTTTGGAAAAAAAGATTTTCCCGTGAAATTAGTCGTGCATCAGGAGATTTGATTGTTGACCTTGCTGGCGGTACTGGCGATATTGCCAAAGCATTAATAGATTCTAATAAAACAGTGTGTATTGTTGATCCTTCTCTTGAAATGATAAATATTGCCAAGAAAAGACTACAGAACAAATGCAGTTATATTGCTGCGGATGCACAATATCTTCCTTTTGAGGATAACTCGATTGATGTTTTGAGTATTTCGTTTGGGATTAGAAATGTTACTGATATTAATTTGGCACTCATTGAGATTAATCGGGTGTTAAAACCAGGTGGATCCTTCTATTGTCTTGAATTTAGTACGCCTGTTTTTTGGCTAAAGCCTTTTTATGAAGCGTGGTCGAGAATTGTCATTCCTCGTTTGGGCGCTTTTGTATCAAAAAATCCTGATGCATATCAGTATTTAATTGAGTCAATTTCCAAATTTCCATCACAACAAGAGATGGTAAACATTCTACAAGACTTAGGATTTAGTAATGTTTCATTTAGCAATTTATCATTTGGCATTGCCTGTATTCATCGAGCTAAAGCGTCTTAAATTTCGCTTGTTTTATAGTTTATGTTAAGCACTGAGTGTGTTTTTTGTTTACAATTGAAATTATTTCAAATCTCACTATAGATTAATCCAACAAATACATGAACGAACATTTGCTAATCCACGTTGTTTTGTTGCTTGCTATCGCAGTGGCGATTGTTGCCTTGTCGCGCCGACTTCATTTTCCGCCAATTTTAGGCTACATTATTGTAGGCATTATTGTAGGCCCAAATGGGTTTGGGTGGATTGATAAAGAAGAAAATATTGAACTGCTGGCTGAGTTTGGTATTGTATTTTTATTATTTGCCATTGGACTAGAATTTTCATTGGCACAAATGATTTCCATGCGCAGGCAGGTATTTGGACTTGGAACTATTCAGGTGATTACGACAGCGGTTTTGGTTTATGCTGTGGGTTATTTAGTAGGGTTAGATGCCAATACCAATATAGTTGTTGCTAGTGCATTTGCTTTATCATCAACAGCCATTGTTATTAAGCAGCTAACCGAGCAATCAGAGATCCATTCTCGTCATGGACGTTCAGCCTTGGGTGTGCTTATTTTCCAAGATATTATCGCCATCCCACTGTTGATTCTAATTCCTACATTGGCACTCACGAGTGGTAGTGACAATGCACTAGGGTTAGCACTAGGCGTTGCATTTTTAAAAGGAGTTATTGTTGTCATTATCATGCACTTGATTGGTAAATATTTACTCAAGCCTTTATTTCATGAAGTGGCATCTGCCAAATCACAAGAATTGTTTACCCTGACAGTATTAACAGTTGCATTAGGCGCGGCAGCCTTTACAGAACAAATGGGATTATCAATGACATTGGGTGCGTTTTTAGCCGGCATGATGCTGAGCGAGACTGAGTATCGCCATCAAATTGAATCTGACATTCGTCCATTTCAAGATATCTTGCTAGGATTGTTTTTTGTCACTGTTGGTATGTTAATCTCACTTGAGGTGTTGCAACAACACCTAGCGCTTATTGTTGCTATCACCATTGGCATTATTTTGCTAAAAGGTTTTGTATTGTACGTTGTTGCAAGAATGATGAAAAAAGAGCCGGGTGTTGCGCTACGTATCTCACTTTCACTCTCACAAGTAGGTGAATTTGGATTGGTGTTAATGACGCTCGCATTTACTTACAAGTTGCTACCTATGGAAATGGGTAATATTTTATTAACCTCAGCTGTGTTAAGTATGTCTATCGCGCCATTTTTAGTGAAATTTAATGGCAAGATTACTAAAAAAATACATGGAAATTCTTACCTGTCCAATCATCACGGAATTGAAAAAATCATTATGGATGATAATCAACATCTTAATCGGCATGTTATTTTGTGTGGATTTGGTCGTGTTGGACAAACAGTTGGCAGGTTCTTGACTAAAGCCAATACTAATTTTGTTGCACTAGATATGGATATTAGACGCGTGCATGAAGCGCATGCTGCGGGTGAAAATGTCTATTATGGAGATGCGGCAAAAGAAACTATTTTGAAAGCTGCGTTTTTGAATAAAGCAAAAATTGTTATTATTACTTTCAGTGATTTTCATGCCTCAATAAAGATTTTAAAAAACATACGTCGCATTAATAAACATATTCCAGTTTTGGTGCGTACTCCGGATGATTCACATGTTAATGAATTACTTGAAGCGGGTGCAAATGAGGTGATCCCAGATACATTTGAATCTAGCATTATGCTGGCTTCTCACTTAATGCTGATGATTGGCGAACCCCCTAGAAAAGTATTGCGAGAGATTAGAGGCATTCGAAAAAACCGTTACCGATTATTGGAGAATTTTTATCCTGGTGAGGATGATAATCCTATGGAACAGCACCAAGTAATGAAAGGTATTATTCATACAATTGTTTTGACGCCTGATTATTTTGCAACCGGCAAAACTGTTGGTGAGCTGGAGTTTCATAAATTCGATGTTAGAGTGGAGGCAATCAAACGTGGCAGTATTCGTGGCGATAATCCGTCAAATGAAACTAGATTAAGAGTGGAAGATCACCTGGTTTTGAGTGGAACTCCTGAAAATATGGAGAGTATCGAGGTTTATCTAACAACAGGAAAAGAATAGTAAAAAAATATCTTTTTTGATGTAAAAACAACCACTTGCGCTATTCTTGAAAGTTGATGGGTTTTTGCGTATAATAATTTTCTTTTGTATTCAAGGAAATTAATATGCCATCACGCAGAGATCTAGCAAACGCGATTCGTGCCCTAAGTATGGACGCAGTTCAAAAAGCAAATTCAGGCCACCCAGGTGCACCAATGGGTATGGCAGATATTGCTGAAGTACTTTGGAACGACCACATGAAGTACAACCCTACCAGCGCTAAATGGGCTGATCGTGATCGCTTTGTTTTATCAAATGGCCACGGCTCAATGCTTATGTACTCATTACTACACTTGTCTGGTTTTGACTTAAGCATGGATGATATTAAAGATTTCCGTCAATTACATGCTAAAACTGCAGGTCACCCTGAGTATGGTTATGCAGATGGTATTGAAACAACAACAGGCCCACTAGGCCAAGGCATTACTAATGCGGTTGGTATGGCAATTGCTGAGCGCACATTAGCTGCACAATTTAATAAAGACGGTCATGATATCGTTGATCACCGCACTTGGGTGTTCATGGGTGATGGTTGTTTAATGGAAGGTTTGTCGCATGAGTCATGTGCAATGGCTGGTACTTTGGGCTTAGGTAAGTTGACAGCATTTTGGGATGATAACGATATTTCAATTGATGGTCATATTTCTGACTGGATGGAAAAAGATGTTGCAGGTCGTTTCGAGTCTTACGGTTGGCACGTTGTTCGTGATGTTGATGGTCACGATTCTGATGCTATTAATGCAGCAATTGAAGCTGGTAAAGCCGAAACTTCTAAGCCAACATTAATCTGTACACGTACAACCATTGGTTTTGGTTCTCCAAACTTATGTGGTACTCACGATTGTCACGGTGCACCATTAGGTGATGAAGAAATTGCAGCAACACGTAAAGAATTAGGCTGGGATAGCGCGCCATTCGAGATTCCTGCTGATATTTACGCTGGTTGGGATCATAAAGAACAAGGTGCAGCAGATGAAAGCGCTTGGAATGATAAATTTTCAGCTTACAAATCAGCATTTCCAGAAGAAGCAGCAGAATTTGAACGTCGTATGGCGGGTACGCTTCCGGCCAATTTCGAAGCAGAAATGGATAAGTTTATTGCGAGCACGCAAGAAGAAATGCCAAACATTGCTTCTCGTAAAGCGTCACAAAATGCAATTGAGGCAATTGGCCCATTATTGCCAGAATTATTTGGTGGTTCAGCTGACCTAACAGGTTCAAACCTTACTAACTGGTCAGGCACAGTTAAAGTAAGCCCTAGCAATGCTAATGGTAACTACATTTCTTGGGGTGTTCGTGAATTTGGTATGGCACATATGGTTAACGGCATGATTCTTCATGGTGGCTTTAAAGCATACAGCGCAACATTCTTCATGTTTATGGAGTTTATGCGTAACTCATTAAGAATGTCAGCGTTGATGAAGCTTGGTGCTATTTATGTGTACACACACGATTCTATCGGTCTTGGTGAAGATGGTCCAACGCACCAGCCAGTTGAGCAACTAGCAACAATGCGTGTTATCCCTAACTTCCAAACTTGGAGAGGTTGTGATGCGATTGAATCAGCGGTTTCTTGGAAGATGGCTATTACGCGTGGTGATGCACCAACTGCATTAGTATTCTCTCGTCAAAACCTAACACCAATGGAAAGAACGGCTGAACAAGTAGCTAATATTGAAAAAGGTGGTTATGTACTTAAAGACTGCGACGGCGATGCAGATGTGATCTTGATCGCAACAGGTTCAGAAGTTGGCTTAGCAGTTGATGCGGCTGCAGCGATGAGCGAAAATGTTCGCGTTGTTTCAATGCCTTGTCCAGAAGCGTTTGACGCGCAAGATCAAGCATACCGTGATTCAGTATTAACACCAGGTGTTAAGCGTGTTGCAATTGAAGCAAGTATTGACAATGGTTGGTACAAGTATGTTGGCTTAGAAGGTGCTATCGTTGGCATGAAGTCATTCGGTGAATCTGCGCCAGCAGATCAACTATTTAAAGAATTTGGTTTCACAGTAGACAATGTAGTTGCTACTGCTAAATCAGTTATTGGTTAATTAATAAAGAATTAATGGCACACTAAATTTGGTGTGCTGTAATAAAAATTTGCATCTAAGTGGTGTAAATGTCATCAAGTAAAAAGGAGTAAAAACATGGCAACTAAAGTAGGTATTAATGGATTTGGTCGTATTGGTCGTATGGCTTTCCGTGCAATTAAGAAAGATTTCCCAGAATTAGAAGTAGTAGGTATCAACGACTTATTAGAAAATGATTACTTAGCATACATGCTTAAGTACGATACAGCACAAGGTCGTTTTGACGGTGAAGTAGCTGTTGAAGGCGATAACTTTGTTATCGATGGTAAGAAGATTCGTCTTTCAGCTGAGCGCAACCCAGCAGACCTTAAGTGGGACGAAATTGGTGCAGAGATCGTAATTGATTGTACTGGCTTCTTCTTAACTGAAGAGTCTTGTCAAGCACACATCGATGCTGGTGCTAAGAAAGTTGTTCAATCAGCACCATCTAAAGATGGTACACCAATGTTTGTATATGGTGTAAACCACGAAGAGTACGCAGGCCAAGCAATTGTTTCAGCAGCTTCATGTACAACTAACTGTCTAGCACCAATTGCTAAAGTTATCAATGATAAATGGGGTTTAAAGCGTGGTTTAATGACGACTGTACATGCTTCAACTGCAACACAGAAAACTGTTGACGGTCCTTCAATGAAAGATTGGAGAGGTGGTCGTGCAGTATTTGAAAACATCATTCCTTCATCAACAGGTGCTGCTAAGGCAGTAGGTGTGGTTTTACCTGAGCTTAATGGTAAATTAACAGGTATGGCTTTCCGTATTCCTTCAGTTGACGTTTCAGTAGTTGATTTAACTTGTGAGTTAGATAAGCCTGCAACATACGAAGAAATTTGTGCTGCAATGAAAGAAGCTTCAGAAGGCGCAATGGCTGGTACATTAAGCTACACTGATGAAGCAGTAGTTTCTTCAGACTTCCGTGGCCACACATCTTCATCTATTTTTGATTCTGGTGCTGGTATTGCACTTGATGATACATTCGTGAAGTTGGTGTCTTGGTACGATAACGAGTATGGTTACACTTGTAACATGCTTCGTTTGGTTGAGCACGTAGCTTAAGTTATAAAAAAATTACGGCCTGCTATAGTGGGCCGTGTTTTTATGTCAGATATTTATATTAAAGACTCCCAACTTAGTGTTGATAAAGTCATTGAAAAAATAAAAGAAGCCGTTCCAAACAATCAGTTTGGAATTTTGCATTCTTATGACATTAAACAAACATTGGCTGGAAAAGGCCACGAGTTGGCAGATCAATGCCATGTGTTTGAAGTTTGCAATCCAAAGGTTGCAAAAGATATCCTCGAAAAGGATATGAATTTGGCGACAATGTTGCCATGCCGAATTTCGGTATATACACAGGATGGTGCTACTAAAGTTGGTTTAGCATTACCCTCTAAACATATTACTCAACTGTCAGATGCTGATGATTTATCATCACTGATTGATCCAGTTGAACAAAGCCTGATCAAAATTGTTGATCAGTCAATTGCATAACAATAGTAGGAGAACAGTATGTCAGTTATCAATTTATCAGATTTAGATTTAAATTCAAAAAAAGTATTGATTCGTCAAGATCTTAATGTACCCATTAAAGATGGTGTAGTAACAAGTGATAAGCGTATTAAGGCTTCATTACCAACCATTGAAATGGCTGTAAAGCAAGGCGCTAAAGTAATGTTAATGTCACATCTTGGTCGCCCAACTGAAGGCGAGCCTGCAGATGAGTTTTCTTTGCAACCAGTTGCAAATAGACTAACTGAACTATTAGGTCAAGAAGTGCGTTTAGAAAAAGATTGGCTAAATGGTGTCGAGATGAATGATGGCGACGTGGTGCTTTGTGAAAATGTACGTTTTAACAAAGGTGAAAAATCAAATGATGATGCATTGTCTAAGCAGATGGCAGCAATGTGTGATATTTTTGCGATGGATGCGTTTGGTACAGCTCACCGTGCTCAAGCGTCAACTCATGGTGTGGCTAAATACGCAGCAGTTGCATGTTCTGGTCCGTTATTAACTGGAGAGCTTGAAGCATTAGGCAAAGCGCTAGATAATCCAGCACGTCCAATGGTTGCAATTGTTGGTGGCTCTAAAGTGTCAACTAAATTAACAGTGTTAGAATCATTATCTAAAGTTGTAGACCAATTAGTTGTTGGCGGCGGTATTGCGAATACTTTCATTGCGGCACAAGGTCACAATGTTGGTAAGTCACTTTGTGAAGATGATTTAATCCCAACAGCTAAAAAATTAATGGAAGATTGCGAGATTCCGGTACCGACAGATGTGGTAACAGGTAAAGAATTTTCTGAAACTGCAGCAGCAGAAACAAAAGCAGCTGGTGATGTTGCAGACGATGATATGATTTTTGACATCGGTCCTGATTCTGCACAGCAATTAGCTGATATTATGAAAAACGCAGGTACAATTGTTTGGAATGGCCCTGTTGGCGTATTTGAATTTGATCAATTTGCTGGTGGAACTGAAACACTAGGTATGGCAATTGCTGAGTCTGATGCGTTTTCAATTGCGGGCGGTGGCGATACACTAGCTGCAGTTGATAAGTACAACATTGAAGACAAAGTAAGTTATATTTCAACTGGTGGTGGTGCATTCTTAGAATTCTTAGAAGGCAAAAAATTACCAGCAGTAGAAATCTTAGAACAAAGAGCAGCGGAGTAAACATTGCCTAGAAGAACTAAAATCTTAGCAACCTTGGGGCCGGCAACGGATAAGCCTGGGGTTTTAGAAAGCATTCTAGAAGCAGGTGTTAATGTTGTACGTATTAACTTCTCTCATGGCTCTGAGCAAGAGCATTTAGGGCGTGTTAAAGCTGTACGTGAATGGGCGCAGGCTAACTATACTTATATTGGAATTTTGATGGACCTTCAAGGTCCTAAAATTCGTATCGCCTCTTTTAAAGACGGTATGAAAATCCAACTGGAAAATGGTGATAGTTTTGCATTAGATGCTGATCTTGATGAGCTTTCTGGCAATCAAGATGCGGTTGGCATTGCTTACAAAACACTACCTCAAGAGGTTAAACCTGGCAATATTTTGCTGTTAGATGATGGTAAGGTTGTTTTAGAGGTTGTTGATGTTGAAGGTAATAAGATTAATACTCGCGTCACCCAAGGCGGTCCATTATCAGACAAAAAAGGAATTAACCTTCGTGGTGGTGGCTTGTCAGCCAATGCATTGACTGAAAAAGATAAAAAAGATATTTTTACTGCAGCTAAAGCTAAAGCAGATTATGTTGCTTTGTCATTTCCAGTGAATGGTGATGATGTTCGTGAAACTAAAGATTTACTAGCTAAAGCCGGATGTAATGCTGGTGTGATATCTAAGATTGAACGTGCTGAATCATTAGCTGATGATATTATTTTAGATATTATTAAAGAATCGGCAGGCATTATGGTTGCTCGTGGTGACTTAGGTGTTGAAATTGGTGACCCCCAACTGCCAGCACAACAAAAACGTTTAATCAAATTAGCTCGTTCAAACGATCGTATTGTAATCACAGCAACACAAATGTTAGAGTCTATGATTACTAATCCAATTCCAACTCGTGCTGAAGTGTTTGATGTGGCCAATGCGGTATTAGATGGTACAGATGCGGTGATGTTATCAGCTGAAACAGCAGCAGGTGATTATCCACAAAATGCAGTTAACACCATGCATGAAGTGTGTATTGAGGCAGAGAAGAATCCAATTGCAAAAGTTTCTCATCATCGACTTAATGAAACATTTGAGAATATTGATGAAACCATTGCAATGAGCACTATGTATGCGGCTAATCATTTAGGTGCTAATGTGGTTGCTGCACTAACTGAAACTGGAAAAACAGCCATGTGGATGTCAAGAATCAGCTCAGATATTTCTATTTATGCTATGAGTGATAGTGTGCAGACACTTCGTAAAGTAACACTTTATCGTGGGGTGTATCCATGTGGCATTGAAAAAGATAACAATGCTGATTGGATGGAAGTTAATAAACAAGTTATTGATACACTGACTAAAAACGGTGTTGTTAGCAAAGACGATTTGGTAATATTAACCAAAGGTATGTATAAAGACAGATCAGGTGGAACCAACATGTTGAAGATTCTTCGTGTTGGTGACTCAGATTATTAAGAAATAAGTAATAAAGCAAAAGGAGAAAAATATGTTAATTTCATTAAGAGAATTATTAGATCATGCGGCAGAAAATGGTTATGGAATGCCTGCATTTAACGTAAACAACATGGAGCAGGTTCATGCAATTATGGAAGCTGCAGACAAAACTAACTCGCCAGTAATTATGCAGGGTTCTGCAGGCGCTAGAGGTTATGCAGGTGAGCCGTTCTTACGTCACTTAATTTCTGCTGCAACTGAAATGTACCCACACATTCCTGTGGTAATGCACCAGGACCATGGTTCTGAGCCTGCAGTATGTCTACGTTCAATCCAATCAGGTTTTTCATCAGTAATGATGGATGGTTCATTAGAGGCAGATTGTAAAACACCAGCTTCTTTTGAATACAATGTTAATGTAACTAAAGAAGTGGTTAAGATGGCACACGCTGGCGGTGTATCTGTAGAGGGTGAGCTAGGTTGTCTAGGTTCATTAGAAACAGGTGAGATGGGAGAAGAAGATGGTCATGGTGCTGAAGGAAAATTAGACCTTGATATGCTATTAACAGGCGTTGAAGAAGCGGCTGATTTTGTTAAAGCAACAAATGTTGATGCTTTGGCGATTGCTATTGGTACTTCACATGGTGCTTACAAGTTTACCCAAGAGCCTACTGGTGAAATCCTACGTATTGACCGTATTAAAGAAATCAATGCACGCATTCCGAATACACACTTAGTAATGCATGGCTCTTCTTCAGTACCACAAGATTGGTTAAAGATTATTAATGACTTCGGTGGCGACATGGGTCAAACATATGGTGTACCAGTATCTGAAATTCAAGAAGGTATTAAAAACGGTGTTCGTAAGGTAAATATTGATACAGATTTACGTATGGCTTCAACAGGTGCGATTCGTCGTCATTTATCTGAAAATACATCAAACTTTGACCCACGTAAATTCTTCAAAGAAGCAACAAATGCAATGTCTGATATTTGTGCTGATCGTTTTGAAGCATTTGGTTCTGCAGGTCAGGCTGATAAAATCAGCGTATCTTCATTAGACGAGATGTCTCAGAAGTATCTTTCTGGCGAATTAGACGCTAACGTTAAGTAAGCGCCTAAGGGTCAAAAGCAAAAAGGCTCGTATTTAACGAGCCTTTTTTATTGACAAAAAAATACAAATGACTCAAGTTAAGCATTATTCAGTTATTGTGGTTGGTGGTGGTCATGCGGGTACTGAGGCCGCACTGGCTTCAGCTCGCATGGGTGTCAGCACATTGTTAATTTCTCATAATATTGAGACATTAGGGCAAATGAGCTGTAATCCAGCCATTGGCGGGATTGGCAAGGGTCATCTGGTGAAAGAAATTGATGCCATGGGTGGCGTGATGGCAACAGCCATTGACAAATCTGGTATTCAATTCCGAACACTAAACGCCTCTAAAGGGCCGGCAGTTCGTGCCACTCGTGCTCAAGCTGATCGTGTTTTATATAAAGCTGCCATTCGTCATGCGCTAGAAAATCAAGATAATTTATCTTTGTTTCAGCAGGCTGTTGATGATTTGATTATCGATAATGATGTAGTTACTGGTGTGGTTACCCAAATGGGATTAACTTTTAGTGCTGATAAAGTTATCCTAACTTCAGGAACTTTTTTAGGTGGTATTATTCATATTGGCCAAGCTAATTTTCAAGGCGGTCGAGCGGGTGATGCACCTTCTAATGCACTATCAAGAAAATTACGAGAATATGACCTTGGGGTTGGCAGATTAAAAACAGGCACTCCGCCAAGACTTGATGGTAGATCACTGGATTATTCTCTTATGCAAGAGCAACCTGGTGACACCCCAGTGCCAAGTTTTTCGTTTATGGGTAGGCAAAGCGATCATCCTCAACAGATCTCTTGCTACATTACGCACACTAACGAACAAACGCATAACTTTATCCGTGCAGGCCTTAAAGATTCGCCAATGTATACTGGCAATATTGAAGGTATTGGCCCTAGATATTGCCCTTCTATTGAAGATAAAGTCGTGCGTTTTTCTGATCGTGACTCGCATCAAATATTTGTAGAGCCAGAAGGTTTAACCACTAATGAAGTTTATCCTAATGGCGTATCTACATCGCTTCCTTATGAAGTACAACTTGATTTTATTCACTCAATCAAAGGCTTTGAAAACGCACAAATTGTACGACCTGGTTATGCCATTGAATATGATTTTTTTGATCCTAGAGGGTTAAAACAAACCTTAGAAGTTAAAAAAATATCTGGCCTGTATTTTGCAGGACAAATCAATGGCACTACAGGTTATGAAGAGGCGGCAGCGCAAGGCATGCTTGCCGGTATTAATGCCGCATGCTCTGTCAAACAAATTGAGCCATGGCTGCCAAAACGTGATGAAAGCTATATTGGTGTGATGGTTGATGATTTAATCACCAAAGGAACCAATGAACCATATCGAATGTTTACTTCTAGAGCTGAGTATCGCCTGCTTCTTAGAGAAGATAATGCAGACGAACGCCTTACTCCCAAGGCAAGATCATTAGGTTTGATAGATGATCAGCGCTGGCAAGCGTTTGAGTGTAAATATGATTCGGTCGTAAAAGAAAAGCAGCGTCTTAAAAGTACTTGGATTCAGGCTAGTGACAAGCAAGCCAGTAAAATCATGGGAGGAAAATTAAGTCATGAATATTCATTATTGGAATTATTAAAACGCCCTAAAGTTGATTATAAAACTCTAAGTCAAATAAAATCAGGAGAGCCTTTTTTGACGGATGATATTTTGATTGGCATTGTTGAAAATCAGATTAAATACGAAGGCTATATTAAGCGCCAATTAGAAGAGATTGAAAAATATAGAAATAACGAGGATACGCCATTATCTGAAGACATGGATTATGATTCTATTAAGGCTCTTTCAAGCGAGGTTAGACAAAAGCTAACCTTACACAAACCAGAAACCATTGGTCAAGCTAGCCGTATTCAAGGCGTTACCCCAGCATCTATTTCAATTTTATTGGTTTATTTAAAAACCTATAAAAAACAATGAGCAATATTCAGTTGTTAATTGAGGGCGCTCAGGAAATGGGTGTCAAATTAAATGTCTATCAAGCAGACAAATTAATTCAATATCTTGAATTAATTATCAAATGGAATAAAACGTATAATTTGAGTGCCATTCGAAACATGGAGGATGGCATTAAAAAACACCTACTAGATAGTCTATCAGTGCTGAATTATATTGGCAATGAGTCATTATTAGATGTCGGCTCTGGCGCAGGATTACCAGGTATTGTTATTAGTATTATGAAGCCTGAATTATCGGTGAGCGTGCTTGATACCGTTGGAAAAAAATGCCGTTTTATGCAGTTTGTAAAAACTCAACTTAAACTTAAAAATCTGACGGTTATTAACGAGAGGGTCGAGAATTACCAAGCAGCTACTTGTTTTAACCAGATAACTTCAAGAGCGTTTGCACACGTTGACAAAACATTAAAACTCACCCAACATCTATTGTGTGATAATGGCTCTTATTTATTAATGAAAGGCGACCACTATGCTCAGGAAAATGTTGATAATGTACAAGTAGTTGTACATAAGATCAGCGTTCCATACGTTTCTGATTGTCGTTATTTTTTAGAAATTAAACCCAGCCCATAATGAAAAAAATATTGTATTTTTTATTGGTTTTGATAATTGCAGTAGTCATTGTAATCATTACCTTATTTGATTCGTTTGCTAAGCGTGGTGTTGAGTCCTATGTTCAAGATGTGCTAAAAACTTCAGTTCATGTTGGTGAGTTTAGAAGCGATTGGGCTAAAGGTCAGCTTAAGCTAGATTTTGTAGAGGTTAAAAACCCAACAGTATTTAACAATGAAAATGCATTTGTTCTTAATCATCTAAATATCTTGTTGTCTGATCAAACTGAAGATGATTTAATTGTGCTTGAGCATGTAGAATTTGATGGTCTGCTATTCACTTTAGAGCAAAGTGAAAACAGGGTTAATCTAGTAGAGCTGCTTCAAAAATTAAACAACCAAACTGGCTCGAAACACTCGAGTATTAAGCCTAATTATTCATCGTCAGCATCTAATCAAAACAATGAACAATATCGAGTTATCATAAAAAATCTAAATTTTATTAATGCACAACTTCATGTTGATACTCAGTGGTTTAAAGAAACCCTTGAAGTTCCTGATGTATTTGTTCGTAATTTAGGCGCAGAGCAAGGCATTCCTATTGATCAAGTAGGTGCAGAATTAATGAAAATTGCCCTTGTTCGCATTCAATCAGAGGTTGAAAAACAAGGCTTAAAATTGGGTGAAAGGGAGATTAAAGAAGGCTTGAAGCGCAAACTTAAGAGTAAGTTAAACACTTTGAGTGATGATTTAGACGGTAAAGCAAAAGTTTGGTTGGAAAAATTAGGTTTGTAATATGCATATTGTAGATTCACATTGCCATATTGATCGAGTGGATTTGTCACAGTTTGGTGGCAGTGTTGAGCGCATGATTGAGCATGCTAAAGAATTATCAGTTGAGCAGTTTTTGTGTGTTTGTATTGATTTAGAGCATTTTGATGAAGTGCTTTCTCTGGCTAAAAAGCATGATTCAATTTATGCTTCAGTAGGTGTTCATCCAACCGAACAAGAAGGAAAGGATCCAAGCGTAGAAGAGTTGTTACAACTTGCTAGTCACGACAAAATTATTGCTATTGGTGAAACCGGCCTTGATTATTTTCATATAGATAAAGAAACAGCTGATTGGCAACGTGAGCGTTTTAGACGACACATTGCTGCATCTAATCAATTAGGCAAGCCTATGATTATCCATACGCGCGATGCTAAAAAAGATACAATACAAATTATGCAACAGGAGCAAGCAGCCTCAGGCGTAATGCACTGCTTTGCAGAGGATTGGGAAACGGCAAAAGCAGCGCTTGACTTAGGTTTTTATATTTCTTTTTCAGGCATTATTACCTTTAAGAGTGCTGATAGTTTGCGTGAAGTGGCCAAACGGGTACCGTTAGATCGATTACTTATTGAAACAGACTCTCCTTACTTAACCCCAGTGCCTTATCGTGGTAAGCCTAATTCTCCAGCCTATACTTATTATGTGGCTCAAAAATTAGCAGAAATACGTAGCATTAATATTGGCGAAGTTGCACAAGCAACCACTCAAAATTTTAATCGTTTATTCTTTTCAAACTGATGACTGTTTCTTTTCAAACTGTTGATGAATTTTCGCAAGATCAGCGTCTAGATAATTTTCTATTAAAGATTTTAAAAGGTGTTCCCAAATCGCATATTTACCGCGTGATTCGCAAGGGCGAAGTGCGTGTTAACAAGGGTAGAAAAAAAGCAGACTACAAGCTAAACATTGGTGATGTTGTTAGGATTCCACCGATTAAAGTCAGCGAAAAAAAATCAACTCATGCCTCTCAAGGTTTAATAAAAGCACTAACAGAAGCAATTCTGTATGAAGACAAGGGTTTGCTGATTATTAATAAACCGAGTGGTCTTGCCGTTCATAGTGGTAGTGGTGTTGATGTGGGTGTGATTGAGGCGTTAAGATCTATGTATAAAGAGCCAGTTGAGCTGGTGCATCGATTGGATCGTTCAACCTCAGGTGTGTTGTTAATTGCCAAAAAACGCAATGTATTAAAAAACTTGCATGAACAGCTTAACAACCATGAGATGGAAAAGCGCTACACCGCTTTAGTGAAAGGCGTTTGGTCAAAAAAACGACATACCGTTGATGCGCCACTGTATCAAAATTCACGCTACGTTGTAGTAGATACTAAAGGTAAGCATTCGATTAGTCATTTTCAGCCACTAAAGAATTATACAAATGGAGATTTTAAGGCTTCTTTGGTAGAGGTGCTGATTGAAACGGGGCGCACACATCAAATTCGCGCACATGCCAAGCATGCCGGTCATGCCATTGCGGGTGATGATAAATATGGCGATAAGGAATTTGATCGACAAGTAAAATTTAAAGGTCTGAAGCGCTTATTTTTGCATGCACATCAGCTAACATTTACCAATCCAACCACTGGTGAGATACAAAAAGTTCATGCACCACTTTCAAGTGAACTTCAAGTATTTTTAGATACGTTATGAATCCTTACTTTCGACTCATGCGCCTTGATAAGCCAGTTGGCATTTATTTGCTTTTATGGCCAACGCTTTGGGCGTTATTTTTAGCAGCCGATGGATGGCCGAAAATCGATTTGTTATTTATTTTTATTTTTGGTGTGGTGTTGATGAGATCTGCCGGATGTGTGATTAATGATTATGCTGATCGTGGTATTGATAAATTTATTGAGCGTACCAAATTAAGACCCATTACCTCTGGTGAAATTAGTTCAAAAAATGCATTGATTTTATTTTTTACGCTAATTGCGATAGCCTTTATTTTGGTGTTATTAACTAATGCACTAACGATTCAATTGGCATTTGTAGCTGTTTTTTTTGCAACGCTTTATCCCTTTACTAAGCGTTGGACACACTTGCCACAGTTTTTCTTAGGTCTAGCATTCGCCATGAGTGTGCCCATGGCTTTTTCAGCCACTAATAATGGTGTGCCAGCAAGTGCATGGTGGGTCTTTTTGGCCACAGTGATCTGGACTATTATTTACGACACTATGTACGCTATGGCAGATAGAGAAGAAGACTTAAAAGTTGGGGTTAAGTCCAGCGCTATTTTATTTGCCAAGTTTGATCGGCTGATTATTGCAATCTTGCAAATGGTTTTATTTTTAGTGTTAATAAAAATTTCTGAAATTTTCAATTTAGCTGTTTTTTACGATATTTCTCTGATTTTGTCGGCATTTTTAATGATTTATCATCAATTTTTAATCAAAAAACGTGAAAAAATGGCTTGTTTTCAAGCTTTTTTGCATAATAATTTCATTGGTTTGGTTGTTTTTATCGGAATCGCGCTATCCGTTACCATATCTAACTTGTAGAGTGTAAAAATTTCTCATTTTTTCAATATTATGTGTTAATTTTACAACTTTTTTGCATTTTTTCAGCAAAAAAGCTTGACTTAAGTAAAGAAACACAGTAAATTATTAATAATCCGACTGTGAAGTTGGGTTATTACTATAACTAAAGAGGGGAAAATATGTTTGATACTATTATCGGTACAATCAAAAAACTAACTGAGGCAGGTATTGCCTTAATCGCTTTAGCAATTGTTGTTCAAGTGATCTTCGGTACAGGCGCAGCTGGCGTACCATTTATCGGTGGCGATGTAATCGGCACGATTACTGGTATTGTCGCTAGTCTTGGATCGCATGGTTTAGTCGGCTTAGCAGCGGTTGCTGTTATTTACGCTTTGTTTACACGTAACTAGTTAATACATAAAACTCAATAAAAAACCCGCTTAACAGCGGGTTTTTTGGTTTTTATCTAACCAGGTACACCCAAGTAATGCCTAAAAATTCATGGATAGCAGTTTGCGATTTTTTAAAAGCATCTATATCTAGAGCAGAAAATAATGAGTAATCCTTTCCTTTAAAATCCGTAGGTGCAGCAATTGGCCTCATACCCATATGTTCAAATAATTTTATAGCCCTAGGCATATGAGACGCTGAAGTTACCAGTACAAATGGCTTATTGCCAATAACTGATTTGGAAAACGTTGCTTCTTCTTGGGTATCTTTTGGCTTGCCGTTGACAATCAATTGATCATTAGAGATATTTGCAATTTTGGCAATTTTTGCATTCATCTCAGCATTGGTAATGGTATTGTCCGGTCCTGCATATCCGGTAAAAATCAATTTTAATTTAGGTTTGTTTATTTGCTTAAAAATACTAATGCCTTCCAGGTTCTTTTTAAGCCGGTATTGCCTATTTGGCTAGATAAAGGCCAATCTGGATTGTCACAATGCCCACCGCCTAATACATGGATATATTCAATATCATTGTTACTGTGTTCGTATTTTTGATATTGCCCTTCTAGTTGTTTTATCAGACTGTTGGAGATTGGAGGGTAGCTAAGAATGGCTAGTAATAGTATAGAGGCACTTAAGAAAAACTTAGCTTTTGCATTTGCTGATTTATATAAAAAATACAAACCAATAAAAGCTAGGGTTAGTATTAACCCTAGTGGTTCAACAAAGAAAGTTACAATTTTCTTTGTTAGAAATAATATTTCCATTAAGGTGAGAAATTAAATTCCTCTTAATAGTTCATTAATGCCAACTTTAGATCTGGTTTTAGCATCAACTTGTTTTACGATGACTGCACAGTAAAGAGAGTAAGTGCCGTCTTTTGAAGGCAGGTTTCCTGAAACAACCACAGATCCTGCAGGAATACGGCCGTAAGAGATTTCGCCCGTTTCACGATTGAAAATCTTGGTAGACTGACCAATGTAAACACCCATTGAAATTACAGCACCTTCTTCAACAATAACACCTTCAACCACCTCAGAGCGCGCACCGATGAAGCAATTATCTTCAATGATGGTTGGGCTGGCTTGTAACGGCTCTAGTACGCCGCCAATACCTACACCCCCAGAAAGGTGAACATTTTTACCAATTTGGGCGCACGAGCCAACAGTTGCCCAAGTATCAACCATAGTGCCAGAATCTACGTAAGCACCAATATTGACATAGGATGGCATTAGTACCGTGTCTTTAGCAATGAATGAGCCGCGACGTGCACTTGCTGGCGGAACCACACGAACACCTGCAGTATTAAATTCATCTGCTGACATATCGGCAAATTTTGAAGGAACTTTATCATAGTATTGGGTAAAGCCGCCTTGCATTGGAACGTTGTCTTCTAATCTGAAAGATAGCAAAACTGCTTTTTTTAGCCATTCGTTAACAACCCAATTGCCTACACCTTGTTGTTCAGCAACACGAGCCTTGCCAGAGTCAAGCATTTGAATTGCCTCAGCAACAGCTTGCTTCACTTCCACGCTAGCAGATTGAGGATTGATGTTTGCCCTGTCTTCAAAGGCTGCTTCGATAATATCTTTCATAAGAGGTTTGTTTAATAAAAATCAAATATTATATCAGACGCATATTAAATAAATTGCCCGGACAGATTTCATCTATGGCGTTAATATCGAATTTATCGATCAATTGTATTGATAAATTTCATTTTATTAATATTATGATGCGCGATAAAATAAGCCGTATAAATACGTTTGTTCTTGATATCGATCAAGAAAAAAAACATAAAAAGTGTTATGATGTATTCGTTTGACAACAATAGCCAAGAGAGAGTGTATGAGTGAGAATAAAATTCAAGTCGAGAACTTGTATGAAGAGGGTGAGCAGTGGGTTCAAAACCTAGGTGACGAGACCATTCATGCAAAGCGCATGGGTGGAAAATTTCGCAATTTTAAGTGGTTAGCTATTATTCTATGGTCGCCATTTTTTCTAGGTCCATACTTAACTTGGAATGGCAAGCAAGCCATCTTATTTGATGTCGAAAACAGACAGTATCACTTATTTGATATTACTATCTTTCCACAAGATATTTGGATGCTGACTATGGTGCTGTTATTTTTAGCCATTTTACTCGCAGCAATGACAACGGTATTAGGTCGAGTTTTTTGCGGTTATTTTTGTTTTCAAACCATTTGGACAGATATTTTTACCTGGGTAGAAGAAAAAGTTGAGGGTGCGCCAGCTAAGCGCCGAAAATTAGAAAAAACCCCTATGAACTTTAACAAGTTCAAGCTTAAATTTATTAAGCATAGTGTTTGGATTTTAATCGCTCTTTTTTCTGGCATTACTTGGATGCTTTATTTTGGTGTAACTTGGGCTGATTATTTTAGTGGGAACATTACAGCCATTACCACTGGCATTACTGTTACGATTGCTGCAGGTGCGTATGTATTTGCTGGCTTTATGCGTGAGCAATCTTGTATGTGGATTTGTCCATATGCACGAATTCAAGGCGCAATGGTGGATGAGCAAAGCATCATGCCAACGTATGATTATTATCGTGGTGAGAAGCGCGGCAAGTTAAAGAAAGGTCAGTTTGTTGAAGGCAATGGTGATTGTATTGATTGTAATCAGTGTGTGGCTGTCTGCCCAACCGGTGTTGATATTAGAAAAGGCCAGGAATATGGTTGTATTACTTGTGGTTTGTGTATTGATGCATGTGATACGGTGATGGAAAAAGTTGGAAAGCCGAAAGGTTTGATTCGCTATACATCATTGGCCGAAATGGAGTTTAATCAGCAGCCAAAAGTGCTTTATAAACGACCTAGAGTCATTGTTTACAGTACTATCTTATTGGCATCACTCGCTATGTTAATAAACGGCATAGTGGGTATTGCGCCAATGGATTTCAAAGTTTTGCATGACAGACAGCCATTATTTGTGCAATTATCAGACGGCTCTATTCGAAATAAGTATGAGCTAAAAGTAATGAACAAGACTGATGATAAAATGTCAATCAGTGTTGATTTTGCAAGTGATATTAAGAATCTCAAATCTCAAAAAGAATTAACAAAAGTTATGATCCCGACGGGTAACGTTAAATCAATTTTTGTATATTTATCTGCTTATGAAAGTGATGTGGGTGATGATAATGCTGTAACATTCACGGTCAAGAGTGACCAGGCAACACTAGAATATGAAACTTCATTCTTTACACCTAAGAGTATGAAATAAATGAGAGTATATAAATCCCCTATTATGATGTCAATGCTAGTGCTGTTTATTGCGCTAGTGGCTGCTACAGGGTGGCGCATTATTACCGCTTTAGAAACTCATCCTGGATTGGTGGTTGAAGATGCTTATGTGAGTGGAGAGCGCTACGGTGAAACGCTGGACGCAAGACAGCAACTGATCAAACAAGGGTGGACGCTTGATTTAAGCATTCCTAAAGTGGTTACTCATGGTATTGAGCAAACCTACACAGCGCATAGCGCAAAGCATGGGAAAACATTATCTGCTGCTAAGGCAGTGGCCTATTTCTACAGACCACTCGAGATGAAGCATGACTTCTCACTACCCATGAGTGTGAACGACAAGGGCATCTATAATGTAGATGTTACTTTGCCACTTAAGGGTAGGTGGGATGTTGTGGTTGAGCTAACTAAGGGGGATTTTCTGCAACAGACTTCTGCTAAATTATTTGCTCAGTAATACTGAATCTTAATTGTCATGACAATGATTGTGATGGTGCTCGTAAGTTGCCATTAAATCATCCATTTGATCAGCAAATAAATCATTAAATTGAGAGTCTTTTAGGATAGATTCTGGCTGACCCATGCAGCAAATATGATGATATAAGCACAAAACTTTTGTTGATTCTTTCATAACGCGATGAAGATCATGCGACACCATGAGTACAGCACAACCCTGTTGCTGGTGAATGTCTTGGATTAATTGATAAAGATGCATTTGTCCACTAACATCAAGATTTTGCGCAGGTTCGTCCAAAATAAGAACGTTAGGCTTTCCAAGTAGCGCTCTGGCCAGCAATACACGTTGCATTTCTCCACCGGACAGATCTTTGAGAAATTGGTTAAGCAGCGAATTAATGCCAGTTAGTTGGGTGGTTTTGTTAATAAAATCCTCATCAGTGGTTTGATTAAGCTTTAAAAAATCAATCACTGAAATGGGTATAAACTCATTAGGTATAAATTTTTGTGGTGTATAGCCTAGTCGAATGGATTTTGCCTTAACCACCTTGCCTTGTTTGGGCTTTATTAATCCTAACAAAATTTTAATAAGTGAGCTTTTGCCCGCACCATTTGGACCAATGAGTGTAATAAATTCACCTGCATTTAGCTCAAAACTTACATTATCTAAAACACGCTTCCCATTGCGCTCAAGACTGATCTGATCGACACTGATTAATGCTCGAGACATGTGTATATTAGTTACTAAATTATTGCTATTTTACAACTTAAGTTGTTTGTAAAAATTGGTAAAATCAGCTTCATGTCATACAAGCTCATCTTAATGGATGGCTCGGCTTTTTTGTTTCGAGCTTATTTTTCTACCCTATCGCAAAACCTAACTAACCAAGACGGCTTTCCAACAGGGGCTATGTTTGGGGTAATCAATGCCATAAAACGCCTACAAAACCAACATCCAGAAGCCAAGATAATTACTATTTTTGATGCCAAAGGTAAGAATTTTCGTCATGACATATATCCTGAATATAAAGCGCATCGAAAGCCGGCAGATGATGATCTAATTAAACAAATTGAACCTTTGTATGAGATTGTGCGTGCCATGGGTTTTCACTTTATGTGTGTGCCTGATGTGGAGGCAGATGATGTTATTGCAACGTTAAGTCGTTGCGCAGAACAAAATAGCATTAAAACCATTATTGCTAGTGGTGATAAGGATTTAATGCAGCTAGTAAGCAATAATATAACTCAGTTAGATATGAAAGGGAATTTGTATGATCATAATGCAGTGATTGAAAAAATGGGGGTGGCTCCTAATCAAATTATGGATCTTTTGGCGCTTACTGGTGATAGTGCAGATAATATTCCTGGTGTGCCAAGTGTTGGGCCCAAAACAGCCATTAAATGGTTACAATCTTACAATAACATTGCCGGAGTTAAACAAAATTCTGAGCAAATTAAAGGCAAAGTTGGAGAGAGTTTGCGTGATAGTTTTGAATTGTTAGATTTATCACATAAGCTGGTTGAACTTAAGTTTGATGTTGAACTACCTTGTAATATTCTAGATGTTGAGCCGGGTCAAAACCATGCTAAGCTTGCAAGCCTGTATCAGCAGTATGGATTTTCTATGTGGCTTAAGCAACTTGGAAATTTACCTGTTGAGGTGCAAACCAATACTGGTGAGGATGAGGTTAGTGAGATAATCAGCAATGAGGCTAATATACTTGATGGTTATTCACAAACATTAATACTGGATCAAAAAGACTTTGATGCTGTAGTTGTTAAACTAAAAAACTCCAAAGTATTTGTATTTGACTTAGAAACCAATTCACTAGACTACATGAATGCCCAAATTGTAGGCTGGGTATTTTTGATTGACAAAGATAGTTTTTACATACCTGTTGCACATGATTATTTAGATGCGCCAAAACAACTAGATTTTGATGATGTTTTGCAGCAACTAACGCCAATTTTGCAAAATGATCAAATTGGAAAAATAGGGCAAAATCTTAAATATGACGCCCATATTCTTGCTAATTACAACATTGATTTGAACGGCATTATTGAAGACACTATGGTTAAGTCATATGTGCTTAATTCTGTTGCAACTCGTCATAATATGGATGATTTGGCTGAGTATTACTTAAATCATCAAACCATTCACTTCTCAGATGTAGCTGGCAAAGGCAAAAAACAAATTACTTTTAACCAAGTTTCCTTAGAAGTTGCAGCGCCTTATGCTTGCGAAGATGTGATTGTAACTGATCAGCTAAACAAGGTTTTGGACGACAATATTGCACAATATCCAAAGCTGGTTAAACTGTATCAAAATATAGAACTTCCTTTTATCAAAGTGCTTTTGCAAATGGAGCGCAATGGTGTTGAGTTAGATGAGCAAGCATTAAACCTTCAACAGTTAGATGTTAAAAATCAAATGAATGAAATCCAAAACAAAGCATTTGATTTAGCAGGTGAAACCTTTAATTTAGAATCTCCAAAACAAATCCAACAAATTTTATTCTCTGAAGAAGGGCTGGGCTTAGAGCCAAAGAAAAAAACACCTAAGGGCGCACCTTCCACTAATGAAGAGGCATTGAAATTATTAGATCATCCTTTGGTTGATTTGATTTTGAGTTATCGCACACTAACAAAACTTAACTCTACTTACTTAGAGGCGTTGCCAAAGCAGATAGATCTTAAAACAAAGCGCTTGCATACCTCTTATCATCAGGCAGTAACAGCAACAGGGCGATTGTCATCATCAAATCCAAACCTGCAAAACATTCCAATACGCACAGAACAAGGTGCACGAATTCGTGGTGCATTTGTAGCAGGAAAAGAGAACGTCATTATTGCAGCCGATTATTCCCAAATTGAGTTGAGAATTATGGCGCACATTTCACAGGATGTTAATTTGCTAAAAGCATTCAATGAAGATTTAGATGTGCACAGTGCAACAGCATCTGAAGTTTTTGGCATCCCTATTAATGAGGTGGACAAAGAGCATCGACGTCGTGCCAAGGCTATTAATTTTGGCCTTATTTATGGCATGAGTGCGTTTGGCTTAGCAAAGCAAATTGATGTTTCTCGTACTGAGGCTAAGCAATACATTGATATGTATTTTAATAACTATCCAGGTGTGGCTGAATATATGGATAGCACTAAAGACAATGCAAAAATTCAAGGATACGTAGAAACAGTAATGGGTAGACGCCTGTATTTGCCACAGATTAATGCTAAGAATAAAATGCTACAGCAGCATGCGCTAAGAACAGCGATTAATGCGCCAATGCAAGGCTCAAGTGCTGATATTATTAAAAAAGCCATGCTTGATGTTTCGCAGTGGATTGGTAAGGACAATCAAGACATTAAGATGATTATGCAGGTGCATGATGAGTTGGTATTTGAGGTTAAATCTTCAAGGGCTGATGAGTTTGCGCATAAAATACAAAGCCTAATGGAAAATGCTTATTCACTTGATATTCCTTTAAAAGTAGATGTAGGTATTGGCCACTCTTGGCAACAGGCACATTAAAAATTAAGCAAACGGATTGGCAACATGAAAGAACAATTACAACAATTAATCAAACAAAGCTTAGATTCATTGGTAGCTGACGGTGTTTTAGAAGTCGTTCCAGATAATATCCGTATTGATCATTCTAAAGATAAATCACAAGGCGATTTTGCCTCCAATATTGCAATGGTGTTGGCAAAACAAGCAAAGTGTGCGCCAAAAATACTGGCTGAAAAGATTGTTAACAAGTTATCTAATGCCAGTGAAATAGAAAATATAGAAATTGCCGGCCCTGGATTTATTAATTTTTTCATGTCTCAGGGGTCAAATACTAAGGTGCTTAACAGCATTATTGATCAAGCAAATAAGTTTGGTTTGTCAGATATTGGCAAGGGTCAGAGAGTATTGCTAGAATTTGTTTCTGCCAACCCAACAGGCCCACTTCATGTTGGTCATGGCAGAGGCGCTGCTTATGGCGCGACGGTGTCGAATTTGTTGCGTGCAGTAGGGTTTGAGGTTGATAACGAATACTATGTTAATGATGCTGGCAGGCAAATGGATATTTTAGCTACTTCAGTTTATCTTCGATATATTGAAACCAATACCTTTCCAGATAATGGCTACAAAGGTGATTATATTTTTGATATTGCTAAGCAGGTTGATAACGTTGAAAAGCTAGATGTTTTTGCAGGTGTTTGTAAAGATGAAAAAGACGGTGGCGATAAAGAACAGCACATTGATGAGTTGATTGTTAATTGTAAAGCGCAATTGGGTAATGATTATAAAAAAATCTTTGATTTGGCCATAAACTCTATACTGGGCGGTATCAAACAAGATTTAGCAGAGTTTGGCGTGGTGTATGAAAAGTGGTTTTCTGAGCAGTCATTGGTGGACTCGGGTTTAAGTCAAGCCACTGTTGAATCCTTACAAAACTCTGGTCATATTTATGAAAAAGAGGGTGCACTTTGGTTTAAAACTACTGACTTTGGCGATGATTTAGATCGTGTTGTGGTTCGTGATAATGGTATGCATACTTATTTTGCCTCGGATATTGCTTACCATTTAGAAAAATTTGAACGTGGTTATGATAAGGTGATTAATATTTGGGGTGCAGATCACCATGGTTATATTGCCAGAGTAAAAGCTTCAATTAAAGCACTTGGACATAACCCAGATAAATTAGAGATTTTACTAGTGCAGTTTGCCAATCTTTTTCGTGGTGGAGAAAAGGTTGCCATGTCGACACGTAGTGGCTCGTTTGTTACTTTAGAAGAATTACGACATGAGGTTAGCAATGATGCAGCGCGCTTTTTCTATGTTTTGCGCAAATCAGAGCAACACATGGATTTTGATCTAGATTTGGCCAAATCAAAAACCAATGAGAATCCAGTGTTCTATATTCAATATGCTCATGCACGCATCTGTTCAGTACTTAAACAAGCTGAGCAAAAATTTAATGCAGTTGAAGCAGACGCTTCATTATTAAGCAGTGATAGTGAATTATCATTAATTAAAGAATTAAATCGATATAAGGACATATTGCAGGCATCGGCTGTTAACTATGAGCCACACGTACTTGCTTACTATTTGCGTGATTTAGCGGGTGATTTCCACAGTTATTACAACAATAGTGAGTTTTTGGTAGATCAAGATACACTAAGAAGCTCAAGATTGCTGCTGATCAGTGCTGTCAAACAAGTATTGTCTAATGGTTTGGGGCTATTAGGTGTGAGTGCCCCCGATTCAATGTGAACGATCAAGATCAGCGCAATCAAGCGCTTGATACTCAACATTCTTATATTGTTCAAGCGCCCGCTGGATCTGGAAAAACAGAACTTCTGACTCAGCGATACTTAAAGCTACTGAGCGAGAGTCAATTTCCAGAAAACGTTATGGCCATGACGTTTACCAAAAAAGCAGTTAGCGAATTAAAAGCGCGAGTCGTTGAATCGCTGCATAGTGCACAAGGCGATATTCCGGAGCAATCGCATAAGAAAATTACCTATGAGTTGGCTAAAAAGGTTCTGATTCAGTCTGAACGCAACAATTGGCAAATTTTAAACATGCCACAACGTTTAAAGATCACAACCATTGACGGCTTGTCTAACTTAATTACCAGTCGTTATCCGCAAAAGGATCAGCCGGTGCCAAAGCAAATTATTGCTCAAAACTGGAAAGCACAGAATTATTATTTAGAAGCTGCCAAGCAAACCCTGTTATCTATCGATGATGACGATTATCAAAAAAGTATTCAATCAGTATTGTTGTATCTGAATAATGATGTGGGTAAATTCTGTCGATTAATCACACTCATGCTGTCCAAGCGTGATCAATGGCTGGGCCGATTGTATCAGCATAACGCGCTTAACCTGGACTCTCTTAAAGACAGTGCGAACAAAATTATTACCCAGTATTTATCTTTGCTTAATCATGAAGCCCAGAAACACCTAGATAAACAATTGTTTGAATTGCTCTCATTCAGTACATTGCCAATATTAACAAACATTAACTCCAAGTTAAATAATAAGTTAGATTCCTTAGAGTATTGGCTTGCACTACATAATTTGTGTTTTACAACGGGTGGTCAGTGGCGCAAATCACTGAATAAAAACAACGGTTTTCCAGCTGAACTAAAACAACAAAAACAAGAAATTATTAAAATTTTTAACACGCTATCTTCTAAAAAAGAGTTTAGTGATTTATTGCTTGATGTTGTTAATTTGCCTGATGTGGATTTTTCTAAAGATCAAGCCCTAGCATTATCCGACATTGCAGTGGTGCTAAAGCTCTCCGTTGCGCAATTACAACTTGTGTTTGAACAAACACAATCAACTGATTTTATTCAAGTGGCATTAGATGCTGATTCAGCACTTGAGCAAAGCAGTGTTAGTGATATTGCATTGTTTTTAGATTATAAAATTCAGCATTTGTTGGTTGATGAATTTCAAGATACTTCCGCCACCCAATTTGCTTTACTTGAAAAACTAATGGCCAACTGGCAGACGGGCGATGGGAAAACACTATTTTTAGTGGGCGATCCGATGCAGTCCATTTATTTGTTTAGACAATCTCAAGTAGGGTTGTTTTTGCAAGTGCGTGAACAAGGCATTGCCAATATCAAGCCAAAACCTTTGCAACTGAGTAAAAATTTTCGCTCAAGTGTGTCTGTGGTTAAAGCCAATAATAAAATCTTTGCAAAAATATTTCCCAATCAGGAAGATATTTACAAAGGTGCTATTAGTTATTCCCCTTCTTATGAAAATGCCAATGTTGGTAATGACAAAGCTGTTCATTTTTATCCGTTGGCACATAAGCGTGACGACCTAGAGGCACAGCAAGTGCTCAATATTGTTAAGCAGCATGAAACTGAAGATGTTGTTATTTTGGTTAGAAATCGATCACACTTATCAATCATTACACCTGTATTAAAACAAGCTGGCATAGAGGTTGAGGCAGTTAAGTCTTCTGCTTTAAAACAGGATTTATTTACTCGAGATTTGCTCAGTTTAACGCGTGCCTTATTGCATCTTGGTGATAAATTGGCTTGGCTGAGTTTATTACGCTCACCTTGGTGTGGTTTGTTGCTAGAAGATTTGTTAATTATCGCTCAGCGTGATGACAAAATTATTTATGAAATTATTCAAGATTCAGATGTCTTAGATCTATTAACTACAGATGCTCAAAACAGACTTTTGCATTTTGTAGGTGCGATCAGTCAAGCCATTGACAATATTTCAAGATTTAGCTTTGTCCAAGTGTTTGAGTTTGCACTTTCTCAAATTTGCCCAAATGATGGATTAAGTGCTAAAAACACCATGATTAAATCTCAATTTTTACAAATTATTCATGAGTGTGAATCTCAAGATGATCTTAATATTGACATTATTAATCAGCGCTTAGACGAGCTTTATGCGCCAAGTGTCAGTTCTAATGTAAAAATTATGACCATTCATCAAGCCAAAGGTTTGGAGTTTGAACATGTGATTATCCCAGGGCTTGGAAAATCCTCAATCAATAATAAGCCGCCCATCATTCAATTGCAAGAATTTGCAGACCAATCATTATTAATAGCGCCCATTAAGTCTTATTTGCAGCCTCACCAGAGTGATACCTATCGCTACTTAACTTATATTCAGTCACAACAAGAAAAGTACGAGTCTATGCGTCTACTTTATGTAGCAATGACAAGAGCAAAATCACAGATTCATTTGTTAGGCACTTTGAATAAGAGCAATAAGGCAAATGCCAATACATTTCTAGATTTGTTGTCAGTAGAATTTTCTGATCAATTTGAGAAAGTTTCACCTGAACATAAGGTGTTTGAAGATCAAGCGCAAACAGCGCCTAAGTTAATTCGTTATGAGGTTATGCCAAACTATCAGCACCTACAAGATGGAAGTGGCGAAAGTGTTAATATTAATCAAGCCATAGATCTTCAGTATAAGAGTTTGTTAGGATCACTGCTGCACCACTATTATGAATTTGAAGAGTTTGTTGTTAATAAACCTGCAATTAAGCAAAGATTGTTAGAATCAGGATTTTCTGACCAGGGTGCCACAACTCAAACAGAGTTAATAGTAACACTATTAAGTAACACCGCTTCAGACTCTCAATTTGAATGGATTTTTAGACAAAGAGAATCTACCCAGGTAGAGGCTGAATTTATCCATAATGGACGTAGCGTTATCATTGATCGTTTTTTTATTGATAATGATGTGCTGTGGATCATTGATTTTAAAACAGCGGACAAGAATGACAATGAAACCATTAAGCAGTTTGTTAAAAGGCAGCAACTCGAACATGCCAAGCAGTTATTGTTCTACAAACAAGTATTAGCAAATATTTATTCTAATCAAGTCAAATGTGCGCTTTATTGCCCTAGTGTGCAAAAAATGATAGAAATCAACTGACACTTAAAATTTCGAAAATTTTGCAAATTGCATGTTTATTGCATTTTTTTTATCTGGAAAACCACTAAAACCCTTATTTTTGGCTTTAAACAGCTATTTTTCTGCTTTGTTTTAATAAAAGTGAGGCAGGCAAGGCCTGGATCACTCAGATTTTTAGGAAATTCTAAAAATTTAAGAAATTTTGCTTATGTACTCTTGCGGGGCGAAAATTACTTATTTTTTGTCTTTACGCTTCTGGGGGGCACTTGATCAAGATTAAAAGAATGGTATTTGCAATATTGGTGTTAACGCCTTTGTATATTAACACTCATACATTAACACTGCATAAGAATGACAATTCATTATCTAGTGAATCGGTATTGTGTCATAGTGTTGAGCATTGTAAATGTTTGATTAAGTCTTACGAGCACAAAAACCAAGATAATTGTCGTCTGGTAGAAGTTAAAGATGGTGACAGGGTTGTTTTTAGAAAATACTATAATCACTAATTGCACAAGAAATTAATAGAATTATTTTTTGTGGTTTTTTATTGGAACAGTGCGTTAATCATGGCAACAGCGTCACAGCCTGCTGAGAACGCCTTGTCTTGATTGTCAAAATCAATACCACCAATGCCAACAATAGGGATTTTCAGTATTTGTTTGGCTTGTGTAATAGTATCTAGCGAGCAATGAGGTGCGTTTGGTTTGGTGCTTGATGGAAATAATGCGCCAAATGCCACATAGCTTGCACCTTGTTGTTGAGCAGTCTTTGCTAAATCAATATCGTTATAACAACTCACACCAATAATTGCATCATTGCCTAATATTTTTTTTGCAGTTTGTATTGAATAATCATCTTTGCCTAAATGAACGCCATCGGCTTGTACTTTTTTGGCTAGGTTGATGTCATCATTAATGATAAATAAAGTATTATGCTTTAAACATAGCTGACGCAATTGTTGAGCTTCGTTTAGTTTGGTTGTTTGGTTGTTGATTTTATGACGATATTGAATAATGCGAATTGAATGTTTAACAATGATTTTTTCAATCAAAGCTGTGTCAAGCGTTTGGTTTTGAGTAATGGCATAAATGCCACTAATTTTTTTATGATACACAATGGTTAGTTTTCAATTAAGACATAATCTATTAATCACAGTTTTTATTATAGTGATTGTCGGCGTTATGTGGCTATTGATGGAGTTGTTGTCTTATTCGTTTGACGCCATAACGACTAAAAAGGATAAGCCGTTAAATGATAATGAAATAGTATCCAAAGAAGTGTCCTATGTTGAAAGGATTGATCAATTTGCACTTCAGGAATTTGATGAGCAACAGCGCTTATCTCATTATGTTAAGGCTAGACAATATTTTAATTTTGAAAACTCTCCGGCATTATTAATTGACCCTGTTGTGACCACTTATAATGAAAAAGGCGAGCAAGATTACGTGCTAAGTTCAGACCGTGCACATTATTTAGAAACAGGCGACATTCGTTTTAGTGGCAAAGTTGATGTGCATTCAAGTGGTATTACTCATAAGATGAACACCCAAGAGTTATTAGTTGGCACCAAAACTGATGATTTAATCAGCCATAAAAAAGTAACTTATTTGGGGCAAAACAACAAGATGGTGTCTCAAGGCATGCACATGAAAACCAAAGCTGACAAAATGAAGCTAACAGGTGATACCAAAATTTTTCAAGACAGTGGTCAAAAGATCCTTACTAAAGATTTATATGTGGATCAGTCAAATCAGCAGCAGCATTATTATTCTGATCATGACACAACTTATTTATCAGAAGAAAATAAAATTTATGCTGATGGTATAGATATGGACATGAAAAAGGAAGTGGTTAAACTATTGGGCGATACAAAAATTTTACAAAATTCAGGCTCTACCATTAATACTTCAGACTTGATTGTTGATCAGCAAGATGGTGCCGAAATTTATAAAACCAAAGAGAAGATTCATTATCAATCTGGTGTGGCAGATATTCATGCTGTTGGTATGAATTATGATGCACTAAAACAAAAAATTAAACTAACAGGTGGCGTTGTGGGTCGTTATGAATAAGTTTGCTTTTCTGTTAATGCTGTTTTCAATGGGTGTTCACGCATTACCAGAGGATAGGTCTAAGCCTATTGAGGTCAAAGCACAAATGGTAGAAATCGATGAAAAAAAAGGCGTTAGTTTTTATACTGGGCAAGCAAAAGTTGTACAAGGTTCATTGGCACTGAGTGCTGACAAAATTAGACTTTATAGTAATCAAACAGAGGTAACCAAAGTTATTGCCAAAGGTACAAAAAATAAGCTCGCTCATTACCAGCAGAGCCAACCGAATCAACCGCGATTTATTGAAGCTACTGCTGAAAATATTACTTATTTAATTAAAAAAGAAATGGTTCATTTAAAGGGCAATGCACATCTAGTACAAGGGTTTGATTCATTTAGTGGCGGCACACTTGATTATGATATTAAGAAGGATAAGGTTATTGCCAATAAGTCAAAAGACGGATCACAACGAGTTCGATTTAAAATTAAACTGTAATTTTTTTATCCCATATATCAATAGGGATATATTGGAATATCCCCATATAATAAAGTGCTAAAAAATGAGCATGTGTATAATTTTCTATCTTTAAATTCATATAGGATTGTACTATGTCAAAATTAGTCCCACCACACGGAAGTGATACGCTTAATGCTTTAGCATTGGAAGGCGACGCACTAGCAGCTGAGTTAGCAAGAGCTGAGTCTTTACCAAAAATCACTTGTTCTTCTAGAGAAGAGGGTGATATTGTTATGCTTGGCATTGGTGGCTTCAACCCACTAGATGGCTTTATGGGTAAAGCAGATTGGCAAGGTGTTTGTGACAACATGACAATGGCAAATGGTTTATTTTGGCCAATTCCGGTAACACTTTCAACAGATGATGAAGATGTTAAAGCGGGCGATGAAGTAGCAATCGTTAGTGGCAAGTCTGGCGATATTCTTGCAACAATGACAATCACTGAAAAATACACAATTGATAAAGATCATGAGTGTGAAACAGTATACAAAACAACTGAAGATGCACACCCTGGTGTTGTTATGGTTCAGGCTCAAGGTAAATACAATCTTGCAGGCCCTATTAAAGTATTATCAGATGGCGGCTTCCCAGCGAAGTTTGGCGATTTGTACATGACACCAGCTGAGACTCGTGCATACTTTGATGAGAAAGGTTGGAAGACAGTTGCGGCGTTCCAAACACGTAACCCAATGCACCGTTCACACGAATACTTAGCAAAAATTGCAGTAGAGATTTGTGATGGCGTAATGATTCACTCTGTATTAGGCGGTCTTAAGGCAGGCGATATTCCTGCAGATGTTCGTTCAGAGGCAATTTCTACTCTAATTGACAATTACTTTGTTCCAAACACAGTATTACAATCTGGCTACCCATTAGACATGCGTTATGCGGGTCCTCGTGAAGCATTGTTACACGCACTATTTAGACAAAACTATGGCTGTTCACACTTAATCGTTGGTCGTGACCATGCTGGTGTTGATGATTACTATGGTCCATTTGATGCGCATAACATTTTTGATGAAATTGCTGATGATGCACTGATCACACAACCACTTAAGATTGATTGGACGTTCTGGTGTCATGAGTGTGGCGGTATGTCTTCAATGAAGACTTGTCCACATGAAGCTAAAGATCGCGTACTTCTATCTGGTACAAAAGTTCGTAAGATGTTGTCTGATGGTGAAGACCTTCCTGAAGAGTTCTCACGCCCTGAAGTGGCTAAAGTTCTACAAGCTTACTACGCTGGTATTAAGGATGAAGACAAGGTAGAAATTAAGCTAAGTGGTCACTCAGCTAAATAAACAATAATAACAAAACTTCCGATTTAAAAAAAATTGGAAGTTTTTGATTGTAAGAAAACTTTTAAGTAAGTATAATAGTTGGATTTTGACAAAAGCGCTCCATGCGTTTAGTGAAATAAAACTGAAAGAAACACTAATCATGGGATTAGTAAAATAATGTGATTGATTTAACCTAAGGAGGATGAAACTATGATCGATATCACTTCAACACCGATTGCTGCATTAGCATTAGCAGAAAACGGAATTGGTTATGCAGAGATGCAAACCTATGTAACCGTTATGATTGCCCTAGTGGTAGTTATGACAATTGCTGACTTAATTCATAAGAAGAGTGCACAATACTTCTTTCAAGCAGCAGAAAAAGCAGAAGCACAACTAGCTGCAGGCGCTGCGCCATGTACAGTTGGTAAAGAAGAAGGTAGATTAAAGCAACTTAGCGGTGGCGACAAAATGGGTATTCTTGTTAGCACAGTAGTAACTGATGTTGCTTCAGCTGGTGAGTTCCATAATCCAGTTCGTCGTTTAGTACATATTTTAACTATGTATGGTTTCATCCTATTTAATGCAGCAACTGCAATGATTATTTTCGGTGCAGCAGAAACAGCTACATTGGCAATGGTATGGAATATTGGTGCAATCATGTTATTAGTAGGTAGCTTCTGGTTCTGGTTCGGCTTTAAAGTTGATGGCCAAGCTGAAGGTAAATCACCTTTTTCAATCAGCATTAGAAAAGACATGTTTTCATTATCTTTAATGGGCACATCTTTATCAGCATTAGGTTGGGAAATCTATGGTGGCGGTACAGGCGTATGGTTTGCTTTAGTGATTCTTTCTACTGCAACACTATTCGGTGGCGTTTACTGGTCTAAATTCTCACACATGTTCTTCAAGCCTGCTGCAGCTTACAACAAGCGCATCATTCAGGCTAATGGTACTAACGAAAACTTACCACATGAAGTAAGATTCGGCGGAACTGCGGAAGATGATGAATTCCAGAAAAACAGACACTCAATGGAGCTTCTTGTAGATGCACCAGCGGATATGGGTCTTGGTATTAAGCGCGAAGCGCCTAAGCACTACTAAAATTAATTAACTTAAGAAGAGAGGAAATAATATGCCAACTTTTGTATATATGACTCGTTGTGATGGTTGTGGACATTGTGTAGATATCTGCCCATCTGACATTATGCACATTGATGATAAATATCGTCGTGCTTACAATATTGAACCTAATATGTGTTGGGAGTGTTACTCATGTGTTAAAGCATGTCCACACCAAGCTATTGACGTACGTGGTTATGCAGACTTTGCACCACTAGGTCACAGTGTACGTACTATTCGTAATGAAGAGCAAGGTACGATCGCATGGAGAGTTAAATTCCGTGACGGCCGTGTTAAGAACTTCTTATCACCAATCACAACTCAACCATGGGGAACTAAGATTCCTGACTTCAGAAACGAAGCAGAGCCAAGTGCTGAAATGCGTAACTCAGAGTTATTAGCATTTGAACCTAAGTACATCCGTTTAGATGACGGTGGTTTAAACACATTAGAATCTAACAAACTATCATTAAAAGCAGGAGCAGAATACCATGAAAGCCTATAAAACTATTGTAGAAGACAACATTGATATTCTTGTTGTTGGTGCTGGCTTAGGTGGTACTGGTGCCGCTTATGAAGCTAGATACTGGGGCCGTAACAAGAAAATCGTAATTGCTGAAAAAGCAAACATCAACCGTTCAGGTGCTGTTGCTCAAGGTCTTTACGCGATTAACTGTTACATGGGTACTCGTTTTGGCGAGAACAACCCTGAAGATCACGTACGTTATGCACGTATCGACTTGATGGGTATGGTTCGTGAAGATTTACTTTTCGATATGGCTCGTCACGTTGACTCTGCGGTACATAAGTTCGAAGAATGGGGTTTACCATTAATGAAAGATCCTAAGAGATCTGACATCGGTGCTTACATGCGTGAAGGTAAATGGCAAATCATGATTCACGGTGAGTCATACAAGCCTATCGTTGCTGAAGCTGCAACTAAGCAAGCTGATAAAGTATACAACCGTATTATGGTTACTCACTTATTAATGGACGAAGCTAAAGATAACCGTGTTGCTGGTTGTGTTGGTTTTAACGTTCGTACTGGTAACTACCATGTATTTAAATCTAAGGCGACTATTGTTGGCGCTGGTGGTGCTTCTAACATCTTTAAGCCTCGTTCAGTAGGTGAAGGTGCTGGTCGTGTATGGTACGCTCCATGGTCTTCTGGCTCTGCTTATGGTCTTATGATCGAAGCGGGTGCTAAGATGACACAAATGGAAAATCGTATTGTACTTGCGCGTTTTAAGGATGGTTATGGCCCTGTAGGCGCATACTTCTTACACTTACACACGTACACTCAAAATGGTTACGGTGAAGAGTATGAATCAAACTGGTTCCCTGCATTAGAGGAAATGGTTGGTAAGCGTTACTTAGACACTGAAGCGTCACACGTAACAGCACGTCCAATTCCAACTTGTTTACGTACTTCTGCAATCATCTCTGAGTTGAATGCAGGTCGTGGTCCAATTCACATGGTAACAATGGAAGCATTCCAAGACCCTCATTTAGAAGAAGTTGGTTGGGAGAACTTCCTAGGTATGACTGTTGGTCAAGCGGTATTATGGGCTGCTACAGACATCGATCCTAAGTACATCAACCCTGAGTTAACAACTTCTGAGCCGTACGTAATGGGTTCACACGCAACTGGTTGTGGCGCATGGTGTTCAGGTCCTGAAGATTTATCTCCTGATGAGTACTTCTGGGGTTACAACCGTATGACTTCTGTTGAAGGTTTATTTGGTGCAGGTGATGCTGTTGGTGGTACACCACACGCATTCTCATCAGGTTCATTTACTGAAGGTCGTTTAGCTGCTAAAGCTGCATGTCAATATCTTGACGACGGTAAGGGCGAAGGCATTGTTGTTTCAGATAAGCAAATCGCTGATCGTAAAGAGCAAATTTACAAGCCTTTAGAAACTTATCAAGTTGGCCGTAACGAAATCGTTGCTGGTACAGTTTCTCCAAGTTACATTCTTCCGATGCCTGGTCTACAGCGTCTTCAGAAGATTATGGATGAGTACTGTGGTGGTGTAACAGTTTCTTACATGACTAACGACAAGCTACTTAATATGGGTATGCAGAAGATGTCTCTTCTAGAAGAAGATCTAGAGAAGGTTGGCGCTGAAGATATTCACCAGTTAATGCGTGCATGGGAGCTTAAGCACCGTCACCGTACTTCTGAGTGTGTATTCCACCATACTTTCTTCCGTAAGGAAACTCGCTGGCCTGGTTACTACTACCGTGGTGATGCGATGAAGCTTGACGATGAAAACTGGCACGTGTTGACAGTATCTCATCGTGATCGTGAAACAGGTGAGTACACAATGCAAAAAGCGCCTTGTTACCACTTAGTTAACGATGAGTAAAGATAAGTAGCGGTTTAATTTAGTTTAAACCACTATTTTGATAAAAAGACCAACACGCAACTGTTGGTCTTTTTTATCTATTGTAGGTTTTAAAAAAAGAGTTACAATAAATAAAAAATATAATTTATTGGAGTATTAATAAATGAATATCATTGATAAAACAGACGAAGAGATCTTGGCAATTGCGCATCCTATGTGGGATGATTTAATCAAGTTTTCTAACAATGCCAACTATGGTGCTTTTACTCGCCATTTTTCTGAAGATTTTTTACGTGGTGCTAATGAAGTTGAAATGGGTAAACAGTTTGCACGTAGTGAATTAACCAAGGGTTTGGAAAAAGGCGCTGATTATCTAGGTATGATTCGTCGTGGTCAGCATGTCACTGTTTTATATAGACAAACCAATAACGGTAAACTTAATCCAGAAAAAAAAGGTGAATACCTTGGTCGTTTGGTTTTAGGTTATGAAAATAACGAAGTTAAAATCTTTGGTGCAACTATTTTTTAAAGGCTATGGATAATATCATTCAAGAGTCCAAATACGTTGAACTCATTTATAAAGTTGTTGACAAGAAAACAGGCAATGTATTTTCTGAAATCGAGTACCCTGTAGGCTATGTTCATGGTGCTAATGACGTATTAGGCAAGGAAGTTATTGCTGAGCTTGAAGGTCGAGAGCAAGGCGATATTATTGAAATTGATATCGATGTGGATAAGCTTTATGGCCCTAGAGATGAGTCTTTAGTTTTTATCGATAAAATTGAAAACGTTCCAGAAGAGTATCGCGTTATGGGTACAAAAGTTGTTATGGAAAATTCAGAAGGTCAGCCTAAAGATTTTCTAGTAACTAAAGTAGATGATACTACTGTTACAATCGATGGCAATAACCCTTTATGTGGTCGTGAAGTAAAATTTGTATTGGAAATTTTACTCGTGCGTGATGCAACGATTGAAGAGATGGAAGCAGGTGGTACTGTGGATGATGAGCCTAATATTGATGAAATTGTAGACTCTGGCAGTGTGGTTAAGCCTGTTGCTGATACTGACAAAACAATACACTAAGTAATTATGGCAACAATCGACTTTACAGAATCCGAAATTAACACCATTCAAAACGCAGTTGATGGACGCTGGAAAAAAGAAAAAGTAGAAGTTCATTTAGCTGATATTGAAATCACTAAAGAAGGTGAAGAAGAGCCAACTTTGTATCCTGCCGCAGTATGGGAGGATCCTAACTCTACATTTATCATTTTGAAAATGGGTAATTTTTCTTATAAGAGCTTCTTTTATTATTTGTCTGATAAGCGTTTTGATACTGGCATTCCAGAATACAATGACCTTCATGAGTGCACTGATAAGCTATTAAAGGCTCAGGCTGACTTTGTTCTTACTAAGAATACTAAAGGTCTTAATGTGCATATTCATCGTGAAACAGGCATATAGTTAGTTTGATCTAATGATAAAAAAAGAGTGCAATCGCACTCTTTTTTTTTGCTTTTTCAAACCCAACCTATATTTTATAATTGTTTGGGCGAAAAAAAAGGAGTGTCGAAACACTCCTTTTTATTGTCAAACAATCAGGACTATAGTAGAGGAATAATCATAATTGCAACAATATTGATGATCTTGATCAGTGGGTTGATAGCTGGACCAGCCGTATCTTTATACGGGTCACCAACCGTGTCACCAGTTACAGCTGCCTTATGAGCATCTGAACCTTTACCACCAAAATTACCATCTTCGATGTACTTCTTAGCGTTGTCCCATGCACCACCACCAGTAGTCATAGATACAGCAACAAAGATACCTGTTGCGATAGAGCCAATTAATAAGCCACCTAGCGCTTCAGCACCTAATAGTAGGCCAACAGCTACTGGGAAGATAATCGGCAAGATAGAAGGCAATACCATCTCTTTAATTGCAGATTTTGTTAGCATGTCAACTGCTTTTGAGTAGTCAGGCTTTTGCGAATAATCCATAATGCCTGGCATCTCTTTAAATTGACGACGTACTTCATTAACAATACCGCCCGCAGCACGACCTACAGCTTCCATTGCCATTGCACCAAATAAGTAAGGCACTAAACCACCAATAAACAAACCAATAATTACACGGTGATCAGACAAATCAAAGAAAGTTTGAGTTTCGCCGCCTAATGAATTAGTAAAGTCTGCAAATAGTACTAATGCCGCAAGGCCAGCAGAACCAATTGCATAACCCTTTGTTACTGCTTTAGTTGTATTTCCAACAGCATCTAGAGGGTCTGTAATATTACGAATCTCTTCAGGTAGTTCAGCCATTTCAGCGATACCACCAGCGTTATCAGTAATTGGACCATAAGCATCAAGTGCTACGATTACACCAGTCATTGATAGCATTGCAGTTGCAGCAATTGCAATTGCATATAGGCCACCTAATGCATTTGCGCCCCAAATACTTAAACATACTGCCAAGATTGGCAAAGCAGTTGATTTCATTGATAAGCCTAAACCAGCAATTACGTTAGTACCGTCACCTGTTAGTGATGATTCTGCAACATGTTGTACTGGTGTGTACTCAGTTGAAGTGTAATACTCAGTAACCACAACCATGACAGCTGTTAATGCTAAGCCGATTAGTGATGCATAGAATAAGTTAATATCCATAGCCATGTCAACAGTTACATAATAAAAAGCAATTGCAGCCAATACAGCAGAAACAATTAGGCCTTTATAAAGTGCACCCATAATAGAACCGTTGTTAGATACTTTTACAAAGAATGTACCAACAATAGAAGCGATGATTGAAACTGCGCCTAGAGCCAGTGGGTAAAGAACCGCACTCTCACCTAAACTTAAAACGCCCGCTAGCATCATTGTTGCAATAATTGTTACTGCGTAAGTTTCAAATAAGTCAGCAGCCATACCCGCACAGTCACCAACGTTATCACCAACGTTATCAGCAATTACTGCAGGGTTACGTGGATCATCTTCTGGAATGCCAGCTTCAACTTTACCAACGATATCAGCACCAACGTCAGCACCTTTAGTGAAAATTCCGCCACCTAAACGAGCAAAGATCGAAATCAATGAGCCACCAAATGCTAAGCCGATTAGTGCATGTAGTGCATCTGCTTGAGTAACACCAAATGATAATAATCCTGCGTAGAAGCCAGAAACACCTAAAAGTGCCAAACCAACAACTAACATTCCTGTAACCGCACCACCTTTAAAGGCAACCTGAAAGGCAGCGTTAATACCATTTTTGGCAGCTTCAGCTGTACGTGAGTTAGACTTAACTGATACATTCATACCAATATAGCCCGTTGCGCCAGATAAAACGGCACCAATTAAAAATCCAAGTGCTACTGAGTAGCTTAATGCTTGAGAAATAACAACCAATAAAACCACACCAACCATAGAGATGGTTGTGTATTGACGGTTCAGATAGGCCTTAGCGCCTTCTGCAATTGCGTCTGAAATTTCTTTCATTTTGTCAGTACCTGCAGATTGTTGATTAATCCAGGTAATTGTGAATAGACCGTATAACACGGCGATGATCGATGCCCCAATGGCAAGCGTAAGTGTATCCATTACTTTCTTTTCTCCTTTCTAGTAGTATACAAATTTTCTCCAACGACCATTATAGTTAATAATCATCGTTAAATAAGATAATAATATTATTATTTAATGAAAATTGACATACATCAAGTAACTGTTGTAATGCGCTTTATAAGCGAAAATTAGACTTAATCTTTACCCCAGTATTTTGTTTCAATGCCGTGTCCTAAATCAGCCTCAACAAGTCTTGATCTTAGCTTTAATAATTTGTTAATTAAAGCAGGCTCATCTTGTTCGTAAGCCTGTGCATCAGGCGTTCGATTAACCACAACACCGAGCAGTTCTGTAATAGCATTTCCAATAGAGTTTTGAGAGATGGTAACAATTAATTTCCCCTCATCATTTCGATAAATTAGCTGTTTAAAAGCAGGCTGCCAGCGAATTGCTGAAGAGTATTTGGCATCACTAATACATTTGTCACGAACTTTTTTAGCAGCAGATAAGAAGCAATTGTTAAACAACAGTGTTTTTTCAATTTCTTTAGGAAAGTAGGCGTTATTAGGTACGCCAGAATTGCGACTAGATACTTGTGCAAAAAATGTTCGGTAAAAGTCTAAAAAACCTTTTAATACTTGGTCGTATTCTGCCCAAAATTTAATATTTTTTAAGCTGTCAATGCCACCTTGAACTTCCCAGCTTGGTAGTCCTTGTGGATAACCAGTCAGAGCAAGTGATGATGCCTTGCCTTCGATCGGCTTCAAAATCTCCAAGTCTAGACTGGATAAAAATTCTGAATACACATCTTGCATATAGGCAGAAAATAATGAGTGCTGACCACCATCTGTTAAATTTGGGTTATTTGTATCGGTTAGCTTAGCCTGTGTTAATTGCTCTTTGTCAAACACAATGAAATGATTGTGCAACATTCGAATACTTGGAACACCGGCTGAGGTAATAGGCCATGTGGCATCGAGTGAAGCCTCTCCTGCTAAGATTAAATGCTTATCAGGGTCAGGATAGTGCTCAAGCATAAAACCGATAATAATTTGGTTCATTCTATTCCAAACGTTTCTAACATTGCTTGGAACTTGTGTACGACGAACCGGCCTTCCAAGCGGGTTTAGTACACTTTGAGAGGTGTTATAAATAATGGAACAATCAAATTCATTAGAGTGTCCTAATGCCTTTCGATATAACAACAAATCTTCTTCGTTAGTAAGCAAACCATTGTTTTGGGTTAGGTCTGCTAAATTCTCTGGGGAGTTAAAAAACTCATTAGGCTTCATACCTTCTGGCACATCTAGTGGGATAGGTCTGAATGGAACGTTAATTTCTCTTGGGCCAATTGTTGTCATCTTTATTTAGTAAACGATAAAAAATTTAAAAAAAAGGGCCTATGTCATTTCTGACACAAGCCCCCATTGTTGGTTTAAGCTAGAGTTTAGCCTAATTGTGCGTACACACGATCTCTTACCTCGTCAAGAGAACCAACACCATTTGCTGCACCATACTTAGGCGCATTATCATCTTCATTCATCCATGATTGATAGTAGTTAACCAATGGTTGAGTTTGCTCATGATAAACATCTAAGCGAGAGCGTACCGTCTCTTCATTGTCATCGGCACGTTGCACAAGCTCTTCGCCAGTAACATCATCAATGCCTTCAACTTTAGGCGGGTTGTACACAATATGGTAAGTACGACCAGAAGCTAAATGAGCACGACGACCTGACATGCGTGTTACGATGTCTTCATCAGGCACTTGAATTTCAACCACATAGTCAACTTTAACGCCGTCAGTTTTTAACGCTTCAGCTTGAGCAATTGTACGAGGAAAGCCATCAAATAAAAAACCATTTTCACAGTCATCTTCTTGAATCCTTTCCTTTACCAAGCCAATGATAATGTCATCAGATACCAAACCACCAGCATCCATAACTTTTTTTGCCTCAATGCCTAAAGGCGTACCAGCCTTAACAGCAGCACGTAACATGTCACCTGTTGAGATTTGAGGAATAGAATATTTTTCGCAAATATTAGTAGCTTGAGTACCTTTGCCTGCGCCTGGAGGGCCTAATAAAATAACGTTCATTTTTCTTAATTCCTTTTAAACTTCAAACGGTGGTAATTTTTTAGCCACCATTTCTTTTTTCATTACTACGTAGTCTGGCAGGCCGTTTTTGTATGGAGGGTAATTTTCACCTTCAATTAGTGGCTGTAAGTACTCACGACAAGCGTCAGTAATACCAAAACCATCATCAGAGATGTATTCCATTGGCATCATCTTTTCAACGTTAGCGATGTCTTTTAATTCACCTGAACCAATTTCCCAAGTGTACGGGTTGTTTGATGTGCGAATAACGGCAGGCATTACTGAGTTTTTACCTTCAAGTGCCATATTAACAGCAGCTTCGCCTAAGGCGTAAGCTTGCTCAACATCAGACTCTGAAGATAAGTGACGTGCAGCACGTTGTAAGTAGTCTGCAACAGCCCAGTGGTATTTATAACCTAATGCATCTTTAATCAAGTTTGCCACAACTGGAGCAGCGCCACCAAGCTGTGCATGACCAAAGTCATCACGAGTACCTTGTTCTGCTAAGAAACGACCATCTGCCCATTTAGTGCCTTCTGATACCACGATTGTACAGTAACCAAACTCTTTAACATTTTTATCAACTTTAGCTAAGAATTTTTCTTCGTCAAAATCAACTTCTGGGAATAAAATTACCACAGGAATTGAATCATCAACTAAACCACCAGCTGCTGCAATCCAACCTGCGTGACGACCCATTACCTCAAGAACAAAAATCTTTGTTGAAGTTGCTGCCATTGAGGCAACGTCAAAACTTGCTTCTAATGTAGATACAGCAATGTACTTAGCAACTGAACCAAAACCTGGACAGTTGTCTGTAATTGGCAAGTCGTTATCTACTGTCTTTGGCACGTGGATCGCTTGAATTGGATAACCCATTGATTCTGATAATTGTGATACTTTTAAACATGTATCGGCAGAATCACCACCACCGTTATAGAAGAAGTAGCCAATATCGTGAGCTTTAAACACTTCAATCAATCTTTCGTATTCAGCCTTGTTGGCCTCTAAAGATTTCATCTTGTAACGACATGAGCCAAAACCACCAGAAGGTGTGTGCTTAAGTGCTGCAATATCAGCATCAGATTCTTTAGATGTGTCAATTAGATTTTCAGTTAGTGCACCAATGATGCCATTTTGACCAGCATAAACTGTGCCAATTTTGTCTGGGTGTTTGCGTGCTGTTTCGATAACACCACAAGCAGAAGAGTTAATTACTGCAGTTACACCGCCTGATTGCGCATAAAAAGCATTTTTCATTGTCATTCCTTAATTGCTTATAAAAACCATTGATTATACATTGCCAATGTCAAAATACTTGATTTTTTCTTAATTCTAGTCGAATACAAAGGGCGTTATAAGCCACTCACTTGATTCTGTTATGTCAAGGGTTAAGCATTTTGAACCGCCATAATTACGCACCTCTCCAGCAGCACCAGGGTTGATTACCCAAGGTAAATTCTCCTTATCGATCACTTGCTTGTGCGTATGCCCATAGATGATTATTTTTGCCTCTGGATAGGTCGATCTTAGTGAGTCATGAGAAGGTGTATGAGCACCATGTTCGTGTCCATGCTCGATGATAATATCACCTTGTTTGAAAGATAGTTTTTCTATCAAATTAAGCTCGGTGATGTGTGTGTCATTATTGCCTTGAATTGCAATGAGTTTTTGCTTGGGTTTTAGGTCTTTTAATGTGGTTTTGTCAATAATATCACCCGCATGAATACCAATATCGCATTGATTAATAATCTTAATCACTTCAGGGTGAATAAACCCATGTGTATCGGAAAGAATACCAATTTTTAGTTTCATTGTTTGTGCTAATTTAAGGGTGATAAATACCAAGGTGAATTATACCTTAAGCTTTAATTGCTTTTATTTTTTTGTTAAAGTAGAGAGTTGTGTTGAGCCTATATTTTTTATTAAAAAAACAGTTCAATATTGAGCATTTTACTTGGCATAATATTGTCGTTCACAAGATGAATAAATTTGAGGAGAATGAGCGAAATTTTCGCTTTTATAGTGTTATTAATAGGAGATTAACATGGCAGTATTATTTTCAGACGAGTGGATGAATCAATTAAAAGATGCATGGAATGCATCAGATGAGGTTCGTGGTAAATTAGCAGAAATTAACTTTTCATCAACCATTGCGTGTGGCTTTAAAGGCGACGGTACACCAACAGGAATTTTTGTAGTTGAAAATGGCGAGTGTGTTCGTGCAGGTGATTACGATGGCGAGAGTGCTGATTGGGACATGAGAGCTGACAAAAAGAATTGGATGAAATGGTTAGATAAGCCTTTAGGTATGAGCTCCATGGGCATGGCAGTAACCATGGGTAAGCTAAAATTTGAAACAGGTGATTTTGGTGCAATGATCAAAAACCCAAGCATGGCAGGTCCATTTGTAAAAAGTTTTGCATTAATGAGTGAGATTGGCGGTGAGTAATCACTAAGCCCAATTGTAGTTAAAAAAAATCCGCCTTTATGGCGGATTTTTTATTGGTGGTGCTTAAGAGGCATTGCATGCTCAAAAGTTTCAATGTTAATAAATCCTGTTACTGGCTTAACATCTATTTTGGAGCTGGGTTTGTTAATAGCAACCACAGTACCAATACCGTACTCTTTGGCCGAGTTAAGAACCGCAATGGAGTCATCAAAAAAAACACTTTTTTCTTTATTTAAACTAATAGCATTATCAAGCTTATACCAAAATCCTTGATCTTCTTTAGCGATGTCGTAGTCATGTGAAGAGATAATCTCATCAAAATAGTTTTCTAGGTTGGTTACTCGCATTTTTAATGCGATGGTTTTCCTGTGAGCATTAGTGACTAAATAAATACGTTTTTTATGCTGTTTGGCCTGTGTTAAAAACTCTAATACAAATGGATGTATTTGTATTAAGTGTGAAACATCTTCTTTAAGTTGGGCTATATCGAGTTCAAATACTTTCTGCCAGTAGTCTAGACAGTACCAGTGAAGCTTGCCTTCTTCAGCACGCAAAATTGGATAAATTTTATCTTTAGATTCTTGGTGAGAGATGTTGTGTTTATTAGCAAATACTAACGGCAAGTACTCCATCCAAAAGTGCAAATCAAAATGAAGATCAAGCAGTGTGCCGTCCATGTCAAGCAAAACAGTGTCAATCTCTTGCCAATTGATATTTTTATCTGACATGTTTATAGGTTACTTTCTACGCCAAGTTGTGCCATTAGTGCTATCTTCAAGCACAATACCAAGTTCAGTTAGCTCATCTCTAATCTGATCGCTAAGTGCAAAATCTTTATTGGCTCTGGCTTGATCGCGAGCGCTAATTTTCTCATCAATTTCTGCATCAGAAAGTGAAACGCCTTGTTTTAGGAAATCATCGGCATCCATTTGTAATACGCCAATGTAGCCGCCTAATTTTTTAAGTAGTTGCGCTAAAGCACTCGCTTGATCAATGTCTTTGTCACGTTCTGAATTAACAGATTTAGCCAGTTCAAATAAAATACTCAGTGCAATTGGTGTGTTAAAGTCATCATCCAGTGCAGTGTTAAAACGTGACTCAAAGTCAAAACGTTGTGACACTTCATTCATTGCTGCCTCTGAAGCGTGCAGCCCTCTAAGTGCTGTGTATAATCGAGTTAGAGATGATTTGGCGTTGTTTAAATTTTCATCAGAAAAGTTAAGTGGAGAGCGGTAATGTGAGCTCATAATAAAATAGCGCAATGTTTCTCCATCATAACTTTCTAAAACACCACGAATGGTAAAAAAGTTATTCAGAGATTTGCTCATTTTTTCATCATTAATATTAACAAAACCAACATGCATCCAGGTATTAACAAATGTGGTGTCATTCGCACCTTCAGATTGTGCAATTTCATTTTCATGGTGAGGGAAGGTTAAGTCCATGCCACCACCGTGAATATCAAAATGGTTGCCTAGATGGTGACATGACATGGCAGAACACTCAATGTGCCAGCCAGGGCGACCTTCACCCCAAGGAGAAGACCAGCTTGGTTCTGTCGGCTTTGCCATTTTCCAAAGCACAAAATCAAGTGGGTCTTTTTTATCAGTTTCTACTTCAACTCTAGCACCAGCCTCTAAGTCGTCTAGATTTTTTCCACTTAGCTTTCCATAGCCACTAAATTCACGCACAGAATAATACACATCACCATTTTTTGCCTGATAAGCAATGCCTTTTTCCATTAAGGATTCAATCATGTAAAACATTTGATTGATAGAATCAGTCGCGCGTGGTTCAACGTCCGGTGGTAATATATTTAAAGCGCGCTCATCTTCATGCATGGCATCGATAAAACGATTGGTTAAGCTGTAAATATCTTCTTTGTTTTCGATAGCGCGTGCAATGATTTTGTCATCAATATCAGTAATGTTGCGCACATACTTAACCTGTGGAAAATGACGTCTAAGATGGCGAGTAATCACGTCAAACATGACCAATACTCTGGCATGTCCCATGTGGCAATAATCATAAACCGTCATACCGCATACATACATTCCAATGCGATCTGGATTGACTGGATGAAAAGCCTCTTTTTGTTTGGTTAATGTGTTGTATATTTTCAGCATGCGCCCATTTTACTTGAGTATTTATCAATGTTCTAGCTTGTCAGCACTAAACCCTTATTTTTTATAAGATTTATAACTAAAAGCAGTTGTATAATCTATGGGTTTATTTAATAATTTATTTGGAGAGAATATGAGCGTTTTAGTAACACAACAAGCACCTGATTTCACAGCCGCTGCGGTTTTAGCGGATGGCACAATTGTTGATGATTTTCAACTGTCTAGCCTTAAAGGCAAGAAGATTATGTTATTCTTCTACCCGCTTGATTTTACGTTTGTATGTCCCTCAGAGATTCTTGCGCATCACCATAGAGTTGCACAATTTGCCGAAAAAGGTGTTGAAGTAGTTGGTGTTTCAATTGATTCACAGTTTACTCATAACGCTTGGAGAAATACAGCTGTTAATGACGGCGGTTTAGGTGCGGTTGATTTTCCATTAGTGGCAGATGTTAATCACGCAATTATGGAGGCTTATGGCATTGTTCATCCAGATGGTGTTGCACTGCGTGCATCATTCTTAATTGATGAAAAGTTTGATGTGCGTCATCAAGTTGTAAATGACTTACCATTAGGTAGAAACGTTGATGAAATGTTGCGCATGGTGGATGCACTTGATTTCCATACAACGCATGGTGAAGTTTGTCCTGCAGGTTGGAACAAGGGTGACGAAGGCATGAAAGATACACCAGCAGGTGTTGCTGAATACTTATCAAGCCATGCTGATGATCTGTAAATAAAAAAACATCAGTTAGCCAAAGGGGAGTTCTACTCCCCTTTTTTATTATTTAATGGAGAGAGTAATGAGTTATAAAAAGTTAAAGTGCAATGTGTGTGACTGGATTTATGATGAAGAAAAAGGTGCGCCTGAAGAAGGTTTGGTGCCTGGCACCAAATGGGACGATGTACCAGAAGATTGGATTTGTCCAGTTTGTGCTGTTGGCAAGGATCAATTCGACATGGCTGAAATCGAGTAAAATAAGCTTTTTCGAAAATTTAGTAAACAGGAAGTAAGATGTCAAAAGTATTAGTATTGCCAGGTGATGGTATTGGACAAGAGATTGTAGCGCAAGCATTAAAAGTTATTGATTATTTAAATGAAAATGATAACTTGGATATGGAACTAGTTCACGGCCTAATTGGCGGTACTGCCTATGACGAAACAGGCTCTCCACTTCCTCAAGCAACACTTGATGCAGCGCATGAGTGTGATTCTATTTTATTAGGTGCAGTTGGTGGTTATGAGTGGGAGGCATTAGAGCGCGACCTTCGTCCTGAGCGCGGACTTTTAGGCTTGCGTGCAGAGATGGATTTATTCTCAAACTTGCGTCCTGCTATTTTGTATCCACAGCTTGCATCAGCTTCAACTCTAAAAGAAGAGATTGTGTCTGGTTTGGATCTTATGATTGTTCGTGAACTAGTGGCTGGCATTTATTTTGGCCAGCCTCGTGGTATTGAAATTCGTGATGGTGAGCGCTACGGCTTTAACAGTGCTACTTATTATGAATCAGAGATTCGCCGTATTGGCCATTCAGCCTTCAAAATTGCACAAAAACGCAACAAGCGTGTTTGTTCAGTGGATAAAGCTAATGTGCTAGAAGTGTGTGAGCTTTGGCGCGACGTTATGGAAGAAGTGGCTAAAGATTATCCAGATGTAGAGCTTTCACATATGTATGTGGATAATGCAGCCATGCAGTTGGTTAAAGCGCCTAAGCAATTTGACGTTATGGTTACTTCAAACTTATTTGGTGATGTATTATCAGACTGTGCAGCGATGCTAACTGGTTCAATTGGTATGCTGCCTTCAGCTTCACTTAATAAGGATGGTTACGGTATGTATGAGCCAATCCATGGTTCTGCACCTGATATTGCCGGTCAAGACTTGGCCAATCCTTTAGCAACGATTATGTCAGTATCAATGATGCTGCGTTATTCTCTAGATCAAGTTGCGTTGGCCGATAAGATTGATAATGCTGTTAATACCGTGCTTGATCAGGGTTGCCGCACACGAGATATTGCTAGTGATGGCGATAAAGTGGTGGGTACGAATGAAATGGGTGACTTGGTTGTTGCTGCACTACAAGGATAAGCATGGACATTGTCGTTTACTCAACTCATTCTTGCCCAATTTGCGTTAAAACCAAAGAGTTGTTAACTAAGTGGAATCTACCTTTTGAGCAAAAGTATATTGATGAAGATCGCGCTCATATGGTGGAATTTTCAAAAGTAACAAATGGTGCTAGAATGGTGCCACAAATCACCATTGATGGTAAGCATATTGGCGGGTTTAGTGATCTTACAGAACTCCACATGGACGGTTTTTTCAAATAAGCGGTACTTTTCACCAAATTCTTTGTTGTCGAAATTCTCAAAAACAGTCACTTACTAGTTGTAATCTCCTGCCTTTTCAAATTCCTTACGCCTCGACTTTGGTAAAAATTACCGTTTCTTGCTGCTAAAGTGAAGTAAAACGATAAATTGTTTTCGTCAATAGCAGGAAACTTGACCTGTTAGAACAGATGTCGTACAACTAGGAGTGCGTTGTATTGGCTGATACGTATTATTAAATCCAGAATTCCATCCATCAATAAAAGATTTTGCCGCTTCAGAATCTTCTCTTTGTTTGTTATTTCTAGCTGCTGCAACCTTATCATTTATATTTTTAAACTCTTTGGCAGTGCAGTCAATAAAATCTGGAGTTTTTGATTTGTAGCCAAATTCAGAGCATTGTTTTTTGGCCAACTCTACAACATTGCAACTTTCTTTATCAAATATTCCCCTTTTGTTTAGCTCGTCTTTGATATTTTTATTCTCTTCTTCATCGACATGCCAATCAGAGTACATTTGATTAGGTCTGTGGAGTAGGGTGCATAATTCCCAAGTATTGAAAGTTGGCGCATTTTCTTTCTTTACAACCATGGTTGTGCAACTACTTAACAGTAAAAAATTTAAAAATAATGCAGAGATTAGCAACAATTGCTTCATGAAATTAAAGGAGTTGATACCTTTTTAAAGTAGCCAAATCAATATTGCCACAATAACGACAATGGGTAGTGCATATTTTTTAATATCAAACCCAACTTGACTAGGGGTGCTAGGTGTACTTGTTGGTTGAGCTGGAGTGCTAACTTTTGGCTCGGGAGTAGCAATTGACTCAGTTTTTTGTTCAGTGGCCTCGACAAGCTGTGCAATCAGTTCATCTTTCTTGTGTTTAAGATTAAGCTTAACACCAATGGTTTCTCCATAATCTTTAAGCTGTTGCTTAGTCATGCTTTTAAAATTCATCCCGATTCCTTAAGTTTGTCAAAATTTTCTACGCTATATTTACTTATCTTACCCGTTAAAAACTTCGAAAATAATCGAAATGACATGAAAAAACACTAAAATCTTTATAAATTTAGTTATTTGATGGCTAAATTTCAATAAAAACAGCCTGTTTTTAGCTTAAAAAACTAATAAAACCACCTTTTTAATTTCATCATAGGCAATGCTTATGAAAATTTCACAAATTTTAAGAATGAGTAAAAAATTAGAATTTTTGCGTTACAATTTGCTTCTATGAAAGAAATTGTTGCAAATAATCCAGGTTTAAAAAAGTTGATGGCGGGTAACAAGCGTTACGTTTCTTCTCATCTTGAGCATCCTGATCAGTCAACTGAAAGACGATTTGAGCTTAAACATGGTCAGCATCCGTCTGCTATTATTTTAGGTTGTTCTGATTCTCGAGTGCCACCTGAGGTTATTTTTGACCAAGGTCTTGGAGATTTGTTTGTTATTCGTGTTGCTGGCAATGTTCTAGATCAAACAATTATTGCTAGCATCGAGTATGCTGTATTGCACCTAGATGTGTCATTAATTATGGTGCTGGGGCACTCTCAATGTGGTGCTGTACAGGTGGCTTGTGGGGATGAGCATCTTGAAGGGCATTTACCTAGTTTGACGTGCGCACTCAATGCAGCGCTTAGTAAGGTTAAAGACCATCCTGGAAATTTAATTGAAAATGTAACACTGGCAAATATTGAGCTAGTAACGCAAGAGTTAAAACAAGCAGGCGCACATTTTCCAGAGATGGTTGAGGACAATAAATTAATGATTGTGCCAGCCTATTATCATATTGGAACAGGTAAAGTGGAGCTATTAGAACTATGAATCTTGAACTAACACAAGAGTTGTCAAACAGCCTATATTGGATATCATTATTAGCGGTGATTGTATCATCAGCATCAGGCGTACTTAAAGCAGGCTTTAGACAGTTTGATTTATTTGGTGTTGTGATTATTGCTATTACCACAGGTTTAGGTGGCGGGTCTTTAAGAGATATGCTTTTAGATATCAATGTTTTCTGGATACAAGATCAAGTGTTTTTTATTGTATCTTTGCTAAGTGCAGTAGCTATTTTTATTGGCGCAAGATTAATAAGAATCTCACCAAAATTCTTTTTAATTCCAGATGCAGCAGGGCTTGCTACTTTTAGTATGGCCGGTACGATTGTAGCGCTAGTATCAGGGGCGCCATGGCTAGTGGCTAGCTTTATGGGCGTTGTAACAGGTGCTATGGGTGGTATTTTTAGAGATATGCTGTGTAATGAGACTCCTATTGTTTTTAAAAGCCCACTTTATGCAACCGCTGCCTGGATTGGCTCTTTAGGGTTTATTACCCTGTTGAATTATGATGTAAATGTTACTTGGGCAGCTGTTATTGCTGGATCAAGTATATTTATAATGAGATTAGTGGCAATCCGCCTTGATTTGGGATTGCCAAAGTTTTATTTTAAAAAATAATGCTATTCATCCAGCGCTTCAATTTCTAGCAACATTTTATTAATGTGTTTGCCTAGTTGTTCATCATAGTTGTCCCAGCTTTTGTATTTAGAGAGACGTTTGTCAGCAAAAGGCTTGATTTCATAGTCTGCCAAATCCTCTTCATAGCCTTTTCTAGACTCATCTTGGATAATTAGTAGGTATTTCAAATATGGGTTAACTGCTTGCTCAGCATCTCCTGAGTGGCCATGACCTGGCACATACGTGTTTATATCTAGAGATTTTGCATATTCTAAAATTTTAATATTATCAGTAATGCTTGATGAGCCATCAAACCTGCCCATTCTGCCATTAAAAACGTTGTCTCCAGCAAAAAGAGTTTTTGACTGTTTGTGTTCAATCATAATGTCTGATGAAGAGTGTGATGAAGGTAGTGGCGAATGTATTGTCAACGTTTGCCCTGCAATGTTTAGTGTGTCTTTATGATCAATTGAAAATTTAGGAATAACAGGGATAGTGATGTTGTTTGTATCAGCAATAATATCATTAAATACCTGCGCCCATCTTTCGGCCTCACCAAACTCTGCCTCTCTGATCATATTCATGTGAGCATAAAATTTAGCATTTGGGTATTTGTCTTTGATTGAATGATTACCTAACCAATGATCGCCGTGAACATGAGTGTTGAATACTGCAATAACGGGCTTTGATGTTATTTTTTCAATTTCATTTAGTATGTTATCACCAGCAAGTTTAGAGCTACCTGGGTCTATTAGTATTAACCCATCATCGCCATCAATAAAAGCAGGGTTATTGATAAAGCCATAGTTTTCATGACTTGGGCTGGCCATAGGTCCATGCATGACATAAACCTGAGAATTTAATTGTTCAAATTTATAATCAATATCACCAACAAGCCAAGCGTGTGTTATTGACGAAAATGCCAGTGTAAATAGCAGTGTTAATTTTTTCATTACTCTCTCCTCTATATTGAGCGGCCTATTGTACCTAATGTTATAATTCTTAATATGCGTAAAAAACCAGTGTTAACCAATGTAAAAAATATCGCCACTACTCGATTTTTCAACATTCAGTCGATGGATGTTGAGTTTTCCAATGGTGAGAAAAGACAATATGAGCGCCTTAAACCACCTGGCGATGGCGCAGTATTAGTTGTCCCAATGTTGGATAATGATACGGTATTGATGATTTATGAATATTCTGGTGGTACTGATCGATATGAGTTGGCACTCACTAAGGGAAAAATCGATGAAGGTGAGACACCAATTGAGGCGGCTAATCGAGAATTGATTGAAGAGATTGGCTATGGTGCTAACAATCTTGAGCTAATTAAAACCATGACATTGGCGCCAGGGTATCAGTCAAATTTTACTCACATTGTATTAGCACAAGATTTATACGAACAAAACAGTGTTGAGGGTGATGAGCCAGAGCCACTTGAAGTGGTTAAGTACAAGCTAGAAAATTTGGATGAATTGGTTTATAACAAAGATTTGACAGAGGCTAGAACCATTGCAGCACTTTATATGGCTAAAGCCATTATTAATAAGCAGTGATTGAAATACCAGAGTCTTTTTTTCTCTCATCAGTAAACACACCTTTTCCATCTGTCGATCTGGCCTTAAAAGAGCCTAATGGACTAGTCGCTGTGGGTGGAGAGTTATCTAGCAATAGGTTGGTGGATGCTTATAAAAAAGGCATATTTCCATGGTATGGTGAAAATGAGCCTGTACTTTGGTACAGTCCAGATCCAAGAATGGTTATCACACCAGAAAAACTCCATGTTTCTAAAAGTTTGCAAAAAGTTATTAAATCAAATAAATTTGAAATTAGACTAAATGCAGATTTTGACAGTGTGATTTATCATTGTAAAACTATTGAGAGAAAAGATCAGCAAGGCACGTGGATTGATAATGAAATGGTGTCTGCTTATACAAAATTGCACAATCAAGGCATTGTTCACTCAGTTGAGGTTTATCAAGATAATCAGTTAGTGGGCGGTTTATATGGTGTTAGCATGGGAGAAGTGTTTTTTGGTGAGTCTATGTTTTCACTGGTGCGTGATGCATCAAAAGTGGCATTTGTGCACTTGCTTCAAAATATGAATTACAAATTAGTGGATTGTCAGGTTGAAAACCCTCACTTGAAAAGCTTGGGTGCCTTTAATATAGAGCGATTCTCGTTCATGCAACGACTTGAAGAATTGCTGTAAAATAACGGCTAATTTTATAAACAAAATAATAGGTATAAATAATGAAAAAATTAGCAAAATTATTCGCATTGGCACTTATCGTAATTGGCATCAGTGCTTGTGGAAAAATGGGCGAATTAGAGCATGTTAAGGCTGATCAAATGGTTTTAACAAAGACACCTGCTAACACTCAAGCAATTGATGAGACAACTCAAGTAATTGCGCCTGAGTTAGATATCTTGCCACATAACTCAAAATAACGTTTGAGTTTTTCATATCAAAATCAGTCTTTACACGCTGAATCTGTTGATATAGCAGATTTAATGGCTAGCTACGGTTCGCCATTGTACGTTTATTCTCGCAGTAGCATTGAAAACAACTGGCGTGAATTTGACCAGGCGTTTGGCGCTCATCCGCATTTAGTTTGTTATGCGGTTAAGGCAAATTCCAATATTGCTGTATTGAATGTACTGGCTAAAATTGGCGCCGGGTTTGATATTGTATCAGTGGGTGAACTAGAGCGTGTTTTGGCTGCAGGTGGTCAAGCGTCAAACTGTGTTTTTTCTGGTGTGGCAAAAACAGTTGCTGAGATTAAATACGGTCTAGAAGTTGGTATTCGCTGTTTTAATGTGGAATCTAGTGCAGAAATGAGTCGCATTGAACAAGTGGCTGCACAGATGAAAACTCAAGCGCCAATTTCTATTCGAGTTAATCCAAATGTAGATGCTAAAACCCATCCGTATATTTCAACTGGATTAAAAGAGAATAAATTCGGTGTTGATATTGATGACGCTATTGCTCTATATGAACAAGCACATAATTCTAAATGGCTAAATGTTCAAGGTTTGGATTGTCACATTGGCTCACAGTTAACTGATGTATCTCCGTTTATAGATGCGCTTGATAAAGTCTTAGAACTCATTGGTAAGCTTAGTGATCTTAGCATTGAGATTACTCACCTAGACCTAGGTGGTGGTGTTGGTATCCGTTATGACAACGAAACAACCATTGACATTGCTGCTTACGTCAACTCTATTTTAGACAAAGTGGGAAATTTAGAGATTATTTTAGAGCCAGGTAGAGCTATTGTGGGAAATACAGGTGCCTTTATTACCAAGGTTGAGTTTTTAAAGCAAAATTCTGATAAATCATTTGCTATTATTGATGGTGCTATGAATGATTTGTTGCGTCCGGCCTTTTATAATGCTTATCATCAAGTTTTGCCTGTCAATGAAAACTCAAACGGGGTTAGCGCTAGCTGGGATTTGGTAGGGCCAATTTGTGAAACGGGTGATTTTTTAGCCAAAGATAGGCAACTGTCTTTATCTGAGGGTGACTATTTGGCGGTGATGTCTGCAGGCGCTTACGGATTTACCATGAGTTCAAATTATAATTCACGACCACGTGTGGCAGAAGTAATGGTTGAGGGAGAGAATCATCATTTAATTAGAGAGCGTGAGACTATTCACGACTTGTTTAACAAAGAGCATATTATTCATGACTAAACTAACCAACAACCAAAAGAAATTTCTAAGATCAAAAGGTCATAGTTTAAAGCCTATCGTAATGGTGGGGCAGAACGGTTTAACTGAATCAGTCATGGCTGAGCTTGAAACAACCATGAGCAAGCATGAGTTGTTAAAGATTAAAATTCGTGGCGATGATCGTGATGAAAAACAAAAAATGATCAACGAAATTATCACAACGACTGGCGCACATCTGGTTCAGGTTATTGGTAATATTATGGTGATTTATCAAGCGTTTGATGAAGATCCTCAGATTATTCTTCCAAGAAAATAATCCATTGTGAACAAGATTGCAATTAGTGCTGCTGAAACCTCAGGTGACCTAATTGGATCAAAACTTGTTCAAGCTTTAAAAGCTCAAAATCCTAATTTAGTTGTTGAAGGTCTTTGTGGTAAGTACATGAAAGACGAAGGTTGCCAACAGTTGTGGAGTATGAGCCAAGTCAACGTAATGGGTTTTAGTGAGGTGTTAAAAAAACTTCCATCTCTATTAAAACTTAGAAAAACAATTATTACGTATTTTTCAAAAAATCAACCAGATGTTTTTATCGGTGTTGATGCTCCAGATTTTAATTTTTTTATTGAAAAAAAGCTAAAGAAACAAGGTGTTAAAACCATACATTTTGTTTCTCCATCAGTGTGGGCATGGCGTCAATCGCGAGTAAAAAAAATTAAACAATCAACAGATTTGGTATTGTGTTTGTTTCCATTTGAGGTTGATTTTTATAAAAAAAATAATCAAAGAGCAGTTTTTGTTGGCCATCCATTAGCAGAAAGTATACAGCCAAGAAAAGATCATAAAAAAGGCAAAAAAGTATTATTAATGCCTGGCTCTAGGGCATCTGAAGTTAAGCGACTATTGCCGGAAATGTTGTCAGCTGCTAAGCTGATGCAAGCTCAAGACAATGAAGTAAGTTTTCACTTGGCACTTGCCAATGATGAGCTGTTAAGCTGGGCAAATGATCAAATTAAACAACAGATGGTTTCAGTATCAACAGCAGACGCGCATCAGCAAATGAAAGATGCTGATTTGGTATTGGTAGCTTCAGGCACAGCTGCTTTAGAGGTGGCACTTGTTGGCGTGCCAATGGTGGTGGTTTACAAGCTTTCAGCTGTTAGTTATTTTATTGCTTCTAGGTTGGTTAAAAGCAACTACATTAGCTTGCCAAATGTTATTGCTAATAAAGCACTGGTGCCTGAACTTATTCAGCATAATGCCAATGCAGAGAATATTGCCAAGCAGGCAGATGAGATACTGGCTCAAGATAACACCGATCTGGTTTGTGAATTTAATCGTATTCATCAACAGCTAAACTTAGGTGCAAGCGCCACTTCAGCAAAGCTTATTAGTGAGTTTGTTCATGAATGATGCAATTAAGTCAATGGTTAAATTGGCGCTTGATGAAGATCTAGGATCTGGCGATGTATCAGCTGCACTGCTTGATAATAAGCCAGTGTCTGCAACCATTATCTCAAGAGAGTCAGCGGTTATTTGCGGCATTGATTATGCGCAATGCGCTTTTTCTTTGCTTGATGAAGCCATTCATATTAATTGGAAAGTTAAAGATGGCGATAAAGTATCTTCTGAGCAGATTTTGTGTGAATTAACGGGTAAATCAAACTCTATTATCAGTGCAGAGCGGGTTGCGCTTAATTTTTTACAAACACTCAGTGCAGTTGCAACTCAAACTCAAATTTTGGTTGATAAAATCTCACATACTAAAGCCAAGCTGTTAGATACGCGAAAAACCATCCCTGGCCTTCGTCAGGCTCAAAAATATGCTGTCACTTGTGGCGGTGGGGTTAATCATCGCATGGGCTTGTATGATTGTGTCATGCTTAAAGAAAACCATATTATTGCATCAGGATCCATGGCTAATGCCGTTGATCAAGCCATTGTAAAATATCCGGCATTACCTCTGATTGTTGAAGTTGAAAGCCTTGAACAGTTGCAACAAGCATTAGCGATTAACGGCATTAGCCGAATTTTATGTGATAATTTTTCTACGTCAGAGCTCAGCTCCGCAGTTGATTTAACAAGTGGTAAATTACCTTTAGAAGCCTCTGGTAATATCGATGTTGAGAGTATTGTTGAGGTGGCTAATACAGGCGTAGATTATATCTCTACAGGCAGTATTACCAAAAATATCCAAGCCATAGATTTGTCATTAAGGTTTGCTTGATGCAAAAAATACAGGGCTCATTAAGTCTTGCTTAGTGTTATAACTTAACGCATTGCCCGATTCATCAACAACACTGCCACCTGCGCACTGAAGGATAAAGCCACCAGCGGCTGTATCCCATTCTGAGCAAGGGCCAAACCTTGGGTAATAATCATAGACTCCTTCAGCAATTTTGCAAAATTTTAAAGCGCTTCCCAGGCGATTAATATTGGCATTATCAAACTCTTTTAAATGAGTTTGCAGCTCTTTGTTGTCGAATGAGTGATGGCCAATAACCACTTCTAAAGGTGTTTTTTGTGGTGATGTTTGCAATAAGGTGGTTTGACCTTGGTGCTGTTTAAAAGCTTGCAACTGATCATTGGTGTAGTAATGTGTTTTGCTTAGTGGCGCATATACAAATCCGAAGACAGGATGGTTGTTTTTAATATAAGCAATGCAAATACAAAATTCGCCGGTTTGTTCAATAAAATCCCGCGTACCATCTAATGGATCAATCAACCAATATTCGTCCCACTTAGAGCGTATTTCGTATGAAATCGCTTCAGACTCTTCAGATAGGATAGGGATATTTGGTGTTAGTGATTCTAAGCCCTTGCTGATGAGTTTATGGGCTTGTTGATCAACAATGGTTAGCGGTGTTGCGTCTGTTTTTACTTCAACCGTTAGTTGGTTTTTATAGTGCGACATAATCATCTCACCAGTACTGGTGCTAAGATCGATTAATGACTGCCTAAGTGTATCAAACATGATTGAGACCATCATACCATTTGAATGGTAATTGGTTTCAATGAAAATGGTGGGCCTACTTGGACTTGAACCAAGGACCAATCGATTATGAGTCGACTGCTCTAACCAACTGAGCTATAGGCCCGAAAAGGGTTTAAGAATCTAAAAAACTTGACAGTTTGTGCGCACGTGAAGGGTGTCTTAGCTTTCTAAGTGCCTTAGCTTCAATTTGACGAATACGCTCACGTGTTACGTCAAATTGTCTGCCTACTTCTTCAAGTGTATGGTCAGTATTCATCTCAATACCAAAGCGCATTTTAAGCACTTTTGCTTCACGTGGAGATAGGTTTGCTAATAGCTCGCCCGTTGTTTCTCTTAAGCTTTCTTTGGTAGTGGTTTCAACTGGAGAAGATAGGTTGGTATCTTCAATAAAATCACCGATGTTTGAATCTTCGTCATCACCTACTGGTGTTTCCATTGATAAAGGCTCTTTGGCGATTTTTAAAATTTTTGTAATTTTGTATTCTGGCAGTTCCATTTCAACAGCCAACTCTTCAGGTGTTGCTTCACGGCCAAATTTTTGTAATAGTTGACGACGTACACGATTAAGCTTGTTAATGGTTTCAATCATGTGTACCGGGATACGGATGGTGCGAGCCTGATCTGCAATTGAGCGTGTAATAGCTTGACGAATCCACCAAGTTGCATACGTTGAAAACTTATAGCCACGACGATATTCAAACTTATCTACCGCCTTCATTAAACCAACATTACCTTCTTGGATTAGATCTAAGAATTGCAAACCACGATTTGCATATTTCTTAGCAATAGAGATAACCAGACGCAGGTTGGCTTCAATCATTTGAGATTTTGCTTTTTTAGCCCTACGATCGCCACGACGATAAAGTTTGTTTAATGCTTTTAATTCAGAAATGGTCAGCTCCATCTCTTCTTCATATTCGTGAAGATTTTTCTGGGCATAGTAGATTTCGTCTTTTGCATCTTCTAAAGCTTTTGCGACTTTATCATCTAATTTTGCATTTTTTAACCAATCAAAATTAGTTTCGTTATCGGTAAATAGTTCGAAAAATTGCGCTCTTTCCATGCCAGCATAAGTACAAGCGCTTTGAATGGTTTTTTCTTGCTTTTTAACCAGTGCAACACGATCACAAATAACCTCCATCATGGTTGAAACCAATTTTGGTGCTAGACGTAAATCTGATAATCCTTTTGATAGTTGTTCGCGAGCAGCCACAGTTTTTGCATCACGAAAACCATGTTTTTCTTTAAGTTCTTGATAGCCTTGCGAGCAAGTTAAAACGGTTTCAAAGCGTGTATACACTTTATCCTCATCAGGACCTGTGTATTCCATCTCTTCCATTTCTTCATACTCTTCATCATCGTCAAATTCACCTGCATCAAATGCAGCTTTTTTTGCTTCAAAATCTTCAGCATCACCTTGATAACCGATAATCACATCAGTCATCTTACACTTACCTTCTTCTAAACGCTTATGCGCCTTAAAGAAGTAGTCTGTAATAGAAGGGTATAGAGTGATCGCTTGCATAATTTCAAATACGCCAGCCTCTATTTCTTTAGCAATTCTAATTTCATCCTCTTGCTCTAAAAGATCAACAACACCCATTTCACGCATGTACATTCTAACTGGGTCAGTTGTTCTACCAAATTCTGAGTCAAGCGCTGCTAATGCAGCAACAGCAGCTTCAGCTGAAGTGGATTGTGCCTTAGCACCCGATTCAACCACCAAAGTGTCGGCATCTGGTACTGTGTCTGATACAGTAATATCTAGTTCTTCTAGAATAGAAACAATAGGTTCTACTTGCTCTTGTGTTAGCAAATCCTCTGGCAAGATATCGTTAATTTCAGAATAGGTTAAATAACCTTTTTCTTTACCAACCATGATCAGTTTTTGTAGTGCTTGCTTGTGTGCTTTAGTCGTAGATTTCATAGATTACAGTATTTGTTTTTACCAGCCAAAGGCTGGATTATACCCAAAAATATGAGTTAAAAATCAGAGCCTTGTGAGACTTTATTGGTGTTTAGATTTATTGAGTATCAGTAAAAATTGTACTAATTGATTGTTCTTCACTAATACGTTTTATAACTTCTGCCATGGTTGGCGCAATTGAGAGTTGACGAATCTTACTGCATTTGGCGGCATCGGCATTTAAAGGAATGGTGTTGGTAGTAACCAATTCATCTAATTCAGAGTCTTTGATATTGCTAATTGCGTTGCCTGAAAGCACCGCATGGGTTGCATAAGCAACCACCTTGGTAGCGCCTTTTTCTTTTAAGATTCCAGCTGCTTGGCAAAGAGTGCCTGCGGTATCAACCATGTCATCAATAAGCACACAAGTTCTACCTTCAACATCACCAATTACATTCATAACCTTCACCATGTTTGGTGCAGGACGGCGTTTATCAATAATGGCTAAGTCGGCATCATTAATACGCTTAGCAGCGGCGCGAGCACGCACAACACCGCCCACATCTGGAGAGACTACTACAACGTCTCCATAATTCTTACTTAGAATGTCATCAACCAATACAGGCTGAGCATAAATGTTGTCAATTGGAATATTGAAAAAACCTTGAATTTGATCAGCATGCAGATCAACCGTAAGAATTCTGTCAATACCAGAAGACTCTACCATTTTTGCAGCCAGCTTTGCAGTAATTGGAACACGTGTTAAGCGTGATCGTCTGTCTTGTCTTGAATAGCCAAAATAAGGCACAACTGCAGTAATTCTTGTTGCAGAAGAGCGTTTTAATGCATCGGCCATAACCAAAAGTTCCATTAGTGTTTCTGCAGGAGATGGGCCGCAAGTCGGCTGAATGATAAACACATCACAACCACGAACATTTTCTAAAATTTCAACTTGAGACTCTCCGTCGCTAAATCGTCCAACAAGTGCTTTGCCTTGTGCAACTTTTAAACTAGAGATAATTTCGCCAGAAAGTAGTGGATTAGCGTTACCGCTAAAGATTTTGATGGTGTCGAGAGACATAGATATTATTTAGTACAATAAATTGTTCGAATTATACGCCCAAAAAAAGTGGTTTTGTTAAGCAAAACTGTCTCGATTTTCCCTTATTTTTATTGACTTAGATAATGCCATGTTTTAGACAAGAATTTTCATCTATCTCCAAGGAAAATTTTTTTAAAACACAAAGGAGTTTAGCAATTCTAAATGACTGAGTATTTTGAAAATATGACGTAGCAGAGGGTAAAAAGACGAGGTATACAAAAAGAGATTTGGCTGGGCTGGCAGGATTTGAACCTGCGCATGACGGGATCAAAACCCGTTGCCTTACCGCTTGGCGACAGCCCAATTAAGGATTGGAGAAGTTTCAATTGCTTGCGCTGTAAAACTCATCCATTTATTTGGTATATTTTTTTGCGCTACCAACGCATCTTGCTCATTTGAAAACTCTGCAAACACACAACTACCTGTGCCGCTCATTCTCGCCTCTCCAATAACATTTGAACACTTATCTAGTTGTTCTAATGCTTGCTGAATTTCATTTGTTTGTTCAACAGCGGCTTGCAAACAATCATTACGAGTATTAACAAGTTCAGAGAAGTCGCATATTTTCCCTATCATCGGGCTCATTGTCAATGCTTTATGCGAGAAAATTTCTTTTGTTGAGGTATGTTGGTTAATAAATACTACTAAAAAGTAACTGTTTGGTGTTTTTATAGGGCTTAAAATTTCACCAATTCCTTCAGCCCAAGCAGTGTAGCCATTGATAAAAACCGGAACATCTGCGCCCAGAGATAGGCCAAGTTCCATTAGTTCTGATTGCGATAAGTGTGTATTCCACAAGTGGTTGAGTGCAATCAGTGTTGTGGCAGCATCTGATGAGCCACCACCCAAACCGCCCCCGCTTGGAATGCGCTTAACAATAGAGATGTCAACACCTTGCAAAGTGTTGGTTTTGGTTTGTAATAATTTAGCTGCTTTAACGATTAAGTCTTGATCGTTAGCGATATTGTCGTTACCACTAATGCGTTTAATAATGCCATTATTATTTGGTAAAAACTTAAGTTCATCGTAAAAATTAATCAGCTGAAAGATGGTTTGTAGATTATGATAACCATCTTTTCTTTTGGAATTAATGTGCAAAAATAGATTTATTTTTGCGGGCGCACGCCAAACTTCGGGCATGTTAGGCATCAATAAAGACGTCTCGATAATATTTTAGCTCATCAATTGAATCACGAATGTCAGCCAGTGCCAAATGTTGAGACTCACCTTCTCTGATCATTTTTTTCTCAGGTTTCCAGCGCACTAGTAATTCTTTTAGGGTTGAAACATCAATGTGTCGATAGTGGAAAAATTTTTCTAGTTCAGGCATATAGTTGTACAAAAAACGCCTGTCTTGGCAAATGGTATTTCCACACATTGGAGACATGCTTTCATTGACATATTTTGACAGAAATTCAATGGTTTGCTTTTCTGCATTTCTGGTTGATATGTTGCTTTCTTTAACACGCTTAACCAAGCCTGAATTAGTGTGGTGTTCAGTATTCCATTCATCCATACCCGCCAGAACTTCACTGCTTTGATGGATAGCAAGAGATGGTCCTTCTGCCAAAATATTTAGATCAGCGTCGGTCACAATAGTGGCAATTTCAATAATGACATCCTTTTCAGGCAATAGGCCAGTCATTTCTAAATCGATCCAGATTAGGTTGGTATCTTTATTCATTTTATAATTCCTAGCATCCTGTTGATTCACGCACAAAATCATCCAATTTTTGATGTGCAGAGCCATTGTTTAAGATTTGTACTGCCTTATCAACACCAGATTTGAGTGTCTTAGATAATCCGCTCACATAAATAGCGGCACCTGCATTAAGTGCGATAATATTTTTAGCCGCACCTTCTTTGCCATCTAGTGCTTGTTGGATAAGTGATAGTGAGTCATCAGCATTGTCCGCTTTAATGTCGTTTAGGTCTCCCAGTGCCAAGCCCATGTCTGCTGGGTTTAGTGTATAAGTGCTAACCGTGCCATCTTTAAGTTCTGCAACGTATGTATCATCAGCAATTGAAATTTCATCCAGTCCGTCGTTTGAATGCACCACCATAACGTGTCTTGATCCTAGGGCTTTGAGTACATGAGCAATAGGCTCAACTAGGTTTTTATCATAAACACCCATGACTTGATTAGGCGCTTTAGCAGGGTTGGTTAGTGGACCTAATACATTAAAAATAGTTCTTACCGCTAATTCTTTTCTTGGGCCGATAGCATGTTTCATGGCAGAATGATGTGCAGGGGCAAACATAAATCCAACGCCAATTTTACTCACACAATTACTAATTTGTTCAGCACTCATATCAAGGTTAACACCTGCTGCTTCTAATACATCAGCACTGCCAGATTTAGAAGAAATAGAGCGATTGCCATGTTTGGCCACTTGTGCACCTGCTGCTGCCACCACGAAGGCACAAGCTGTGGAGATATTGAATAACCCCAGTCCATCACCACCAGTGCCACACGTATCAACTAAGTGTTTGGTTTTTTCAACATTAACACCTTTTGCTAAAGAGCGCATCACTTTGGCTGCTGCAGTAATTTCTTCAACAGTCTCACCTTTAATAGATAGGCCGACTAAAAAACCACCAATTTGTGCATCAGTGGCCTGTCCTGTCATGATGCTGGTCATTACTTCAGTCATGTCTTTTTCGCTTAAATTTTGCTTATTGATGACTGCTTTAATTGCTTGTTGTATATTCATAATTTAATTTTTCATTAAAGATTCTATTTCGCTAATAGTTTTGGCTAAAGCACCGGTTAATACAGTGTTTCCATCTTTTGTTACCAAGACATCATCTTCAATTCTGATGCCAATTCCATGAAAGGATTTGTTAATTTTATCATTATCACGAATGTAGATACCTGGTTCGACAGTAATTACCATGCCTGGCTCAAACAATCGATGTTGCTTGTTTATTTTATACTCACCAACATCATGCACATCAAGCCCTAGCCAATGCCCAGTGCCATGCATATAAAATTTCGTCAAATCTTCACCTTCTTGCAAAACACCAAGATCAATCAACCCTTGTTTAATAATGCGACTTGCAATTTGATGAGGAACATGTACATTAACACCTGGCTTAATGCTATCAATGGCTGCTAGCTGAGCGTTAAGTACAATTTGATAAATTTGCTTTTGTGCTTTAGAGAAAGTGCCATTTATTGGAAAAGTTCGAGTTATGTCGCTGGCATAATTATCCAGTTCACAGCCTGCATCGATAAGAACCAACTCTTGGTCTTTTAATGGTTGATTGTTTTCTATGTAGTGGAGTACACAGGCGTTTGCACCACCAGCAACAATTGGCGTGTATGCGTGTTGCGTGTTGTTTTTTGTAAAATATCCATCAAAATAACTTTGTAACTCATACTCATACATGCCAACCTTAGTATGTTTCATGGCTTTTTCATGGGCTTTAACAGAGATATCAGCTGCTTTTTTCATAACACTTATTTCATGCTCATCCTTGATTAGGCGCATTTCATGCAAGATAGGTGAATATGATTTTGTTTTGTAATGTTGTAAAGTGTTGTTAATAATCGTATCAAGCTTGGTTTGTTTGTTATCAAAATAAACAGTCGTTGCTTTGGAGAGAATATTATTAAGATCTTTATCTAAATGCTCAATGGCAATAGCATGATCAGCATTTAACACCTTAGGGGCATCATCAATGCCTAGACGTTTTCCATCCCATATTTCACGTTTTTCATCTCGTGGGCGTAAAAAAATTGTGTAATTATCTTTGGAAAAAATAGCAACAGATTCTGGCTCCTGAAAGCCCGTTAGATAATAAAAATCACTGTGCGCTCGAAATGGGAAATTAACATCTCCATTTCTAGGTTGTTCAGGATTAGTGGAGAGAATTACACACGCACCATTTTCCAGTTGGCTTAAAAGTGCATCTCTTCTTTTTTGATGTATCATTTGCTGTGTTAGGTTTAATGCTGAATAAAGATACCATGAAACATGTACGACTGTATCAAAATACCCCGTTGAATGTTGGTGATAAATTAATGCTTGATGAGTATGGCTCTCATCATCTGGTTAAAGTATTAAGGTTTCCACAAGGCAGAGATATTACTTTATTTAATGGTGATGGGTTTGATTATATTGCCAAAATTATTTCAGCTAAAAAGCGATGTGAAGTTGAGTTGTTAGAGTGTGTTGAAAACAATAGTGAATCTTCGCTAAATATTACTTTGGTTCAAGGGATTGCCAAGGGTGAAAAAATGGATTTTTTAATGCAAAAAGCGGTTGAGCTTGGTGTTAATAGTATTGTTCCAATTTTTACTCAACATTGTGTTGTGCGCCTTAAAGGTGAAAAGCTTGAAAAGCGCATTCAACATTGGAAAAAGATTATTATTGGCGCTTGTGAGCAATCAGGCAGATCGGTATTGCCAGTCTTGCAAACGCCACAACAGTTTAACGATTTTATTGGTACTGATTTTGGCAATGGTTTTGTCTTGCATCATAGGGCAGAAAAAAGCTTAATGCAAATGCAATCAATCAAGCAAGCAAGTATTATCATTGGACCAGAAGGCGGGCTTAGTGATAATGAAATACGCTTGGCAATAGATCACGGCGCTCAACCATTGTTATTAGGATCTAGAGTGTTAAGAACAGAGACAGCGTCATTAGCTGCTATTGCAAACATGCAACTGTTATGGGGTAGTTAATACCTTAAGCGCTTGTTGAATTGGCTCTAAGACATTAATTAATTTTTTACGCATTCCAGACCCTGTAAGGTTGTGAGCAGAGATGGTGCTGACCACCAAGCGCTCGCTAGCACCTGCTAGCAATAGCCTAGCACGCATTTGATCTTGTTCATGCGTTTCGTTTTGAGATGCTTTATTGGCTTGGCTGATTAAGTTGTCAATAGAATCTGTTGGTGAAATGCTAGTGTGTTTCATAAACTTGCCGAGCACTTCAAGTGTGCGATAAAGCACATACTCTTGGTTAATCTTTTTAAGAATGTGCTGAATTGTTTTCAATAGTATTTGCGCCTGATCTGTTGAAACAATTTGCAGATCTAGGTGATGAAATTCACGTGCAGTGGTATGAGTGTCATTAGGTAAATTACCTTGCATTCTTTCTAAAAAACCAACCAAAAACGCCGTTTTTCTTTGGCCTTGCTTCCAAAGTTTTGCTTTTGAATCGGCGCTAATTAAGTCTTTTTGTAAAACCAGATTGGTGGTTTCTATTAACTGCTCTATGTCATTAACAAAAGGTAAAAACTCTAATAGGTAGGCTGCAATTTCTTTGCCAATTTGGGTATTGATAACAAAATCTTTGGTCAGTAAAAAACGACCGATTTCAGCTTGATTATCTGTATTAGTGGCGCACCACCAGGTAAGCCTTAATAAATTCTCATCAAGGTTGGTTGCATTAGATACGGCGACAACTGCCTCAACCTCTCCAAGTTTCAACAGTGATGCCAAGTTGCTTGATTCAACCTGGCCCATTCTTGACCATCGTTTTAAATACGAGGGGTATCCACCCATTGAGCCAAGTACTTTGGCGGTTAATAATTTTTTAACCTCTTCTATATAAACCGCACTGTCTCCTGTTGGGTGTAGTTCAATGGTCTGCTCTTTGTGTTGGGCATTAAGTCCTACAACAACCAGTTTATAAGTATCAATACGAATTGCAATTGATGTGGCAATTAGTACATTTAGTTTGAGTGTATCTTCAGCGTTTAACATTAAGTGTTAAATTTAATTTTGACAGTGATTGATCAGCCATAGAGTCTTTAAATAGTACTACAGATTGTTTTCCAACGTTGATTATCACCAAAAAATGAGATTGGTACGTGCAAAAAAACTGAGGATATTGTATTAATTTGCCTGTATTGTCTTTTAAGGAAATTAACTCTTTATTAAGCTTTATCAAACGAATACTATCAGGTGTTTTGAGTAAGATTTTTTGTAAAAGCGTGTACCAGTGATAGATAATAAAAACACTTATTAAAGCGCTGATATAGCTATTAATGGGATATAGCCAAACCGCCATTAAGGCCATTAAATGAATAACTAAAGACAGTAAATTGTAGCTGTTAGAGGGTTTAATTAAAAATTGTTCAGATTCTGTCAATCTTGATCGCCTAACTCTTGAGCCAATTCTCCTGCTCTGTCAAAGGCTGCGCGTATTGCGTGCGATACAACAGCTTCAAAATTTTGATCTTGAAAAGACTCAATGGCAGCTTGAGTTGTGCCATTAGGAGAGGTAACGTTTTGACGCAATTCATGAGGCGAATTATTAGAAACTTTTGCCATCATGCCAGCGCCTAGTACAGTTTGAATACTAAGCTGTTCAGCTGTTTTTTCTTCAAGACCGAGCGCCACACCGGCCTTTGTCATTGACTCAATCATAAGGAAAATGTAGGCAGGCCCACTACCAGATAAGGCAGTTACCGCGTCCAGCATATCTTCACTTTCAACCCACAGGCTTTGACCGACTGCATTAAGGATATGAGTGGCAATCTCTTTTTGTTTGTCTGAAACCTTATCATTAGCAAACAAACCCGTAATGCCTTGATTAAGAAGTGCAGGTGTATTTGGCATGGTGCGAACAATAGATTTGTCTCGTCCTAGCCAGCGATCAATATCATGAGATTTAACACCCGCTGCGATGGATATAATCAGTGCATCGTTGTTAAGAGAAGATTGTAGTTCATGACACACAGCAGACAGCACTTGAGGTTTGACCGCTAAAATTACAACGTCACAGTGAGAAACAAGCTCAACATTATCCGTAAAGACTTCAAGGTTAAACTCCTCTCTACGTAGGGATAATAGCGATTCATTGGTGTCACTGATTTTGAGCTGATCAGCATTGATGCCATTATTAATAAGCCCAGAAATAATGGCATAAGCCATATTTCCAGCGCCAATAAAACCAATTGTTAGAGAGTTTTGCATTACAATAGCTCACATTAAAAATTAAATAATATTCTACCCATAGAACCCAGATAAATATGAAAAAATTTAACCCAAAATTAATTATGATCGATGTTGATGGCACTTTAGTTGATAGTGTGCCAGACTTAGCTTATTGTGTTGATGAGACTATGAAAGCCATGGGTAGAGACACTTGGGGTGAGGCCAAAGTTAGACATTGGGTGGGCAATGGTGTGCCGAAGCTTGTTGAAAGGTCATTAACCGGAGAGCTTGAAGGCGTGGTTGATAAGGATGAATACGATAAAGCTTATCCAATATTTTTAGACCTATACGCTGAGAATACCTCAGGTCGTTCTTGCCTGTATGATGGCGTTAGAGAAGGATTGGATTACATGAAGTCACAAGGCTATACACTAGGCTGTGTGACCAATAAGGCGGAACAATTCACACACCCTTTGTTAAAAGATCTTGGTATTTTTGACGAGTTTGAGATTGTTATTTCTGGTGATACATTAGAAAAGAAAAAGCCAGATCCATTACCGTTATTACATGGTGCAAAATTCTTTGGCATTGATCCAAAAGACTCTTTGATGTTGGGCGATTCTATTAGCGATGTAAAGGCTTCACGTGCTGCTGGATTTGATATTATTTGCATGTCATATGGCTACAATCATGGCGATGACATTCGTGATGCAAATCCAGATTTAGTGATTGACTCAATGGCCGAGTTGAAAGATTACTTATAGCAATCAGCATGCGTAAAATGTATTCGTATGGATACATTTGATCAAACACACATTTGGCATCCTTATGCCAAAGTTCCTAATAACGTTAGCACTTACTTGGTTGAGTCAGCTGATGGAGTTTATCTAAATTTAGACAATTCGAAAAGGGTTGTTGATGGCATGAGCTCTTGGTGGAGTGTCATTCATGGCTATAATCATCCAGCGCTTAATCAAGCGGTTAATAAGCAACTAAAGAAAATGTCACATGTGATGTTTGGTGGTTTGACTCATCAGCCTGCTATTGATTTGGCAAAAACTTTAGTCAATATTACACCAGAGCGTTTAACCAAAGTATTTTTTACTGATTCGGGCTCAGTAGCAGTTGAGTCGGCACTCAAAATGGCCTTGCAGTATTGGCACAATAAGGGACAATTAACTAAAGATAAGTTTGTTACTATTCGTGGTGGCTACCATGGCGATACTTTTGGCGGCATGAGTGTGTGTGATCCTGATAATGGCATGCATCATTTATTTTCTGGTGTACTGCCAAAACATTTCTTTGTTAATAGTCCATCAATGGTGTCAATGGATGAAGCGCTGAGCGATTTAGAATCAACCTTAAAGCAACATTCAAACTCAATTGCAGCAATGATTTTAGAGCCAATTGTTCAAGGTGCCGGCGGCATGCGAATTTACAATCCTCAGTATTTAGTGCGCGCAAAAGCATTATGTGAGCAGTATGATGTATTGTTTATTTTGGATGAAATCGCCACAGGATTTGGCAGAACGGGTGAGTTATTTGCACTCGAGTATGTTGATGTTGAACCCGATATTTTGTGCCTTGGAAAGGCGCTAACTGGTGGCTATATGACACTGGCAGCCACATTAACAACAGATGAGATATCAAATTCAGTCGGCACTCTCATGCACGGCCCAACCTTTATGGCCAATCCACTAGCATGTAGCGTGGCAAATGCAAGTATTGATCTACTGCTTAATTCACAGTGGCAAGATAATATTGTTGAGATTGAAAAAATCCTACATTCTGAGCTATCAGTGTTGCGTCAGCATGATAAAGTTGCTGATGTGCGTATTTTAGGCGCTATTGGTGTGGTTGAAATGCATAATGAGTTGGACATGGAAAAGACTCAAAAGCGCCTTATTGATTTGGGTGTATGGCTACGACCATATGGCAAATTACTCTATACCATGCCACCATTTATCATAACAAAAGATGAGTTGCTAACGATTACCAAGGCAATTAAAACCATTGTGAGAGAATTATGAAAAAAATAATTGTATTATTAAGCTGGTGGATATTATCAGCTCAAGCTAGCAACTATAAAGCAGTTAGTGTTGAGGTTAAAGCGGAGCAATTATCAGAACATTCTTATTACGTGCCTGGGCTTTCAGGTGCTGCCACAGAATATGAAGGTTTTATCTCTAATGCAGGGTTTGTCGTAACCAGCGAAGGCGTTGTGGTGTTTGATGCATTGGGAACGCCATCGCTTGCTAATGCACTTTTAAGTGAGATTAGAAAAATAACAGACCAGCCAATTAAGACTGTTATCGTTAGTCATTATCATGCAGATCATATTTATGGACTTCAAGTTTTTAAAGAGTTAGGTGCACAAATTTGGGCACCTAAAGGCACTTGGGATTATCTGGATTCTGAAGCAGCAGCTAACTTATTAGAATCAAGAAAAACATCGCTTTATCCTTGGGTTAATAAGCAGACACGTTTAATTGAGCCAGACCGCATTATTGATCAAGACACCGAATTTAGTTTGGGAAATCATCAATTTCTAATTAGTTATTTTGGCAAAGTACACTCTAGTGGCGATATGTCGTTACTTAATAAAACTGAACAAGTGTTGTATAGTGGCGATATTATTTTTGAAGGCAGGCTACCATTTGTGGGCGATGCCAACATTATTGATTGGGTTAAAACCCTAGAGCGTGTGCGCAATGTTGAGATGGAGTACTTTGTTCCTGGTCATGGGATGGCTTCTGGGCAACCTAAGGAGACCATGGATTTAACTTATCGTTATTTAAACTTTTTGTTGGAGAAATTTACACCAGTAATCGAAGACATGGAGCCATTTGAAGAGGCTTATAATGCAATCGACTGGTCAGATTTTGAAGATCAGCCTGCTTTTGAGGCGGCTAATCGAAGAAATGCTTATGCAGCTTATCTATTTCTGGAAAGAGTATTAGATTAACTATTCAATTGGATCAATATCCAAATAATATCTGACTTTATTTTTCAGCTTTAAATTGTCAATGTGTTTGTTAAAGGTAGAGAGTATTTGATGTAGTTCCTTTCTGTTTTCAGACTGCAAGTACAGATTGAAATAATAATAATCTGCTTTTTTCTCAATAATATTAGCAACAGGCCCCCAGATTTCCACCGTATCCATTTGAATGTTTTTAAATAAAACAGCTGCCTCATGCAAGAAATCTTGTGCATGTTGTTTGTTTTTAGAATTAGCGCATAACAAAGCTTGATGTGCAAATGGTGGCATCATAGCGCTCATACGTTGTTTGAGTAATTGAGAGGCAAATTGAGTATAACGACTAGACAGCACATAACTAAAAATAGGGTGATCAGGATAGCGAGTTTGAATAACCACCTCACCTTGTTCTTTATTTCTGCCTGCACGACCCGAGACCTGAATTAGCAATTGAGCTAAATACTCAGTGGCTCGAAAATTACTAGATAAAAGTCCAGCATCAATATCAAGTATCCCCACCATGGCAAGATTAGAAAAATCATGCCCTTTTGCCAACATTTGTGTCCCAACAATAATACAAGGCTCGCCTGAATTAATTTGCTCTAAGTGTTGAGTAAAGGCTTTTTTACGACGCGTGGTATCACGATCAATCCGAATAATTGGCGTATTAGAAAAATGAGAAATAAGTGTTTCTTCTAGTCGTTCAGTGCCATAACCAAAAACTTCTAATTTGCTTTCTTTGCAATCAGGGCAAGTGTGTTCTGGCATTTTTTCATTGCCGCAATGATGACATTTGAGACGATTAATATGTCTGTGATAAATCATGCTTGCATCACAATGGTTACAGGTTGATTTCCAACCGCATGCGCTGCAAAAGTACATGGGTGCATAACCACGGCGGTTAATGAACAGCATGACTTGTTTTCCTGAATCGAGATGTTGTTGCATTTTCTCAATCAGTAATCTAGACAAAGCACTTTTGGCATGACCAGGGTCAACTTGGGTGCGCATATCAATCAAACTAACTTTTGGCAAAACAGCGCCACCAGCACGCTTGGCAAGTGTGAGTCGTGTTATTTTTTTATCCATCACGCCTTTTAATAGCTCTAGTGATGGCGTGGCTGTACCTAATACCAAAGGTATATTAGCCTGTTTAGCGCGAACCAAGCTTAGATCACGTGCAGAATAGCGAAAGCTTGACTGCTGTTTAAATGAACTGTCATGCTCTTCATCGACAATAATTAATCCTAAGTTTGGTATTGGCGCGAAAATAGCACTACGTGTGCCAAGTACTACGCCAGCCTTACCGCTGCTTGCCATTAAATAACTATCAAGCTTTTGCGTTTCATTGAGTTGAGAGTGAATGGCAACGACACGTGTTTCTAGACGTGACTCAAATCTAGCAATCATTTGTGGCGTAAGGCCGATCTCAGGTACCAACACCAATACTTGTTTGTCTTGATCTAGCATGGCCTGAGTAATATTAAGATAGACTTCAGTTTTTCCACTGCCAGTTACCCCATGAAGTAAAAACCCTTGGTAGTTACCGGCTGATTTTAAAACTTTTTCAATGGCTATTTTTTGTTCGTCAGTTGTGTCAAACTCAGGCGCTTGGGTTTGATCAGGCAGACCATAAACTTTTTTGATTTTAGCGTCTTTTCCAAGGCGTAAATTTTTAGGTAGTGCTGCTGATATTACCTCTCCAATAGGATGGTGATAATAATTAGCTGACCAAAATAAAAAATCTAGGATTGGCTTATCTAAAATTGGACTCTCATCAATAATTTCTTCAACAGATTTAAGCTTCTCAAATTCGCTTTTGTCTTTACTACCAAGCACAATACCAATAACCTTTTTCCGCCCAAAAGGCACCTTAACACGTACGCCAGCATTCAAGCGATGATCAGATAAGTAATCAAAGGTTTTGGCAAGGGGTACAGGTATTGCAATTTCAATGATTGCCATTAGAGCGTAAATTTATTCTCGGGTAAAATGAGATATTTTATTCCTAATGATTCAATAATGGTTGTTATTCAAAACTCGATTAATGATAACTCGATTAATGAACAAAGTCTTATTGACACGTTACAGCGCGTCATTACTGATTTGGGCAAGGGTGAGAGTGAATTATTAATTCGAATTGTTGATAGAGATGAAATTCAAGCATTAAATAACACTTATCGTCATAAGGACAAGCCAACCAATGTTTTGTCTTTTCCAAGCGATTTGCCCATTGAGATTGATGAGTCAATTATGGGAGATGTGGTTATCTGCACTGATGTGGTATTAGAAGAGGCGAGAAAACAAAAAAAGACATTTGAGAATCATTTGATCCACATGGCAGTTCATGGCACACTGCATTTACTCGGGTATGATCATATTGAAGAAAACGATGCTATTGAGATGGAAGACTTAGAGATAAAAATTTTGGAAAAATTAGGGATTAAAAATCCTTATAATTAAACATCCTGGATTTACATATTAAGTGTAAGTATTTTTATTAAATTTATATGAATTATATTTTTGGTTTTATTTTGCGTTTATGGCGTACTATAAAAATAAGAACGATTATGATTATATTTGCTTAACAAGTTAAGTAAAAAATTTAAAAAATCAGAAATAATTAAAATCGCTATTGATCAGCGTGTTCCATATCACCTAGGCGCTCCATGGCGCGCAATTCATCGTCAATATAGTACATTTTTAGCGAATTTCTCTCCCATGGCGGTATTCCAGCCTCTTGTAAGACCTTTTTTAAGGATTGCGAGTGTGTTTTTCCGGGTAATTTAATGCGTTGACCTTCGGTGCGATAACGAATAGAAAAATTTGGCAAATTTTCCAAATCGGATTGAATTGGACATTTTTGACCATTGTTGTTATCAATGGTGCTAATAAAATAAAGCTCAGATTGATAACGTCTTATTTCAAACTCATCCCACTGGACTAATGGTTGAGCATCTTCTTTGGCGTTTAATAAATCAATAATTTGATCCATAACCTTATCGCTAGGGGCTAAAAAGTTCATCAAGCTCAAGTGATGGCGCAAAATATTTTTAATTCGGTGGATTTCTAGTGTTTTTAATGCATTAATATTGAGTCTGCCACTATTATTAATAATATTATTAGTTTGAAGATCAATATCAGCTAACTCACGAGAGAGTCTTAGGGCTTCTGATTGGTGTTTTGCGCTGCGAGATAAAGTATTTGTTAAATTTTTATAAACTTTTGAGAGTTGCGGAATAATGTCTAAACGTAGATAATTGCGTCTAAAATTAGTATTATTGTTGCTATCGTCTTCAATCCAGTTTAGATGATGTTGTTTTGCGTAATCCAGTATTTGTTGCTTTTGAATGTTGAGCAGGGGGCGATAATGAATGCCTTTTCCTAGTGGCTTTTCCTTTGGCATGGAGGCCAAGCCAGCAACACCTGAGCCACGAAACAGTTGTAGTAGTAATGTTTCAGCTTGATCGTCTTGATGATGGGCTGTGCAAAGTATTTCGTTTTCTTTGATATTGCATGATAATGAAAAATAACGTTTTTTTCGTGCATTTTCTTCCAAATTAGAGCTTTTTTCTATATCTAAGTTAATGCTTGAAAATGGAATATTAAGCGTTTTGCATAGTGTTTGACAAAATTCTACCCAACTATTTGCATACTCAGATAAATGATGGTTGCAGTGAACAGCTCTTAAATGCTTAGGGTAATGTGAGTGAAGATAGTGCAGTAGTACAACTGAATCAATACCGCCACTTAATCCGAGGACAATTTGCTTGCCCTCAAGGTAGGAGTCTTTAGTCCTTAAATCGTCCAAAACTTAATAATTTATCTTGTCGATCTTGTAGTAACGTATCAACTGATTTAGACCCAAGTACTGAGACTTGTTCAATCAGTGCAGTTTTTAATAATTGCTTTGCTTCATCTGGATCGCGATGAATGCCACCTAATGGTTCGGCAATAATTTCATCAATCAAGCCTTCTTTTTTCAAGTGCTCTGAGGTCAGTTTTAAAGATTCGGCTGCAACATTGGCTTTTGCTGCATCTTTATAAAGAATAGATGCACAACCTTCAGGAGAGATAACTGAATAAATTGAATATTCGAACATCATCATCGTATCTGCAACGCCAATGGCCAATGCACCACCTGATCCACCTTCACCAATAACAACTGAAATAATTGGAGTTTTTAAAGTGGACATTTCAAATAGATTTCTAGCAATGGCTTCACTTTGCCCTCGCTCTTCAGCACCAATGCCTGGATAGGCACCTGGTGTGTCAATAAAGGTAATGATTGGCATTGAGAATTTTTCAGCCAGTTTCATAAGGCGTAATGCCTTGCGATAGCCTTCAGGGCGAGGCATGCCAAAATTATGCTTTAATTTTTCTTGGGTAGTTCGGCCTTTTTGTTGACCAATAAACATAACAGGCTTACCATCCAATTTGGCAATGCCACCGATGATTGCATGATCATCTGCGTAAGCTCTGTCACCATGTAATTCGGTGAATTCATCGAACACTTCATTAATATAATCGAGTGTGTATAAGCGTTTTGGATGGCGTGCTAATTGTGAAATCTGCCAATCATCTAACGAAGAAAATATTTTTTTGGTTAATGCCGCACTTTTTGATTTAAGTGCTTCCATTTCTTCAACAATATCCACTTTGTCTTTAATATTGCAAAGTGCTTCAATTTTGCCTTCTAGGTCAGCAATTGGCTGTTCAAAATCAAGATAATCTAAATTCATATCGTGTTAGAATCAATTTTTAAAATTAAATGAATTATAGCAGATGCGCCTGCTGCAATACGTACTTTAAAACCATGATACGCGCTATATTTAAAGATACATTACCGGTTATGTTTGGCTATATTCCGCTTGGTATAGCTTTTGGTATTTTATTTCAAGAGTTGGGTTATGCCTGGTATTTAGCAACACTCATGGCGGTGTTTGTATTTGCTGGCGCAGCGCAGTTTATGATTGTGAGTTTACTAGCTGCCGGTGTTGGTTTATTTGAGATTGTTATTTCGATATTTTTGGTCAATTCAAGGCATATGTTTTATGGCTTGTCGTTATTAAAAGATTATGGCACTTGGGGCGTTAGGAAGTTTTATCTGATTTTTGGATTAACCGATGAGACATACTCTTTGTTAACCACGATGCCAGTCCCAAATGGCTTAAAAAAACAACAATACTATTTTATAGTTACCTTACTTAATCACAGTTATTGGGTGTTAGGATGTACACTTGGTGCTTTAATTGGCACGGCTTTTGAGTTTAATTCTCAAGGGTTAGAATTTACTTTAACGGCTTTATTTGTGGTGTTGGTGATGGAACAGTGGAAAAAGGTTAAAGAGATTATGCCATTTGCAATTGCTATATTGGCAATTTTTGTTGCATTGTTAACAAGTAAAGAGCATATGCTTTTACTTTCAATCTTTTTATCTATTCTTTTATTGTTGTTGCAAAAATCAAGTAAGGATTCTGAATGAATAGTTACGAATATATTACGCTTGTGATTTTGCTAACAACCTTGGCCACTTTTGTCACACGTGTTTTTCCATTTATTGTCTTTCATCGACACAAAGAACACCCAACGATGGACTATGTTGCCAAATACACACCACCCATGGTGATGCTAATATTGGTAGCCTATGTATTAAAGGATGTGAATTTTATATCTGAACAGGGTGGCTATACAGTCATAGCAATTGTTGTAACTATTGCTATTCATTGGTGGCGTTCAAATCCATTATTTAGTATATTTTCTGGCACATTTTTTTACATGTTGTTGCTGCAAACGCAGAGGATTAGTTAGGTGCTATCTATGACTATTCAGGATTTTTTATCATTATTCGTTATTGCTTTTGTGTTTGTAATTACACCGGGCCCAGGTACGCTTGCAGTTTTTGCCAAAAGTATCTCTCAAGGTTTTTTGCCAGCCTTTTACTTGTCAATTGGCATGGTATTGGGTGATTTGGTGTATTTAGTAGCAGTTATTTTCTCTCTAGATTTGTTTGCAGAGACGGTGGCGCCAATGATGGAATACATCAGAGTATTGGGCGGACTATATTTAATGTATCTTGGCTATAAAACTTGGACAGCACATAAAGTTAAGCTCAAAACCATAGCAAGTCATAAGTCGAATATTAAAGAGTTTCTAACAGGATTATTGATTAGTTTAACCAATCCAAAAGTCATGATTTTTTATATTGCGGTATTGCCGGCATTTATTGATTTATCAGAGGTAAATCTTATTCACGGTGTTGAAATATTACTAACAGTCGGTGTTGGCTTATTGATAGGTATAAGTTTGATTAATTTAACAACTGGAAAAATTAAAACCCTGTTGACCAAACCTAGCATGGATAAGCGCATTAATCAAATCAGTGGAAGTATTATGATTGCTGTTGGTTTGCTGTTGGGATTGTCATGAGTAGTGATAATCGATTATTTTTATGGATGACATTAGCCATGTTGTTTTGGGGTGCATCCTGGCCAATTGCTAATGTTCTGTCTGTCTACATTAATGAACATGAATTTGTGGTTTATCGATACGTAATAACTGTATTGACAATGGTGCCAGTTTTGTTTTGGATGAAACTATCATTCAAAATTACTATTAAACAGTTTTTAGTTGCTAGTGTAACGGCACTTTTGTTAATTTTTTATACTAAATTTTATTTCTTAAGTACTAAATATGGGGCGCCTGGGTTGGCGGGTGCAGTGGTGACAACCTTAATGCCAATTATTGTATATATACTAATGTTGTTCAGCAGGCAAAAGCATCCTAGCGTCAAGGATTGGGTAGCGTTATTTGTAGGCGCAGTTGGAGTATTAGTTACGATGCGTATTTGGCAGTTTGATGTTTTTAATTCGGTTAATGTATTTTTAGTATTGGCTGCATCGTGTTGGGCGCTTATGTCTGTTATTGCCAGTTATGCCAAATCTAGCCATTCTGCAGTATTGAGTTTTTATATTTATATCATGGTGATTGTACTGGATTTGATATTTTTCTTTGAGCCGACTCATGGGTCAGTATTTTTAATGGATAAAGTGTTTTGGATTAACATGTTGATTGTGTCTATTGGCGCTACTACATTTGCCACTACTGTTTATTTTTTAGGTGTTCAAAGACTTGGTTCAAAACAGGGTAGTGTATTTACATTCTTGGTGCCATTTTTCTCCATTGGTTTAAGTGTGATATTTTTAAATGAGTCACTGCATTGGACAGCGATTGTTGGTGTGTTGATGACAATTTCATCATTAAAAATACTCAATAATATTAAACTAAGTTTTTATAATAAGAACCTATGAAAAAGAATTTAATTGCAGAATTTTTAGGTACTTATATATTGGTATTTGCTGGCACAGGCGCTATGGCTATTGGTGCATTAACAGGTGAGCCGGGACATACTGGTATCGCACTTACTTTTGGATTTGTTATCGTGGCTTTAATTTATAGCTTTGCACACATTTCTGGGGCGCATTTTAATCCGGCAGTGAGTATTGCTTTTTGGGTGATGGGTGAGTTTAATAAATCAAAAGTTCTGCCCTATATTTTAGCTCAGGTATTAGGTGCTATCTTGGCTAGCTATAGTTTGTATTTTTTATTATTTGAAGATATTACCTCAATGCAGCAAGTGGCATATTTAGGAGCAACATTGCCTCATGGTTCACAGACACAATCCTTTGGCTTTGAATTTATTTTGACTTTTATTTTGATGTTGGTGATTAGCGCTTCAGCTGTACATGGCAAAGCAATTAAAGATTTTGCTGGTATTGCCATTGGCTTTACTGTGGGGTTAGAAGCTATGTTTGCTGGCCCTATCACAGGAGCGAGCATGAATCCTGCGCGTTCTATTGGTCCAGCACTTGTAAGTGGCAACCTTGATAGTTTATGGTTATATATTGTAGCTACCATTTTAGGGGCAATGGTTGCAGCCTTTGTTTTTACTAAACTAATTAAGGCGGATTAATCATGAAAAAAGTACTTATTTTGTGCACAGGAAATTCTTGTCGTTCAATCATTGCTGAGGCATTAATCAATCATGATTTATCTAAGTGTGTTGAGGCGTACTCTAGCGGTGTTGCTGCTAGTGGGATGGTTAATTCTAATGCTAAAAAAGTATTGGAACAAAATAATATGTGGCGTGACGAGTATCACTCTAAGGCAATTGAAACGGTAATGGATATTCAGTTTGATTTAGTGGTAACAGTTTGTAGTAATGCACAAGAAACATGCCCAATTTTTCCAGGAAAAGCCCAAACGATTCATGTTGGTTTTGACGATCCTGATGGGCAAGAATTTGACGCGTTTTTAACAACTTTTTCTGAAATTCGTCAAAAACTTATTCCAATTGTTAAAAATAAATTGTGCTAATATTTTATAAAGATATGCAAAGGGGTAAAAAATGGATGTAATTTATTGGTTAATACCAAGCATGATTTTTGTAGGGGTTGTGTTAGTTATCCTTTTAATGATGGGTGTTAAGAGCGGTCAGTATGATGATTTAGAGGGGGAAGGGCAACGAATTTTGTTTGATGAAGATCAAGAAAATTCAAGCTCGAAAAAAAATAAAAAAAAGGGTTGACAGTTGGTTTTTTTTATAGAAAATTCGCACTTGAAGAAAGTAGAAAATAAAAATAACAAAAGGCATGTTGCAAATGTCTAAATAACAAAGAGGAAAAGAAGATGGCAAAAAGTAATATTTACGGCTTATTCGGAAAATCACCAATTAGCCCACTCCAACAGCACATGACCCATGTGCATTCATGTATCGGCGAATTAAGCAGTTTTATGATTGCTATTCACGCCCAAGATTGGGAAGAAGCCGGAAGAATTAAATCCATTATTGGCACCAAAGAAGGCGAAGCCGATATTCTAAAGAAGAAACTACGACTAAGTTTGCCATCGACTTTTATGATGCCTTTTTCACGTCGAGATTTATTAGATCTATTATTGATTCAAGACTCCATTGCTAATGTTACTAAGGATGTATCTGGCTTAATGTTGAATCGTAAAATGACATTGCCTGACGCAATTTTTGAAGATGTTATTGAGCTGACTGAGGTTTGTATTAAAACTTCTGCTATGGCGCTTAAAGCCATTAATGAGCTGGATGAATTGTTAGAAACCGCATTTAGTACTCGAGAGAGAAAAGTGGTTAATACAATTATTGAAAAAGTGAATCAGCTTGAAAGTGAGTCGGACAAAATTCAACATGAAATTAGAGCTAAGCTGTTTCCATTAGAAGTAGAACTTCCTCCAGTAGATGTTATGTTTTATTATCGCGCCATTGAATGGCTAGGTGAGCTAGCAGACGCAGCCCAGAAAGTCGGGTCTCGTCTTGAAGTGTTGTTGGCTAAATAAAACAGGAGGCTAGCATGGAAATTATTGCAAATTACGGCGACGTTTTACTTGTTTTAGCCATTCTATTTGGCTTATTTATGGCATGGGGTGTTGGTGCGAATGATGTTGCAAATGCCATGGGAACCTCAGTAGGATCTGGGGCGATCACTATCAAACAAGCTATTATGATTGCGGTTGTATTTGAGTTTGCGGGTGCGGTGCTTGCGGGTGGAGAAGTAACAGCAACCATTCGTAAAGGTATTTTAGACGCGTCACTTTTTACTCACGATCCACATCTGTTGGTTTATGGTATGTTGGCGTCATTATTAGCAGCTGGAGTTTGGCTTATGATCGCCTCAAATTTAGGCTGGCCCGTTTCAACAACGCACTCTATTGTGGGTGCTATCGTTGGATTCGGAGCGGTTGGCGTTGGTGTTGATGCAGTTGCCTGGGGAAAAGTTGGAAAAATTGCCATGAGTTGGGTTGTTTCGCCAATCTTAGCAGGTAGTATTGCTTTTGTATTGTTCAGAAGCTTGCAAAATCTTATTATTGATACTGACAAGCCTTTTGATAATGCCAAAAAATATGTGCCTTTTTATATGTTCTTGGTGGGTTTTGTTATTTCACTAGTAACAATTTTCAAAGGCCTTAAGCACGTTGGTCTTAGTTTTGATACGTCAACAAGTTATTCATTGGCAATTGCTTTTGGTTTGCTTGTGGCTATTATAGGTACGATTATGATTCGTCGTATTCATCTTGACCCTGAAGAGAATAAAGAGTTCCACTTTACTTCTATGGAAAGAGTATTCGGTGTACTTATGATTATTACCGCTGCAGCAATGGCTTTTGCTCATGGATCGAATGATGTTGCAAATGCTATTGGTCCTTTGGCAGCTATTTATGGTGTTATCGAAAGTGGTGGAATTATTGGCTCTAAGAGTTCATTGCCGGTTGGAATCTTGCTTGTTGGTGGTGGCGGTATTGTATTGGGTTTAGTAACTTATGGTCATAAAGTTATTGCAACCATTGGTACAGGCATTACTCAACTTACACCATCACGTGGCTTTGCAGCAACGCTAGCAGCGGCAGCAACTGTGGTAATTGCATCAGGTACGGGTTTACCAGTATCAACTACACAAGTATTAGTGGGTGCGGTATTAGGTGTTGGTATTGCTAGAGGTATGGCTGCACTTGACACTCGAGTGATTAACAAAATCTTCTTATCATGGTTGATTACACTGCCAGCAGGTGCACTAATGTCAATCTTATTTTTCTTTGCATTTAAGGGTGTGTTCGGAGCGTAGTTATGACATTAGATGAAATTCAAGCAAAACTAGAGGCAGGTATTGAAAATGCAACCGTTACCATGGAGGGTGATGGTTGTAGTTGTTCTACTTTGGTGGTATCACCAGTATTTGAAGGTATGTCGTTACTTGCAAGGCAAAGGCTGGTATTAGGCGCTGTACGTAAAGAGATTGATTCTGGTGAGTTGCACGCATTAACTGTCAAAGCACGCACACCTGCAGAGGTGGCTTAGCCAATTTCTCGATCTTTTAGATCTTGCATAATTGCCCGGCGCATTTCGTCTGAATAGTTGACCCAATTTGAAATTTCGTCGCTATGACGCTTGCAGCCAACACAATAATTACTCTTATTGTATTTGCAAATCCCTGTACAAGGGGTTTTAATTTTTTGGTGTTTATCCATAAATAGTATTATAGATTGCTTGTTAAGAGTGTCTGTAAAATAAGCATCTTTTAATCTAACCTGCATTATTATGGGATTTTCTAAATTAGGCCTATCAGATTCAATCCTAAAGGCGGTTGAAAAAAAAGGTTATAACACACCTTCTCCCATTCAAGAAAAATCTATTCCGCTTGTCTTAGAGGGTAGGGACGTAATGGCTGCAGCGCAAACAGGTACAGGTAAAACCGCAGGTTTTACTTTGCCAATCTTACAATTATTATCAAAAGGCCAGCCAACAAAATCAAACCAAGTTCGCACATTGATCTTAACGCCGACACGAGAACTAGCTGCACAAGTGCAAGATAGTGTCGCTACTTATGGTAGGCAACTACCACTTAAATCAGCTGTGGTATTTGGCGGTGTGAAGATTAACCCACAAATGCAAAAACTCCGTGGTGGGGTAGACATTTTGGTCGCAACACCAGGGCGTTTGTTAGATCTTTATTCACAAAATGCGGTGAAATTTGATCAGTTAGAAATCATTGTATTTGATGAGGCTGATCGAATGCTAGATATGGGCTTTATTCACGATATTAAGAGAATTTTAAAGATTTTACCCACTAAAAGACAGACGTTAATGTTCTCAGCAACATTTTCTGATGACATTAGAAAACTGGCAAAATCCTTAGTAAATAATCCTGTTGAAATTTCTGTTACGCCACGAAATTCAACCGTAAAAGCAGTTAAGCAATGGATTCATCCGGTTGATAAATCTAGAAAGCAAGCACTACTAACACAACTTATTAAAGATCATGGCTGGTATCAAGTATTGGTATTTAGTCGTACAAAACATGGTGCTAATCGAATTGCAACCCAGCTTGGAAAAAAAGGCATTACAGCTGTTGCTATTCATGGCAATAAGTCTCAAGGTGCCCGTACCCGAGCATTGGCTGATTTTAAAGCTGGAAAGGTAAATGTACTAGTAGCTACTGATATTGCTGCGCGCGGTATTGATATTAGTGAGTTGCCACATGTGGTGAATTTTGACCTGCCACATGTGCCTGAGGATTATGTTCATCGTATTGGTCGTACAGGTAGAGCTGGCTCAAAAGGCGAGGCTGTATCGCTGGTGAGTGCAGACGAGGCTAAACAGTTATTTGATATTGAAAGACTGACACAAAAAAAGCTAGATCGTATTATGGTGGATGATTTTGTACCAGATCATAATGTACCAGAATCTGCTAAAAAGCTATTACCACCAAAAAAGAAAAAGCCAAAAAAGAACAAGTCTCGTAATAAACCTAGATTTGGCAAAGACAGTAATTCAGCTGAGAATAAAGCTAAGAAGAAGAAAGGTTTTTGGGGGAGCAGGCCCAAGAAAAATTCAAAAAATAAAACAGGATAGTTAATATGAGTTGGTGGACAACAGTTATAGGTGGTGCATTTGGTTTTATGCTTGGCGGGCCATTAGGTGCTCTGCTGGGCGCTGCATTTGCAGGTAATTTTTCTAAAGGTAAATCTAGTTTTGGCGGATTTGCTAAGGATTATCATATTGGTGATCAACAGCGTGTTCAAGCGGCATTTTTTAGTAGTTTATTTTCAGTGATGGGCTATATTGCCAAAGCTGATGGTAGGGTATCAAAGTCTGAAATACTGCTAGCACAGAAGGTTATGCAACACATGCAGCTAGATAGCGATA
>CAZEYU010000002.1:0-127204 GCA_964516395.1 uncultured Candidatus Thioglobus sp.
TTTAAAATATGGTGGGTCGTGAGCGATTTGAACGCTCGACCAGCGGATTAAAAGTCCGATGCTCTACCAACTGAGCTAACGACCCATATTTGTTTTTTCACACTTTGTGCAAAAAGTGAAATTATACATTATACAACTAAAAAAAATCAATCAAAATTAGGCTTTATTTACCATTTCTTTTAATGATTTTCCTGGTTTGAAAAAAGGCACAAACTTTTCTTCAACTAGGGTTCTTTCATTGGTTTTCGGATTAATTCCTTGGCGAGCTTTTCTGTGTTTTTTAATAAAACCACCAAAACCACGAATTTCCACACCTTCCCCTGAAATGATAGCCTGCGTTAATTCTGTAAGAATTAAATCAACCGCTTCTTTAGTTTCAGTTTTTGACAATCCAGAAGTTTCTGATAAATTTAAAACAAGTTCAGTTTTTTTCATAATCAATAAAAAAAGGTCGCTACGTCAATATACGCAGCGACCTTTTTCTTTTATTGCAGGTTATTTATCTTTTGCTTCTTTTAAAAGATCACCAAATGTAGAGTTTGCTGCTGCATCAGAAGATTGCTTGTTGTAATCCTCCATTGCTGCTTTTTCTTCTACTGAATCTTTCGCTTTAATACTGACTGAAATGTTGCGAGATCTTCTATCAACATTCATAATTACAACTTCAACCTCTTCGCCTGTCTTTAATACTGTTGTGGCATCCTCAACACGCTCTTGTGAAATCTCGCCGGCTTTTAAGTAACCAGTAATATCATCAGCTAAATTGATAACCGCACCACGCGCATCAACTTCAGCGATTGTACCCTTAACAATAGAACCCTTCTTATTTGAAGAAGCGTATGACATAAAGTCATCTTCAGATAATTGCTTAATACCTAATGAGATGCGCTCTTTTTCAGCGTCAATATTAAGAATAACAACATCTAATTCTTGACCTTTAGAGTAATTAGATACTAACTCTTCAGCAGATTGTTTCTCCCATGAGATGTCAGCTAAATGGATTAGACCATCAATACCACCTGAAAGACCAACAAATAAACCAAAGTCAGTAATTGACTTAACACTTACGCTAATCTTGTCGCCTTTGTTATGTGTTGCTTCGAAAGCTTCCCAAGGGTTTTCTTGAGCTTGCTTCATTGATAATGAAATACGGTGCTTAGACTCTTGAACATCTAAAACAACCACCTCAACCTCTTGACCTAATTTAACAATCTTAGAAGGACGTGCATTTGCGTTTGTCCAGTCCATTTCTGAAACGTGAACCAAACCTTCAACACCATCTTCAATACGTACAAACGCACCATAATCTGTAAGATTAGATACTGTACCTGGCACTTTCTTACCAATTGGTAAGCGGTCTGAAATGTTATCCCAAGGGCTTGATGTAAGCTGCTTAAGACCAAGTGATACACGCATCTTCTCTTTATCGTAGTTAAGTACTTTAACTTTAATCTTATCACCGATAGTAAGTTTTTCAGATGGGTGATTAACACGCTGCCATGAAATGTCTGTAATGTGTAGTAAACCATCAACACCGCCAAGATCAACAAACGCACCATAATCAGCCAAGTTCTTAACAATACCTTCGATTTCCTTACCTTCTTCTAGCGTTTCAAGTAGTGCTTCACGATCAGCTGAATTAGCCTCTTGCATAACAGCTTTTCTAGAAATAACAATATTATTTCTAACTTCGTCCATCTTAATCACAATTGCTTCAATCTCTTGACCTGTTAGGTATGAGAAGTCTTTAACTGGACGTACATCTACTAGTGAACCTGGTAAGAATGCTTTTACAACACCAATATCTACTGTTAAACCACCTTTAACAGCACCAGTCACAATACCTGTTACTGTTTCTTTAGAATTCATTGCCATTTCTAGTGACTGCCACAACTTAATACGTTTTGCATCAGCGCGTGATAGTACTGTATTACCCAGGCCATCGTCGATTGATTTTAAAGCAACTTCTACAACATCGCCTTCTTCAACTTCTAATTCACCTTGAGGATTTTTAAATTCGTCTAGAGAGATAAAACCCTCTGATTTAAGTCCAACATTAACAATCGCTTTTTCACGGTTAAGGTTAACTACGGTTCCCATTAAAAGAGCACCAACTTTTACGTTTTGTTGTTCTACACTGTTTTCAAACAGTTCAGCAAATGATTCTGACATATTATTTTATAGATATTGACCGGTAAAATTTCTAGCAACGGTATCAGCTAGGTATTTATCGGGTTAGTTTATTTATAAAGTTTGACCGCTCAAACTTTTACTTTTTTTCAATCAAGTTTAGTACTTGATTAGTCACCTGATCAATTGATAAGTTTGTTGTATCAATCACAAGCGCATCTTTAGCTGGCTTAAGTGGAGAATGCTTTCGAGAAGAATCTCGTGCATCTCTAGCCTCTACCTCTGCTAAGATTTGCGATATTATACCCTCATGACCTTGATCCTGCAATTGTTTTAGACGTCTTGTTGCACGCTCTTCACTACTGGCAGTTAGATACACTTTATAAGATGCATCAGCAAATACCACACTACCCATATCTCGTCCATCAGCCACCAAACCTGGGGCTTTGGCAAAATCTTGTTGGCGCTTTAATAGTGCTGCACGCACCACACCAATAGAAGCAATGCGTGATGCCATCTCCCCTGTTTGTTCGGTACGTAAAGTGCTAGAGACTTCTACGCCGTCCAAATAAACACTAACAAGTTCATTGTCAGGCTCTGTTCTGAATTCTAAATCAAGGTTTTTAGCAATTTCTTCTAATGCTGATTCATTATCAATACTAACATCTCGAGCATCTACCGCTAAAGCAAAGGCGCGATAAATGGCACCAGAGTCTAGTAAATGCCAACCTTGTTGCTGAGCAACAACACGAGCAACTGTGCCTTTTCCTACGCCACTTGGGCCATCAATAGTTAAAACAGGCACTAAGCTCATTTAACCTCTGGTCTCATGTGAGGAAAAAGCAATACATCTCTGATTGATGGAGAGTCCGTAAATAACATTACCAGTCGGTCAATACCAATACCCTCTCCTGCTGTAGGTGGCATACCGTACTCTAAAGCGCGAATATAATCCCCATCATAATGCATGGCTTCGTCGTCACCCGCATCTTTTTCTTCCACTTGCTTTTGGAAGCGTTCAGCTTGGTCTTGTGCATCATTAAGCTCAGAAAACCCATTGGCAATTTCACGACCGCCAATAAACAATTCAAAACGATCAGTAATAAACGGGTTATCATCATTGCGTCGTGCCAGTGGTGAAACTTCAGTTGGATATTCAGTAATAAAGGTCGGCTGCATGAGTTTTTCTTCAACTGTTGCTTCAAAAATCTCAATTTGAATCTTGCCTAATCCCCATGAATCTTTTATCTCAATACCTAATGACTTTGCTGTTGCTTTGGCATTGTCCTCACTTAAATCATCCGGCGTTAGATTTGGATTGTATTCAAGTATAGAATCAAACACACTAATGCGATTAAATGCTTTAGAAAAATCAAAATCATCGCCTTGATAATGAATGTTGGCATTGCCACAAACATCTTGCGCAATACCTCTAAATAAATTTTCTGTCAGATCCATTAAGTCATGGTAAGTTGCATAAGCTTGATAAAACTCAATCATGGTAAATTCAGGATTGTGCCTAGTTGAAAGCCCTTCATTTCTAAAATTACGATTAATTTCAAATACGCGATCCATGCCACCAACCACTAACCTCTTTAAATACAGCTCTGGAGCAATACGTAAAAACATCGGCATATCTAATGCGTTATGATGCGTTTCAAATGGCTTAGCTGTCGCCCCACCTGGAATGGTTTGCAACATCGGCGTTTCAACTTCCATAAAATCGTGATTATTAAAGAAATTACGAATATAGCTCACAATAGCGCTACGACGTTTAAAAGTATGACGAGCTTGTTCATTAGTGATTAAATCAACATAACGTTGACGATAGCGAATCTCTTGGTCAGACAAACCGTGGAATTTTTCAGGCAATGGTCTTAGAGACTTTGTTAATAATTTTATTTCGCTAATGCGTACTGAAAGTTCGCCAACATTGGTTTTAAATAAGGTGCCTTTAGCACCAACAATATCACCAATATCCCATTTTTTAAATTGCTCATTGTAAAACCCTTCTGGCAATTCGTCACGCGTTACAAATATTTGAATTTTTCCACTGGCATCTTGCAAAGTTGCAAAACTTGCTTTACCCATAACTCGCTTAAGCATTATTCGCCCTGCAACAGAAACTTCTACAGTTTTTTCTTCTAACTCTTCTTTAGAAAATCCGTCAAATTTTGAAACAATATCTTGCGCCAGATCTTCAGGTTTAAAGTCATTCACAAATGGGTTGCCTGACTCTCTTAAGATGGCAAGCTTTGATTTTCTTTCTGCAATTAATTTGTTATCGTCTTGGTCGCTCATAATCTAATGCATCTCTTTTTGTTCTAGTTCTTGTTGGGCCAAAGCCTTGGCAAATTCAAGATCTTTTTCAGATTCTTCTGTCCTTCCCATGCGCTTTAATAAGGTGCCACGATTATAATAGGCTTGGTAAAAATTTGAGTCTAATTCAATGGCTTTATTAAAATCTTTAAGTGCTAACTCATCTTCTGCTTTTTTTAAATAGGCATTTGCTCTATTATAAATAGCAGCAATATAATCCTTATCTATCGCAATGGCTTGAGTGTAGGCATTAATTGCTGGATCAATACTATCCAAACGATCATAACAATTACCTAAATTATTAAATACACCGGCATCTTGGTTATTAATTTCTAAGGATTTTTCAAAATACTCAATTGCCTGTTCAAAGTTTTCTTTTTCTTGTTCCATGTAAGCCAAACAATAATAAGCTTCGCCGCTATTAGGATTGGCCTTAATAGCATTTGACATACTCTCAATTGCCAAATCATCATTGCCTTGCAACTGATGTAAATTACCCAGACTTAAGTGTGCATTAGCCTTAAGTGCTTGATCAGCTCCCTGATGTTGCAATAAGGCATTCCAAGCTTGAATAGCTAAAGACAGCTCGCCATTTTTCTGATGCGTAAAAGCGCTCACCATTAAATCACTTAATTCAGTCTCAACACTCATGATAAGGTAATTATAATTTTTCTATGGTTAACGCCTGCACGATGTTCATATAAAAACAATCCTTGGAACCTTCCTAAAGCTAGGCGACCCTCAACAACAGGAATGGTTTTTGACTCACCTGTTAATAACGTTCGAATGTGTCCAGACATGTCAAAATCTCCTTCGTTGTTATGTCGATAGCACACGTCTGCATCTTTTACATATTTCTGGAAATAATCTTCAATATCTAATAAAACATTTGGATCCTCATTGCCAGTAACCATAAGTGATGCCGAAGTATGGGTAACAAATAAATGACACAATTGACCTGTTTTGTTAGCAATCACATCGTTAATCTGCTGCGTAATTTCAATCGCACCGCGCTGCTGCGTTGCAACTTCTATTGTGTATTGGCTCACTTTAATAAGTCCTTGGCCTTTTTGGTATCAACAGATGTGGTTGCTTGAGTATTTTTTTTATTTTTAAACGATCGAACAAAAAATAGAATTGCAAGCAGTAGAAATGCAAAAGGTGCATACCACAATAAATACGTATTTTTATTAACAGGCGGTTTAAATACAACAAAATCTCCATAGCGATCAGTCATATAATTTCTAATAGAGTCGTCTGTTTGTTCGCTAACAATCAACTCCCTAACCTTTTCTCTTAAATCCACAGCCAAACTCGCATTAGAGCCACCAATACTTTGACCCTGACAAACTGGACAACGAATTTCATCAATTAATACCCGGTAGCGCTTTTCCTGTTCGGCATTAACAAAGCTTTTTGCTTCGATACTTTCCGCATAAGAAGGATTAATAAGTCCAAGTATTAGTAAAAATTGAATAAAATAACGCACAAGTAAATTCTCATAAATAAATTACAATAATTTTATACCAACAATGCCTCTTATTACGCTTGATAATATTTCTCTAAGCTTTTCTGATAAGCCTATTCTTAATGAAGTAAGCGCTACCATTCATAAGGGTGAAAAAATTGCATTAATCGGTAGAAATGGTGAAGGAAAATCTACCTTTATGCGTGTTCTTGCAGGCACTATAGAACCTGATGATGGCAAGATTAAAATTAAAAACGGCATCAAAATTAGCTATCTTGAGCAAACACCGCCACAAGACAATGAAAAAAATCTATTTAACATTGTGGCAGAAGGCTTAGGGGAAATTGGTCTTATTCTTAGCCAATATCAAGATTTTATTAATAATGAAGATCTTGATCAAGCATCTACATTACAAGAGAGAATTGATCAATTAGATGGTTGGCAATTCTTGCACAAAATAGAAGCAATTCTAAACAGATTTACCTTAGATCCAAAAGCTGTCCTATCTACTTTGTCTGGCGGTTGGAGAAGGCGAGTCATGTTAGCACGTGCACTGATTCAGGATCCTGATGTATTGCTACTTGATGAGCCAACCAACCACATGGATATTACTGCCATTCTAGATCTTGAGAAAATGCTTAAAGATTATCATGGTACGTTAATTTTAATCAGTCATGATCGTTCTTTTATTGCCGGCATTGTTAATAAAGTTTTTGATCTCGATCGAGGAAATTTAAGTGTTTTTGAATGCGGCTACAAAGATTACGTTAAGCGCAAAGATGAGCGTCTTCATGCTGAAGAATTGGCCAATGCAAGATTTGATAAAAAACTGGCCCAAGAAGAGGCCTGGATTAGGCAAGGCATTAAAGCACGTAGAACTCGCAATGAAGGCAGGGTTCGAGCACTAAAATCAATGCGTGAGTCTTTTATTAACCGTAGAAGCAAAAAAGGCAATGTTAAGATCCATGCGCTTGAAGATGAAAATCGCGCTTCTAAATTGGTTTTCGAAGTAAAAAAAATCTCTTACCAAATTGCTGAATTAGAACTGGTTAAAGATTTTTCAATGTTGGTACTAAAGGGTGAAAAAATTGGCATTATTGGTGGTAACGGCGCTGGAAAATCAACCTTTATTAAATTATTGTTAGACGAATTAAAACCAACATCAGGATCTATTCGCCGTTCAAAAACCATCAAACTTGCCTATTTTGATCAAATGCGTGAGAATCTTGATCCAAATATGAAGGCCATGGATTTTGTTTCTGAAGGTCGAGAAAGAATCGAGATTGGTGGAAAAAGTAAACACATTATTGGCTATCTTCGCCAATTTTTGTTTACTGGAAAACAAGCCATGGCACCTATTCGTATGTTTTCTGGTGGCGAGAAAAATCGTTTAATGTTGGCCAAAATTCTATCTCAACCTGCTAATTTATTAGTACTTGATGAGCCAACCAATGATTTAGATGTTGAAACACTGGAATTACTAGAAGAGATGCTCGTGGATTACAACGGCACACTGATTCTTATCTCTCATGATCGTACCTTTTTAAATAACGTGGTTGGTTCAACAGTAGTAATGGATGGCAATGGTGTTATTAATCAATATGCTGGTGGTTATGATGACTATTTAATCCAAAAACAAGATCACCTAGACAATCAAAAACCTAAAAAAACTCTAAAGCCTGTTGCTGAAAAAACCAAACCAGTACAAAGCAAAAAACTTAATTACAAACAACAACAAGAATTAAAAAAATTACCTGAAAAAATAGAAAAAGCCGAAATTGAAATCGGAGAAATTCAACTACAACTTTCAGATCCTGAGTTTTTTAAACAAGACGCCTCTCAAGATGCTTTGATTCGATTAGCACGATTAGAGGCCGATCTTGAGCGATATTATGAAAAATGGAGCGAATTAGAATGAATAATTCAACACCACTAATTGTTGATCTTGATCATACGCTTATCAATACTGACTTATTATTTGAATCGTCTATGGGTGTTCTTAAGTCCAAGCCATGGCTGATTGTTATGTTTCCTTTTTGGTTTGCCAAAGGCAAGGGCTATCTTAAAGATCAACTGGTTAAACGCTTTACTATTGATGTTACTGAGTTACCCTACATTCAAGAAACCATTGATTATATTAACGAACGGAAAAAACTAGGCTCACGTGTCATCTTAGCAACCGCTTCTCATAAATACTATGCCTTTGCTGTGGCAAAACACATCAAGCTGTTTGACGATGTAATGGCAAGCAATAAAGACTTTAATTTATCCTCACATAATAAAGCAGACAAATTGATCGAGCGTTTTGGCAACAAGGGTTTTGATTATATGGGTGATCACATGCGTGACATGCCAGTGTGGGAAGCTTCTAACTTATCAATCTTGGTCAATGTCTCAGATAAGATTATTAAAAATACACAGCACCTCAATACACTGCTTATTAGTAAGAAAAATTAAGACTCTATTAAATAAGACAAACTGCCTAATACCAAATAAACCAACGAAGTCACAACAAGTGTTGCAGCAATCACTCTGGCAATTTTAAGATTTTTTCCTAAAATTTTATTATTAACAAACCAAATAATATAAGCAATAATAAAAGCAATAATGAGTAAACGAAGGAAAAACATAAGACTTATTGTTTAAAAGATTCAGATATTTTAGTCGCTAAAGCGACACTAATGCCATCGACTTTTTGAATTTCATTAATTGATGCACTTTTTATTTCTTGCAATCCACCAAAGTAATTTAACAGCGCCTTTCTACGCAGCTTTCCAACACCAGTAATGGACTCTAAAGGAGAAGTGGTGCGTTTTTTTGATCGCTTTTTTCGGTGCGCTTGAATAGCAAATCGATGAGACTCGTCACGAATATGATTAACCAACATCAGTGCAGGATCATGAATAGGTAAATTGATCTTTTGTACTTCATTATTTTTAACCATAATCAGCGTTTCTAAGCCTGCCTTTCTCCCCTCGCCTTTAGCAACACCAATTAGTTCGACCTCATCTATACCAATAGAGTCCATCACCATAATCGCTTGATTTAACTGCCCCAACCCACCATCAATAAACACAACATCTGGCAAAGGTTTTTTTTCCTTAACAAGTGTTGAATAGCGCCTAAATACAGCTTGATTCATTGCTGCATAGTCATCACCTTCGGTAATGTTATTAATATCAAACTGGCGATATTTGCTCTTTTTGGGAATGCCTTTTTCAAATACAACACATGAGGCTTTGGTGGCCTCTCCCATCATATGGCTAATATCAAAGCATTCAATAGCTATTGGTAAATCTTTTAAACCCAGAACAGATTGTAAGTGTTTTAAAGTGGCTTTTTTTCTAAATTTTGACAACAATACCTGATTAAGATTTTCTTTTGCAGTCAGATTAGCAATATCAAGATAATGTTTTTTGTCTTGTTTTGGTTTTGTAATAATGGAGGTATTAAGAGCATTAGCAAGTAAATCTTTATCTTGCAATTGACAATTAATTAAAAGCTGTTTGGGTATATTTTTACCCACATAATATTGTGGCAAAAATGCATTCATAATCGAATTAACACTCTCTTGTTTAGAGTTTTTTGGCAAGATAAATTCATGACCAACTTGCTTACCAGAGCGTACAAACAACACTTGCACACCACTAACTCCATCATGACTGGCAATACTAACAACGTCTAGATCACCCATTAGGCTTGATGAGTTTTGCTCTTGAATGGTGCGTAAGTCAATAAGCTGATCTCTAAGTCTAGCTGCCAGTTCAAAATCTTGGTCATCAGCAGCAATTTGCATTTTTTGCGATATTTTGTCCAGCGTTTGCTTGCCTTTACCTGATAAAAATAAAGACATCATGTTGACATCTTGAGCATACTGTTCAGTACTAATATTACCTACACATGGCGCACTACAAAGTCCGATTTGATATTCTAAACACGCTCTAGATCTTGAGCGATAAGTGGCATTTGTACACTGTCTAACTTTAAATATTTTCTTAAGTAAATTTAGCGAATCTCTAACAACTTGCGCTGAAGGATAAGGTCCAAAAAATTGATAGCTCTCATTTTTATTACCACGATAAAACCCAACTCTTGGGTGTTTGTCATTGCTAATATAAATATAAGGATAACTCTTGGAATCTTTCAACAAGATGTTATATCTTGGCAAGTGTTGTTTAATGAGTTCATTTTCAAGCAATAACGCTTGAGTTTCTGACATCGTAACCACAACTTCAAAATCATAAATATTACTAACTAAAGCTCTGGTTTTTCCAACGTCATGTTGCTTAGAAAAATAACTAGAAACACGCTTTTTTAGATTTTTTGCTTTGCCCACATAAATCACCAAACCTTGTTTATCTAACATTTGATAAACACCTGGGCTTCCAGTTAGATTTTTTAACTTTTCTTTAAGTGGCATTTGTAAAAAAATGGGTAAAATATAAGTATATTTTTTTAATTAAAAAACAATGATTAAAGCGCTACTCATTATATTATCTATTTTGCATACGAATACCGTTTTAGCAATGGTTAACCATACTGGTGTAGTTACCCAATCTCAAGAGGTGACCGATATTATTGATCCACCCAATTCTGCTGCGCTTAATATTATGATAAGTGCACTAAGCTCACTCAAGGAGTTGAAAAAACAAAATAAAGCCAGCAAGGAGAATGTGGAGGCTTTAATTAGAATTAAACTAGTACCTAATATTGCCATGGGTGTTTCTACTAAAATTGCATTAAACAAACACTGGGACGGGTTAAACGTTCAGCAAAAGAAGTTTTTTCAACGCTACATCACCGAATCACTCATTCAAGATTATGTTGGTATTTTGTCAAGTTATGAAAAATTAGACAGTATACAAATATCGGTCGACCCTGAAGTTAAAAGAAAGGATAACAAAGCCATTGTAAAGTTAAATATTAGTATTAATAAAGATGAAAAACCTTTTACAGTCTCTTTAAAAATGATTCGTTTAAATGCTTGGCATGTATACGATATTGTTTTTTCAGGAGTTAGTATTGTTAAAAATTATCAAGCTCAATTCAACTCTTATATCAAGCGTAAAGGTGTTGACGCTCTAATTGAAAGATCAGAAAAAAAGCTGGACAAAATCAACAACAAATAGATGTATAAATTACTCATTAATGGTGGCATAGCTTTAAATGGCAGCATTAACATTGCTGGATCTAAAAACTCTTCCCTGCCCATTCTTTTTGCCTCTATTTTGGCAGAAGGTCCTATTACTCTTACCAATACACCACATTTAAGTGACGTCTCAACTACATTAAGATTATTAATGGATATGGGTGCGGAGTTTATTTTAGAATCTGATGGATCTTTATTTATTGATTCGTCAAAGCTTAGCAAATTAACGGCTGAGTATAATTTGGTAAAAACCATGCGTGCATCAATCCTTGCGCTAGGTCCAACACTTGCCAAATATGGCAAGGCAAAAATATCCCTTCCGGGTGGCTGTGCCATTGGTTCCCGACCAGTTAACTTACACTTAAAAGCCTTAGAAGAACTTGGCGCCAAAATTGAAGTAAAAAATGGTTATATTTACGCACAAGCAGACAAACTTATTGGCAATGATGTTCACTTTGAACAAATTACCGTTACTGCAACTGAAAATATTTTAATGGCCGCAACGCTTGCTAGTGGCACAACCACAATCCATAATGCCGCTCAAGAGCCTGAGATTGTTGATTTAGCTAATTGCCTGATTAAAATGGGCGCAAAAATAACCGGTGCTGGCACTTCTGTTATCACTGTTGAAGGGGTTGATCAACTTTCTGGTGTTAGCTATAGTGTTTGTCCTGATCGAATTGAAGCTGGTACCTACTTAATTGCTGCTGCCATCACAGGTGGTAAAATCACTATTAATAACGTTCGTCACCAATCCATGCGCGCCACCATTGGAAAATTATTAGAAGCAGGCGCCGCCATTAAAACAGATAAAAATTCAATTACTTTAGACATGCAAGGAAAACGACCTAAGGCTGTTAATATCAAAACCAGTACTTATCCAAATTTTCCAACTGATATGCAAGCACAATTTACAGCACTTAATACTATCTCTAAAGGTCATTCAACCATTACAGAAACCATTTTTGAAAATCGCTTTATGCACATTCCTGAACTTTCACGAATGGGTGCAGATCTTACATTGGAAGGTAACACAGTTATATGCAAAGGGGTAAAATCTCTCAATGGTGCGCATTTGATGGCAACCGACTTACGAGCCTCAGCCTCATTAGTCTTAGCAGGATTGGCAGCCACAGGAACAACCACTATTGAACGTGTTTATCACCTTGATCGTGGGTATGAAACCATTGAAGAAAAATTAAAATTATTAGGCGCTCAAATTGAGCGTATACAGGATTAAATACTCATGCTAACCATTGCATTGTCAAAAGGAAGAATATTAGAACAAACACTGCCTTTATTAAAAAAGGCAGGTTTAGAGATTGCTGATAAAGAACTCAACTCGCGTAAACTCATTCTTGATACTAATCTTGAAGATGTAAAAGTTATTATTATTCGTGCGACTGATGTTCCTGTGTTTGTTGAGCATGGTGCTGCTGATTTTGGTATTGCAGGTAAAGACGTGTTACTTGAACATGGTGCAAATAATTTATTTGAAATGCTAGATTTAGGCATTGCTAAATGCAGATTAATGGTTGCAGCAAAAACAGAGGAAGATCTTAATAAATCCACACTTAAAGTTGCTACAAAATATATAAATTCTGCTAAAAAGTATTTTCAAAATAAAGGGCAATCTTGTGAGGTAATCAAACTTTATGGCGCTATGGAATTAGCACCTGTTGTTGGTTTATCGCACTGTATTGTTGACTTGGTTGACACTGGCAATACATTAAAAGCTAATGGTCTTGTACCATTAGAACACATTGAAGACATTAGTTCACGCTTAGTGGTTAATAGCGCTTCTTTTAAAACCAAAAATACACAAATAAAGGCCTGGATTGAGGCAATTGGAAACAACTTATGATCGCTAAATTATCATCCGCGCAATCGGACTTTCAAAACAAACTATCTGACTTACTGGCTTGGGAAAGCGTATCAAATACTGATGTTGCTAAAACAGTTGACGATATCATTATCAACATTCGCAATAATGGTGACAGCTCACTAATTGACTACACCAATAAGTTCGACAACATGAATGCTTCAAATATGAGTGAGTTAACCATTGAGTTATCTTTACTTAAAGAAGCTTTCGATACATTGGATAATAAAGAAAAATCAGCCTTAAAGACAGCTGCTGATCGTGTACGCACTTACCACGAAAAACAAAAACAAGACACTTGGACTTATACCGAAGATGATGGCACTATGTTAGGACAAAAGGTTACGCCACTTGATCGTGTTGGCTTGTACGTTCCTGGCGGTAAAGCCGCCTACCCTTCTTCAGTATTAATGAATGCCATTCCTGCTAAAGTTGCAGGTGTTGAAGAGCTCATTATGGTGGTACCAACACCAGATAATGTAACCAATCAACTGGTATTGGCAGCAGCCTATATCTCCGGTGTTGATACGGTATTTACTGTGGGTGGCGCTCAAGCGGTAGCAGCGCTTGCTTACGGCACTGAAACCATACCAAAAGTAGACAAAATCGTTGGCCCAGGTAATATCTATGTTGCCACTGCTAAACGCGTAGTATTTGGACAAGTAGGTATCGATATGATCGCTGGTCCGAGTGAAATATTAATTATTTGTGATGGTAAAACCAATCCTGACTGGATTGCTATGGATTTATTCTCTCAAGCAGAACACGACGAAGATGCGCAATCTATTCTCTTATGTCCAGATGCTGAGTTTATTTCTCAAGTTGAAGACAGTATTGCTAAACTCTTACCAAGTATGCCGCGTCAAGAGATTATTGCCACGGCACTAAAAGATCGTGGCGCTTTAATTCATACTAAAGATATGAATGAGGCAATTGAATTATCTAATCAAATTGCACCTGAACATTTAGAGCTTTCTGTTGAAGATCCACAAGCAATGTTAAACAGTATTAAACATGCCGGTGCAATCTTTATGGGTCGTCATACTTGTGAATCATTAGGTGACTATTGTGCGGGACCAAATCATGTATTACCTACCTCAGGTACAGCGCGTTTTTCTTCACCTTTAGGTGTGTATGATTTTCAAAAGAAATCTAGCTTGATCATGGTATCTGATGAAGGCGCAAATACCTTGGGCGATATTGCTGCAACACTTGCTGATGGTGAGGGATTACAGGCTCACGCACAGTCTGCCCGTTACCGCATTAAATAGCTTCTTCTTTTTTCCTTGTGTTTTGTTAGATTTTTAAAATTTTCAATTGCATAGATTTACTATGCTTAATCAAATTTTATAAAATCTGCCGCACACAAGAAAAAAATACTCGTTATTTCAAAACTACGGCCAAATTAAGTCATTTACAAAATTTCCGAAATTTTTACCCACCTAAGGCAAACAAGGCCTATTTCACTAGAAATTAACTAGAAAACCTCTTGCTAATGGCCATAAAAGAGAGTTTTAAGAGTTTTTAAACCTGTTGTAACAAAGGTTTTGGTTTGGTTTCGGTTATTTCCAATATTTTAAAAACTAAAAAGGAAACTTGTTACCACTACCCATACCAGGCAATTTCATTTTTGATAAATCTGGCATGCCAGCTGGTGCATCTCCACCCTGCATACCAGCCATTTTAGCCATCATTTTTTTCATTTTTCCGCCACCCATTTTCTTCATCTGTTTTTGCATTTTTTCAAATTGCTTTAACAATTTATTAACATCTTGAGGACTGGTTCCAGAGCCATTGGCAATACGATTTTTACGAGAACCTTTAATAAGTTTGGTATGTGAGCGCTCTTTAGGTGTCATTGAATTAATAATGGCTACCATTTTTTTGGTCTCCACACTGCCCATAACTTGGTTTTTAACTGCTTGTGGGATTTGACCCATGCCTGGCATTTTATCCATTAAAGCCTCCATGCCACCCATTTGTTCCATTTGTAAAAGCTGTTCACGCATATCTTCTAAGTCAAACTGGCCTTTGGCCATTTTTTTAACAGATTTTTCAGCTTTTTTATGGTCAACTTTACGTGAAATTTCCTCCACCAACGAAAGCACATCGCCCATTCCCAATAGGCGTGAAACAACACGCTCAGGATGAAACGGTTCTAACGCATCAATTTTTTCACCCACACCTAAAAACTTAATCGGCTTTCCAGTGATATGGCGCACAGACAATGCTGCACCACCACGCGCATCACCATCAGTTTTGGTTAGAATTACGCCAGTCAAAGGCAGTGCATCAGCAAATGCTTTTGCAGTATGTGCAGCATCTTGACCCGTCATTGAATCGACTACAAAGAGTGTTTCAATTGGATTTACTTTCTTTTGTAGCGCTTGAATTTCATCCATCATTTGCTCATCTACATGCAAACGACCCGCCGTATCAACTAATAAAACATCATGGAATTGCTTTTGGGCATGCTTTTTAGCGCTAGCAACAATTTTTTCTGGCTTGTCATCAATGCTTGATGGGTAAAAATCAACCTCTACTTGTTTGGCCAACACCTCTAATTGTTGAATGGCCGCTGGGCGATAAACATCAGCACTCACTACCAATACTTTTTTGTTTTCACGCTCTTTTAAATAACGTGCTAGTTTGGCAATGGAAGTTGTCTTACCTGCACCTTGCAAACCTGCCACCATCACCACTGCTGGCGGTTGAGTTTTTAAATCAAGCGTTTTGTTTTCACCACCAATAATCTCAGTAAGTTCAGTTTCAACCAGTTTGATAAAGGCTTGAGATGGATTTAACCCTTCACCTACTTTCAAACCGATGGCTTTTTCTTGAACACGATCTAAAAAAGCCTTAATAACTTCTAGAGCAACATCAGCCTCAAGTAGTGCACGACGCACTTCACGAATGGCTTCTTTAATGTTAGATTCAGAAAGTTTATTTTTACCCTGTAAGGCTTTAAAACTATTGGAAAGGCGATCGGTTAAATTATCAAACATTTGGCAATTAATATAACTAAAGTATCGTATTATATAACTTTGAACGAATTCAACACATTGATTATGTTTTTATCTTATTTTGCAATTGGCGCCTATTTAGCTGCAGCCCTTTTGCTAATGCGTTTTTTTAGCAAAAATGAACTCAAACATCCGCATCATCAAACCACGTCATTACTCATTAGTTTTGCCATAATTGCACAAACTCTAACCTTTACAGACTTTTGGAATGCTAACGGTATTATTTTTGGCTTGGCTAATAGCGCCTCTTTTGTTGCGTGGTTAATTGCTATTTTGCTATTTTTATCTTCTATTTCAAAGCCAGTGCATGCACTTGGAATATTGGTTTATCCACTTGTTGCTTTTTCATTAGTTTTTGGTATTTTATTTCCAGATGCTAGCGACAAAGTTATTCCGCTTAGTATTGCATCACATGTGTTTTTATCAATTACCGCCTATGCGCTTCTTGCACTTGCTGTTTGCCAATCTGTTTTGTTAAAAATTCAGGAGCGTCACTTACACGCTCGAAAAATTAACAGCTTTATTAATAAATTGCCAGCGTTGCAAACCATGGAAGCGCTTTTATTTCAAAGCTTACGTATTGGTTTTTATCTGTTAACTCTGTCACTATTAACTGGGCTTATTTTTATTGATGACTTCTTTGCTCAACATCTTGCACATAAGGCCACCCTATCAATTATTGCCTGGGTGATTTTTGCAACACTGGTGTTTGGTAGAAAAGCTTTTGGATGGCGTGGTAAACAAGCTATTTCCGCCACTCAAATTGGATTTGGAATTTTAGTAATTGCCTACTATGGCACTAAGTTTGTTTTAGAGCGGCTACTGTCTTAAACTAATAAACAATAGTTTTTTTGCAAACATACTGACTAGTCGATATGCAGAACCGCTAAAAATGCTTCTTGAGGAATATCAACCCTTCCTACACTACGCATACGTTTTTTACCTTTTTTCTGTTTATCTAATAATTTACGCTTACGTGATGCATCGCCACCATAACACTTGGCCGTTACATTTTTACGCAGCGCTTTAACATTTGAACGGGAAATAATTTTTGCACCAATGCAGGCTTGAATAGCCACATCAAACATTTGCCTTGGAATTAAATCTTTCATTTTCTCAGCAATTTCACGACCTTTTCTGACTGAATCTTCACGGTGAATAATAAGGGCTAGTGCGTCTACTGTTTCACCGTTAATCATAATATCGAGTCGAATTAAGTCTGATGCTTGGTAGCGCTCAAATTGATAATCCATTGAAGCAAAACCACGTGATACTGATTTTAGTCTATCAAAAAAATCTAATACCACTTCGTTAAGTGGCAACTCATAAACCAGCTGTACTTGCTTACCCATATATGTAATGCTTTTTTGCACACCTCTTTTTTCCACACACAGACTAATAACTGGCCCCACATACTCATCTGTCACTAAGATATTGGCAGTAATGATAGGCTCTCTAAATTCTTCAATTGATTGATTGGTTGGCATTTTAGACGGACTATCAACATAATGAATATTTCCCTTTGTGTCTAAAATCTCATAGATAACAGTAGGTGCTGTGGTTATTAAATCAAGATCATATTCACGCTCTAAACGCTCTTGAATAATCTCCATGTGCAATAAACCCAAAAAGCCAATTCTAAATCCAAATCCTAATGCATCAGAGTTCTCAGGCTCATACTGAAGCGCTGCATCGTTAAGCCTAAGTTTAGAAAGTGCATCACGGAACTTTTCATAATCTTCACCAGAGATAGGAAAAATACCTGCAAATACTCGAGGTTGAACTGGTTTAAAACCTTCAAGCGGTTCAGATACTGGGTTTTTACTACCTGTAATCGTATCACCAACAGGTGCACCATCAATATTTTTAATACTGGCAATTAAAAACCCTACCTCACCTGCTTTTAAACTATCTGTAACGGTTCGTTTTGGTGTAAACACACCTACTTCATCAACCAGATGTTCTTCACCGTTAGAAAATATTTTGATTTTTGTTTTGGCTTTAATTTCCCCATCCATAACACGAATAAGAGAAACCACGCCCAGATAATTATCAAACCACGAGTCAATAATAAGTGCTTTAATTGGCGCGTTAATATCTCCTGTAGGGGCTGGAATTTTGGCAATAATTTGTTCTAACGTGTCTTCAATACCAATACCTGATTTTGCACTAGCATGAACCGCATCATGGGCTTCAACACCAATTACATCTTCAATTTCATCAACAACTCTCTCAGGGTCTGCTGCCGGTAAATCAATTTTATTTAACACTGGAACAACTTCCAAACCTTGTTCAATTGCCGTGTAACAATTTGCAACAGTTTGCGCTTCAACCCCTTGTGATGCATCAACAATTAACAGTGCACCTTCACAAGCAGACAATGAGCGTGACACCTCATAAGAGAAATCAACATGTCCTGGTGTATCAATAAAATTTAACTGATAAGTTTCACCATCTTTAGCCTTATAATCCAAAGTAACACTTTGAGATTTAATGGTAATTCCGCGCTCTTTTTCAATATCCATTGAATCAAGTACTTGTTGCGACATTTCTCTATCGCTCAATCCACCACAATACTGAATAAAACGATCAGCAATGGTTGATTTTCCGTGATCAATGTGGGCAATAATTGAAAAATTGCGAATATTTTGCATGTGATAAAATAGATTTTTTTAAGTCAAGACATTATATAGTAATGGATAAAGTTCAACCAATTACCTGCTCTGCCACTAGTGATTTAACAGTAAATATTCCAGACTCACAAGGTCGTAATATTGTTTTGTATTTTTACCCAAAAGATGCAACCCCAGGATGTACCACTGAAGGGCAAGATTTTAGAGATAGTTATCAAGCCTTTGTTAATGAAAATACTGTTGTTTATGGCGTGTCAAAAGATGACATAAAAAAACATGAAAAATTTAAAGCTAAGCAAGATTTTCCTTTTGAGTTAATTTCAGATGAAAATGGCGCACTGTGTGAGTTGTTTGGTGTTTGGCAGCTCAAGAAATTTATGGGTCGAGAGTACATGGGCATTGTTCGTTCTACTTTTATAATTAGCCCATCGGGTGACATTCTTAAATCTTGGAATAAGGTCAGAGTCAAAGGTCATGTGAACGAGGTCTTAAAAGCACTCCAATCACTATGATAAAATAAGCTTTTAGTTATTTACACATTAACCACCATGAGCCAAATTCAAACTGCCAGCTATAAAGCAACTAACAATTTAGATGTTAGTATTCCAGACGCACAGGGGCGCAATATTGTCTTGTATTTTTATCCAAAAGATGCAACTTCTGGTTGTACATTGGAAGGGCAAAATTTTAGAGATAATCATCAAGCGTTTGTTGATGCTAACACCGTTATATACGGCGTATCAAAAGACAGTCTTGAAAGTCACGAAAAATTTAAAAAAAATCAATCATTTCCATTTGAATTAATTTCTGATGAAGACGGTTCACTATGCAAAACATTCGGCGCTTGGCAGCTAAAGTCTAAAAATGGTGTTGAAAAAATGGGCATTGTTCGTTCTACTTTTATAATTAGCCCATCGGGTGACATTCTTAAATCTTGGGACAAAGTAGCTGTTGGTGGTCATGTTGAGGAAGTTTTAAAGGCGGTACAAGCACTATGAGTAATGTAGATTTTAATGAAGTCGATAAGTTTGCACAGCTGGCTTCTCGCTGGTGGGATAAAAACTCTGAATTTAAACCACTACATGAAATTAATCCGCTGCGATTAAACTACATTAAGCAACATTGTGATAACTCTTTAAAAGGTAAAAAAATTCTAGATGTTGGTTGTGGTGGTGGAATATTGAGCGAATCTATGGCCAAAGAAGGTGCAAAAGTTACCGGTATTGATATGGCCGAAGCCGGACTAGAAGTTGCAAAACTACATTTACTCGAATCTGGTCTTGACGTAGATTACCAGAGAATCCCTGTTGAAGAGTTAGCTGAACAACATGCTGGTGAATTTGATGTTGTAACTTGCTTAGAAATGCTTGAACATGTGCCTGATCCTGGATCAATTATTAAAGCCTGTGCAAAGCTGGTAAAACCTGGCGGGGAAGTATTTTTCTCAACCATTAATCGTAATACTAAATCTTATTTATTCGCCATTGTGGGTGCTGAGTATATTTTAAAACTACTACCTCAAGGTACGCATGATTGGGATAAATTCATTCAGCCAAGTGAGATGGACGAACACGCAAGATCTGCTCAATTGTCACTTAAAGACATGATTGGTATGACTTACAACCCATTTACAAAAACCTATAAGCTTGAAGAGGATGTGAGCGTTAATTACCTTTGTCACTACAACAAGTCTTAATTTTTTTGACTCATATCATGGTTTTTTTAAAACCAATATAGTAAACTTAAACATAAGTTATTCTCTTATTCTTGTGTTTAAGTTTTATGAAAAAATTCATAGCCACCGCATTAATAACCTTATCTTTGTCTCTAAATGCCCTATCTCCAAATGAGATGTTTGTTATTATTGGTGCCGTTAAATACTACAATGAAAATTGTGCCGGTGTTAATTATGCAGGCATGAGAAAAATGAATAAAGGCTTAAAAAGATTCAATATGAATAAAACCCCTATTCATATACTTGAACAAAATCCAATGGCAGTATCAAGCTACCAAGTAGCTGAAAAATTTGGTTGTGATGGTACTAGAAATGAAGCCAGGAAGGCAGGATTTGGCGCCTACGTTAATTAAAACGTAGTGTTATAATCATTCGAGTTGTCGGGTTCATCAGCACCCAATTCAAGCACAACAAATGCAACTGCATTGTATTTTTCATCCGACAAACTCAAATGCGCATGTTTGATATTTTTACTTAGTAAGTACAAACGTAACTTTTCACTTGGAATGAAATAAGGCTTACCGCTATCATTATTTCTAATTGTTAAATCTTGAAAGCTAACAATCTTACCAATACCAGTTCCTAATGCTTTGGCAAAAGCTTCTTTTGCTGCAAAACGCTTTGCACAATAAGAAGCGCTATCACCTTTATTGGCAAACAGCGCTTGCTCATGCTCGGATAGCACACGCCTAACAAAGCCTTCTTTATTTTTATTCAAAATGTGCTCAACACGCTCAATATTAATAATATCTGTACCAACGCCGTAAATCATAATCAGGTTTTTATATAAGTATGAATGATTGAAGAAATATTAAATTTTACCGAATTGATAATAAGTGCTATCTAGATGATTATTCATAATTGTGTAGAAGGCTCATCTAGCCTCAAGCATTAGGTTTTTCATTTCTTGTGTCGCTTGAGCCAAGCCAACAAATACAGCTCTGGCGATAATTGAATGACCAATATTAAGTTCAACTATTTCAGGTAGTTTTGCAATGGCCGGTGTATTTTCTAAAGTGAGCCCATGTCCAGCATTTACTTGCAGACCAATTGAATGAGCATAAGTTGCCATGGCTTTAATGCGCTCAAATTCCTTTTCTTGTTCAATACCTGTGGTATCTGCATAGTGTCCAGTATGAAGCTCAATAACTGGCGCTCCACATTCTTTAGCTGCATCAATCTGAGATTTTTGAGCATCAATAAATAAAGACACAATAATATTTGATTCTTTTAACTCAGAACAAACATCCCTCATTCTTGACACTTGGCCAGCAACATCAAGGCCACCTTCTGTCGTTAATTCTTCACGCTTTTCAGGAACCAAACAACAATCTTCAGGTTTGATCTTACTAGCAATGGCAATCATTTCATCGGTAGCTGCCATTTCTAAATTCATTTTGGTGGTTAACTTATCGCGCAGAATCTCAACATCGGCATCTTGAATATGCCTTCTATCTTCACGCAAATGCAAAGTGATGCTATCAGCCCCTGATTTCTCGCACAAAAGAGCACCCTCAACAGGTGACGGATAATGAGTGCCTCTTGCTTGACGCAAAGTGGCTATGTGATCAATATTAACACCTAAATAAATACTCACTAACTAACTCCTAGTAAAAAATAACGATCGACTTTTCAAGGGTTTGTCGCCCAACAATGGATTTAAACGCGATCTATTTAAATCTCTACAAACTTTTAACTGCTCAGTATTTGGCATGTCATCCACATTGGCAGTAAATAATTGAAAAATCATTTTTCCCGATATTTTACCTGTGTTACTTACTCTAAACCCAGTCTGATCAAGGTATTCATAATAACCGTTAGGGTTTATTTCATTGTCATTGATATCGCTTAAAAACTCAACACCATAACCTAATTCATTAAGCAGCTCGTTTTCAAACAGCCTTAATAACCATTGGTGTTTATCAGAATCAATTTCAACGATTGAACGAACAAATTGCCAATATAATTCAAACAACTCTGGATGTGGATCATGCTCATGCAATAATCTTGAAATTAACTCATTTACATACATGCTAAAAATTAGCGCATCATTTTTAATTGTTCTTGGAGTATCGTTAACCTCCCAATTGGTTAATGTCTTAAGATCGCCTTTACCCGAAAATGAAATATTTAAACGTTGAAAAGTTTGTATGTTGGTTTTTGAACCACGAGCCCCTCGCCCAACCAAGCGAATTCTTCCATAATCTCGTGTAAAAAAATCGAGCAACAATGAAGTGTCTTTAAATGCTCGACGATGAATCAAAAAAGCAGGGGTTAAATCAACCTTAGTCATATCCCAATGAGGCTAGTGAACGCTTAGAGTCTGACCAGCCAGTTGATACTTTAACCCAAAGCTTTAAAAAAACTTTTCGATCCAAAAATCCTTCAATACTCTTACGTGACTCCGTTCCAATTAATTTAAGCATCTCACCTTTGTGACCAATTACGATATTTTTTTGAGATTCTTTATCAACATAAATTCGCGCTGCAATTCTTTGCATATTGCCATCTAATTCATACTGCTCAATCTCAACAGTTAAATCGTAAGGCAATTCATCTTCAAGATGACGCATTAATTTTTCACGTACGAATTCAGCTACTACAAATTTTTCACTTCTGTCAGTAATATAGTCAGGATCAAAAATCATGGCCTGTTCTGGCAAATGTTTCAAAATTAAGTTGCGCAATGAGGCGGTATCTTTTTTGCTAAATGCTGAGAGTGGAAACAACTCTGTTGGTTGATATTTTTGTCCAATACGCTCTAAAAATGGCAATACCTCTTGAGCAGACTTCAGCTTATCAATTTTATTAATACATAAAATAACTGGAACTTCAACTTGACTGACATGCTCCAACACACGAGCATCTTCTTTGGTCCACTTGTTTGTTTCAACAATCCAGATGATCATATCAACATCTTTGATACTAGAGCTTGCTGCTCGATTCATATAAGCATTAATGGCTTTTTTATTGCCAATATGGATACCTGGCGTATCTACAAACACCATTTGGTAATCATCGGTTGTATCAATAGCATGAATACGATGACGTGTTGTTTGAGGCCTATGCGAAGTAATAGAGAGTTTTTGCCCTATCAACTCATTGATTAATGTTGATTTTCCTACGTTGGGCTTACCAACTACCGCAATAAAACCTGATTTAAAACTCATGCTAATTCTCTTTCAATTCGTTCAACAACAATTGTGCGCACATCTGTTCAGCTCTCTTAATACTTTTAGCTTCTTGCTCTACCTGAATACTGTGATCTTTCAATATGCATTTAACAGTGAAAATTGCGTTATGGTCTTTCCCTACTGTATTTATCAGCTCATATTTTGGCAAAGTTTTTCCACGTTTTTGCAAGTATTCTTGCAATTGCGTTTTAGGGTCTTTAAGGGAGTCGTTTGGATTAACTTGATCTATTAACGATTTAAACAAATCTAGGATAACTCGATTTGCAGTTGATAAATCACTATCTAATAATACCGCGCCAAATATTGCTTCAACCGCATCAGCTTGGATAGACTCACGACGGTAACCACCGCTTTTTAACTCTCCAGATCCCAATATCAAAATTTCGGATAACTCTAATTTTGCACCCATTTGTGCCAGTGTTTGACCTCGAACCAAATGAGATCTAAGGCGTGATAACTTGCCTTCATCAATATTCGGAAAACGTTTATATAACTCGCGAGAAATTACCATTCCTAAAATACTATCGCCTAAGAACTCCAAGCGCTCATTGTTATTTTTACCCATAGAGCGATGAGTTAAAGCTAACCTTAATAAAGACAAGTCTTTAAATTGATAGTTAATTTTTTGTTGTAATTTTTCCATTTATAATAACTTAATATTAACCGTTAATATTTCAACTCTCAATGTTTTGGCAAGAAGACCCTAAAGAAGAACATTTTACGCTTCCCGAGACCATTCAAGAAGCTAGCTTTAGTATTCAATCAAAAATACTCCCTATAGATCACAGTTTTTTGCTTGCTCAAGCTTTATTAAAACACTTGCCGTGGTTAGATGATGTTGGTGCTGGTATTCATAATATTGGCATTCATGATGGCAATGGCTGGGAGCAAGATCATACAGACGGTTTCTATTACCCTTCTAGGCGTTCAAAACTCACTATTCGACTACCAAAAGACAAACTAGAAAAGGCAGGTCAACTTGCTGGAAAAACACTAGATCTGGGTGATTACCAAATTACAATTGTTAAATATCTTAAATCAAAATTATTAAGCGATATGCCTGTGCTTTTTGCAAGACATGTGGCTTATAAAGAGAATACAACTGAAGATGATTTTTTGCAAGATTGTTTTCAACAGCTATCTTCCCTTGATATTAAAGTTAAAAAAATGATGGCGGGTCTAGAAGGTAGCATTAAAACCAACACTGGCAATATTCCTACTCGATCACTCATGGTTGCTAATCTTAAAAAAGATGAATCAGTGCGACTACAAGAACATGGCTTAGGTGAGTATCGCCTTCTGGGTTGTGGGCTTTTTGTTCCTCAAAAAGATATAGACAGCGTCTAACTCACACACAAAGCACACTTAGTGCTACAATTTAATCATTATTAAACAAAACCCTGGGGAGAGGTTATGCGTTATTTTTTAATTATATGCAGTCTTATAATTTCACTATCCACTCATGCATCTGAGAAAGAAAAGCAGGGTGAATTTTTAGGCGCTAAAGTTGTTGATGAACTCCCGAACTGGTTTAAAGCCACTTTTATGGATTTTTCTGAAGACCTTGAAGAGGCGGCCGATGAAGACAAGCATGTGATGATTTATTTTCATCAAGACGGTTGCCCTTATTGCGCAAAATTGGTTCAAGATAATTTTCATGACAAGGATTTAGTTGCTAAATTACAGAAAAATTTTGACACTATTGAGACCAACATGTGGGGTGACAGAGAATTAACAGATTGGCAAGGCAATGATTACACTGAAAAAGAATTTTCAACAAAAATGAAAATTCAATTTACCCCGACACTTGTTTTCCTAAACCCTGAAGGCAAAACTTTGCTTCGACTTAATGGTTATCAATCAATTGAGAAAATGCACGCAACACTTAACTACATTTCTAACAAAACTTATTTAAACCAATCCTATGCAAGTTACATTAATAATCTAAAAAAAGATAAATCTGGCTCACTTAATGCGCATTCGATTTTTGACACTGGTCCACATATGCTTACGCGTAGCAAACAAATACCAGCTGATCAATATTTAGCAGTATTTTTTGAAGAGCCTAATTGCACAGAGTGTGATAATTTTCATCAAACACTCATGTCGCTTAAACAAACTCAAGATTATTTAAAACAAATGCAGGTGGTGCGTTTTAATGCATTATCTAACGAAAAGCTCATTACCCCTTCTGGTAAAAAAACCACTGCCAAAGATTGGTATGATGAACTAAACCTCACTTACAAACCTGCCATTGTATTTTTTGATAAAGATGGATCAGAGGTTATTCGCAAAGATGCGTTTTTTAAAGAGTTTCATTTTCACAGTATTATGACCTACATACTTTCAGGTGAATACAAAACTCAACCAAATTTCCAGCGCTATATCGAACACAAAGCTGACAAACTAAGAGAACAAGGAATTACAGTAGATATTTGGAAGTAAGTTACGAGTAGGTACTATTTACTATGATGATAATTATAAAAATGAGAAGAGTAATGCTGGGCAGTTGTTCCAAAATCAACACTCTCGCCCATTATCATTGTAACTAGCGTCATAATCATAATAAATGCTATTAGTAAAAGCCCAACAGCAACTATCGAAGCCAATGTCCACTTAATAATGAACCAGACCATATTCCAAAATGGCATTTTAAAACTGGTTATTTCTACTTCTTTATTCACTGTAATTAATATTTTTTAAACTTTTTTTACAAACTCTGATTTAAGCTTCATAGCGCCATGGCCCGGAATTTTACAATCAATATTATGATCACCTTCACATAGGTGAATATTCTTAACCTTAGTACCAACTTTAACTGCTGACGAGGTTCCTTTAATTTTAAGATCTTTAATCACAGTCACTGTATCACCATTATTTAAAACATTGCCATTTGAGTCCTTAACCACCACTTCTTGCACAACCAAATCGTCAGCTGAAAATTCATAAGCACACTCTGGGCAAATTAATAAATTACCATCTTCATACACGTATTCAGATTTACACTTAGGGCAGTTAGGTAAATTCACACTCATCTCTTAAACAGTAAACGGGTATTTAACTGGATCATGATGCTTATAACCTACCAACTCAAAATCATCCATGGTTACCCATGTTTCTAGATCTTCTAAGGTTTTAATTTCTGGATTTATTTTAAGACTTGGCAGCGTTAAAGGTTCGCGATCAACTTGCTCGTTTTTAAAAATCTCTACTTGATTCTCATAAAGATGAACATTAGACAAATGATGGCGCATCTTTGCAGCTTTTTTGCCAGTAATTTGTGCAGTAATAAGCAATAAAAATGCCACTTGAAAATGATTAAACGGCTGACCAAGTGCGTAGTCTGATGAACGCTGATAACTCTCTAAATACAGATCATCACCCAACAAATTAAAATGATGTGTATGCATACAAGCTGGAAGGCATGCACGATGAATAAGGTTAGGATGGTTAAAAGTCATAATCTCTCGCCTATCATCAACACCATTTGATAAATCTGTCACAATCTTTTTATATTGGTCTAACGGTTTGTCGTCTTCAATACCAGGAAAGGCTCGACCAATTACCCCGTAACACATACCCATGTCATCTTCACCTTTGCGATGCGGATTATCAAGCCACGCTTGATTGTCATTAGCATTTGCATTCCAAGTATTACAACCTATTTCTCTAAATTGTGCAGCAGAGCCATAGCCACGAATATAGCCAAGCATCTCTGCAATGGCAGACTTCCAAAAAAGTTTTTTAGTAGTAACTACGGGTACAGTGCCATCAGATAAGTCATACTCAAACGTTGCACCAACAATAGCCAAGGTTTTTTGACCAGTACGAGCATTTTCTAGCCACACACCCTCATCTAAAATTCGCTTGCCAATATCAATATATGCTTTCATGTTTTTGTTTATTTGCTCTATACAGTAGATAAATACCAAGTACAACCATTGGTGCGCTTAATAGCTGCCCCATGGTTAACCAGTCAAATGCCAAATAACCCAGTTGTACATCTGGCACTCGGACGAATTCAATTATAAATCTAAACAGTCCATAAAAAATCAAAAATAATGCTGATACACTCATTGTTGGACGTGATTTACTACTAAATATCCAAAGAATAAAAAACAACACCAGGCCCTCTAAAAATGCCTCATATAATTGAGATGGGAAGCGACTCACACCTTGTTCTTGAATATACATACCAAAGGGACTAGTTGTGACTTTACCCCAGAGCTCTCCATTAATAAAATTACCCATCCTGCCAAAACCAAGACCTAGTGGTACAAGCGGTGCAACAAAATCCATGGTAGTAAAAAAAGTTTTGTTATATTTTCGATTAAACAACTGCATTGCTAGCAGCACACCTAAAAATCCACCGTGGAATGACATGCCACCACCTTGAATGGCAAAAATAGATAGCGGATCAGATAAGAAATTTGGCAAATTATAAAATAACATATAACCCAAACGACCACCCACAACAACACCAATTGCACCATAAAAGATCATATCTTCTATTTGCTGTTTATTCCAGTTATTAAGTTGTTTGGATCGATAATTGGCTAGCAAGTAAGCAGCTAAAAAGGCCAAAAGATACATCAAGCCATACCAATATATTTGCACAAAACCCAAATCTAGGGCAATTGGATTAATGTTTGGATAAGTCATGATTGGTGCGCTCGAGGTGATTCGAACACCCGACATTTGGCTTCGGAGGCCAACACTCTATCCAGCTGAGCTACGAGCGCATATTGATGCGAAAGTAGTAAAATACTTATCCTTAGTTAAACGTCGTCCGCTGTACAGAAAACAGCTTGCATATTGGCAACAAGTTTAAGGATTTTTGCATCTTTTACTTTGCATAAAATCTTGTTACCATCGCGCCGTGACTCAACAATTTCTTTAGTTCTAAGAATGTCAATATGTTGTGAGATGTTAGATTGGGAAGAGCCTACTTGTTTAACAATTTCAAGCACTGGCATTTCTTCATTTTTCAGTGCACATAAAATTTTTAAACGTAGTGGATGGGCCATTGCCTTTAAAGCTTTGGTTGCTTTTTCAATATCTTCTTCTTTTTCTAATAATGTCATTTCACTCATAATAAATCCTCTCCCTAAGATTTTATAGTCTGCCTAGCATGCCATAGATGCCGTATCTTCTAATTTTAATTAGGACCATTTTTTGATAGTAATTTGTCAAACTGTCGTTATTTAGTACTACGTCAAAAATCTTCCATTGTTTGTCAGTGTTTTGATGAAATAGCAAGTCAATGTAAATACCATACGGCGAGTAGCCGTTTACTTTTAATTGAACCGCAATTGAGCCACCCATCATTGGTCTTGCAGAAATAAACTGAAAAGAAGTAGATCTTGCTTGAGATAATTTGGTTAGCAATGCACTAATAATATTTTTCTTAAGCTTATTAGTAAAGTAGTTTTTCTCTTCAACATCCATACGATCATTAACCACAAGCAAAACTTCATCAGCAATATGATCAAAATCGAACAAAGGCGATACTTCTTGTTCAACCAGTGTGTTTAATAAACGTGGGGAATAAATAGTGGCTTTGGTTAACTGATTAAGTTTAACAATAGCTGTTTGAATAGCCTGTACCGGGCCACTACTTTGAACCTCTTTTTTAGTAGCTTCCTGTACCGTCTCTTCTTGTGCAACAGTTGCAAAAGAAAAAGCCATTAATACACTTAATAAAAATACTTTTAATCTTCTCATTTTTTTCCCCATTTAATAAAAACAAAACCAAGTAAAATTCAAAATAATACTACTTGTTTTCACAGTATTATATTTAAACTTTCTATAAGTAAATAACTATATTATGACTTTCTTTAATTTTTTTAAATATCCATTATTTTTAGTACTATTTTTCACCCTATCTGGTGCCAGTACTGTTGCATTTTCTGAGACTGAAAATGACAAACAAAGGCTAGAAGCCTTCTTTAAAGACTTGGAAGAATTTACCGTTGTTTTTAGCGATATAAAACAAATGTATGTCGATGATGTAGACAACAAAGAATTATTCAACAATGCCATTAAAGGCATGGTTAGCGGACTTGATCCGCATTCGGCCTACTTAGAACCCAAAGAACAAAAAGATTTAATGGAAAACGCCTCAGGTAAATTCGGCGGTTTGGGCATTGTTATTAGCAAAAAAGATGATTCGATTCAGGTTATCTCCCCTATTGATGATACACCTGCCTATAAGGCTGGCATTAAAGCAGGTGATTTGATTATAAAAATTGGCGATAAACCCGTACAAGACATGACTTTAGAAGAAGGTGTTGAGCTAATGCGTGGCGAACCTGGTACAGATATTCAAATCACCGTATCACGCAAAGAACAAAAACCTTTTCAAATTACCATTACGCGAGAAATTATTACCATTGTCTCTGTTAAGGGTTATTTACTTGAAGACGGCATTGGCTACGTGCGCATCTCTAGCTTTCAAGGACCAACAGCTGAGCTAGTTAAAAAAACTCTAGATAAACTTGTCAAAGAAAATGGTGATTATCTTAAGTCGCTTATTCTTGATCTTCGTAATAATCCAGGTGGTGTTTTAAATGGCGCGGTTGATGTGTCAAACTTATTTATTGATGAAGCTGGCCTTGTGGTTTACACCAAGGGAAGAATTTCCAGTTCTAATCTAAAATTCAAGACTGAGCGCGGTGATGTAATGCTTGGCTCGCCGATTGTGGTGTTAATCAACGAAGGATCTGCCAGCGCCTCTGAAATTGTTGCTGGTGCACTACAAGATCATAAACGTGCAATCATTATGGGCAGCACATCGTTTGGTAAAGGCTCTGTTCAAACCATTGTGGAATTAGATAAAGGCTATGGTCTTAAGGTAACTACTGCCAGATACTACACACCAAACGGAAGATCTATTCAAGCCAAAGGTATTGAGCCCGATATTGCGTTAAAAAACATCAGTCTTGAGAATGAAAAAGAGGAATCAATTATCGATATTAAAGAGGGAGATCTTAATGGGCACCTTAAACAAGAAGATCCTAGCAAAATGTCAGAGGATGAAATTATAAAATCTCAAGAAAAAAACCAAGAAGAACAAGATAAAAAAACCATAGAAAGACTTAAGAAAGACTATTTTGTTCACGAAGCCTCTAATCTTTTAAAAGCTTTGGTTATCTTAGATAAATAATTAATGGCCATTACGCTTTCTATTGCAAATCAAAAAGGTGGCGTGGGTAAAACTACGACAGCTGTTAATTTGAGTGCCGCTTTAAAAGCCATTAAAAAACGTGTACTACTGATTGATATAGATCCGCAAGGGAATGCCACCATGGGTTGTGGAGTTGACAAATACAGTCTTAATAACTCTGTTTGTGAATTATTATTAAACGAGTGCGAAATTACTGACGCTGTTGTTCATGTTGATGAGTCTGGTATCGATGTACTAGGTTCTAATACTGATTTAATTGCAGCCGAAGTAGCATTATTAAAAGCAGACAATTCAGAGTACAGACTTAAAGAAGCCATTCATACAGTTCGAGATAATTATGACTATATTATTATCGACTGCCCTCCTTCTTTGAACATGCTTACTATTAATGCATTTACTGCATCAAATGGCATTGTTATACCCATGCAGTGCGAATACTACGCACTAGAAGGATTAAGCGCATTAATGCAAACCATTGAAAAAATTAAAGCAACCACCAATCCAGATTTAGAGATAACCGGACTAGTAAGAACTATGTATGACAATCGTAATAATTTATCTAATGAAGTATCGATACAATTACAGCAGTACTTTTCACACAAAGTCTTTAAAACCATTGTTCCAAGAAATGTAAAATTAGCAGAAGCACCAAGTTTTGGTCAGGCTGCAATCAGCTATGCAAGATCATCCAAAGGGGCAATTTCATATGTTTCACTTGCAAGTGAAGTAATTAGAAAAACAAGTATTAATTGATATGGCAAAAATCTCAAAATTAGGTCGAGGCTTAGACATTCTTCTAGGCCAAGTATCCGAAGATTCTAACGAGCAATCAAACAACAACGGCATGAAAATGCTTGGCGTTAATGAGTTACAAAGAGGTAAATTTCAACCTCGTGATGATATTGACCCTGAAACACTCAACGAGTTAGCAGCTTCAATTACCTCTCAAGGTGTTATCCAGCCTTTAGTTGTTAGAAAAATCACTTACGATAAATATGAAATTATTGCTGGTGAGCGTCGTTGGCACGCCGCACAAATTGCTGGCCTTAGCGAAGTGCCAGTTATTGTTCGTGAAATTAGCGATCAAGTTGCGCTCGCCATCGGTCTTATTGAGAACATTCAACGTGAATCTTTAACACCACTTGAAGAGGCAAAGGCGTTACAACAATTAATTGATGATTTTCAAATGACACACGGAGAAATCTCAAATGTTGTGGGAAGATCTCGCTCTAGCGTTAGTAATTTAATTCGACTATTACAACTTAGCGACAGTGTTAAAGACTTACTGGGTGATGGAAAAATTGAAATGGGCCATGCAAGAGCATTATTGCCTTTAGATGAAGATACTCAACTAAATATTGCTAATCAAGTCATTTCAAGATCATTATCAGTTCGCCAAACCGAAGAGCTGGTTAAACGATCGCTCAATCCAAAGCCTAAAGTTACAACGCCTATTGAGCCTCATATTTCTGAGTTAATGAAGTCATTAACAAAAACGCTTGAATCAAAAACCGAGATTAAAGCAAACGGTAACAAAGGGAAAATCGTCATCCATTATAATTCTCAAGATGACTTAGACAACATTCTAAAGCACATTAACTAATTTTTTATTTAAAACTACCGATTCTATCTAGCTTTAACGAGTCGTCATAGTGCATCCAGATACCAAATGCCTTACCAATAATGTAAGACTCAGGTACAAAACCCCAGAAACGAGAATCGCTACTACGAGAGCGATTATCCCCCATAACAAAGTAATGCCCTGGCGGAACAACCGCTTTTACACCACGTGAAGTTCGATTAGGATCAAGCAAAATATCATGAGGATTATTATCTAATAGCTCATGTTTATGCTTAAAACCTGTCATATCCTTTCCAGATTCAACACCTTGATAATCTTCAAAATCCTCATAGGCTATTTTTTCATCATTGATACGCAGGTGATCATTATGATAAACCACGGTATCACCAGGAATGCCCACTACACGCTTAATAAAGTCAGCGCCTTTGTATTGATTGTTTTTCTCATAATTAGGGTAACGAAAAACAACCACATCACCCCTGTCTGGTTTTTTAAATTCAACAAGTTTTTTATTAACCACAGGAATACTAACACCATAATCAAACTTAGATACCAAAATAAAGTCACCTGTTAGTAGCGTTGGCATCATAGAGTTAGACGGAATTCTAAATGGCTCTACAACAAAACCTCGAAGAACAAATACTAATAATAAAACCGGAAAAAACTCAGCAGACCATTGAACGATTTTAGGTCGATTAGCATATTTTTCTCCTTTATTAAAACGTAAAAACAATATGAAATAAATCCATTTTACTAATCCTGTTTTTTTTGTAACTGGTGCAGTAGAATTTGACGACTTATTGAAAAATAAATGATCAAGACTAACAATAATAAAGGCAGTTATTAAAAACAATGCTAACCAAGAGGATACGTCCCAGGCAAAAAATGGTGCTGCATTATCAATAGTCATATTTAGAAAACCCCAATACCCTTATAAAAAAAAGGAAAAATTAAAGAAGGTTATTATATAATAACTTCTTTTTATAGTTTTTCACATTGGAGGAAAATACAATGGCATTAGCTGATTTAGAAAGAGATGGTCACGGTTACTTAGTAGACCTTAATGAATGGAACGAAGACATTGCTCACGAAATTGCAGAAGAAGAAGGTGTTACACTAACTGATGATAGCTTCAAATTAATTAACTTCTTACGTGACGAATACATTAACAACAACGCTAACCAGCCAAATGAACGTAACATGGTTAAAGGTTTAAAAGCTGACTGGGATGGCAAGTTAACTACAAAAGAATTGTATGCCCTATTCCCTAAAGGTCCTGCTAAGCAAGCAGGTAAAGTTGCAGGCTTACCAGAAACAAGACGTAAAGGCGGCTACTAAACAAAGCTTAAATTTACTAATAAAAAAGGCGCTCATAAGCGCCTTTTTTATTGTTTTTTATCTATCGATTAAATTTCTGTAATGTCCATTCCTGCAGAATTAGCTAGATCAACAAAATTAGGAAATGAGGTCATTACGTTATCCACGCCATTAATTTCAATTGGATGATTAGATCTAAGAGATGCTACTGCAAATGACATAGAGATACGATGATCATGATGTGATTCAATTACATCCGTTGGTTTTTTAAAAATACCACCTTGAATCTTAATACCATCTTCTAAAACTTCATTTTCAATACCTAAAATTTCTAACCCGTCAGCCATTACTTGAATCCTATCAGACTCTTTAACACGAAGCTCTTTTGCGCCAGTTAAAACAGTCTCTCCTACTGCACAGCTTGCAGCAATAAACACAGCTGGGAACTCATCGATTGCAAGTGGAACCAGCGATTCTGGAATTTGTATACCTTTGAGTTTTGATGAGCGAATTCTAATATCAGCCAATAGCTCGCCACCAATTTCGCGCTCATTTGATAGATTTAAATCAGCGCCCATTAATTTTAAAATATCAATTACCCCTGTTCTAGTAGGGTTAATATTAACACCAGTTAGAGTAATGTCAGCTTGTGGAGCAATAGCTGCAGCCACCATAAAAAATGCTGAAGATGAAATGTCGCTTGGAACTTGAATTTCAGTAGCTGTTAGCTCCCCACCACCTGTTAAACACATTTTGTTATCTGTAACACTAACGTCATAACCCAAGCCTTTTAACATACGCTCTGTATGATCACGAGTTGGTGCAGGCTCTGTTACACATGTCTGTCCATCGGCATACAAACCCGCTAACAGCACACAAGATTTAACCTGGGCAGAGGCAACTGGAAGGTCGTAATTAATGCCTTTAAGTTGTTGACCGCCTTTAATTTTAAGCGGCGGCTTGCCTTCATTGCTTTCAATAACAGCACCCATTTCAGTTAATGGATTAATCACCCTACCCATTGGTCTTTTTGAAAGCGACTCATCACCCACCATCTCACAGTCAAAGCCCTGCGCTGCCAAAATACCAGACATCAATCTAATAGATGTACCGGAGTTGCCTAAATTAAGCGGACCTGAAGGTTTTTTCAATCCATTAATACCAACGCCATGAATAACAACATTATCGCCATCACGTTCAATATTTACACCCATGGCTTGAAATGCTTTAAGTGTAGACAATGCATCTTCGCCTTCTAAAAATCCAGTTACTTTGGTTGTACCACTAGCCAATGACCCAAGCATGATAGATCTATGTGAAATAGACTTATCACCTGGTACTTTTAAATCGCCAGATAATGTTGTTGCTGGTTTTGCAATAAATTTACTCATAATTTTTATTTAATCGTTTAACCAACCATCTCGTGCTTTTTTTGCATCGAGAAATAGTTGTTCTAATTGATCAGATTGATTGTTTTCAATCAAATCGGATAATTTAGTTAATGTTTGTTGATAGCCTTTAATATGTTTAATGATTTGATCAGGATTATTAATACAAATATCTCGCCACATCACAGCATCACTTGAGGCAATACGTGAAAAATCCTTAAAACCGCCTGCAGCATAATTACAAGCACTAGGGTCGTTCTCTATTAGGTAATCCATCAAAGAAAATGCCAACATATGTGGCAAATGAGATGTCATTGCCAATAAGTCATCATGTTTTGTATCACTCATTATTTCCACCTTTGATCCAACCGACTCCCACAAGTCACTCACTTGAACAATGGCTTGCGTGTGTGCGTTTTCACCTGGCGTTAAAATAACTCGCTTTTGATTAAACAAAGTAGCATCTGCCGCCTCAACGCCACTTTTTTCCTTTCCGGCTATCGGGTGCGCAGGAATAAAATATTGTGGAAGCTCACCAAATACTTCTTTAGCGATAGTAACAACACTACCTTTAGTGCTGCCAACATCGCTAATAATAACCTCATTATTAATATGAGGCTTAATCATCTCCAATATTGATTTAAAACTATTAACTGGTGTTGCTATAACCACCATATCAACATTATTCAAAGCACTAGCAATGTCCAAGCTATAAGAATCGATTACACCTAATTGCTTTGCACTGATAAGTGTTTCTTCATTTTTACCAAATCCAACAATATGATTTACTTTGCTAGCGCTTTTAAGCCCTAATGCAAAAGACCCACCAATTAAACCAACACCAATAATACAAATTCTATTCATTACAATACCGATTTTAAAGCATCAAGAAACTCATCATTCTCTCTTAACGTACCAACAGAAACTCTTAAATAATTTTTCATTTCAACCGGTCGGACAATAAATCCTTTTTTCAATAATTTCTGATAAATGTCCATTGCATCATCAACCTCAAGCGCAATAAAGTTTGCTGATGAAGTAATATAAGAAAGATCTAGTTTGTCAAATCCTCTAGAAAGTTGCAACAACCCATTTTTATTAGCAACAATAGATCTAACCAAATGCGCATCATCACTAAGAGCTGCTATGGCTGCAACTTGAGCGATATGATTAACATTAAAAGGTTGGCGAATACGATTTAAATAATCTGCGATTTTAGCACTAGAAGCACAATATCCAACGCGTAATCCCGCCAAACCATAAGCTTTAGAAAAAGTTCGTGTAATGATTAAATTGTCGAATTCCTTTAACCAGCCAATTGCTAAATCAGCACAATCTAGATATTCAAAATAGGCTTGATCCAGTACAACAGTAATAGAATTTGGCACTCGTGACAAAAAGGCATGAATCTCTTTATCACTTAACAAAGTGCCTGTTGGATTATTTGGGTTAGCGATAAAAATAAGCTTTGTGTTATCAGTAATTGCTAATAACATTGCTTCAAGATCATGGCCAAAATCCTTCGATGTTGTGACTACTGCTTTTGCACCCAAAGCTTGGGTAACCAAAGGATAAACCACAAAAGCAAATTCTGAAAAAACCACTTCATCATCATTTGAGCAAACAAATGCTCTGGCAATTAACTCCAAAACATCGTTAGAACCATTACCCAGTGTAATCTGTTCAGAGTATACATTTAGTCGATTGGCAATGGCTTGTTTTAACTCAAACCCATTACCATCTGGATAGCGGTCTACCTCATGCAGAGCTTGAGTCATTGCATCAAGTGTTTTTTGCCCTATTCCTAATGGATTTTCATTACTTGCAAGCTTTACAACCTTATCAAGACCCAGCTCTCGTTGGAGCTCACTAATAGGCTTTCCACCCTGATAAGGACTCAGGGACTTAATACTATCGCAAACACTCATAAAACTGCAACTGGATATGAGCCTAATATATTTACTTTTTGCACTCTTTTTCCAACTTCTTTAAGCGCTTGAGCGACTTTCTCATCTTGCTGATGACCCTCGATATCAATTAAGAATAAATATTCCCACTTAACACCTGGTATTGGATGACGCGCTAACTGAACCATATTAATACCTTGATCTTTAAACGGCTCTAGTAAATCAAAAAGCGCTCCTGATTCATGTTTGGTCACAACCAGCAAAGATGTTTTATCCTTACCTGAAACAGGCACATCTTCCTTGCCAAGAATCAAAAAACGAGTCACGTTCCCTGCCTTATCTTCAATGTTTTTAGCAATTCGCTCCAAACCGTAAAGCCCTAATGCTGCCTCAGAAGCAATCGCGGCAGCGCCCTTTTCATCTTTTACGATGCGTGCTGCTAAAGCATTGGAAGAAACTGCTCGTAATTGTGCATTTGGATAATGATTGCCTAGCCAACGCTGGCATTGGTCAAGTGCTTGCTGATGAGCATAAATAACTTTAATCTCTTGCGCCTGATCTGCACTCATTAACTGATGTTTGATAGAAATTTCCACTTCGCCGCAAATCTTCAAATCTTGTGAATATAGCATATCAACCGTGCCACCAATAACACCATTGGATGAATTTTCAATAGGAACAACACCATAATGTGCATTACCTTTTTCTACTTGATGAAAAATCTCATCAATACTGCCACAATCAAGTGTGGACACTGCATGGCCAAAATGTTTAAGTGCCGCTTCTTGGGTGAACGTCCCTTCTGGGCCCAAATAGGCAATATTAAGTGGTTGCTCCAACGCAAGACAAGCTGACATAATTTCACGGAAAATATGTGCCATGTCTTTATCTTTTAACTGGCTTTCATTACGCTCGATAATTGAACGCAATACTTGTGCTTCGCGCTCAGGTCGGTAAAAAACGCTATTCACATCGTCTGCTTTTTTAACCTCAGCAACCTCACCAGCTAAATCTGCACGCTTGCCAATTAACGCCTGAACCTCTTTATCCAGAGCATCAATCTCAATTCGTAATTCTGCTAGTGTTTTCTTACCCATATTGTTTCTCAAAATCCGCCATAAATTCTATTAACGCATCAACACCGCTCTCTGGCATAGCGTTGTAAATACTAGCACGCATGCCGCCCACAGACTTATGGCCTTTTAATGCTAATAAGTTAGCATTATAAGACTTTTCTAAGAACAACTTATCTAGTTTGTCATCTGCTAAGACAAACGGTACATTCATCCATGAACGATACTGTGGATTAACAGGATTTGAATAAAAGTCAGAACCATCAATTGCTTGGTACAACTTATCTGCCTTTCTTTGGTTAACCTCTGCCATGGCTTTAACGCCACCCTGGTCTTTTAACCACTCAAAAACTCGTCCTGCCGCATACCACGGAAAAGTTGATGGTGTGTTGTACATAGAATCATTATTCACTTGTGTTGCATAGTCGAACAATATTGGCTGCTTTGGCACCACATCGCCAATTAAATCCTCTCGAACAATGACAATAGCAATGCCCGACGGTCCAATATTTTTTTGCGCACCGGCATAAATTACACCAAATTTTGACACATCAATTTCGCGCGACAAAATAGTAGATGACATATCAGCCACAATTGGCATATCCACCTGTGGAATAAAATCAAACTCCAAACCAGCAATGGTTTCATTGGGTGTGTAATGAAGATAGGCTGCAGATTCATCAATTTTCCAATTTGAAAAATTTTCAATATCAGTAAACTTATTTGAACTACTATCTGTACAAATAGTTACATCACAATAACGCTGAGCCTCAGCAATCGCCTTAACCGACCAATGGCCTGTATTTGCATAATTTGCAGTATTTTTACCACGTAATAAATTAATTGGCACCATTGAGAATTGAGCCGAAGCACCACCTTGTAAAAATAGCACTTTGTAGTTGTCAGGAATGTTCATTAATTCACGCAAATCCTGCTCGGCCTTTTGTGCCACTTGCATAAAATCTACGCCACGATGAGAGATCTCCATCACTGAAGCTTTAGCATTACCATATTCAATTAATTCATCTTGAATTTGCTTAAGTACTTGCTTTGGCAGCATGGCAGGCCCTGCACTGAAATTATAAATTTCGCTCATTAATAACATTCCTAAAAAATTTCAATTTATTTTACTTTAATATTGTTCAAATTTTTACTTGAAACAAGCTTAGCAATATTAGCAAAATCTTGCATATAATCTAATTTTTTATCAGCACTTCTAACTGCTAAATACAACGTTCGCCAAACGCCGTTCTTACCTAGAGGTTTTAATTTAACTTTAGCTTTCTGCTCATCAGTCAACGCCCACTGAGGCATGGTTGCAATACCTTGATTATTAAGCACAAGCTGCATCATCATTAAAGGCAACTCTACCTTTCTAGTGTTTTTAGGTGAGATTTTAGCCGGCGATAAAAAATAGTTAAACACATCCAACCGATCATGACTAACTGGATAGGTTAGTAATGTCTGTTCTTTTATGTCTTTAGGGAGTAAATAAGCCTTATCAGATAATACGTGTTCTTTTGACATTACCATTAACATTTGATAGTCAAAAATTGGAAAATATTCAAATTGTTTATCTTTTACTGGATCAGAAGTTACCACCATGTCCACATCATAATTTTTTAATGCATCCATTGGTTCAAAACTAAATGCAAGCGATAAATCAAAATCAACCTTTGGTTGTTTTTCTCTATACACGTCTAGTGTTGGAATTAACCAATCAAAACAACTGTGGCATTCAATTGCAATATTTAGTCGCCCACCCTCTGATTTGACAAGTTGTTTTTCTGTAATTTCAATACGAGGGAGTACTTCGTTAGCTAGCTCTAATAACTTCTTGCCTTGTGGCGTCAACTTAAAAGGATCTGAATGACGCACAAAAATAGAACTGTCCAACAAACCCTCTAACTTCTTAATTTGATGTGATAAAGCAGATTGGGTTATGAATAAACTATCAGCTGCATCAGAAACATTGCCCTGCTTATATAAGGCCTGCACAAGTTTTAAGTGGGATATTTCTATCATGAGCTATATTAATAAAATATATTAATATTATTATATAGATTAATATAACTAAAACATTATAATATGCCCCAATTGATTGTGGAAGTGGGTGTAAATCCCACACTGTCCTCGCAACGGTATTTTTCTTTATGGAAATCAGTCCGATACATAATCTTTTTTAAATCTCACGAAGGATGACACTCATGAATATCAAACAGCTATCTTTAGCAGCTGCAGTTTCTGCACTAACTTTTACAACAACCACAAATGCAGTATTAGGCCCTATTCCTATTTACCTAAATTCAGAATACAGAACCACAAATCCAGTGATTGGGTCTATTGCATCTAAGATTGTTGTTAACAAAGAAGAAATTGAACAAAGTGGTGCAAGAACTTTTCTTGAATTATTATCAACAATACCATCTGCAAACCTTGAAGCTGGACAAGGTAGTACTGCCGCAATAAGAATACGAGGAAATGATGCTAGACATACAATTGTTCTAGTTGATGGTATCAAAGTTAGTTGGTATGGACAACCCCACCTTGAAGTAATTCCTTTTGATCAAATTGAAAGAGTTGAAATTGTAAAAGGCCCATTCTCTTCCTTATACGGATCTGGCGCAATTGGCGGGGTTGTACATGTATTTACAAATAGAGAGTCTAAAGATGGTGAGCATAGTTCTATAAATATTTCATACGGCTCTAATAATAGCAAAAAAGCAAGCTATTCATCAAGTATTCAAGAAGGTGGCGATTATATTAACTTTACAATAAGTAATTATCATACTGATGGTATTGACGCTAAAAATGGAGGAAGTGACGATAAAGACTCTATTGATAGAAAATCAGTTGGGGTTAATTTTGGTAAAAAAATAAACAACAACAGTAATATAAAATTTGGAATATTAGATTCAAGCGCTGATGTTGACTATGATGATGGAACTAACAATAATGACTTGAATCAAATTAATGCTGAAATTAATCACACTTTCTTTGATGGATTACAATCAAAACTAAGTTATGCGCAAAACAAGCAATCGTACTATGGAAATAACTATAAAGAAAGCGATATAACTCTTATAAGTGAGTTTAACGTTGATAATGGATTGCTAAATGGTGGAATATCTCATCAAAAAGATGAAATTACATCTGGCACTACACATAATGCCAATACAGATGTTTTTGCACAATGGCAAAGAGAGTTGTTTGGTAATGACGCTGTGATTGGTTTTAGAAATATTGATCACGATAGATTTGGTGATCACTTTACTTATAACCTTAGTTTGGCAAGAGATATTAACAACGGATGGAGAGTTTCCGGATCATACGGAAAAGCAACAAAACTTGCATCTATTTCTAAAACTGATGCAAATATTGCTCAAAGCAAAACAGAATTAGAGCCAGAAAAATCAAAAAATATAGAAATTGGCATTGAAAAAACATTTGATTTCGGTATTGCATCTATTAAAGCATACAAAAACAAAGTGGATGGTTTTTTTAAATATAACGGGCCATACGGATCTCATTATTATACTAATGATGGTAAATACGATATAAAAGGCATAGACTTAACAATAAATACAGACTTACTAGGCTGGGATGTAGATTCAGAATACTCTTACAACGAATCAATTAAATCTGGAACAAATTACCAAACCGGAAGAAGACCAAAACACTCTGTTGGAATTACCGCTAAAAAACAACACGGTAAATTTAATACAAGGGTAAATATTATTGGTAAATCTTGGGCGTGGGATACAAACAGTGGAACCGACAAGCTTGGTGGTTATGGATTGCTAAATCTAGCAACGAGCTATGATTACGACAAAAAATGGAAAGTTACAGCAACATTAAATAACGCTTTAGACAAAAAATACGAGGTTGCTAAAGACTATAACCAATTAGGTAGAACTTTTAATATCGGAGTAACGCATAGCTTCTAAAAAAACATTGCTATCATGGAGTAGCGGCAAAGATAGTGCTTATGCACTACACTTACTCCTAAAAGACCCAACTATTAACCTAGTTGGGCTTTTTACTACGGTTAATAAAAAATTTGATCGAGTGGCTATGCACGCTACTCGCATCAAGATTTTAAAACAACAGGCTGATGCTTGTGGCTTACCAATTCATATTATTGAAATTCCATCTCCTTGCTCCAATAAGGAGTACGAGCGAATAATGCTTGAATTTATTACCATAATTAAAAAAGATAATATCGACACAGTTGCATTTGGGGATCTGTATCTTGAAGATATTCGTGATTACCGCATCAAGCAAATGCAAGGCACAGACATTGAGCCAATATTCCCTTGCTGGGGGATTGATACTAAAGAGTTATCTAAACGTATTATTGATATCGGCATTAAGGCTAATATTACTTGTATTGATCCTAAGCAAATATCAACTGATTTTGCTGGGCATGCCTTTAATCAAAATTTGCTTAATGCATTGCCAGATGGGGTTGATCCTTGTGGAGAAAATGGCGAGTTTCACACCTTTGTGTATGATTCACCCGATTTTAAAAACCCGATCAAAATTAAAAAAGGTAAAACCATTGAACGTGATGGTTTTATTTTTACTGATTGGCTATAATTAAACAAACAGTTGGAGAAATAAATGACAGATCAAATCAATAAAACTAGAACAGTATTTGCTGTTTTTATTATGGTGCTACTTATGATTGCAACGCGTGGTCATGCTAATTGGCTTTCATCAATTGTGCATTTACCTGATTTCACCATTCCGGCTTTATTTATTGCTGGCATTTACCTGCGTAAGTTTTGGGTGGCATTTGTTATTATTCTGAGTGCTATTGCAATTGATAATTATGCAATTGTTTATAAAGGTATTAGTGCAAATTGTATAACACCTGCATATAGTGTTTTACCGCTCACTTATTACGGAATTTTTTGGGTGGGTAAACACATTAGCAGTCTTGAATTAAACACCAATTTTATTAAAAATGCATTTATTGTTGTTTTAGCCACTGGAGCTCAATGGCTTGTTGCAACTTTAAGTTATTATTTCTTCACTAATGCTTATGCACAAACCGGATGGTCTAATTTCCCTACGTACATTGCCAAGTGGTCAGTTGTTGAAATTCCTGCAGTTTTGTATTGGATGATTGCAATATCTATAGTTTTTACTCTTAATCATCGTTATTCATTTATTCCGTACTTTTCAACACAGAAAAACTAAACATCTTCATCATGTCTGATGATAAATACAAACAGCACTCCAAGGGCACTTCCTACAGGGCGCGTATGCAGCGCAAGAAAGATTATATTGACTCGCGCATAAATCAAGCTGATATAGACAAAGGAGTTGTTGTGTTACTTACAGGTAATGGCAAAGGAAAGTCTTCTTCTGCACTTGGCATGATCTGCCGTGCACTTGGATATGATATGAAAATCGGCATTGCTAAATTTTTAAAGGGCGTTCAAGATACTGGTGAAGATATGTTTCTGAACAATCAAGTCAATGTAGAAACTGTTTTTATGCAAACTGGTTTTACATGGGATACGCAAGATAGAGAATTTGACACACAAAAAGCTAAAGAAGCCTGGAATAAAGCCAAAGATTTTTTGGCAGATCAATCGATAGATTTGGTTGTGCTTGATGAGCTGACCTATATGATCAATTACAAGTATTTAGACGAGCAAGACATTCTTAATACACTTAATAATCGACCTAAAGACCAACACGTTATTATTACGGGACGCGCTGCATCTAAAAACTTAATTGATATTGCCGATACAGTCAGTGAAGTACAAGATATTAAGCACGCTTTTAGGGCTAACATAAAAGCCCAAAAAGGGGTTGATCTTTAATGCAAATAAAAAAGCCTAAGAACTTATCTTCTTAGGCTTTTTTTTGTAGTTCAAAAATAAACTAAAGTTTTATTCTATTCCGTACATATTGTCATTAACAATCATTCTCCAGATCTTAAACGGCTTATCTCCATAAGCTACATTCTTACTGAGTAATATTGCAGTTGGTGCATAGGCATAATGATAGCCTTTAGTAGTACACGTTACATAAGTATCATCACGGAAATAAATATTTCTACCAACTTCACACCCCTGAAAAGCAGACTCTACTCTACCATTTTCATGCTCAAAGCTATCTATCACCTTAGTGCTTTCGATAGTCCAACCTACACTTTTTTCCCATGCTGTTTCAAAATCAGCTTGAGAAGAAGCTGAGATAAATACCAGCAAAATTCCCGCAATAAATTTATTCATGATGTTTTTCCTTGTTTATTAATATAACCTAAATAATACCTTAAGCAAACAAGCACTGTGTTTGTTTAATTTTAAGTATTTTCACTCATGTACTGCAAAGCTTGGTACAAATACTCCACTGGAACAACTTTTAATCCTTTTGGTATTTTTTTAGGCTTATTAGCCTTTGGTATGATTGCCACTTTAAAGCCGTGTTTTTGTGCTTCTGATAAACGCTCAATTGCATTATAAACTGGGCGCACCTCTCCAGTTAAGCCCACCTCTCCAAATGCAATCCAATCTTTAGGAATAACCTTATCTCGAAGACTTGACATAATTGCCAGCATAACCACCAAATCAGAAGCTGTCTCACTGACTTTAATGCCACCCACAACATTCACAAATACATCTTGATCGTGTGTCGCCACACCACCATGTTTATGTAGTACAGCCAATTGCAAAGCAAGGCGATTTTGCTCCAAACCAACACACACCCTTTTAGCATTTCCATTTGCCTGATCAACTAGCGCCTGCACTTCAATAAGCAAAGGTCTTGTCGCTTCACGCGTAACCATTACCATTGAACCGGGTGATGGCTTGGCTTGGTTAGATAAGAATATGGCCGATGGATTTTCAACTTGCTGTAAGCCAGTTTCACCCATGGCAAAGACACTGATTTCATTGACTGCACCAAAACGGTTTTTTACCGCTCGAATAATACGATAACGCCCACCTGCGTCGCCTTCAAAATAAAGCACTGCATCAACCATGTGTTCTAAAATTCTTGGGCCTGCGAGTGCACCACCCTTGGTTACATGGCCAATCATTAATAAAATTGTATTGGTTTGTTTGGCGAATTGCGTTAATTGTGCTGCACAATCTCTTACCTGAGTAACCGATCCAGGTGCTGAAGTAGAGCCATCAGTAACCATGGTTTGAATTGAGTCAATCACAATAACTTTTGGCTGCACTTCTTTAGCCAGCTTAATGATTTTTTCTAAATGAGTTTCGCTAAGTAGCAGTACATCTTCAGTAATTCCTAGACGAATTGCACGATCACTCACCTGATCAGCCGACTCTTCGCCACTTACATAAAGCGTGGTATTGTCTTTATTAATGGCTGCCATGGCTTGCAAAATAAGGGTTGATTTGCCAATACCAGGATCGCCACCAATCAACACTACAGAACCGTCAACCAAACCACCACCTAAGGTACGATCAAGCTCACTTAAACCTGTGGTTAGTCTAATTCTATTTTCAGATTTAATGTCTGATAAGTTTTGAACTTTTGAAGGAGGAAGATCTTTTAAACTTTCTGGCTTTGATGAAGTGGTTTGAGAAAGCACAACCTCTTCTAAGGTGTTCCAGGCCTTACAATCTAAACACTGCCCTGCCCACTGATGATGTGAAGCTCCACATTCTCGACAAACAAACTCTATTTTTGCTTTTGCCATTATCTAGAATAGACTACTTTTTCATGAGTTTATCAATTTCATTTTTAAACTCTTCAATATCCTGAAACTGTCGATAAACAGAAGCAAAACGAATATAGGCAACCTCATCTAGGGCTTTTAACTCTTCCATTACCCATTCGCCAATTTTGCTTGAATTTACCTCTCTTTCTGCTAGAGCCATTAATTTTCGCTCAATGCGCTGAATTGATGTTTCGATCTCAGAGGTTTTAACTGGGCGTTTTTCTAAAGCTTTCAAAAGTCCTGAACGGAGTTTTTCCTCACTAAATGATTCGCGTGAATCATCACTTTTAATCAAACGTGGAAGATTTAAATCAACCACTTCACGAGTAGTATAACGCTCACCACATGATGTGCATTCTCGACGACGACGCACTTGTGAGCCGTCGTCAATTAAACGTGTATCTAATACTTTTGTATCGTCAGATTGACAAAATGGACAGCGCATTCTCCCCCTTTAGTAAACTTTACTTATACCCATCAAGTGAGCACTAAAAAGAGTAAACTGGATGCTTAGCACACAGCTCAGCCACTTTAGATTTTACTTCTTCAATTACAGATTGATCGTCTAGGCTGTCACAAATATCACACATCCAAGATGCAAGCTCCCTACATTCAGATTCACCAAAACCACGTGTTGTAACTGCTGGTGTTCCCACGCGAATACCACTAGTAACAAATGGTGATTGTGGATCATTTGGTACAGCGTTCATATTAACCGTAATATGCGCACTACCCAGTGCAGCATCTACTGCCTTACCAGTAAGACCTTGCTCAATAAAACTAACTAAGAATAAGTGATCGTCTGTACCGCCAGATACAACATCAAATCCTCTATCAATAAATACATCTGCCATTGCTTGTGCATTAATTCTTACTTGCTTTTGGTAGGCTTTGTAATCATCACTCATTGCCTCTTTAAAGCTAACCGCTTTAGCTGCAATAATATGCATCAAAGGACCACCCTGAATACCTGGGAAAATTGCAGAGTTCAATTTCTTTTCAATCTCTTCATTCGCTTTTGCTAAGATCAAACCACCACGAGGACCACGAAGAGTTTTATGTGTTGTTGTAGTAGTCACATCGGCAATCCCAACTGGAGATGGGTATTCACCTGCCGCTATAAGTCCTGCAACGTGCGCCATATCCACCATTAAGTATGCACCAATAGCATCTGCAATATCTCTAAAACGCTGCCAATCAACCACGCGAGAATAAGCTGAAAATCCCGCAATAATCATTTTTGGGTTATGCTCTTTTGCTAAACGCTCTACTTCATCATAATCAATCTCTCCAGTCTCAGGATTTAGGCCGTACTGAATAGAATTAAAGTTCTTGCCAGAAAATGAAGGTGCTGCACCATGTGTTAGGTGACCGCCATGTGCAAGACTCATGCCTAAAATTGTATCACCTGGTACTAACAATGCTTGAAAAACAGCTGCATTTGCTTGAGAGCCAGAATGTGGCTGAACGTTAGCATAATCTGCGCCAAATAATTCTTTAACTCTATCAATTGCTAATTGCTCAACAACATCTACATGCTCACAACCACCGTAATAGCGCTTTTTAGGATAACCTTCAGCATACTTGTTGGTTAGTTGAGATCCTTGTGCTTCCATAACTGCAGGTGAGGTATAGTTTTCACTAGCAATTAATTCAATGTGTGCCTCTTGGCGCGCCTCTTCTGCGCTAATTGCATTAGCAATGTCACTATCTACTTTGGCTAAAGTTTGGGTTTTATCAAACATAATTTTCCTTGTTAAGATTAATAATCTAAATAATTTTAGGGGATAAAATAGGTTTAATTTTATATTATTTTTAAGGTTATTATGGGTCAGTTATGTGTGCCACTTGCTAATGGTTTTGAAGAAATTGAAGCCATTACAATTATTGATATTTGTCGGCGTGGTGGTATTAACGTTATTGTTGCTGGCATTGATAACAAAACCATTATTGGTGCACATGAGATTTCCATTATTACTGATTGTTTAATTAACGAAATTAACACTCAAGATCTAGACATGATTGTATTGCCCGGTGGCTGGGGTGGTACCGAAGTATTGGCAAACAATGCAACAGTGCAATCTATTCTTAAACAAATGAAAGACAATGATAAACACATAGGTGCAATCTGCGCTGCTCCTTATGCACTTAATGCTGCCGGAATATTAAGCGGCAACTACACTTGTTACCCTTCTATTGAAAATAAAATCCGAACACAAGGTTATGATAAAAATACTGACACCATTATAGATGGCAAAATCATAACCTCACAAGGGGTTGGTACAGCCATCTGTTTCTCCTTAGAAATTGTAAAGACATTAAAAGGGGTAGATTCTTATAATAAACTCAAGAAAGAAATTCTTGCCAAATGCTAATTTATGAATATAGACATCAACCAACTGATTGCAATTATAAAAAATGTAGCTAAAGAAGAGCTTCTTCCAAGATTTGAAAACGTTACTATAAATTACAAAACTGATGGCAGTATCATAACTGAAGCTGACACTGCCGCACAAATCAGCATACAAACACAACTAAACAACCTATATCCAGAAATCTCCTTTCTGGGCGAAGAGATGAATGAAGCTGAGCAATTAAATGCTTTAAAAAACAACAATGGGGTTTGGGTGTTGGACCCTATTGATGGAACAAGTAATTTCTCACATGGATTGCCGTACTATTGTATGTCGTTAGCGTTAATTAAAGATGAAACCGTGCAACTAGGCATTGTTTATGACCCTGAGAGAGGCGAATGCTTTCATGCGCAAAAAAACACAGGTGCATATTTAAACAACAGAAAACTAAACTCTCCTGACTATCACACAACTCTTAGCAAAGCCATAGTCGGCGTTGACTTTAAACGCCTGCCTGCGAATGTAGCTGCAAAAATTGCTAGCAACCCCCCTTACGCTTCTCAACGTAGTTTAGGTTCAATTGCACTGGATTGGTGTTGGGTAGCCACTGGACGAATACAAGCCTATCTTCATGGCAAACACAATCTTTGGGATTACGCTGCTTGCTGGTTAATTCTTGAAGAAGCTAATGGCGTATCACAAACCATAAATGGTGAATGTGTATTTACACCAACCATGGATTCTAAATTTGCCGCAGCATCTGTTTCAAAACCATTGATGAATGAGTGGATGAATGCCATCAAAACCTAACATTCAGTAATACTTACAGCGAGACCGCCTAAAGATGTTTCTTTGTATTTGTGCGACATTTCCAGGCCAGTTTGTTTCATTGCTTCAATGCAGTTATCCAACGGCATGAAGTGACTTCCATCACCATGGAGAGCAAGAGATGCGGCTGTATAAGCTTTAATTGCGCCAAAGCCATTTCGCTCAATACATGGAACTTGAACCAATCCATTAACTGGGTCACAAGTCATTCCTAAGTGATGTTCAAGTGCAATCTCTGCTGCATTTTCAATTTGTTTTGATGTTCCGCCAAGTGCAGAACACAATCCTGCAGCAGCCATTGCTGCAGCTGATCCCACCTCACCTTGACAGCCAACTTCAGCTCCCGATATAGAGCTATTATGCTTAATCAGACCGCCAATTGCACTTGCAACCAAAAGGAAATTTCGCACTTGTTCTTTTGTACCATTTTCATGAGTAATAAAATAATAGATAACTGCGGGCACAACCCCTGCAGCACCATTTGTTGGCGCTGTTACCACCATATTTCCAGCTGCGTTTTCTTCATTAACAGCCATAGCATAAGTACATAACCAATCATTGATATTTGAATTGCTAGAAATATTTTTTAATTTCTGAAATAAGCCCTTAGCACGCCTTTGAATACCAAGTCCTCCTGGCAATTCACCATCGGTATTCAGACCTTTTTCAACACAAGTTTTCATCGATTGCCATATATTGTCCAACCCTTTGTTTAAAGAGTTTTCGTCTATATAATCAAGTTCATTAACTTTCTTCATGTGCGCTATTGAAACATTATATTTATTTGCCATATACAGCATATCTTCGGCAGAAGAAAATGGATACTTGCATAAATCTAAAGACTTCATTTTAAGTGGTGCTTGAAGTTGATTGATTTCTGCCAAAGTATTAATAAAACCTCCGCCAATAGAAAAATAAGTTTCAGAGAATAAAACATCTTCTTCCTTATCAAGCAAATCAAAAACCATACCATTAGGATGCTCTTTTAAAGGTTTTTCTTTATCAAAAACAATGTCATTATCAGCAGTGAAATAAATGACAGTATTGTCATCCACAGCAATACAATTCTTATTCCAAATTTGGTCAATGAGTGCTGTTATGTCTTTTTTAACCAACCCATTTGGAGAGTACCCATGCAAACCTAAACATATTGCTCGATCAGTGGCATGACCTTTACCTGTAAAAGCTAACGACCCTTTAAGAGTGCAGCGAATAGATAGTCTGCTGTGTTTTGAATTTGGTAAGTTTTCAGATTTTATAAGGTTAATAAAATCACTAGCCGCAACCATTGGGCCAAGCGTATGTGAACTCGATGGTCCAATTCCTACTTTAAACAACTCTAATGCACTAATAAACATAACAATCGATAAAAAAATTATAAAACTTGTTTTATTTTATTAGTCTTTATTAATTTATATCAAGAGTGATAACAAGTGTTTTATTGCGCACTCTCACATTAAATTAAAAACAACTAAGAATTACTAAAATTAAAAATATTTATCACAACATTTGTAAATAAATCTTAGTTCTAACATTTAACTAGCCATTTAACTCTTTGTGTGTCTGTGCAAATGCCTCAATAGCTTGATCTAAATCCTCTTTGGTATGTGCAGCTGATATTTGAGTGCGGATTCTTGCCTTGCCTTTTGGCACCACTGGAAAGAAAAATCCAATGGCATAAATCCCTTTTTCTAATAACTTTTTACTCATTTCTTGCGCAAGATTGGCATCACCAAGCATCACTGGCACAATCGGATGATCACCATCATCCACATCAAACCCGGCCTCTTGCATGCCTTTTCTAAAATAATGCGTGTTAGACTCTAATCGATCACGAAGCTCAGTTGAGCTGGACAACATCTCTAGCACTTTAAGCGATGCTGCACAAATCGATGGTGCCAATGTATTTGAAAATAGATATGGACGTGATCTTTGACGTAGCATATCTACAATTTCCTTACGCGCTGAAGTATAACCACCAGAAGCCCCGCCAAGCGCTTTACCAAATGTGCCAGTGATAATATCTACGCGATCCATTACATTGCAGTATTCGTGCACACCACGACCATTCTTACCCATAAAGCCTACCGCATGACAATCATCATGATGCACCATGGCGTCAAATTCATCTGCTAAATCACAAATTTTATCGAGTTGAGCAATTGTGCCGTCCATTGAAAATACGCCATCGGTGGTGATTAAAATACGCCTTGCGCCACCAGCTTTTGCCTCTTCTAGTTTTACACGCAGATCATTCATGTCATTATTTTTATAACGAAATCTTGCAGCCTTACACAGGCGCACACCATCAATAATAGAGGCATGATTTAACTCATCAGATATGACTGCATCTTCATTGGTTAAAATGGTTTCAAATAATCCAGCATTAGCATCAAAACAAGCAGCATAAAGAATGGTATCTTCCATACCTAAAAACTCACTAACTTTTTGCTCTAATGTTTTGTGAACAGTTTGTGTGCCACAAATAAAACGCACTGATGACAAACCAAAACCCCACTCAGAAAAACTATCTTTGGCAGCCTGAATAACCTCAGGGTTATTTGCCAAGCCAAGATAATTATTTGCACACATGTTGATAACCTCTGAGCCATCCTCAAGTGTGATATCATTTTTTTGCTCTGAAGCAATTATCCTTTCAGTCTTCCAAAGACCGGCTGCCTCAATTTCTTTTAAATCTTTTGCAATACTTTCTTTTGCACTGTTAAAACTCATATCAATCTTCCCAATTTAATATTACTTTGCCCGACTCACCCGAGAGCATGGCATCAAAACCTTTTTGAAAATCAGTGTAATGAAAACGATGAGTAATAATATCTTCAAGTGGCAAACCACTTTGTACCATCATTGAGCCTTTGTACCAAGTCTCAAAAATTTCACGACCATAAATGCCTTTAATAGTAAGACCCTTGAATACTACCTGATCCCAATCAATACCTGAGCCTGATGGCATGATAGCAAGCATGGCAATATTACCACCATTAATCATAAGATTTAACATATCACCAAATGCATGTGGCGATCCACTCATTTCTAAACCTACATCAAAACCTTCGAAAATACCCAACTCTTGCATCAACTCTGGAGTAATAGATTCTTTACCAACATTGATCGGAATAACTTTTGGTACTACTTTTTTGGCTAAATCTAGGCGATATTGATTAAGATCGGTAATAACAACATTGCGCGCACCAGCGTGCATTGCCACCATTGCCGCCATAATGCCAATTGGCCCTGCACCGGTAATAAGTACATCTTCACCCACCATATTAAAAGAAAGCGCAGTGTGCACAGCATTGCCATACGGATCAAAACAGCTTAATAAATCGGTAGATATGTCACGCGATGGTTTAAAAACATTCTCAGCAGGAATGGATAAATACTCGGCAAAACAGCCTGTTTGGTTAACTCCAATGCCTATGGTGTTTGGACAAAGGTGTTTTCTGCCTGCCAAGCAGTTTCTACACCTGCCACAAGTAATGTGCCCCTCACCTGAGACAATATCACCAATTTTTAAATCACTTACATTAGAGCCTAACTCAACAATTTCACCTGCAAATTCGTGCCCAGTTGTCATTGGTACAGGAATGGTTTTTTGTGCCCATTCATCCCAATTATAGATATGAATATCAGTACCACAAATTGCTGTTTTTTTGATCTTTACTAAAACGTCGTTATTACCCACTTCAGGCATTGGCACATCTTCTAGCCAAATTCCTTCTTTTGCGTGTTTTTTTACTAAAGCTTTCATTATTAATTCCTAATTATTTAGAGCAAATTGTACAAGACTTATTAGTATTAATTTTACAACTTACAAGCAAGCAATAAAAAAGCCGCAAACTGATCTAGTTTGCGGCTTTTTTTTAAAACAATAATTTATTTAAAAAATTATGGTCTTTTAGGTGTCTCGTATGGAACTTCCTTTTGAACTTCATCCCACTCAGTTGTGTAGCCTACGTGAAAACCTGGTTGCACTTTACCGTCAACTCTAACTTGAGTTGTTGTAACTTTAAAACCATCTTTACCAACTACACCTGTAGGAACCTCAGGTCTTTGCATTTGTCCGCTCATATTATTACTCCTAGAAAGTCTTAAAATATCCGCTGTAAGAGATTTGCAGCTAAAAAATATTTTAATAATATTATTTTTGGCACTAATTATACAGATATTATTATTAATTTCATCTTTTTGTGCGTTTTTTTTACTAAGATTTTAGGCTGGTTTGCACTGGCTATTTGCCACATACTGAACAGGTGTTATCCTTGTTGATTTTCACACTTCTAATGTTTAAATCCAGTGCATCAATTATCATTAATTTACCTGCCAATTGCTCACCCAAATTGAGCACCACTTTAAGGGCTTGTAAAGCCTGCAAGGAACCCATTACACCTGCAACAGGGGCGAGTATGCCGTTTTCAGTACAGTTTTCATCATTATTACCTTCTTTTGAATACAGACACTGATAACAAGGCTGGTCAGACTCATACCCTTTAAAAGTTGAAAGCTGACCTTCAAATCGAATAACTGCTGCTGATACCAAAGGTGTTTTTTGTTTAACACAAGACTGATTGATTTTAAAACGCGTTTCAAAATTATCAGTGCCGTCTAAAACAACGTCAGATTTCTCCACCCACTTGTCTAAGTCATTACCTAGATTTTCAACTGTGGTGACTTTTATATTAGGATTAATTGAAAGCATCTTTTCTTTAGCAGAGTCGATCTTAAATTTTCCAATATCATCTGTATGGTGGATTACTTGCCTTTGTAAATTTGATATTTCTACTTTATCAAAATCAGCAATAATTAAATGACCCACACCAGCCGCTGCCAAATATAGTGCGCTAGGAGACCCTAATCCACCCATACCAACCAATAAGAACGTAGAATTCAGCAATCTCTGTTGACCTTCTACGCCAATCTGAGGCAGCATTATTTGACGAGAATATCTAAGTAAGTCTTGATCATTCATAATTTTTAAAGTAGTTATCAATCTTAGGCTTAATCAACATGGTGCAATAAGGTTGATGTGGGTTGTTATTAAAATAGTTTTGATGGTAATCTTCAGCTGGATAAAACATGGCCAACTTAGTTACCTCAGTCACAATATTATCACCTAATTTATTAATAAACTGTTTAGTTTGGACTTGCTGTTCATCGCTTGTATAAAATACAGCCGATCGATACTGCGTTCCTTTATCATTACCTTGTTGGTTAAGAGTGGTGGCATCATGTGTAGCAAAGAATACTTGAAGTAATTGTTCAAAACAAATAATACGCTCATCAAATTCTATTTTTACCACTTCAGCGTGATCCGTATCCCCTATACAAATATCTTGATAAGTTGGATTTTTCGTTGATCCATTGCAATAGCCAGATTCAACATTTATAACGCCATCAATGCGTTGAAACACAGCTTCAACACACCAAAAACATCCACCGGCAAAATACGCTGTTTGCATGTATGATTAGACTATTAATAAATAACCATAGTATAGCTGATGAGCGCACAAGAAGTTATCACGCAACTCAAATCTTTCGCTACTGATGAGCGTAAGGCGACCAATGAATGGTTTTTTAAAACTGGACCTGGACAATACTCAGAGCATGATGAGTTTATTGGTTTGCGTGTGCCACAAACTCGATTAGTTGCAAAAAAATATTTTAAAAAAATATCATTTGCACAGTTAGACAAAATAATAAACCACCCTGTTCATGAGATTCGTCATTGTGGACTAATTATGCTGGTTAATAAATATCAACATGGCGAAAAAGAGGAGGTATTTAACTTTTATCTTTCCAATATCCAAGCTGCAAATAATTGGGATCTTGTAGATACAACCATTCCGCACACCATTGGGGATTATATTTTTAACCATCAAGACAAGTTAGATATCTTACTTGACTATTCACAATCAAGTAACTTATGGAAAAAGCGTATCGCTATTGTGGCAACCTTTGCATTTATTAAAAATAAACAATTTAAACCAACATTAAAAATTGCCAAGACTCTACTAAAAGATTCTCACGACTTAATTCATAAAGCCGTTGGCTGGATGCTGAGGGAAGTTTACAAAAAAGATAATGAAGCTTGTAAAGCCTTCTTGAGAGAAAATTATGCACAACTGCCTAGAACTACATTAAGATATGCCATTGAACGTATACCAGAGAATGAAAGGTTGCATTATTTAAAGGGGAAATTTTAATGTATCAAATCAGTTTTTATGTACCTGAAACAGACTTAGAAATTGTCAAAAACGCCATGTTTGATGCAGGTGCTGGTAAGTTTAATAATTATGAAAATTGCGCTTGGCAAACTATTGGCATGGGACAATTTAAACCAATTGATGGTGCCAATCCAAGTATTGGCATGCTTGATGAGCTTGAAGCCATTGAAGAATACAAAGTTGAAATGATGTGCATTGATGACAGTCTTGAACTGGTAATTAAGGCCATGAAATTTGCCCATCCTTACGAAGAAGTTGCTTATACCGTAATCAAAATGGAGAACCAATGAAAGCGCCTTATGAACATGGTTTTATGCTGAGTTTGTTAATTCTGGCTATTGGCGGCCTAATTTGGCTATTTAGCCCGTTTATTCCTGCTTTGTTTTTATCCCTAATGATTGCCATTGCAACTTTTTCTTATTATCAAAAATTACAAATTAGATTTTCTAGCAATATTTCAGCACTACTTAGTACTCTGTTCATTACGATTATATTGATATTACCACTTAGTTATATCTTGCTGGTAAGTACATTAGAAATTTCAACACTCATACAAACACTTGATAGCCAGTTTGACTATCAGCAAGTTAGTCAAATCTCTAAACAAACCATTGCTGGGTTGCCACTGCCAAACTCAATCATCACCTCATTAAGCAGTGCACTAAATAACAATTTAGAGAGTCTGCTAATTACTGTTAAAGATTTTTCAATTGTTGTATTGAAAAGCATAGTTTCGCTGTCTTCGTATTTTATATTCTTTTTAATTGTTGTTATTTTTTCACTTTATTATTTCTATCTTGATGGTGAAAAAATTGTCAAGCGCATGAAAGATCTTTCACCTTTGGAAAACCGCTTGGACGATATTTTGCTTGGAGAATTTTCTAATTTATCAGTAACACTAGTAGGCAGTGTATTTCTAATTGCGCTCTTGCAAGGTGTTATTTTTTCAATTGCAAGCATGATAGTTGGCTTGCCTGTGCTGTATTTTGGCATTGCTATGGCACTTGCTAGTTTTGTGCCACTATTGGGCGGTTTAATTATTTGGGTGCCATTGAGCTTGTACTTATACTCTCAAGGACAAACTGTTGATGCGCTTATTATTGTCTTTTTTGGTGCATTTATTATTGGTTTTATTATTGATAATTTGGTTAGACCAATAATAATTAAACTACTCTCTAGACGGTCTAATCAATCCGGTACTTTAGGCCATACATTGATAACTGTTCTTTCTACACTTGCTGGAATTATTCAGTTTGGTATTTTAGGATTATTAATTGGCCCGATTATTGCTGCTATGGCAATCAGTATCTTTGATGTTTATGCACTTAAGTACAAAGACAACCTTGACAAAAGCTAACTCAGCTGACACCAAGCAAATCAAACTTAAAAAAACATCTATCAGGTATAATTCCTAGCTTTTTACTCAAGTTAGTTGTATGCTAAATAAATTAATTACATTTTTACAAAACAACCATCCAGGTTCAGATATTAATGCCTATCTTGATGCGAAATACATTCAGCTTAATAACGAACAACTTAAACAAATTGCTGATGCAATCGATAGTGGCGAACTAAATACTAAAAAAGCCTCTAACTGTAGTGCCAATCACTTTATTTTTCACTTTGGCTCAACATTAATCCTTGTTCAAAGAGATAAAACTGAATCAAATGCCATCTACCAAGCTGAACTCGCCTGGGAAACTGATTTCTTATCTGTAAGATCTATCAGAGACAAAGCCAAGGGTTTTTATTTTATTAATTTTGAATTTGATGATGACTATAACATCACATTAAAAGAATCTAAAAAAGTCATTAAAGACCAAATAAATAACACGGAAAAAAATCAACAAGTGGTTGAAAAGATCATGCCTGTACTTGAAGGCTTTATGAGTGCTATTTCAGAGTAATATAAGTATTAATCAATAAAAGCCAAAACTTTAGCCTTTTTGAGTTGCGGCTTTTAGTTTAGGTCCAGCTTTAAAATTTACCACTTTTCTTGCTGAAATTTCAACCGCTTCACCGGTTTTTGGGTTCCTACCTGGTCTTGCTGATTTTTCACGAATGGTGAAATTTCCAAAACCTGAAAACTTCACTTCTTCACCACTAGATAAGGTGTTTTTAATTTGATCAAAAAATTCATTAGTAAACTGCAAGGCTTGAGCATGTGTCATATGCACTTCTCGAACTAATACATCAGCAATGTCTTTTTTAGTGATTGACATTATCTTAATACAGCTGAGAATTTCTCTTGCATTAGTGTCAAAACCTCTTCAACTTTAGTATTAACCTCTTCATCAGAAAGTGTTGCTTCCATAGACTGATAAGTTAAATTAAGCGCAACACTTTTCTTACCAGAGTCAATGTTTTCGCCTGTGTATATATCAAACAAAGCAACATCAATAAAATGCGTTTGCTTCAAATCTTGAATACTACACACAAGATCTGCCACTGGTGTCGCCTCATCAAGCACCAAGGCGATATCACGCTGAGCTTGCTGATACTGAGAAAATGCCTTATATTTAGAAACTTTGCCTTTAAGCGCACAATCAAGATCTACTTCATACATATAGCACTTAGGCAATGACAACTCTTTTTGTACAGAAGGTGCCAAAGCGCCAATCCATCCTACAACTAGGCCGTTTAACATAATTTTTGCACTTTGGCCTTTCTGTAAAGCTGAGTGCTCAGCGGCTTCAAAATCAAATTGAGCATTGGTAAAAGCAAGTACTGACTCAAGATCAGCTTTAGCATCAAAGAAATCTAGTGCTTGAACATCGCCAGACCACTGAGCCTCAAAACGATTTCCAGCAACAATACCTGCTAATTTATTAGCTTGCTCATCAGCATGTACACCACCAAAGCACAAACCAATTTCAAAAAATCTAGCATTGGCATGTCCACGTCTTTGATTAGATTCAACTGTTTGCAACAAGCCCGCCCAAAGTGATGAGCGCATGGTTGACATGTCTGCTGAGATAGGATTTGATAAAGTAATTTTTTTAGCGTCTGGATCAACCAAATCTTGATATTTTTCAGAAACAAAACTATAAGTAATTACTTCTTGATAGCCACGACCAACCAATGCTTGCATAAGATCATACTTATCAACATCAGCTTCTTTAATGACATTGATATTAGCATCTAATGAGAGCTTTTGAACCGGTAATTTATCATAACCATAAAGTCGTGCTAACTCTTCAATTAAGTCTGCTGAAATGCGAATGTCAAACCTAAAGCTTGGTGGGATAATTGTCCACGAATCATTGCTTTTTTCTGTAATGTTAAAATCAAGATTAACAAACTTTTCTTCGATCCAATTACTATCTAATTCAAAGCCTAATACTTTTTGAATTTTGTCTTGAGTAATGGTGATTGGCTCAAGTACTGGCAATGCATTCTCATCAACACAAGCGCTAACATCACTCGCTTGACCACCACAAATATCAATAATTAACTGAGTTGCACGATCCATGGCAACTTCAGTAATATTAAAATCTACGCCACGCTCAAAACGCAATGATGACTCTGTATGTAGGCCATAATTTCTTGCCTTTCCAGCGATTGATACCGGCTCAAAAAAAGCACTTTCTAATAAAATATCTACTGAGTCTGACTGTGTAGAACTACCCATACCACCCATCACACCGGCAATGGCAAGTGGTTGATTATCGTCTGTAATAATCAATGTATCGTCATTTAATACTACTGTTGTTTCATTTAACAGTTCAATTTTTTCACCAGAGTTAGCATTTCTAACATTAATTGCACCGCTGACTTTTGATAAATCAAAAGCGTGCATTGGCTGGCCTAATTCTAACAATACATAATTCGTAATATCAACCACAACAGAGTGCAGTGCCTGTCCAGAACGAGTCAACTTGTCTACCATCCACTTAGGAGTAGCAACGGTATTGTCAATACCATTAACTGTTCTTGTTAAATACTTAGGGCAAGCTTTGGTATTGCTAACACTGGCTTTAATACCTGATTCACCACTACCAGAAACTTCACATGATGGCATTGTAAACGGCATGTTGTAGTTAGCACTGACTTCACGTGCAACACCTAAAATTGAAAAGCAATCGCCACGATTCGGTGTAATATCTAACTCAATAACATTATCATCAAGATTTAAATACTCACGAATATTTACACCAATAGGTGCATCAGCATCAAGCTCTGCAATGCCATCTGACGAGTCGCTCATACCTAGCTCTGATTCTGAACAAATCATGCCATATGACTCTACACCTCGTAATTTTGCTTTTTTAATTTTGAAATTACCAGGCAGAACTGCACCCACCGTTGCTGTAATTACTTTCAAACCTTTCGCTACATTTTTTGCGCCACAAATAATTTGCAGATTTTCACTTTGGCCAACATCTACTTGGCACAGATTAAGTTTATCAGCATCAGGGTGCTTTTCACACTGAACAACATGCCCTACAACAACATTTGTAAAAGCAGGTGCTACAGGCTCAATACCATCGACCTCAAGGCCAGCCATGGTTAGCTGTTCGGCTAATAATTCATCACTAACATCTGGAGAGATCCACTCACGTAACCAAGACGATAAAATATTCATAAGACTACTTAAATTGTTTTAGAAAACGAATGTCGTTCTCAAAGAAAAGACGTAAGTCATTCACACCATAACGCAGCATTGCTAGGCGCTCAACACCCATACCAAATGCAAGACCTGTGTACTCTTGCGCATCAATATCAACAGAATTTAGTACATTAGGATGTACTACACCACAGCCCAATACTTCAAGCCAACCAGTTTTCTTACATACACGACACCCTTCACCACCACAAATAACACACTCAATATCAGCCTCAGCTGATGGCTCAGTAAATGGAAAATAAGATGGACGGAAGCGAACTTTTAAATCTTCTTTTTCAAAATACGCTCTTAAAAAATCAATTAACAAGCCTTTTAGTTGGGCGAAATTTGCATTTTCATCAACAATCAATCCCTCCACCTGGTGAAACATTGGTGTGTGAGTAATGTCAGAATCACAACGATAAACTCGACCCGGCGCAATCACGCGCACTGGTGGTTTTTGTTTTTCCAGTGTACGAATTTGCACTGGTGATGTGTGTGTTCTTAATACTGTGTTTTCATCAAAATAGAATGTATCGTGCATGGCACGTGCCGGATGATGTTCAGGAATATTAAGTGCAGTAAAATTATGGAAATCGTCTTCGATTTCAGGACCTGTCGCAACTTCAAATCCATTTTTTGCAAATAAAGATTGAATGCGTTTTAGGGTAATGGTAACAGGATGCAATCCACCCATTTCAGCATTACGTCCAGGTAAAGATACATCAACTTTTTCAGCTTCTAATAGCTTTTCAAGTTCGATGGTTTCTAAATGATTTTTTCGATTGGTTAATAGCGCTTGAACACTGCCTTTGGCCTGGTTAATTGCCTCACCCATTTTAGGACGCTCTTCTTTGGAGAGTTTCCCTAGGCCTTTTAAAAGAGAAGTAAGCTCGCCTTTTTTACCTAAAAAACTAACTCTTAGTTCGTCAAGTTCTTTTAAGTCTTCTGCTTTAGCGATTAATGCTTCAGCCTTTTCAAGAATTACTTTGATCATTTAGATGAATTTGTATAAATTAAAACCATGGAAAACCATGGCTTTAAATAAAGAATTACTTAGCAGCTGCTGCTAATGCCTCTTTTGCTTGATCTGCAATTTGTGCAAATGCTGCTTTATCAAAGATAGCAATATCTGATAAAACTTTACGATCAATTTCGATGCCCGCTTTGTTCATGCCATCAATCATTCTTGAGTAGCTCAAACCATTGTTACGTGCTTCAGCATTGATACGCACAATCCAAAGTTTACGGAATTGACGACGTCTTTGACGACGGTCACGGTATGAATACTGACCTGCTTTGATTACCGCTTGCTTAGCAACGCGATAAACCTTAGATCTAGCACCGTAATAACCTTTAGCTTTCTTTAAAATTTTCTTGTGTTTAGCGTGCGCCTGCACACCTCTTGATACTCTTGCCATTTTCTATACTCCTATTAACTGTACGGTAACATTTTTTTCACCATTGGTACATCGACCTTCTCGATCATGTCTGGTGAACGCAAACCACGTTTTCTAGAAGTACTCTTCTTTGTCAAGATATGACGCAGGTGAGAGTGTTTACACTTATAACCGCCTTTAGCAGTTTTTTTGAAGCGCTTTGCAGCACCTCTGTTTGTTTTTAACTTCGGCATAATTTACTCCTTTTTTTATTAATAACCCTATCAGGTTATTTTTATATTGCTAAAGCAAGTCTTGACTTACTTTTTCTTTGATTTGGGTGACAGCATCATGCCTAGCTGACGACCCTCCATTTTTGCCTTTTGTTCTACATTGGCAAATTCTTCTGTATCTTTTTCAATTCTGTCTAGCATTTCCATGCCTAGTTCTCTGTGCTGCATTTCACGACCACGGAACCAAATACTAACTTTTACTTTATCGCCATTATCTAAAAATTTAACCAAATTTCTAAATTTAATTTGGTAGTCACCCTCTTCTGTACCTGGACGATATTTAATAGTTTTAACCGTATTTTTCTTTTGTTTCTTTTTAGCTTCTTTCTTTTGCTGTTTTAATTCATACAAAAATTTACCAAAATCCATGACTTTACAAACAGGTGGTTTCGCATTTGGCGACACTTCAACTAAATCTAGACCTACATCTTTAGCTTTTTGTTTGGCAATATTAGTATCAACGATACCAACTTGCTCACCTTTTTCATCTATCAATCGAACTTCCGGTACTCTAATATAGTCGTTAATTCGAGTTTTTACTTTGGTAGGTTTTTTAATAATGCTTCCTCTATTTTTCTGTATTAACCAGCTCAACAAACGCCTCTATTGACATAGAACCTAAATCCTCGCCACCACGTTTACGCACTGAAATTTCGTTATTTTCCATTTCACGACCACCCACAACTAGAATATAAGGGAATCGTTGCATAGAATGCTCGCGTATTTTAAAGCCTATCTTCTCATTTCGCAAGTCCGAAATCACTCTAAGCCCTTGTTTTTTTAATTGTTTGTGCGTTTTTTGCACAAAATCCAGTTGTTTTTCGGAAATATTTAAAATAACTGCCTGAATTGGTGCAAGCCACGATGGAAACGCACCTTCATAATGCTCGATTAAAATTCCGACAAATCGCTCAAGTGAACCAACAATCGCTCGGTGAAGCATAACTGGTGTTTGCTTAGAGCCGTCTTCTGCAATATATTGCGCATCTAAACGTTCTGGCATAGAAAAATCAACCTGCAAGGTACCACACTGCCATTCACGATCTAGGCAATCTTTCAATACAAACTCAATTTTAGGACCGTAGAATGCACCTTCGCCCTCTTGTAAATCCCACTTAATACCTTTAGCATCTAATGCTTCAGCTAGCGCTGCTTCAGCGCGATCCCAAACTTCGTCTGAGCCTACACGCTTCTCAGGACGAGTAGAAAGCTTAATATCAACATTATCAAAACCAAAGTGTTTGTACACATCAAAGGTTAAGTCAATAAACCTAGAAACTTCTGATTGAATTTGATCAGAGGTGCAAAAAATATGCCCATCATCTTGTACAAAATTTCTAACACGCATAATACCGTGAAGTGTTCCTGATGGTTCATTACGATGACAAGAGCCAAACTCAGCCAAACGCAATGGTAAATCACGATAAGATCTCAGCCCTTGGTTATAAATTTGAATGTGTGCTGGACAGTTCATTGGTTTAACCGCATAGTCGCGATTTTCACTATTGGTGGTAAACATCGCATCGCCAAACTTATCCCAATGGCCTGATTTTTCCCAAAGTGTTCTGTCAATTAGTTGCGGTGTATGTACCTCTTTGTAGTCGTTATCTCTAAACACTGAACGCATGTACTGCTCAACAATTTGATATAGCGTCCAACCTTTTTCATGCCAAAACACCATGCCAGGTGCTTCTTCTTGCATGTGGAATAAATCTTGTGTTTTTCCAATTTTACGATGATCACGCTTTTCGGCTTCTTCCAAACGATGCAAATGCGTTGCAAGATCATCTTTGGTTGCCCAAGCAGTGCCGTAAACACGTTGTAACATCTCATTATTAGAATCACCACGCCAATATGCACCGGCTAATTTCATTAATTTAAAAGCTTTAAGTTTTGCCGTTGATGGTACGTGAGGACCGCGACACAAATCAATAAAATCACCTTGTTGATATAAAGACAGTGTTTGATCCGCAGGAATTGACTCAATAATTTCAGCTTTGTAACGCTCACCCTTGTTTTTAAAAAACTGCACCGCTTCGTCACGACCCATTTCAGATCTTTCAATCTTAAGATTTTGCTTAACCAGTTTGTTCATGTTTTTCTCAATCTTGGCTAGATCGTCTTCAGAAAAACCATCTTTATAAGCAAAATCGTAATAAAAACCATTATCAACAACTGGTCCGATAGTTACTTGCGCCTCCGGATAAAGCATTTGAGTGGCTTGCGCTAAAAGGTGTGCAGTTGAATGACGAATAATCTCAAGCCCTTCTTCGTCTTTATCAGTAATAATCGCAACACTACTATCAGATTCAATAACATATGACGCATCAACCAACTCGCCATTAACTTTACCAGCCAATGTTGCTTTAGCAAGCCCTGAGCCAATCGATTTGGCCACTTCAAAAACATTTAATGCTTGATCAAAAGATTTTTCGCTGCCATCTGGCAAGGTAATTATTGGCATTGGGAAATTATCAAAAATAAAAGCTAGGAATTTTACCATTTATTGGTTAAATGTATAGCATTTAAGCCTAATTTTAAAAATATCTGAAATTTTGAAAACCACCTATGATTTAAGCAATAAAATCAGAAAAAACAACCCTTTATAGGCCTATAAAGGCGGTTTTAAGTAACTTTTATTGTTTAAAAATGCTTAAAACAGTATGATTTGGAAAATTTGTGAATTTTTTACGCTGAATCAATTTGTTCAATCATTAGTTGTAAGTTGCTTCGTCCTTGCCAATGATTAACTGATAATTTGTAAGCAATGGTTGCTAGATTAGAGTTCAGTGGGTCTTGAAAAAATGCAATGGCATCATGAACTTGATTATCACTCATGAGCTTTACTCGGCATTTTAGATGCTTCTCACCCACAACTTTTTGCTCCACAAGTTCAAACTCGCCATAAAAAACTGGCTCTTCAAATCCTTGCCCCCACGGACCCGAATCCTTAAGTAATTGCGCATTATCAAGCGTAATATCTACCGCCTCAAGATTGCCATCTGTTAGCAACTCAACTTTTGGAATTTGATCATTTAAATGCGCTTTAACAGCATCAGAAAAAGCTCGTTTAAACAGGTAAAAATTTTCAGCTTTAATACTTAACCCTGCTGCCATAGCATGACCACCAAATTTTAATATCAAATCAGGATTTTGCCTATCCATCAAATCAAGCAAGTCTTTAATATGTACACTAGGAATAGAACGAATAGAGCCTTTTAATAAATCGGCAGATTTTGCAAAAACAGCCACAGGACAGTGGTAATCTTCTTTTAACTTTCCAGCGACGATACCAACAATACCTTCATGCCATGAAGGGTCAAATAAGCTAATGGCAAATTTTCCTTCTGACACATCTTGAGTATCAACAATGGCTTGTGCCTCATCCTGTATACGCATTTGTTCAGTTTTGCGTTTTTGATTAAACGCTTCTAACTCTTGGCCATAGCGCCGGGCATCATTAATATCATCTGTAAGCAGGCAGCGAATACCACGAGAAATATCACTCAAACGTCCTGCTGCGTTCAGCCTTGGCGCTACAGAAAACCCTAGATCACTAGCTTGCAAAGTATCAGCTTGACGTTTAGAAATTTCAAGTAGCGCTAGTATGCCCGGTGCGCACTGCTTTTCTCTAATGCGCCTTATGCCTTGATCAACCAAAATGCGATTATTTTGATCAAGCTTTACCACATCGGCAACCGTACCAAGTGCTACCAAATCAAGCACCGTTCGCAGGTCTGGCAGTGTCATACCTTGCTGGTCAAAATATTGTTTATTATTCAAATGTGTTTTTAAAGCGGAAAACAAATAAAAACATACGCCAACACCCGCTAAATTTTTTGACAAAAACTCACAGCCTTTAAGATTAGGATTAATAATTGCGTCAGCTTCAGGTAATTGCTCACTTGGCAAGTGATGATCGGTAATAATGACATTTATCCCTGATTCTTTAGCAAGTTTAGCACCATCAAAACTAGAGATGCCGTTATCAACCGTAATGATTAGCTCGGGTTGTTTTTCTTTTATCGCTAGCCGAACAATTTCAGGGCTTAACCCATAACCATGTTCAAAGCGATTAGGCACTAAAAAATCCACTTGCTTTGCACCCATCATGCGTAGAGATTTAACAGCTACTACGGATGCGGTTGCGCCGTCACAATCAAAATCACCGACAATTAAAATACGTTTTTGCTCAACGAGTGCTTGTTCAAGTAAAGCCAATGCTCGGTCCAATTGCTTGAAATTAGGCTTGAGCAAATTAGATAAGCCTAATGAAAGTTGAGATTCGCAGACGCCACGAGAGGCATAAATTTTTTTTATAAAGGTAGGAATGTCGTCCGAGTATGAGTCAAATAATGCTTGGTCTATTTGTCTAGTTAGCATCACTTACTGCACGAATGTGTGCGTCAAAAGACTTGTCTGAGCTTTTGCTACCACCATAGAAAAATGGCACATCAATCGCAATATTATCATCTTGTTCACTTGAGCTCCAATAAGATTTTAACTGCGTATTTGGAAAAAAGTGTTTATTAATTAACAATTCATCATCACCATAAATCAACAGTGTTTTTAGCTCTTGTTCGCTAGGCAATCGCCAAGTAGCTTGTTGACATAACTTTTCTGCATTTAAGCCGTTAATATAGCTTTGAGTATTACAAGACTCTCCCCAATGACAATTGTGAGAATAATCACCATTTTCAACGCCAGATTTTCCATCAAACCAAGTGTAAGTATTTTGAGTGTTTTGCAAACCTTTATCAAGCAGCTTCACCTCCCAAACTAATTCTGATTCATCGTCAATAACGCAGCGGTGTGTGACGTCATCTGATTTAAGAATTAGACCTTGTTCTGATACTTTAATCAGCTGTGCATGTGCATTGATACTTAACACTGTGATGATAAAAAGAGTAATAACTTTATTCATTAGTAATTAATTGCTTAATTCTGTTAGCACTTTCTGGTGCCATATTAAGGCCATTACGAAAATGACCCGTATTAATATATAAGTTATTATACTTGTCATCACGGCCTAAAATAACCTTGCCTGAACGTGACGCTGGCCTAAATCCAGACCAATGGTGTATTATTTTTTTACCCTTAATGCCTTCAACCCTTGTTTGTGCAAATTCAAATAAAGATCCAGCAACTTTTCGATCCGTAGATTTATCAAAACCTATGTCTTCCATGGTAGAGCCGACCAGTGTTTTTCCGTCTTTACGCGGAATGATATATCTACCTTGATCTAGAATAATATGCTCTAGATTTTCAACAGCATCAATGACAATCATCTGTCCTTTCATTGGAAATATTTCATCAGTCAAACCCAGCCATTGTGATGACCAAGCACCAGAACAAACTACGACATTGTCAGCAAAAATTTGACCATGATTCGTATCAACCCCATCAACTCTAGATCCAGATGTTATTAAACTTTGGGCTTGCGTCCCTTCCACAATATTAACTCCCTTACTAACAACATCTGCCTTTAATGCTTGAACGAGTCTTGGGTTTCTAACTTGGGCAATATTAGAAAACAACGCCCCTTGTGCAACAGGTGTATAGTTGATATTGAATTTTTTCATGCACTTAATGGCTGAATCAGAGTCGTACTCATCAAGCATCAATAGTCCAGAGCGAACATACTGTGGATCAATACCTGTATTACTTTGCATTTCAGCGCACAAATTTTCATAAACCAGTTGTGATGCCTGGCTTAACTCGTTAGTGAGATCGTCATAATGCCAAGGATATAGTGGCGATATGATGCCGCCACCTGCCCATGAAGATTCCATTCCGCAGGATTGTTTGTCAATGATGGTTACTTGAGCACCAGCATCCGCAAGATAACGTGCACTCATCATGCCAATGACACCGCCACCTACAATTAAACAATCACTCATTTGCTCTCTCGATCAAAAAATATTAATAACACTACCCCAAGGCTAATAAATACATCAGCCATATTAAATACTGGAAAGTAAAAAGATTCATAATGCAGGTCAATAAAATCAATAACAAAACCTAGCGCTAATCTATCTATCAAGTTACCAATTGCACCAGCAAGCACCAAACTTAAAGCTAATAGTTTAATCTTGTCATTTGGTTTAACTTTAGCCATCCATATAATAATTGCAATACTGGCAATGGTAGAAATTGAAGATAGAAAGTATTGCTGCCAACCATCTTCATTGGCTAAAAAACTAAATGCCGCACCATAATTATGCACATGACTAATGCTAAAAAAATCATTAATTAATAATGACTCATGTGGCTTAATATAACCATAAACCAAAAGCTTTGTGATTTGATCAACCAGCACTAACAGTAGTGCTAGAAAATAATACCTTTTGATGCTCATGCCTTATTGGGGTTAAATTTTAAAATAACAGCAATTGGAACGATAAAACCAACAATAATCACCAACCAAAGCAAACTTCCAAGTTCACTATAATCTTGCGCTGTGGTTATCACACCATCAGTCACCACTTCTCTACTAACGACAAATATCTTGTTTAGGTATTTCGTTAATAACCCACCAGCAGACAATGCAATATTCATAAGGCTTGCCATTAACGCAAACCAAGTGCCTTTTTTACCTTCTGGTGCATAAATAGCCACCAACGTTAACATGAGCACTTGAGCAATATAATCAAATGGGGATGCCATGGCAGTATCAACAAGTGCCACTGTTCGTGCATCAAAACCTAGCATGGTGTGAATATCGTAATACATTGCCACAATAGGCATTGAGAGTAAAGTGCCAACAATGGTTAAAAAGATCAATACTTCAGCAATATCTCGCTTAATAATAAACTTAGCTGAAAACCACATGCCAGCCAACGCAATACCGCCACCAATGGCTGACAACTTAGCAAAAAATGACTCATCAAAGCCAAGTACATCAATCTGCCACCAGCTAAGCCCTGCACCAACTGAAGGCATGGCTCTATAAACAAAAATAATGATCATTGCCATTTTGATGTGGCGAATGGTATTTTCATCTAAATCATTAATCAAATCTGAAAGAAAATACAATACTACTGAGAGTGATATAACAAAAACAATCTCTTGGGAGTAAGGCACATCGTTATAGCCCATGCTAATTACAAAGACTGCAAACAACAAACCGCCATATAAAATATGCTTATTAACCGGTGAAACGGGCACTGGATTAAGCTTAACCAAACTAACACCCAAAATTGAAAGTAGTGGCACAAACAGCGCAATTTGGAAAACCACTTCGCGATTATCGGTATAAATATCAGCCAATTCACCGCCAATCCAACCTGTAATAAAAATTGCAAATCCTAATGACAATCTGGCTAACACTTGAATGGTGGCCAACTCTTGATTGATTTGCTCTTGGGTTTGATTTTTATCAATCACCTCGGTAGTCATGGTGTCAGCCACCACGTCTTGCATAACAAAACCCACTACCGCAATCACACTGGCAAAGATATAAATAGTCTTTTTTGAATAATCTTCAACAAAAGAATAATCTCCCACAACAGCAATCATTAACAATGAACTAATAGTAATTAGTACAGCGCCAATATAAACGTACGATTTTCTATTAGAGCCAAAGATGTTAATACTGTCCACCATTTGGCCAAAAATCATTTTAACTGTCCAAGGCACACCCAACCAAATGCCTAATTCTGCCAAATCAGCGGCTGACATATCAAGCGTTTCTTTAACCCAAAAATTTTCAGCAATGGCGGTAAAGACACCGCTGCCGTATGAAAAATAAATTAATAAAAGTGGAACATAACGAAGTCGTAATGCGCGAATAGGGGTTAAAAAAATCTCTAACATTTTTTAAGCTGGTATTTACCAAAAACAGTTGATTATTATAGGGCTTGTGTAGGTTATAATTTGTCTTTTATTAATGACAAGTCGGAGATTTTATGGGTTTTTTAACTGGAAAAAGAGCACTTATTGTTGGTGTTGCTTCAAATCGTTCAATTGCTTGGGGCATTGCCGAAGCAATGGCAAAACAAGGATGTGAGATTGCACTTACTTACCAAAATGAAAAACTTAAAAAACGAGTTGATAAATGTGCTGAGATTTGCAATTCTAATATTGTAATTGAGTGTGATGTAGCTACTGATGAAGGCATTGAGCATACATTTACCGAGCTTAAAAAACATTGGGATAATTTTGACATCTTGGTGCATTCAGTTGCTTTTGCCCCTCGTGAAGCACTTGATGGTAACTATGTTGACGCCACCACACGTGAGAACTTTTCAACCGCTCACGATATCAGTTCCTACAGTTTTACAGCACTGGCCAAAGGTGCGGGATCCATGATTAATGACAACGGTGCACTATTAACAGTTAGCTACTTAGGAGCTATTCGCGCCATTCCTAACTACAATGTTATGGGTGTTGCTAAGGCATCTCTTGAGGCAAATGTTCGCTATATGGCAGCAGCACTTGGCCCAGATAGAGGCATCCGTGTAAATGCAGTATCAGCCGGACCTATTAAAACATTAGCAGCTTCAGGCATTAAAGATTTTGGCAAGTTATTGGATTATGCAGCTGACTCATCTGCGCTTAAACGCACAGTAACTACTGAAGAAGTTGGCAACGCTTCTGCGTTCTTATGTTCTGATTTGGCCTCAGGCATTACCGGTGAGGTGACTTACATTGATTCTGGATACAGTTTTTACGACAAAGGTCCTGAATAATATAACTCTAAGATTGAACATAAAAAAAGCCTTGCTAAATAGCAAGGCTTTTTTTTACTTATTGCTGATATTGACTCTTGACCTGGCTCAAGATACTTTTCATGTCTTCTTGCCAACGAAATACGGTCATTCGATCTTCATCAGTTTTAACCAGTGGCAATAAGATTATTGGCGGGGTGGCAATAACCAATGTGTGTGACCCTTCTTCCATAACCGTAACTTTTAACGGAAAGAAAGGAACAAGCTCAGGGTATTTTTTACTCATGATCTTCATTTCATCATACTTGCCAAAGAATAAAATTCGATACTTATCCGACTTGTAATGACGCTCATTTAAAGCAAAATCACAACGCTGTAAATAAGCAGGCTTGTAATTATGTGCTTTAATGGTTTTATCTAGCGCTAGCCAAGTGTAAGAAAACTTTGCGTTAATACGCTCAATTAATAAATCATCAGCACTGGCTGAGGCCGACGTGGCAAATAACATTGCACATAGTGCTAAAACTCTAACTACCATACTGCCTCCTCAATCATTTCTTTCATGTCTTGAATCAGCTCATCTGCTGCTTTATCAATTTGTTCATTATTAAAACGCCTAACTGCATACTTATAATTTTCAACAACAATACTCACTTCGCCTTTATCATTTTCAAGTACCGTTGCCCGACATGGCAAAATCACACCTAATCTCGGGTCTAATTTTAAGAATTTTTGCATATTTTTAAAATTACAAAAACGAATAACCGCTTGCCTATTATCTTCTTCAGCGCCAATTCCTAAGCCTTCAAATAGTGTTCTTGTTGGATAAACTCTAAAATTATAGGCTGAGGCAGAATCTTTTAATTTATCAATAGTTGTTGAAAAATCATGCGAACTGTTATAGGTAAATACCATTGGCTCATCGATTTTTTCTTTGACCACAAAAGGTTTTTCATAAGAACGAATATAAGCTACTAAATCGTTCACCATTTGATCAGTGAAATTAAACTCCTTGGCAAAAGAAATCATCTCAGTATCTTTAATACCTTCAACAATGATGCGCTTAATCATCTGATCACTTGCAGCATGCAAAAAACCTTGATTTGACAAAGCTGGAGGAGATACTTCCCTTTCTTTTTGCCATGAGAAGTTCTTTCCTGTACCTTCGCCACCTTCTAAATCTTTACCATGACAACGTTGACAATACTGCTCGTAAGTATATTGACCAGCGCCAACATCGCCTGTAATTGGCACATCATCATAAACAGGCGCTTTAACACCCGCGCGTAAAAAACGAATTAATTTGGCAACTTGAGCATCGGATAGGTTAAATCCTGGCATGATCCTGCCAGGGCGGCCATACTTAATGGTCTTTTTTAAATAACTGTCTGGATGATTAGCAATGGTTGATCTGTATAAAGGCAGACCTAGCGAGCCTTGACGAGAAAATCCATGACACTTTTCACAGTTTTCAGTATAAATTTCTTGACCACCAGCAAAGCTTAATAGTGGCAATAATGCCAAAATTAATACTGTTTTAAGTTTCATAATACTTTCCCTTTTTGTATTAAGCGTATTTTAATGTATTGATAAAAAAAAATACTTAATCTTGGTTAATTTTCTAATAATTTTTTTTATATTATTATAGGTTTGCAATTACCAAAAAAGAGATAGTCAACTATAAGCGTTCAGAATAAACCTGAATATCAGCCTGAGATCTTAAAGATTTTAAAATATTAACAAAAACCTCATTGGATTCAAAGCTTAAGATTGAACGCTCAAGATCGGCGTTTAATGTTTTAGAGTCTTCAATCTTAACAGCTGATAAATCAAGCACAACACTGCTACGCTTTGATAAGCTTTGAGCGCTGTAAGAGTTAGACTTGCCTGGCTTTGGCAGTGCAAAAACTTTATTAATAATAGCTGTATCAGCCTTATTTGAATCACGCCCTACCCAGCCAACATTTTGCCACTTAAGGTTATTCTTTGTCATTAAGGCTTTGACTGCCTCTTGATTATTATCATTCAAATCTTTTACAATTTGTTTGGCGATGTTGTCAATAAAAGTTTTTGCCAATAACGAACCTAAATGCGTATTAATTTCACCCTTAACCTCATCAAATGTTTTTTGACGCTGAGGTATTTTTTTAACTAATCTTAATACCATTAGTTTTTCATCAGACAATTCTATTACTGTTGAATTTTCACCTTTATTTAGCACTTCATTAGAAAAGGCTGCAGAAACAATTTTTTGGTTTAATGTTTGAGTATTACGAGCAAAGAATTCACTGGTTTGACGCTTTAGACCCATTTGATCAGAAATCTCTTCAAGACTTGCCTCATAAGCTAGATTTTCTAACTGTTCTGTAAGTTTGTATAAAGATTTTTGAGCTTCAGCTTTAGTGTAAAGCTCAGTTACTTCTGTCTTGACACTATTAAAGTCTTTTTCGGTGCCTGCTTTAATTGCTGTTAGTTTGATAATATGGTGGCCAAATTCTGTTTTAATTGGAGCACTAAGTTCATCAACAGCCATTGAGAAAACTTGGTTTTCAAATTCAGGCATCATAACACCTTTGGTAAAGAACCCTAAATCACCACCATTATCTTTGGAGCCTGGATCTTGTGAATACTCACCTGCCAATTTAGCAAAATCCGCGCCTTGAGTTATTAAGTCATACACTTTGTTTGCTGTTGTTTCATCCTCTAACAAGATATGCTGAGCTTTACGTTGCTCTTCAGTGCTAAAACGAGCTTTTTCATCTTCATAGAAATTAAACAACTCATCGTCATTAACCTCAACATCTTTAGCAACCCCATCAATCGTTAACTCAACAAATTCAATTTTTACTTGTTCAGGTGCAAAGAATGATTCTTTTTGATTGCTGTAATAATCCTTAACACTTTTTTCTTCAACCTTAACTTTTTCAGTGTAATCGTTAGCATTAAGAACAATGTAATTAAACTGACGCTGCTGATCATTAAGAGATTTAAGTCTTTCCAGCTGTGAAGGCACAACAAAAGCAGAATCAAGCAAGTTGTATTTAATTTGATTTTGAGTCAATTCTTTAGCTTTAATGTCTTCATATTGCTTAGTTGTATAACCATTAAGTCTTAACAATTGCTTATACCTATCAATTGAAAACTTACCATTCTCAATAAACAAATCATTCATTGAAATAATGGCACTTAATTCACCTTGGGTTGTTGCATAAGAAAGCTTTTCTGCCAAAATATCAAGCAAGCGTCTATCGATCATCTGATTTAGTACAGATTGTTTTAATACAGTATCAAATTCACTGTCATATTTTTCAGCAAGATTTTGCTGTAAGCGACGCTGTTGCGGTTGAAACTCAGACAAAAACTCTTCTTGAGTAATGTCATTATCATTAATAGAAGCAACCACCACATTGGAGGCGCCTGTAAAGTATTCGTTAATACCGAATAAAGCAAAAGGAATGGTGATTAAACCAACAATTAGATAAGCTACCCAGCCTTTGGTTTTTTCTTTGATTGAACCTAGCATGTTCTATAGTTTTGTGTAAATTGAAAATTAAAAATTATAAACGTTAATACTTGATCGTTTGTAATTTTCTATTTTTTTAATTTTCAATTAAAAGATGGCGGAGCGGACGGGATTCGAACCCGCGACCCCCTGCGTGACAGGCAGGTATTCTAACCAGCTGAACTACCGCTCCGAGTGTTTTTTTGGTGGGCGCTACAAGACTTGAACTTGTGACCCTCGCCTTGTAAGGGCGATGCTCTACCAACTGAGCTAAGCGCCCAAAAAAACTATGCCTAGCGCTTAACTTAAGCACGAGGCACATTATACTTAAAAATTCTTAAGAGTTAACTGATTCTTTAAGTAATTTACCTGCTTTAAAAGCAGGAACTTTAGAAGCGGCAATTTGAATTGCTGCACCTGTTTGAGGGTTGCGACCTGTACGTGCTGCACGATCTCTCACTAAGAAGCTACCAAAGCCAGTAATAGCTACGCTATCACCTGCTGATAGTGCTGATGTGATAGCACCAGTTGTTGCATCTAATGCACGACCTGCGTCTGCCTTTGTTAAACCTGAAGCGTCTGCAATTGCTGCAATTAAATCTGATTTATTCATTATTGTATTCTCCTAATTAGTAACAATGTATATAAAAATTTATAAAGCCTTTCCCTAATAAGCTTTAGATGAATTATCCATTAAATAACCTTGCTGTCAATGGATTTTATTAAAAAATACAGTAAATCTTATTTATTAGAATTTTCTGATATTTTAAGCTCTTGAATTAACGGCAAAATTTGCTCTTTCCAGATGTAAGGTGTTAGCTCGCCAATGCGCTTAAATCTAATAACTCCTTGCTGGTCAACTATAAAAGTCTCGGGTGTGGCATACACACCAAGTTCAAGTCCAAGCTTGCCTTGTTTGTCAAAAATAATACTATCGTATGGATTGCCTAATCTATATAGAAAATTCTTGCCTTCTGTCTTGGTATCTTTGTAATTGACACCTAACATTTGTAGCGAGTCAGATCTTGAAATTCTCATTAACATCTCATGCTCAGCTCTACAGGTAACACACCAAGACGCCCATACATTAACCAATGTTAAATTATTCTTTAATTTCTCATGTGTTAAGTAACGTTCATTAGTGTCAAAATCTACAACTTCCATATTTGGAAAAGATTTACCAATTAAAGGCGAAGGGAGTTTCTTGGTGTCGCGACCCAAGCCATCAAATAAAAACCATGCAAGAACAACAAAAACAGCCAGTGGTAAAAACTTAGTCATTATTTAGCCTGAGACCTTTGCAGTGCGTCTGCAACTTCTGGTGGCATGTAGTTCTCATCGTGCTTGGCCAGTACTTCTGTTGCTATAAAAGTATCACCAACCAAAGAGCCTGTTGCGATAATACCTTGCCCTTCTCTAAACAAATCCGGCAAGATACCTTCATAAGTTACTTTAAAAGTATTTGCATGATCAGTAACATCAAAACCAACCTTAATGCCATCACGAACCACGCTGTCATTAGCTACCAAACCTCCCAAACGAAAGCTTTTTCCTGTGGGAGCTTTGCCTTCCACTACATCAGTAGGTGAGAAAAAATATAGCAAATTTTCATTAAAGGCTTTTAGCCCAAAATAACCTGCCAATCCAACACCAGCAACCAACATAGCCACCAGGACCATTCTATTTTGTCTTTTTGTCATTTAATTAATCTCTTGTATATTTAATATGTAATTGTTTAATTGTATTGTTGTGAATACTTCGAGTGCGGATAAACAATACAGCAATTACAATGAATGCACTTAAATAAGAAAACCAAATATAAAATGCATATTTACCATAAGGTAAAAATGAAAAATACTCTGCTAATGTCATTTGTTATTCTCCAATATTATTTTTTTAACCCACCCAGTATTTTGCTCTTGGATTAACACCTCATCTCGAGCACGCATTAACATCAATGCACCATAAAGTAGTTTGAACGAAATTCCCATTAATACCAAAGGCATTAACATGTCATTATGAATTGCTGGCTGAGAGATTTTTTCAATTGAGCTGACAGAAGCACCTTGATGCAGTGTATTCCACCAGGTAACTGAATAATGAATAACTGGCAAATTAATCAAACCCACAATCGCCAAAACAGAGCTAGCCTTAGATGCGGTTTTTGGATTGTCAAACGCATTATTAAGCGACATATAAGCCAAATATAAAAACAACAGAATAAGCTCAGAAGTTAATCGTGCATCCCAAACCCACCATGTACCCCACATTGGCTTACCCCAAACAGCGCCTGTCAATAAAGCCAAAAATGTAAATGCTGCACCAATAGGTGCTGATACTTTAGCCACAACATTGGCAAGCTTTATTTGCCAAATAAGACCAATACCACCAGCAATTGCCATGACTAGATACACAAACATACTCATCCATGCAGCAGGTACATGAATGTACATAATTCGATAACTTTCCCCTTGTTGATAATCAGCTGGCGCTATGACCAAACCCCAATAAAGACCCACCAGTGTAAGTGCAATAAATGGATATAAAAACCAAGGGATGATTTTTTTACTGATTGAATAAAAATTCTTCGGTGAGGCAAACGCCTGAATCCATTTCCACATATTTAAAGTGTTATTATTGAAAAAAACTCTAAATCATTTTAAAGATTTTTGTGCCACATTGTTACGTAAATAAGTTGGTAAGGGCAATTTACCATCAAATTCTTTATTTTTATTAATATAGGTTAATGCCAAGTCAATTAAGTTTTCAGCTTTTGGATAAAAATCCAGGCTGCACTTACTGATTCCAGTCGTGTTTTTTAACTCATTCTCATACACAGACCAAGCTGTTCCCACGCCAAAATACTCATCATTTAATAAATCAACTTTATTTGGTTTTTTCAAGCTTTCACCACTTAATGATCCATGATCATAAACACCCCAATAAACCTCACCCATGCGCGCATCCAGCGCAACCGCAATTTTGTTAGTATTGTATTTTTTTACCGCACCATAAGCTGTCACTTCCAGTGTAGAAAAACCTAGAGTTGGTGTATCAAATGCTAACGACATGCCTTGCACCACACTAACACACATTCTTACACCAGTAAATGCACCTGGGCCTTTAGTGTAAGTAATTAAATCCAGCTCAGCAATGGTTAAATTCTGCTCAGCAAGAACCTCATCACAAAGCGACAAGATAAGACCAGAGCTTTTAGCCACATCTTTAACAAATCGAGAAGATTTTTTACCGTTAGACAGTAAGCTAACTGAGCACACCTCAGTACATGTATCAATAGCAAGAATATTAGTCATATGTTTATTTTACAATCTTCTCAAACTTATGATAAATAGATAATACCAATTCTCTGCGTTTAGCAAGTCTTTGTGGATGTTTAATAGGATGATAATAACTTGGGCCTTTAATCAATGCCACTAAAGTGGCTATCTCCTCCAAAGAAAGAGATTGAATATCTTTATTAAAATAAAATTGAGAGGCTTGAGTAAAGCCATTAATACTAAGATTACCCTTTTGACCTAAATACACGGTACTCATGTAATAATTAAGAATAAATTCTTTATCAAAAGAGTACTCTAACAATAACGCCATCAATACCTCTTTAAATTTTCTTTTAAAGCTTCGCTCTCTAGTTAACAGTGTATTTTTGATTAGTTGCTGAGTAATTGTACTAGCGCCTCTCAAAGGCTTATCAAAAAATAGGTAATCTCGAACTACACGCGCAATCTCTTTAAAATCCACACCAGAGTGGTTAAAAAACGATTGATCTTCTACCAGTAAAAGCATATTGATAGCAACTTTTGACTGTTGCTCGTAAACCAGTGAATTTGCACTTTGTTGTTGAGAAAATTCAGTTTTTACTAAATTATTTAAATACCCTAAATACATAACAAATAACAAAACAAACAATAATGTTAAGCTTTTTATCCAAAAATAGATGTGTGTTTTTGTTATCAAAATAAATTCTTTTAATAGATCTATATAGGCTGATTTTAACAAACGAAACAATATTGATTAAATATTAGTATTAACTGATTGTGAAAAAACCTCAACTAGTATAAAATACCCACTTCCTTGCTTGAGAGCGTGGTGTTCCAAGCTAATTTAATAACCATAAGGAGATAGAAACTCATGAGACACTATGAGATTACACTTATTGTACACCCTGACCAATCAAGCCAGGTTGATACAATGATAAGCAAATACAAAGAAATAATTGCAGAAAATGGTGGTAAAGTTCACCGTGAGGAAGACTGGGGTCGTAAGCACCTAGCCTACCCAATCAATAAAATTTATAAAGCACACTACTTAATGATGAACATTGAGTGTGATCAAGAGACGCTTGATAAGCTTAATTATAATTTCCGTTTTAACGATGCTATCTTAAGAAACTTAATCATTTCTGAAGATCAAGCAATTACTGAGCCTTCAATCATGATGGCTAACAAAGACAAAGAGTAGGAGATTATCATGGCTAAGCAACAAAAAAGAAAACGCAGACCTCAAATTAAAGTAAATACTTTTTGTCGTTTTACGGCAGCAGGTGTTACAAAAATTGACTATAAAGATGTTGACACATTGTTAAAGAATATCGATGAAAGTGGCAAGATTACACCTTCAAGAATGACAGGTACTAGCGCTAAATTTCAGCGTCAGTTAACAACTGCTATTAAAAGAGCTAGATTCCTAGCACTGATTCCTTACACTGATAAGCACAAGAAATAGGAGATCTGATCATGCAAGTAATTTTATTAGAAACTATTCAAAAAGTAGGCTCACTGGGTGATCTTGCTAATGTTAAAGCTGGTTATGCTCGTAACTTTCTAATTCCACAAGGCAAAGCCAAGCCTGCTACAAAAGCCAACCTAGCTGAGTTTGAAACGCTTAAAGCCGATTTAGAAGCCAAAGAAGCAGCTGCACTTAAAGATGCTCAAGCTGTTGAGGCCAAGATGACAGGTACTGTTTGTACAATCATGGCAAATGCTGGTGATGAAGGTAAATTATTCGGCTCTATCACAACTGCTGATATTACAGCTAGCCTAGCAAATGCTGGTTTTGAAGTTGAAAAACGCAACATTAACATGCCTGAGGCAATTCGTCACACAGGCGAATACGAAGTTAGTGTTACTCTTCACACTCAAATTACTGTTGCCGTTAAGGTTGTGGTTGAAGCTCAAGAAGAAGCCTAAATAACTTTAAATTTTGAGTTAAAATTAAGAACCCTCGCAAGAGGGTTTTTTATTTTTTAGCAAAACAAAATGGATATCGAAAACGTCAAAATACCGCCTAATTCTATCGACTCTGAGCAATCTGTTCTAGGTGGTTTATTAATACATAATGACGCTTGGGATCAGGTTGCCGACATCCTTACAGAAGTTGATTTCTATACGGCAGCACATCAAATTATTTTTGATGCAATTGCCACCTTATTACAACACGACAAACCTGCTGACATTTTAACTGTTAAAGAACATGTAAAAAAAGCTGGCAATGAAGAGGTTATTGGCGGCTTTGTTTATTTGGCACAAATTGCTGAGAATACGCCGAGTGTGTCTAATATTGAGGCGTACGCAAAACATGTTCGTGAACTTAGTGTTTATCGCCAACTAATATCTGCCAGTCATGAGATTGCTGATACTGCATACAACCCCAAAGAAATTGAAGTTCAAGAGTTAATTGATCTATCTGAGAAAAAAATATTTGAAATAGCTGAACAAGTCACCCGCGGAAAGCAAGATGTAACCAATGTTAAAGATATTATTAAAGACGTGGTTAATCGCGTACATGAGATGCAAGAATCTGAGGGCATTACTGGCCTTGAAAGTGGATTTACCGAGCTTGATAAAATAACCTCTGGCTTACAAAATGGCGATCTAATTATTGTTGCAGGAAGGCCTTCAATGGGAAAAACAGCATTCTCAATGAATATTATTGAACACGTTGCCATTACGGCGAAAGAGCCTAAACCAGTGGCTGTTTTTAGCCTAGAGATGCCCACTGAGCAATTAGTCATGCGTATGATTTCTTCTTTTGGTCATATTGAAGGCTCTAAACTACGTGACACCATGACAGAAACAGATTGGAACAGTTTTAACCATGCTGTTCTTGCTTTGGAAAAATCCACAGTACTTATTGATGAAACCGCCTCAATCACTCCAACTGAGATTAGAGCTAAATGTCGCAGATTAAAGCGACAACACCCAGATCTTTCTTTAATTATGGTGGATTACTTGCAGTTAATGACAGTACATGGCAAGAGTGAAAATAGAGTACAAGAGATTTCAGAGATCTCTCGATCACTTAAGGCGCTTGCTAAAGAAATCAATGTACCAGTGATTGCTCTATCACAACTTAACCGTGGCGTTGAATCACGCCCTAAGGCAGGCAAAGGTCGCATGCCACAAATGTCTGACCTGCGTGAATCAGGCTCTATTGAACAAGATGCTGATATTATTGCATTTATTTATCGCGATCAGCAATATCATGATGATACCTACTCTAACCCTGAAGAAATTGGCAAGGCAGACCTTAAAATTGCCAAACATCGTAATGGTGCCACTGGCAATGTAAAATTGGCTTTTGTAGGCGAGTATGCGCGCTTTGAAGATTTGGCCAATGATGATCAGTTCCAAGGCGTTCCTGATGAGCATATTGATGCTGCTTATGCAAACAACATGGCTAACTTTGATCAAGAGCCTTTTTAGTTAGTTACTGGTCATTAATCATTATGCGTGCTACCGCTTCTATTTCACAATCAGCACTAGCACACAACCTCCAACTGGTTAAATGCCTTGCGCCACAATCAAAGATTGTTGCTATGATTAAAGCCAATGCTTATGGACATCGTATTGATCTGGTTAAGCCTTTGTTAGACAATGCCGATATTTTGGCAGTTAGTGAACTCAAAGAAGCTGAAAAACTAAGGACTATTAGCCAAAAACCCTTGCTCCTATTGTCAGGTATCTTTTCAAATGATGAGCTTGAAAATGCTGTAAAGCTTAATTGTATTGTTGTTATACATCATATTTCACAATTAAGTATTATTGCCAATACCAAACACACTATAGCCATTTGGCTAAAAATAGACACAGGCATGCATCGTTTAGGATTGTCTAATGCTGACTACCAAAAAGCTCTAACAATTATTGACAACCACCCAAATATTAATGTTGATTGTGTCATGAGTCATTTTGCATGTAGTGATAAAATCAATCATCCTTTAAATGCTAAGCAACTCAAAGAATTTAACCAATTAAATATTAGCATTGTCAAACGATCAATGGCAAACTCTGGCGCCATTATGTCAAATGATAACGCTTTATTTGACTATGTTCGCCCTGGTATTATGCTTTATGGAATCTCCCCTTTCGCAACACCAAATGCTCAATTAAAGCCAGTAATGACGCTCAGTGCGCCTATTATGTCAATTAAAGTCATTGATGCAGGGGAATCAGTAGGTTATGGCGCAACTTGGACAGCTAAAAAATCAACCAAAATTGCCATTATAGGCATTGGCTATGGTGATGGTTATCCTCGTCATGCTAAAAATGGAACACCAGTGCTTATTAATAACCATCTTTGCACACTTGTTGGTAGAGTGTCTATGGATATGATCTGTGTCGATATAAGCAATATAGAAGCGCAAATTGGCGATTTAGCTATTTTATGGGGTGATAAGCAATTAGCTATTGAAACGGTTGCAGATTATGCTGGCACAATTGGTTATGAGCTAGCAACTGGTGTTAGTTCTCGAGTAAATTTCATCAGTTCAGAATGATAGACTCAACCTATTCAAACAAATGCGCTAAGCTTATCCAAATAAGTGATTGTCACATTGATGATAGTGAGATTTGCATGGGTGTTAATACTCATCAACACTTAAATACTGTTATTGAACATATCTCTAAAGTTTATGCTGACGCTGTTTTAGTCAGTGGAGATTTAACCCATAATGGCACCAGTACTTCTTACAAACTACTTAAAGAGATGCTTAAACCTATTAATACAAAGCTGTTTGTATTTTCAGGAAACCATGATAATCCGGATAACTTATCTCAATCATTTGGTTCAGAACTATTTTCTCAGTTTACACTAAGAGATTGGCGTGTAATCCACATAAATTCAGTACAGATTGGCAAGACCAGTGGGTACGTTTCTAAACAAAGCTTGCAACAGTTAAAGGCAGAACTTGATAAGTCAAACTCAAAACATCATCTTATTGCTCTACACCACCCTATTGTTCCTATGGATAGTACTTGGGATGATAGTTTGTCGCTAGAAAATCCAAAAGACTTGTTTGATATTGTTAATAACTATTCTAATATCAAGGGCATTTTATTTGGTCATGCGCATGAATCCTCTGAATTTGAACGAAATAACGTTAAAATCATTTCATGCCCTTCAACAGCTTGTCAATTTACAGATGAGAAACGCATAGGGTTTAATTATTACTCATTATTTGACGATGGCACATTAGGCTGTGATACGCAATGGATTTAAACGAGCATTTTCTAAAATCACTTTATAGCAAGAATCAGGCTAAAACCTACAGTCAAGTGTCTGCTCTTTTTGAACAAAACTACAAGAAACTATTAACACTTATTCCGTCATTAAAAGGCATTACTAAACACAGTGTTCTGAAGCATGATAGTGAAAACACACTACATCTAATTGTCGAGGATCGCTTTGCACATACAGGTGTTTTCACCCTAACCCACATTTTGGATATAGATGGCGTAAAAGTGAACAAACCTGATATTAAGTTTAAAATCTATTTTGACGCTCAATTGCTAGAAGTTATATCAGTCTGCAATGAAACCACACTTAATAATTCTCATCCATATTTAGCACAATGCTCTGATATGGATATACAATGGGAGCTTAACATCTTTATTGAAAGATGGATTGATTATTGTTTAGATAAATACCAAGAAAAATCATGGCAGACGCTGTAGACCCAAAAGCAAAAAATAAACTCGTCATTGCGATCTCATCTAGAGCTTTATTTGATTTAGATGAGTCTCATCAAATCTACAAAACACAAGGTGTTGAAGCTTACGCAAAACATCAAGAAGAAAATGAAGATATTGTTCTCAAACCAGGTGTTGGGTTTTCGCTGGTTAAAAAATTGCTCAATCTTAATACCAAACAAAATCCCATTGATGTTATTTTGCTCTCACGCAATAGTGCCGATACTGGTTTAAGAATCTTCAATTCAATTGAGCATTACGGCCTAAATATTTCAAGAGCGGCATTTACTCGTGGAGAGCCTACACACAATTTAGTTGGCGCCTTTGAGGCAGATTTATTTCTATCAAGCAATTACCAAGACGTGCAAAAAGCACTGGCTTCTGGGTTTGCCGCCGCTTCAATTGTTGGCAGTATTTCCAAAGATGCTCATGAAACACAATTGCGCATAGCTTTTGATGGTGACGCTGTTATCTTTTCCGATGAGGCAGAAAAAATTTATCAAGAAAAAGGCATTGAAGCATTTGAACAGAGTGAAAAAATATCGGCCAATGTTGAGCTTAAAGCCGGACCTTTTAAGTGTTTTTTAAAATCCTTGCACAAAATTCAATCTGCTTTTCCTGTTGAAGATAATCCAATTAGAACCGCTTTAGTAACTGCAAGATCTGCACCCTCGCATAAACGCGTTATTCATACTATGCGTCAATGGGGGATTCGTATTGATGAGTCATTTTTTCTTGGTGGACTCGACAAGGGTGTTTTCTTAAAAGAGTTTAGCGCAGATATTTTCTTTGATGATCAGCACTCTCATTGTGAATCAGCTTCACAATATGTACCTACTGGGCATGTTCCAAACGGCATTTCAAACAACAATTAATCGCTAATTTCTTTTCATTGTTAAATAAAACCAGCTTACTTTAATACGGCTAAAACCGTTGTGATTATTGGTAAAATAATCGTTTAATTAAATCAATATCAAAAAGCAAATGGGCAAAAAAATACAAGCCATTCGTGGCATGAACGATCTACTACCAAAAGACTCCGATCTTTGGATGCATGTAGAGCGTAATATTTCCGATTTGTTCACCGCTTATGGATACAAAAACATTCGCACGCCTGTTGTTGAAAAAACAGATACTTTTTGTCGTGCCATAGGTCAAGCAACTGATATTGTTGAAAAAGAAATGTACTCTTGGACTGAATCTAATGGTGATTCATTAAGCCTGCGCCCTGAAGGAACTGCAGGCTGTGTGCGTATGATGATTGAGCACAACTTACCTCGAGAAGGCATCCAAAAAGTGTTTTATCAAGGTGCTATGTTCAGGCATGAGCGACCACAAAAAGGTAGATATCGTCAATTCCACCAAGTTGGTGTTGAAGTGTTTGGCGCTGCAGATGCAAAAATTGATGCAGAGCTGATGATGATGACCAACGCCCTATGGAAACAACTTGGGCTTAACAATGTCACTTTAGAAATTAACACACTAGGTTCTGCTGAAGCTAGAAAAAACTATCGAGCTATATTGGTTGATTATTTCTCTAAACACAAAGACCAGTTAGATGAAGACAGTTTAAGGCGCCTCGAAACTAATCCGCTACGTATTCTAGATAGCAAAAATAAAGACATGCAAGATTTAATCAATCAAGCGCCTAAGTTAATGGAGCACCTTGATGAAGAATCGGCACAACATTTTGAACAATTTAAAGGCTACTTGGAGTGCTTAGATATTCCTTATGTTATTAACACCCGACTGGTAAGAGGTCTTGATTATTACAACCGTACCGTTTTTGAATGGACCACAACAGACTTGGGCGCACAAGGTACAATTTGTGCAGGTGGCAGGTATGATGGACTTGTTGAAAAAATGGGTGGCAGGCCCACCACTGCAGTTGGTCTTGCAATTGGACTAGAGCGTTTGATTTTGTTATTACAAGAGCAAGATTCTCATTCATTCATCCCAGCTCAATCCATCTACTTGGTTGTTCTTGGAGAGGATGCACAGCTTAAATCAATGCAAATTGCTAGTGAGTTACATCAAGCACTGCCAAAAACAATACTTTATAATGACATTACTCTAGGAAGTTTTAAAAGTCAGTTTAAAAAAGCTGACAAAGCCAAAGCAGATTTTGCACTGATTTTGGGCGAAGAAGAAGTTAATAATAACCAGGTGTCTATCAAACCTTTAAAAGGCCAAGGCTCACAACAAACGCTCAACCTGTCAGAGGCAATTAATTATTTTAAGGACAATGCATGAAAAATTTTATTGAAGTTGGAAAAACACACGACGAACAAGAACAGCAAATAAAACAATGGATTAAAGACAATGGCATGCAAATTATTGCTGGTGTTGTTTTGGGTTTAGGTGGTATTTGGGGTATGGGTGCTTATCAGCAGTATCAAGATGAGCAAGCTGCTAATGCCAGAACCCTATACCTAAGCATTGCCAACAGCCCTCTAAATGCACAAGTCTTTGATCAACTATCTAATGAACATACTGACAGTGGCTATCTTGAACAAGCTGGCTTTATACTTGCAAAAGCTGCTGTTAATAATAAAGATTACAATAAAGCGCTTGAACACTTAAGACCCATCAGTGCTTCAAGCGATGTTATCAATGCAGATATTGCCAAACTCAGAATGGCCGCTATTCATTTAGAACTAGGTAATTTTGATCAATCATTAGAACTACTTAAGACAAGTAATGATAAATTTAGTGGTCTATACGCTCAGCTCATGGGTGATGTGTATTTAGCCAGTGGTAAGGTGGCGGATGCAAAGAAACATTACCAGTTAGCCTTGAGTCAAATCTCAAAAGATTCTGAGCTTCAAAGTTTAATCAACATTAAATTAAACGACCTAAACTAAACATCTATCATGGGCTTTCCTGTTATTTCACTCGTTGGACGGCCTAATGTTGGTAAGTCTACTCTATTTAATAGACTGAGCAACTCTCGTCAAGCATTAGTATCTGACTTTGAAGGTCTAACGCGTGATCGTCAGTACGCTGAAGTTTTATTGGATGAAGACAGTGAAACCTTTGTTACCATTATTGACACTGGTGGACTAACCAATGAAGACAATATTGTTGACAGTGGTATTCAAGGACAAGTGCTCGCAGCCCTTGAAGAGTCCAATGTTATTTATTTTATTGTTAATGCTAGAGATGGTGTTATTGGGCTCGATTTAGAAATAGCCTCTCAATTAAGACGATTAAAACGCGATATCATTTTAGTCTGTAATAAAGCCGAAGGATTAAGTGAAACAACTGCTGCTGAATTTTACGAACTTGGCTTGGGCGAGCCTAGACTCATCTCAGCTGAACACGGTCAAGGTATTGGCGAGCTAATTGAAAGCACTCTGCCTATGCTTCCACAACATGATGATAGCAACACTACTGAAGAAGTAGAAGGTATTGCTGTTGCTGTGCTTGGCAGGCCCAATGTTGGAAAATCCACACTGATCAATAGAATTCTTGGTGAGGAGCGAGTACTGGCTATTGACCTCCCTGGAACAACTCGTGATAGCATCTACATTCCTTTTGAGCGTGAATCTCAAAAATACACACTGATTGATACAGCAGGCATACGACGCAAGCGCTCTACTCATGAAAAAATTGAAATTTTTTCAATCATTAAAGCCATTGAGGCACTTGATAGATCGCAAGTGGTTATCCTGGTGTTAGATGCTCATGAGGGTGTTACTGAACAAGATGCTACCCTACTCGGTATGATTGCCGATAAAGGCAGAGCGTTATTAATTGCCATTAACAAATGGGATGGTCTTGATGATTACCAAAAATCTGAAGTTAAACGTAAATTAGACGTTAAGCTTTCGTTTGTTAATTATGCCAGTGTGCATTATATTTCTGCATTACATGGCTCAGGTGTTGGCAAGTTATTTGCTCCAATTATAAAATCGTACAAAAATGCAGGCGCTCAATACCCTACCCCTGTTTTAAATAAAATTTTAGAAAAAGCCAATCAAGCTCATCAGCCACCACCAGTTAAAGGCAGACGACTTAAAATTAAATACGTTAATCAAACTGACAGCTTTCCGCCAACACTAACCTTCCACGGAAACCACCTTCAGAATGTCCCCAATGCTTATGATCGCTATTTAAAAAACTTTTTTATTGATGCACTTAGATTAACCAATACACCTCTAAGATGCGAATATAAGAGTGGCGAGAATCCTTTTAAAGACAACAAAAACGAATTAAACGCACGTCAAGTGACAAAAAAACGTCGTTTAATGCAATTCATCAAGAAGCGGAAGAAACGTTAGTAAAGACTGCTTTTGCACTCACTCGATCAATACTTACTAGCAGTTCGCAATAAGAGTTTTCATGAATAATTCCTTGTGAAGGGTCATCACTACAAGCACATCCTGATAAAACCTCGCAAAAGAAAACACCTATTTTTAAATGAATAAAATCTTGATCAGCATCGTAGGACAAAATCATTACATCTAATGAATCTTTATCAATAACCGCACTGTGATTACAACACCTTTCTAATGGTAATTCATTTAAATCAAGAGATTTAACCGCAGCTTTAAAATATTGAGAAAAATCATTACTGTCCCAATGCTTTATGGCGGCTGTAAACACTATGAAGAGAGAATTAAATTATGCGCCTCATTAGCTGCATTAATAAAGCTTTCAAATAATGGGTGGCCATCACGCGGTGTTGAGGTGAATTCTGGATGGAATTGACAAGCCACAAACCAAGGATGATCTTTAACCTCTACCATCTCCACTAAAGAGCCATCAATGGATTTTCCAGAAACGATTAAGCCAGCTTCTTCTACTTGTTTGATTAATGTATTATTAACTTCATAACGATGACGATGGCGCTCAGTAATAACATCTTGCGCATAAATCTCTCGTGATTTAGTACCATCAACCAATGCACATTCTTGACCACCAAGGCGCATAGTTCCACCTAAATCAGACTCTTTGTCTCGTGTTTGAATAGAGCCATCTTCATCTTGCCATTCGGTAATCAACCCAACCACAGGATAAGGAGTTGATTCATTAAACTCTGTACTATTAGCCTCTGCCATGCCTGCCATATGGCGTGCATATTCAATAACAGCCACTTGCATTCCTAAACAAATTCCCAAATATGGCACGTTATTTTCTCGCGCATATTTAACGGTTGCAATTTTTCCTTCCACACCACGATTACCAAAACCACCAGGCACCAGAATAGCGCTCATTTCATTCAAGCACTCAGTACCATTTTTTTCAATTTCTTCAGAGTCAAAATAATAGATATTAACTTTCGTGGCTGTATTAATACCGGCATGTAACAATGCTTCAGATAAAGATTTATACGCCTCAGTTAGATCCATATATTTACCCACCATAGCGATATCAACACTAGAAGTTGGTGTGTGTAGTTTTTTAATTACATTATCCCACTCACTTAAATCTGTTGGCTTGCAATCAATTGATAATTTCTTAACAACAACATCATCCAGACCTTGTTCATGCAATGCTCTTGGTACTTTGTAGATAGTATCAACATCCAATGAAGTGAAAACTGAATCTGTTTCTACGTTGGTAAATAGTGCAATTTTGGCCCTCTCAGCTTCAGGCAGTTCATGCTCTGAACGGCAAATAAGAATATCGGGCTGAATACCAATACCTCTTAACTCTTTAACAGAGTGCTGTGTTGGCTTAGTTTTTAACTCGCCAGCTACTTTGATATAAGGTAGTAATGTTAAATGGATAAATAGTGTGTTGTCACGACCAAGTTCAAGACTCATTTGTCTGATCGCTTCCATAAATGGCAAAGATTCAATATCACCCGCCGTGCCACCAATCTCTACCAAGGCAACATCAGCACCCTGTGCACCCGCTTGTGCTAAAGTTTTAATTTCATTAGTAATATGCGGAATGATTTGAACAGTAGCGCCTAAATAATCACCACGACGTTCGCGTTCAATAACATTCTCATACACACGACCTGCAGTAAAGTTGTTTTTCTTACCTAGTTGCTGACGAATAAAACGCTCATAATGCCCAAGATCAAGATCAGTTTCTGCACCATCATTAGTCACAAACACTTCACCATGCTGAAACGGACTCATGGTGCCAGGATCTACATTGATATACGGATCAAGTTTTAACATGGTCACATTCAGACCACGAGATTCTAAAATAGATGCTAAAGATGCAGAAGCGATTCCCTTGCCTAATGAAGAGACCACACCACCAGTAATAAAGATGTATTTTGTTGCCATAAAAAGTAACAAAGTTGAAATGGTTATGATACCCAAAACTGTGTAGAATATGGAGCTGTCGAAATTAATTTTTAAAAAAATGCAATACAAGCAGTTTGTCTCGCGACTTTTTGTCTACTTAAAGCCTCATGTTGGCAAACTCGTCTTTACTTCGATAATGATGATGCTTGCAACCGCACTTGAAAGCTCTATTCCTGAAATTACAGGTCGCATTGTTGATGATCTATTTGCCAGTGATCGCAACTCTCAAACTGCTTTACTTTATGCAACAGCACTATTTGGCGTTATTCTTTTAAGCTCCGTTTTTGCCCTAACTTCAACAGCTGCTAGTTCTTGGGTATCAAACAAGGTTATTATGGATTTGCGCAAAGATATGTTTGCCAAATTACTTAAACTTCCAAAATCTTATTTTGACCAACACCCCACTGGAAAAACTTTATCAAAACTAACTTTTGATGTAGAGCAAATTGCTGCGGCAGCTTCTACCATTTGGCTTGATTTTATAAAGTCGTCACTCAGTGTTATCATTCTAATCGGTTATTTATTTTATAAAAATTGGCAATTAAGTTTATCGTTAGTAATATTGCTACCATTAGTATATTTGGCAGTCAAACTCTCATCAAATCGCATGCGCAATGCTAGCACTAAAGTGCAGCAATCAATGGGCAGTATGACCCATCTACTAGATGAAAATATCTCTGGTAACTCTTTGGTTAAAATCTATCACGCACAACAACAGGAGAGTGCTAAATTTAGTAATCTAATTAAAAACATACGTCAACAGCGCTTTAAGGTTGACATGACAGGTGCTTTTAATACTGGCTTTGTTAATATGTTAATTGGACTTTCATTAGCCAGTGTGGTTTATTTTTCAGCAACCAAACTACAAATGAGTGCTGGTGAGTTTTTATCTTTCTTTACTGCTATGGGTATGCTAGTTAAGCCTGCTAAAAACTTAGTTAATATTAACAAACCTTTGCAAACAGCCATGGCTGCTGGTGAAAGTGTGTTTGGACTTATTGATGAACAAGAAGAAAAAAATCTTGGCGTCCAACAATTAAACAACTCCAAAGGTGTTGTCAAATTTAACAATGTTTGCTTTGGTTATAATGCCGAATCTCCAGTACTTAATAACATTAACCTTGATATTAAATCAGGAGAAACCATTGCTTTGGTTGGCTCTACAGGTAGTGGAAAAACCACTATTATTCAATTAATTACTCGCTTCTACACACCAGATTCGGGATCTATTACTATTGATGGTGTTGATATTAATAACTATGAAATTGACTCACTAAGATCACAAATATCTTTTGTTGATCAAAATGTACGCTTATTCAATGACACTGTCAAAGGCAACATTGCATTAGGTCAGCTTAAAAGCATGAATGATGCAACCATTCAAAATGCCGCTAATGCTGCTAATGCTTCCGACTTTATTAATGATTTAGATTATCAGTTTGATACACCAATTGGTGAAAATGGTACTAAGCTTTCTGGTGGTCAGCGTCAACGCCTAGCTATTGCTAGAGCCATTGCCAAAGACAGTCCAATTTTAATTTTAGATGAGGCAACTTCAGCGCTAGATTCAGCCACCGAAAAACAAGTTCAAGCTGCTATTGATGAAATGCAAAAAGATCGAACCACTATTATTATTGCTCACCGATTATCAACCATACAAAAAGCTGATCGAATCATTGTACTCAGACAAGGCAATATTATTGAACAGGGCTCACACCAAGAATTACTTGATCAAAACGGTGAGTATGCAACGCTGTACAATCACCAGTTTAAAAATTAGCGTTACAGTCAAGATTTGCAATACTGTTAGCTGTTAGACTCTAGTCTTTAATGACAATCATTTTACGTTCTAACATGTCACGCATAGAATAACCAATGCCACCAATGCCATAACCAGAATGCTTTCGCCCAGCAAATGGCATCCAATCTACTCTAAAGGTAGTGTAATCATTAATCATTACCGCACTGGCTTCTAACTTTTTAGCTACGTCCATTGCAAATGAAATATCATTGCTAAAAACAGCTGCTTGGAATGACACATCCAAACTATTAGCATCTTTAATAGCGTCTTCGACATTCTGGTAGCCATATACGCACACAACCGGGCCAAAGATCTCACTGGTAGATACTTTTGAATCCTTAGATGGATTTAATAAAACTGTTGGTTCATAGCTAACCCCATTGATTCTTTTGCCACCTGTAATAACTGCTGCGCCTTCTGCCACCGCTTCATTTACCCAAGATTCAATTCTGTCAGTTTCTTTTGGTAATATTAGTGGGCCTAAATCACTGTCCTCATTAATAGCATCACCCACCACTTGTTTAGAAGCAACATCTGCAATTTTTTGTGCCAACTCTTCCACTCTGTCTTGTGGTACATAAACCCTTTGTACAGAAACACAAACCTGGCCTGAATGATACATACTTGCCTTCACTACGCCATTAACAAAAGATTCTTCATCATGATATGAGTCGTAAATAAGGGGCGCAACACCACCGTGCTCTAGAGCACAACGCGTACCTGGCGCTAGTTTTGACTTTAAATGCCAACCTACTTTAGCTGATCCAATAAAACTGAAAAATGCTACGCGCGAGTCAGTTACTAATTTTTCAGAATTTTCCCTATTGGTAATTGCTACTTGTACCCAGCCTTCAGGTAATCCTGCTTGTGTAATTAGTTCAACTAATCGAAGCGTACAAAGCGGTGTAGTTGCTGCAGGTTTAATAATAACTGGACACCCAGTAGCAACTGCAGGAATAACTTGGTGGATAGCTAGATTAAGTGGGTGATTAAAAGCACTAACTGCCACCACCACACCAATTGGCTCCATAATGGTAAATGCCTCTCTACCTGCGCCCGCAGGTGTTAAGTCCATTGGAACTTCATAACCCTTAATACTACGAATCTCAGCAATAGCGATGCGTATCCCATCCACTGCACGTGTTACTTCTATGCGTGCATCTTGAATCGGCTTACCACCTTCATTAGCAATTAAACGTGAAAATTCTTCATGCTCAGCTGTCACCAATTCAGACAATGTTTGCAAAATAGCAATACGCTGATGTGTTGGCAAAGCACCCGATTGATGTAGTGATTGTGATGTTTTAAGCATCTGATCAACTGCCACACTATCATGCATTGAAAGCTCTTTTAACACTTCGCCCGTATAAGCTTGTTTAACTAAAAGTTTATTACTATTCATTAGTACTTCCTAATTATCAAATTGTTTCAAATCATTTAATAATGTTTTGGTATTTTGCGAATAATCAATTGGCAAGTCAATCACGTGCACACCACCATCAATAAATGCTTTTTCCATTACCTGAACCAGCTCATCACTGGCACTTATTCTATGTCCAACAGCGCCATAACTTTGTGCATACATTACAAAATCAGGATTGTTAAAATCAAGTGCAAAATCTGGCAATTCTTGTCCAGCCTGCTTCCATTTAATCATGCCATAAGCGCTATCATTAAAAATAAGAACAACCAAATTTAACTGGCATCTGACCGCAGTTTCTAACTCTTGTGAATTCATCATAAATCCACCATCACCACAAACTGCAAGTACGCGTCTATTTGGTTGCATCAAACAACAAGCTATGGCTGATGGCAAACCAGCCCCCATAGTAGCTAATGCATTATCTAATAACAGAGTATTTGGGCTGCGTGTGTGGTAATGTCTTGCAAACCAAAGTTTAAACATACCGTTGTCAAGACTAACAATATCTTTGGCACCCATCACCTTGCGCACATCTGAAACTACTCTTTGTGGCAGCATTGGGAAAGACGAATCGTCGTCTAGAGAGTGAATCGCTATTTTTATACGCTCACGTATTTTGTCAACCCACTGGGTGTTACAATTAATGCACCCAGACAAAGTATTGGTTAATCTAGAAATAGAATTACTAATATCGCCAATAACTTCAACTTGTGGGTAATAAATATCTTTAATTTCTGCAGAATGGAAGTTAATATGAATAACTTGCTGCTCATTACCTTTCATTAAAAAAGGTGGCTTTTCAATAATATCATGCCCAACATTAATAATTAAATCGGCTTTTTTAATAGCTTCATGCACATAATCTTTAGAAGAGAATGCTGCTGTGCCAATAAATTTATCAACATTACCACTCAAAGCACCTTTGCCCATTTGCGTATTGAAAAATAATATTTCAGTTTTGTCTAAAAATGCGGACAATGCGTCTCTAATACGCTTTCTATTTGCACCAGCACCAACCAATAACAAAGGTCTTTTAGATTGGGTTATTACTGCAGCAGCTTTTTCAATTGCCCTATCGGTTGCAAACAACCTATGGATTGTCTGCCTAGGAAAAATGTTTTCATTTTCAACATCTTCTCTGGCGATGTCTTCTGGCAATTCTAAATGTACCGCACCTGGACGCTCTTCTTCAGCAATTCGAAATGCGCCACGAACCAAGCTTGGAATTTGACGACCATAAACAATTTGATCAGAATCTTTCACTAAAGGCTCCATCATTCTTACAACATCTAACACTTGAAACTTTCCTTGCAGGCCAGCTTTTATAGGTTTTTGTCCAGTGATTACCACCATCGGCATGCCGCCTAGTTGTGCATAAGCAATGGCTGTTACTAAATTAGTTGCGCCCGGGCCTAGCGTTGCCAAACATACGCCGGCTCTACCTGTTAGACGGCCATAAGTCGCCGCCATAAATGCTGCGGCTTGTTCATGCCTGGTTAAAATAAACTTAATTTTCGAGTCTCTTAGAGAGTCTAATAAATCTAGATTTTCCTCACCTGGAATACCAAAAATATACTCAACACCTTCATTTTCTAACGCTTTTACAAATAAATCAGACGCTTTCATTTACCTCTCCTTCGTTGCATACTGGACATAACTCATTCATAGGAATTGACTTGCCATTAATTTGTACAATTCTAACGTGAGTTCGATTCAAACTTCTCACTTCTTTTACCCCACAAGAGTGAGCAATGCTTTGTACTGTTTTAACCATATTGCCTACATAATTTTTAACCTTTATAGCTTTACTCTCAGGATTTAATCCTTTTTGTAAACGTTTATTGTGCGTGGTTATACCCGTTGGGCAAGTATTTTTATTACACCTTAATGATTGAATACAACCAATAGAAAACATAAACCCACGTGCTGAGGTTACAAAATCAGCACCCGCACAAATAGCCCAAGCCACATCAGATGGTGTAATCAGCTTTCCTGATGCAATCACTTTAATTCTGTCTTCTAAGCCATGCTGCATTAGTTTATCAACCACCAATGGTAGAGACTCTCTAAGTGGCAAACCTACATTATCCATAAGCGCCATAGGCGCTGCGCCTGTGCCGCCATCACCACCATCTACGGTAATAAAATCTGGCGCTGAAGCCTTGCCACGCTTGTCAACTTCTTCTAGTAAAGAGTCAAGCCAACGAATATGGCCAATGACTGTCTTAAAACCTACTGGCTTTTTGGTAATATCGCGCACGATATTAATCATATCTAATAACTCACTAGCATTTGACACTTCAATATGGCGATTTGGAGAAATTGAGTCCTCGCCCTTAGGAATGCCTCTAATATTTGAAATCTCAGTGGTTATCTTAACACCTGGCAAAATACCGCCTTTTCCTGGTTTAGCCCCTTGCGAAACTTTTAACTCAAACATTTTAACTTGATCATGCTGAGCAATTTTTTTCAATTTTTTTCGACTTAAGCTTCCATCTTCGTTTCTAACACCATATTTTGCTGTACCAATTTGAAATACCAGATCTGCCCCACCCTCTAAATGATAAGAGCTAAGACCACCTTCACCTGTATTCATCCAACACTGTGCCATTCTTGCACCATTTGAAAGCGCGAGTACCGCTGGCTTTGAAATAGCACCATAACTCATACCAGAAATATTAAAGATTGACTTGGCTGCATAAGGATAGTCACTATATCCTTCGCCAATAACAATGGTTCTAGTTTCAACCGCTTCACTGTCAAGCGTTGGAAATGGGCAATTAATAAAAATGGGTGTACCCGCTACATTAAGATTTTTAGTAGAGCCAAAAGCAATGGTGTTGTCTTTGCCTTTTGACGCTCGATTTACCCACTCGCGCTCTGCTCGATTAAACGGCATTTCCTCCCTATCCATGGCAAAGAAATATTGGCGAAAAAACTCACCCAAGGTGCTAAACAAATAACGAAAATGACCAACGACTGGATAGTTTCTAAGTACTGCATTTTTGCTCTGAGTAACATCATAAACAAACGTCATTACAATAACGGCGAATATTAACCCCAATAGCCAAATAAATAAAATTGGCATTAGATTTAAAATGGTGCCAAATGTGTCAGATACTTGCATTATTCCCCCGAATATTTGATAGGCATCTTACGCCTAATAAATAACAATTTCAACCGTTAAAATAAAATAAATTTCACTGACAGAAAATGTATTTTATTAAGTTGAAATAGTGAGGATTTAAAAGAGCTATTTAAGTCTATTTAACGCCTTGCCAGAATCAAGCACTGCTCGAACCAGTTGTGCTGCATCTTCTAATTTAGATACTTTCTTAGTGTGCCAAAGCACTAATGAAGCTGATAAAACCAAGCCATCATAAAACATACCTTTCTCACCTGATAAAGCTGCCTTGCCAAGCTTGACTGTATAGTCTGCCAATGCAGGAATGTCATTATGAACGTCCATCTCAGCAGGAAATGAAATAGCACGCAGATCTTGCTCTATACCCAAAGCTGATGGCTCAATATCAACACGATCCATTTCTGTTGTGCCTTCATACGAAATCATTAAACCTTTTTGGCGTAGTGATGGAATAACACCACCTTCTACGCCACGAATAAGTAATGCTGTTTCCATGCCAGATTCGTCAACCAAGGCCGCATATTTTGGTGGATAAGGCTTGTGTACATAACCCAATACAGAATGTGTTTTTCTACCTCTTAAAGGTGCGATTAGCGTTTCAACTGTATTAATAACCGTACGCTTAATGATACGATCTCTCAGTGGTACCAAATCATGCAACCCCTTGCAATAACTTTTTTGATCAATATAACTCCAACCAATTGACGGGTCTTCAAGTCTTGTTTTGACTTCAAGGGTTGTATGCTCCACACTTAAGCCCATCGCTTGAACAATATGTCTATGAGTTAGGCCAAATTTAGGGCTAACACTATTTAACCCATGAATTACACTTGGCAAACCAAGCTCTGCCAACACCACTGGTAAAAAGGTTGAAATTGGAATTGAACGATTATAACCACTATATGGATCGCCTAAATCTACCAATTCATCAACGTCAACTTGCTGTTTGTCACTTTCTGCCAAAATTGCAGCTAATACACCTTTGTTTTCTTGTTCAGTTTCACGCTTCATTCGAAGGGCGATAAAAAAAATGGCTGATTGTACATCGTCAATTTCACCGCGCAAAATTGCCTGCATGCCTTTTTTTGTTTCTTCAAAATCAAGATCTTTACTTAATTCTGGACCCGTAGCAATGCGCTGAATAATAGATTTCATTAATTCTGTAGAAGTCATAATTGTATGTATATTTCGTTATTCTTTAATTTTACTGGATAAGTTTTCATATTATCCACATCATCATCAGAGCTTTTTCCTGTGGTCAGATCAAAACTAAAACCATGCAAAGAGCACACCACGCTACCCGCTTTTAAGCACCCTAGTGTTAGCTCTATATCCTCATGAGGACAACGGTTTTCAGCGCAATACAATTGACCATTACTCATACTTACAAATAATTTCTTATTTTGTATTTCTATGGCGGACATTGTGCCTTCATTTGGCACTTTATCAAGAACTTTTATCCACATAAAATCAGATGACGATATTAGAAGAGACTCCAAATGGTATTGCCATCTAGCTCAGAGGCGCACTGATTAAGTTGACGCTTATAACGCTGTGCGTTGCGATCAACTTTATTAGCTACCTCTTTCAACCAAGGTTTTCTATTGTATGTTTTTTGTTTAAAGCCACCATGACCTTCGTGATAAGCTAAGTATTGATTGTACGCATCTGATTTACTAATACCGAAACGCTTTGAGGATTGCATAATGTACCAGCCCACAAAATCTGCTGCATCATCAAAATCATCACGATCAGCGCTATGATTACCTGTTTTTAACTGATACCACTCCCAAGTATCATCTGTTACTTGGGCAAAACCATAAGCCGTTGTTGGTCTAAACCAAGGCACCACACCAAAGAGTTTTTCTCTTGGAGGCTTAGCATCAGATGCAAAATGTGATTCTTGATACATGATAGCGAGTGCCACGTGTGCAGGTGCACCGTACTTTTTCTCAGCCGCTTTAACTGAACGATACCAACTAACTTCTTCATCCATCAAATGACAGATGTTATTAACTGTTACTGCAGGCGTTGACAAACACCCACTTAACAATAATGGCAAGAAAATTAACGTCAGTAATTTTTTCATTAGCTTGCTACAGTTGCAAAAAATACCTTGTAAATAACAACGGCTTGCATAACAAACAATACAGCAAACATGCCTTTAATTGCACCATCTGATAAGCCATTTGATATGCTATTTGTTGATTTAACCTTGCCACTTTCTAGTTCAACATTGGTTGCCACTAACCCTTTCTCAGAACTTTCTGCGGTAAACGCCACGCGTGTGTTTGATTTTAAGCGTGATTTGTTAAAAATATTTTTCTGATGAACAAAATATTTTTCACCATCATCACCAATAATAAAACCATATCCTTTAGTACCAAATTGTGCCACCGTTCCTTTTACTTGTTTAGCCATTTCTCCCTCTTATTTTTTTCGCAAACAATAAGTTGCTTTTTCAATAAAATCAACGTTCGCACGCTGAAACTTAGGTTCGTTACCAATATCATCAAAACATTGCAGTTGACGACATTCAAACCCATCTTTATAAAGCAGTGCCACTTCATCCTTATTAACTGCATAAGGCGGACCACTTATTTGTGATTGTGGATAGTTTAATGTTAATAGCAACATCCGACAACCTGCTTGTATTATAGAGTATAAATGTTGCGCATATTTCACCCTTAAATCTAAGCTTAATGCAATCAACGAAGCTCTATCGTACACTGCAACTACTCCTTGTAGATCTTGCTTAGAAAGGTCAAAAAAGTCACCACAATAAATTTGAATATTGTGTGCGCAATAAATGTTAAATTTATCTGTCTTTTTTAAGGAAAATTCAATCTTATTTTCTTTAAAAAACTGCTCAGCTGCTAATAAACTTAATTCCACTCCAAACACTTGATAGCCTTGTTCTAGTAGATACAGCATATCTACACTTTTGCCACACAACGGTACAAATACACAATCACCTTTTTGCAAAGACAAGCAATCTATAAATTCAATTAGTTTGCTATTAGGGCGATCTCGATGCCAGCCAATTTTTCCCTGCTCCCAGCGCTGTATCCAATTTGTCATAATTAAGAATGAAATTTAAAAAAATATTGTTGATATTTTACAACTATCAAGATAAAAAAAATAACCCATGTTATTTTCTCAAAGCCCTTATAAAATAAGCACGTTGTGCTAATTTTATCTTGTTAAAATCAATTCAAATAGCACAATAAAAAAATAGAAAAAACTATGACCAAGACTGTTTGAACTGATTATTATCCTTGTAATTGTATTACTTATTTTTGGCGGTAAACGACTTAAAAATATTGGTATAGATTTAGGTGGTACTATCAAAGGCTTTAAAAACTCTATGAAAGATGAACAACTCCCAATTGGCACCAAATCCATATCTGATAAAAAGTCTAAATAATCAACTTTTAATTATGAATAAGCTTACACTACTATTACTACTTAGCATATTCATATCATCATGCGCACAAGAAAGCTCCATTAATGCAACTGACACACTCAGTATCAATGGCACTATTTACAAAAAAGGTAGTTCTGAATTATTCAGTGGAATAGTTACCACTCATCATAAAAATGGAAAAATCATCAGACAATCTCAATATAAAGACGGAAAGGAACATGGTGAGTCAATGTTTTACAAAGCAGATGGAAGTAAAGATTTTCGCGCTTATTTCAAACATGGTAAAGAGCATGGAAAAAGTACTTTTTGGCGAAAAAATGGCAATAAGCAGTTTGAGTCTAGTTATATAAATGGAACTCTTAATGGGCCGAGTACTTGGTATTTTTCAACAGGTGAAAAATTAAAACAATACAACTACACCAACAATAAGTTAGATGGTGTCTCTACGTGGTGGGACAAAAAAGGAAAAATTGTCAAAGAGCAATACTTTAAAAATGGAGCACTAATTAATTAGCTGGTGGATATTGAGCAATACGAACAAGCTCATCCCTATCTAGAATTTCCATTTTTTTATGCGCGCATTTAATAATGCCGTCTTTTTTAAACTGTGAAATAACTCTTGAAACATGCACCTTAGTTAAACCAACAGCGTCCGCCATATCTTCTTGATTAAGCGGGAAAAAATCTTCTGATTCTGCGTGTGAATTTTTTGCGCAAGTAGTACTAATATTTTTAATCTTATCTAACAAATCTAAAATTAAATACGCCAAAGATTGTGCTGCGTCTTTTCTGCCAATATTTAACAAGTATTGCTGATAATCTTGTGAATTATTCGATAAAATCTCAATCAGTCGAAGTGCGAATGACGGCTCATGAGTTACCAAATCACGCACTGTGTTGTTATTAATCACACACACATCAACATCTGTTATCGCTTGAACAAAATATTTCACTTGCTCCTTCTTGTGTGAAAATCCAATTGAATCTCCAGGTAGAGCCACACGATAGATTTGACGAGAACCATCTGGAAGGTATGAGCCTAGAATTAAATAACCAGAGTTAACACACAGCGAAAAGCTAACAGACTCATGCTCATCAATAATAGTTTCACCTTTGGTGTAATGACGCTTTTTATCAATAAACCCTTTAATGGATTTAATGTCACTCTCACTCATATCTCCAAAGACTGAGAGTTTGTTAACAGCACAACTTAAACAATTGTCTGATATTTTATTGTTAGAATTGCAATTCATTACATTTTCCTCAAGTTCATGTGTATGAGTATATTATCATAGTCTTATATATTTAAACTTGACCTGGATCAATTTAGTCTATATCAATATGATTATATGCAAAAAAAAAAATGATTTTAGAAAATTTATAAAAAAAACCCGGATTAGATCCGGGCTTTATGTTGCTTAAGACTAGATTACAATTTAGCCAAATGTATCATTAATGATATTGTCATACCATGAATAACCATTCTCCTGCTCTCTAGCTCTTAATCTAGCGTCAAACTTACTTGGTGTTAAGCCGCCTGAACCTTTAACTTTATTGATTTTTCCATCTTTAAAGTTATAAACCATAGCAACTGAAATACCATCACCCGGTGCAATAACACTGTAACAAGTATTCACATATGAAGGATCTGGTGCTTTATCGCCATTAAGTAGTGCAACCACAGCTGCGGCACACACTTTACCTTCAGAGTTGGCTGCGTAGCCAGACTTAGGAAGTGGCGATTGAATCGCAGCATCACCAATAACGTGAATATTACTATGAATCGTAGATTCAAATGTATCACCTTTAATTGGACACCAGCCAGATTTATTCGTTAAACCTGCAACATGAGCAATATCGCCAGCTTTTTGTGCTGGAATGATATTGATGACATCACCTTGGTAATCATCAACATCGCCTGATAAGGTCATACCCGCAACATCAACTGATTCAATCTTACCACCAGCAGAGCCTTTAACCCATTCGATCATAGAGTTGTCAGTGCCGTATCCGTAGTGCTTAGCCCAACCCGCAGTAAACAAGCCAAACTTAGAGAACTTCTCTTTATCATCTAATACTAGAATCTTAGCAGTAGGATTATTATGCTTTAAGTAATGAGCAATCTGTGCTGCACGCTCATAAGGACCTGGAGGGCAACGGAAAGGATTAGGTGGAGCAGAGATAATTACCGTACCACCTTTTTTCATTGAATGAATTTGGTCACGTAACAATGCTGTTTGTGGGCCAGCTTTCCAAGCATGAGTAATAGTGCTATTTGCCACACCTTCATTGTAGCCATCAATCTTGTCATATCTGAAAGATACACCTGGAGAAACAATACAACGATCGTAAGCAAAACTCTTACCACTGGCTGTTTTAACTGTTTTACCACTGGCATCAATATCTACTACTTTGTCGATAACCACGTTAATACCATGACCTTTAAGACCGTGATATCCAAACTTAATGTCATCCATTTTGCGAACACCACTAAGTACTTCATTACTACCAAAACAAGTAAAGTAATTTTCGTTTGCTTCAATCAGTGTTACTTCAACAGATTTATCCATCATACGAATGTATTTAGCAGCAACTGCACCACCCATACCACCACCAACAACCACAACTTTTTTACTTGCACCACCAATTGCAAATGGTGTGTAAGTAGCAGCTGTTGCTGCAGTAGCGCCTAGACCTACTGTTTTTAAGAAGCTTCTTCTATTTTGTTTATTCATCAGTATTCTCCTCTATTCACCACTTAAGTAGTAATCAGTGATTTTTTCAAATGCATCAGCATCACGCTTGGTCATTCTCTTCATCTTCTTAGCCATTTTCTTTTCCATGTCACGTGAACCGCTATGGAAATCAGCCAGTGACCATTGTAAGAACAACTTAGCATTGCCAGATAATTGACCAGCATCATCATCTGCAACCGTACCACTCTCTGTATGACACTTATCACAGTACTTCTCGTGTAGCGCCTTACCTTTTGCTACATTTGCAGCATTGAATGTTTGGTTTGTGTTTTTATAAACTGGTTGATCAGCAAAAAACCCCGCCATTGATTCAATTTCTTCTTCAGAATAACCTTTGGCAATTCTGCCCATAATTGTAGATTCCCTATCACCAGACTTATAAGCATTCATCGTTTCAACCATATAGGTCTCAGACAAACCAGCAATAGATGGAATAGCATTACCAACACTAGCACCATTAGTTCCGTGACAACCAGCACACGTATAAGCAAGCATGCTCGCAGACGGTGCAGCTTGAGACGCCATACCTATCGACAGTCCAGCAACTAGCAGTGTAGATTTAACAATCGTATATCTCATCATAAACTCCATGTTGTTTATTTAAAATTATTTTCTACCTTAATCAAAAAAGGTAGAATCTCCTCATTTAATAATAAAAAACGCTTGTCGCTATGCCTTTTAATTATTAATTAGATTAAAGTCTATACAACGTTATTTAATTTAAAAACAACATAGATTGTTTCTTTGTAAAAAAATATATCTATAATTTAAAATTACCTTCCTTTGCTTATTTTTATATAACTCTCCTTAAAGTTAATTAAACATATAAAGAAAGGTAACACCAAAACACACTCATGAAAAATTCCACTAATATTGTTAAAAAATTTTTTCTCACTCTAGGTCTTTGTATTGCTTTTAATGCGCATTCCAACTCTGTTGTTAGTGTTGTTGTTGATGACAATTATGAAGATATTCGTAGCAACTTAATTGATGCCATTGAGCAGAAAGCTATTAATATCTCAAAAATTTACCATGCCAGTGATATGCTTAATCGCACTCAAGAAGAGGTTTTTAATATAAAAACTTTTTACAATAAAGCAATTAGCAATTTTGACAAAATGCTTAACACTCCGCCTGACTCAAAAAATAAAAAAGCCGTTCAACAAATTTACAAAAAAGCTGAAATTATTGCATTTTGTTCGGCAAAAATATCGCATGAATTGGTTATTGCAAATCCTTTGAACATTTCTTTATGTCCATTTGAAATTGCACTTTACACGCTAAACAGCTCGCCTAATCAGACTCATATCGTTTATACAGAATTAAGCGCATTGGATCAAAAATCACAAAAATCCACAACTGATGCCAATGAATTAATCAAATCTCTTGTACAGAGTGCTTCTTGGTAAGTGCTACTCTTCAGCCTCTCTGCCACCAAGTTCAGAATAATATTTAGCTAACGCTTCAATTTCTAATTCTGATAATTTTTTAATAACACCTTGCACCACCCCGCCTGGGTCATTACTTCTAGAGCCATCTTTAAAATACTCCATGGTTGACACTAAGTACCCGTATTGTTGTCCGGCAAGTGCTGGAGTGGCTCCAATTGAAGTCTTTCCATCTTTTCCATGACACAAATCACATGCAGGAATACCACGACTAATATCGCCTTTATTAACGAGTGATGGGGTTTTTATATTCTCTCTTAATGAAGAATCAGATTCTGGCAACAATTGCGATTCATACTAAGCTGCAAGATCACTCATTCTTTCATCGTCAAGTCGTTTAGCACGCTTGTACATATTTTTATCAACACGCAGTTTTGATTTATAGTCCTTGAGTTGTTTAATGGCATAAGCACTATTTTGCGATGCTAAATGTGGCGTATCAGTATCATCACTAATACCAAACTCTCCATGACACTTATCACATTTTTTAGCTGCAATGATTTGCCCATTAATTGGATCAGCAGCATGTAAAGATAAAGATGTAAAGATACCTATTAATAATAATTTTAAAGACGTGTTGTTCATAATTTTTCTTTTATCTCAACCAAGGCATCACAATTTTTTCTGGCTTGGTAAATTTGTTAATGTCATAACGCATGTTAGACATAGATCCATTCATAACCGCCATGTCGTCACTCATGTGTGAAATAGAATTGTTCATATTTTGAATATTGCCATTCATTTGAGCAATTTTCCCACTCATGCTATTCATATCCGCACCCATAGATGCCATCGACTTAGTCATTGTGTTCATGTCTTTAGCAACATTGGAAAAATCATGACCCATCTTTTTTTGACCTTCAACCATTGACTCAGCCATCTGCACCATATTAAGAGCCATACCACTCATATTACTCGCCATCGAATGCACATCTTTGGTCATTTGCTCTACTGATTTGGTCATGTTTGACATGTCATTACCCATGTTATACATAAAAGATCCCATGCCATAAGCACCCAATACTCCTACAATAAGCAGAAATATTTTTAAGATTTTATTGTTCATTTGTAATGAAGCAGGCCTTAATTAAATAAAGCCTGCCAAGATTAGTTAAATGATCTTATTATAAATAATTATTTAACTTTAGTCGTGGCCGAGTTCTTCTCACCCGTATTACTCACCCAAGAAAGCGTGATTGCATCACCTTTTGCGCCTTTCATTTTGAAATATAAGTATGGGTCAGAGGCAACGGTTGAATTTGGTGTGAGTGTCAGCATATGCGCACCATTTTTTTCAATCTTGATATGGTTAATAAAATCCTCTGGCACAATATTGCCACCCTTGTCTTTTCTAAGGCCAGTTTCCATTGGGTGTTTGACTTTATATTTAACCTCAATTAGGCCTTTTTTCATTTTTGCTCTTGCTTTAATTTTCTTTGCCATGATAATTCTCCTTAATTAGATTAACAGCCACCTTTGGTAACTTTGGTTTTGCCTGAAGCAGTTACAAAACCACTTGCTGTCTGTGCAATTGCTGTAACCTCGGTTGGCTTGCCCATTTTTACTCTAAAACTTGCAAAAGCAAGAACATCATCTGATTCAAAATCAACTCGCATGGCCACAGGCTTGGTGTTTTCATGAACAATTAAGAAAACACTTTTTACGCCTGCTAGTGCTGTTGCATCCACCGTAATTGGAACTTGTGCACCATTTTCAGCCAGCTTCGGCGCTATCAGTTTTAAATCGGCAGAAGTTGCGTGCTTGCCACCTGTGATAGTGTTAATAGCATCACCGGCTTTTAACTTGCCCATAACATTTGCTAGTGCATTAAATGGCAACACACCTGAGAGTATTGCAGCACCTCCGATTAACGCCTTTATAGCGGATCTTCTATTCATTTTTCTTTCTCCTTATATAAAATATCTCTTAATTTATTTGTATTGCATCTTTCGGACAAACCGATACACAATCACCACAACCAGTGCAATTACTTGTCTCCAAACCAATAGATGGAATACCGCCCACCTGCAAACTAAACTCAATAACATCATGTTCGCAAACTTCAAAGCACGATTGACAAATAACGCCAATTTTTGACAAACAATTGTCTTTAATCTCAGCCACAATTTCCCAAGGCTTTTCCTTTAATACACTAAAAGCATTGTACCTACAAGACTCTACACATTGTTTGCAAAAACTACAACTACCTTTTTTAAAATTAACCACTGGAAATTTTCCAGACCCTGTGGTTAAAATTTTCTCTGGACAAGCGTCTATACAAGCACCACAACGATTGCACAAATCAGTAAATTGATCTTCGCCTTTAGACCATGGTGGCCTAACAACTGCTTGTTTATTAGAGCCCCAACCGCCTCTAAGCAGTTGGGCCCTGGTCATAACACTCACGTATTAATTATTCGTCCAAATTAACAAAAGTACTTCCAATCAATGCTTCCTTATCGGCTTGTGGAACATGACATTGTAAACAGAAATAACGTCTTGGTGACATTTCTGATAAACGCTTATCCTCACGAGTAAAGAAATGCGTTGAACTCATTTTAGGAGATTCCTCTTCCTTGTAGTTCTCGTCACTATGACAACTTAAACACTTGTTTTTCTTTAAGCTGATTGGCATTGACTCTGTTTTATGTGGAATAACGGGCGGTTGGTCGTCAAAACTACGATCAAACTCAACGTTCTTTTTAATCCATTTGAATTTATCAGGTGCAATTGACATACCTTCAAGCGCATGTGCGCCACGAAGCGATGAAACCTCCACTGGCGCTGCATCAACTTTAGATGCAGAAGTGTTGTTCCAATTATGGTCCGAACCAAAAAAACCTGCCTGAGATCCTAGTGTAAAAACTGAAACGATAGTAATAGCTAATATTTTATTTTTCATGATCATCTCCTCCTACACTTTAACAATTTTAACGGGTGTTTTTTTATAATCCGTTTCTTTTGAAAGAGGATCTGTCGCATCCAAAATTAATTTATTCACCAAGCGCGATGCATCAAAGAAAGGAACAAATACCAAACCTTTAGGTGGCTTGTTACGACCTTTGGTTTCAATCATGGCTATCATCTCGCCACGGCTTGACGAAATCTTAGCATTTTTACCACGTCTTAAACCGCGTGCTTTAGCATCATCAGGATGCATATAAATAACCGCATCTGGAACTGCACGATACAGCTCTGGAACACGTCTTGTCATGGTGCCTGAATGCCAATGTTCTAACACACGACCAGTTGACATCCATAAGTCAAATTCTTTATTTGGCACCTCTGCAGGTGGCTCATACGGTGCAGTAATAATGTTTGCCTTGCCATCTTTCTTGCCGTAAAAACTAACACCTTGGCCTTTTTTAACATAGGGGTCATATCCTTCACGATAACGCCATAGCGTCTCTTTACCATTAATAACCGGCCAACGCAGTCCTCTAGTTTTATGATAATCATCAAAATTAGCAAGCTCGTGACCTTTTTTCGGACCTTCTAAACTAAATCTACGGTACTCTTCATACAGACCTTTTTGAGCGTAGAATCCAAAATCATCCATTTCACTATTGCCATACTTATTGCCACGATCATCAGTAATCTCTTGTTTACCAAATTTATTAACCTGACCATTGGCATACAACACATCATATAAACTCTTACCTTTATACTCTGGATTTGCTGCCAGAAGCTCATCTGACCAAGCGTCATTAGTGGTAAATCTCTTAGAAAATTCCATTAATTGCCACAAGTCTGATTTAGCCTCACCAGGAGCATTTACTTGCTGACGCCAGAATTGTGTACGTCTTTCAGCATTACCATAAGCACCTTCTTTTTCAGCCCACATGGCTGTTGGCAAAATAAGGTCAGCTGCTTGGGCTGATACGGTTGGGTACGGATCTGACACCACCACAAAGTTATCTGGATTTCTCCAACCCGGTAGCATTTCATCATTTACGTTTGGACCAGCTTGCATATTGTTATTACACATTACCCAATAAGCATTAAGCTTGCCATCTTTTAGTGCCCTAGATTGTGCAACCGCATGGTAACCTTTCTTACCAGGAATGGTCTCTGCTGGTAATTTCCAAATTTTCTCCGCAAACTGACGGTGTGATTTTTTCATAATCACGTAATCTGCAGGAAGACGGTGTACAAAAGTACCAACCTCACGCGCTGTACCACAAGCAGAAGGCTGACCGGTTAATGAGAATGGACCATTACCTGGCTCAGAAATCTTACCAGTTAATAAATGAATATTGTAAATTAAGCCATTTGTCCATACACCACGAGTGTGTTGGTTAACACCCATTGTCCAAAGCGATACAACTTTCTTCTTTGGATCTGCATATATTTTTGCTAAACGCTCAAGCTTGTCTTTAGAAACACCCGATAACTCAGATACATACTCTGCTGTATACGGCTCAAGTGACTTTTTGTACTCATCCCAAGAAATGCCACTAAGTTTACCTTTGTTGGCGTTTTTAGCTTTTTTCTGCAGTGGATGATCATTACGTAAACCATAACCAATGTCAGTTGGTGTTTTCTTAAAATTAACATGCTTGTGTACAAATTCTTTATTGTAAGCATCTTTATCCACAATGTATTTTGCAATATAGTTAAGTATTGCTGTATCTGTTTGTGGCTTGAAAATCATGCCGTTATCAGCCAGTTCAAATGAACGATGCTCAAACGTTGATAACACGTGTACTTCAGTACCAGGCTTAGTTAGGCGTGTATCAGAAATACGTGACCACAGAATTGGATGCATTTCTGCCATGTTAGAGCCCCATAACACGAAGTTTTCACCATGCTCAAAATCATCATAACAGCCCATTGGCTCATCTGATCCAAATGCACGAATAAAGGCACCTACTGCTGACGCCATACAATGGCGAGCATTAGGATCAATGTTGTTGGATCTAAATCCTGCTTTGTACAATTTAGAAGCAGCATAACCTTCCCAAACAGTCCACTGACCAGAACCAAACATTCCAACGCGAGAGGTTAACTTATCAGCCGGCTTACCTTTATTCTCTTCTTTAGAAACTTTAAGAGCAGCCTTCCATTTTTCTTCCATGACATCAAATGCTTCATCCCAAGATACTGGTGTGAAATCACCATTTTTGTCATATTTTCCATTTTTCTTACGTAGCAGAGGCTGAGTCAGACGGTCTTTACCGTACATAATCTTAGATAAGAAATAACCCTTAACACAATTAAGGCCTTTGTTAACTGGCGCATCTGGATCGCCTTGCGTGGCAACTAACTTACCATCTTTTGTTCCAGCTAATACCGAGCAACCAGTACCACAAAAACGACATGGGATTTTATCCCACTTAATACCGTCAACACTTTCATTGTAATTTGAAAGTGCAATGCCTGGCAAAGTTATGCCTGCTGTAGTAGCTGTTGCGCTAATTGCACTGTTCTTAATAAACTCTCTTCTACTAATACTCATCTTTTCTCCTCAAGATCAACTGTTGATTTATAAAATTAATGAACTTATAACTTTAATTAGTTATTTGACTTATTTCATTAACATAGATTGTTTTTAACCATTATTTTTTAAAACGCGTTGAATAACTAAACACTTTTGGCTCACAGATATCAATACAACGACCACAGTTTGTGCAATTACCATCAAGCACAATTGAACTACTCTCACCTTTTAATGCAGGATTGATGATTTGTGATTCAGGACAAACAACAAAACACTCCAAACAATCAGTACACTGATCTCTTTGTTTTGCATTAACTCTTAAAACTGATGATTTGCCCAACAAAGAATAAAAAGCCCCCATTGGACAAATGCGTGAACACCATCCGTTTTTAACCACAAATAAATCAAATAAAAATATAAAGGCAATTAAAAACCAAGCGAAACTCATGCCAAAAATAATGCCACGGTGCAAAATGGATACTGGATTAACCAGCTCCCAAACAACAGTTCCTGTTATTAATGCTGTGAGCATTACTGTCATCAATAACCAATAGCGCGTTTTGTTTGACACGCCACCACTGGTGGTTTTAATGCCTAATTTGCATCTTAACCATGAGGCTGCATCAGTAACAATATTAACAGGACACACCCAGGAGCAAAATACTCGCCCACCAACTACCATATAAAACACCACAACAATAACAGCACCAATCAGCGCATCAGTAGCAATTGAATGGCCAGCAAAAACAGATTGCAACAACACAAAAGGATCGGTTAATGGCAATACATCTAATGTAAGGCTTGAGCTAAGATTGCCTTTAACAACCCAAATGCCAAACCACGGCCCAAGTAAGAACAATCCCAAAATACCAATTTGTGATAAACGACGAAAAACTAAATATTTATTTGCACTAAACCAACCTCTGGAATTGATTACGTCTTGGCCTATTTGTTTACAAATATTGGGTTTTTTCATTTTTTCTTAATATCAAATAGTGGGTTAACGCTATTAAGCATATCAAGAGCATTATTAACCGAGTCTTCTACTTTAATATCTGTCAAACCGTCACCTTGAAGATCGTATTTTTTGCCTTCTGGTAGATTGTATTGATGCTCAACATCTGGAGAAACTAACGATTTTCCTGCTTTTTGTTTCTCTTCCCAACCAAGCCTATAATGATCTTGACGCTTACCCATGGCCAGCTTAATAGGCAATACTTTAATAACTGCCTGTTCCATAATGCAAGCCTCTTCGCATTTGCCACAACCTGTGCAATAATCATAATGCACAACGGGTATAAACAATGTGTGCTTACCGCTACGCTCATTATGTTTTCTTTCTACAGTAATGGCCTTGCCTTGTACTGGGCAAACATTAAAACACACCTCGCACCTCAAACCTTGATAAGCAATACAACCCTTGGTATCAACAATTCGTGCTAAGCCCATTTTTGCATTATTAATATCAGTTAAATTTTTATCTAGCGCTCCAGTTGGGCAAGCTTTAACACAAGGAATATCTTCACACATTTCACAGCCCGCACTGCGTGCGGTAAAAAACGGGGTGCCAATGGCAACATTATCTTTTTCCGTTGCTAAAGACAAGGTTGGAAATGGGCAATCATTCACACACAATCCACAGCGGATACAGGCTGAGACAAAGTCTTTCTCTTCCAAAGCACCGGGCGGTCGAATAGCAGCTGCTGGAATAGAATAAGCATATTTTGAATAACTAATTATTCCTGTTGCAATCAGTGCAGAGGTGGTGGCTAATTTGGCAGAATTAACAAAAAATTCTCTGCGTGAAATTGCCATAATTAAACTATACTTCTTCTGAGTGCTGGTAAGTCAGTACTGTAGAAATTACATTCGGAATATCATTAAAACCACTCATGGTATCCATAATTTGTTTTCTACCTTCAAGCTCAATAGTAACAATCAGGCGTGAATTGTCACTAACATGATGAACCTCAACTCCATTAATTGCATTCAATGAGCTTTCAACTTCTTGTTCTTTGCCATTTTTTGCATGAACCAAAACACCGCAAATATCAATACTATCTTTTACTGTCATTATTGTTTAATTTATATAGATAGGAATTTGATTATATAAAAATTTACTCAGAGCAAAAATAACATAGGTTATTTTTTTATCTTATTGATAGTGCACCTTTCTGGTTGTCTTAATAGAGAGTAATCGAAACAAAAAGATGCTTTTTTAGAATAACACCTACAAACAATTCAATTAACAACATAGATTAACTTTAGTTTTTATTAATCATATTAACATAAGTTATTTTAAGCCATAAACAACTAGCGTATAAATGCAAAGTGAGAGAGTAATACAACTATAAAACGGAGTAAGTTATGAAAAAGATAATAAAGGGCATGATGCTTCTTTTATCTTTGATGTTTATCAGCAACGGGGCAATAGCGTCAGTTTCAGAGCCACCTGCAAGAATGACAGATGAGAGTAAAGAATGTGCCGAGTGTCACAAAGGAAAGGCTGGAAATGCAGGCCTTGTACAACAATGGGGCGACTCTAAGCACTATCGTGCTAAAGTTGGCTGTTACGAATGTCACGCTGCAGATGTAGGCGATAGCGATGCATTCTTACATGGTAAAAAAGGTAAAGAGAAGCTAATCTCTATTATCGTTTCACCACGTGACTGTGAAAATTGTCACGCACACGAAGTTAAAGAAACTGAAGAATCGCACCATGCTAAGGCAGGTCGTATCCTCGGATCTTTAGATAACTTACTCGCTGAAGTTGTAGAAGGCAACAGTGCAATGGTTACTGATGGCTTCCCAGGTGGTAACTCTGCTGCGGCTGTAAATGGTTGCTGGCAGTGTCATGGTTCACAAGTTAAAGTATTAGAAGATGGTGCACTTGATCCTGCAACATGGCCAAATACTGGTATTGGTCGAATCAACCCTGATGGCTCTGAAGGTGCATGTACAGCATGTCACTCTCGTCATAGCTTCAAGGTAGAACAAGCTCGTGCTCCGGAGACATGTGGTAAGTGTCACATGGGTCCTGATCATCCGCATATCGAAGTTTACAATGAGTCTAAGCATGGTATCCAATATGCCTCTCAGAAAGAACAATTAGGTATGGATAGAGCTAAGTGGATTCCTGGTGAAGACTACAATACTGCTCCTACCTGTTCAACATGTCATATGGGTGCTACTAAGAATCAAGACGTAACTCATGATGTTGGTATGCGTATTTCTTGGAATAACCGTCCACCAGTGTCAATTCGTCCTGAAGTGTCTGATAAGAAGATGGGCTTACCGGGTCAACACGTTGACTGGCAGACTCGTCGTGACAATATGCAAGATGTATGTGTTGCATGTCACTCAGATGAATACACTGAAGCATTCTACGTTCAATACGATGCATTAATTGAACTGTACAATGAGAAATTTGCTAAGCCTGGTATTAAGCTTATGAAGGCTGCCAAGCCATTAATGAAGCCTGTTAAGTTCTCTAACAAGATTGACTTCATTTGGTTTGAACTATGGCATCATGAAGGTCGTCGTGCTCGTCACGGTGCTTCCATGATGGGTCCTGATATCACGCACTGGCATGGTACTTATGAGATTGCTAGAAACTTCTATACTCACATGCTTCCTGAATTGGAGCACTTGATAGAGAAGGCCAGAGCAACAAACGACAGCAAGAAACATGCTGCTGCCGATAAGCTTCAAGCTACAATTGACGAAGTGCTTAACTCTGACAACCACAAGTGGTACTTGGGTAAGATGACAGAAAAGCAAAAAGCAATTCGTGCTAAAGCGACTGCTGACTTTAAAGCTCAATTTGAAAAATAATTTAGCTTTATAAGTCGCAATTAAATACCTCTTATTAAGGCAACTTATAAGAGGTATTTTTTTCTTTAATTTTTACAAGGAAGATAAAAATGAAGTTTAAACAATTATCAATATCCATTCTTTTTATTAGTCTGTGCAGTAGTGTTTTTGCCTTTGGTAATTCATCAACAGCGTCTAATAAAATATTACAGCAAGTTAATCAAATTATGACTGACAACAAATTTAAACAAGAAGAGCAAAGACTGCAAGAAATAATTGCCACTTCTGCAAGTAAAAACGCCTATGTCAGTTTGGGCAATTTATACCTATCACAAAATCAAAACAAACAAGCAATTAAGAGTTTTCAAGAGGCAACCTTAATAGATCCAACCGATCCTAAATTATTCACTTCAATGTCTGTTGCTTACTTGCATCTTAGTTTTTATGAAATGTCTAAAGCAATGGCGCAGCGCGCTATAGAGCTTGATCCGGCACTTACTCATGCGGATAAAATTATTAAATACATTGATAAAAAACAAGAAGTGCTGGCTCAAGCTGCCAAGGCTGATGAAGCTGCTAAAGTTCAATAACTAATTATGAATACAGCGTTCAGTTTTAAAAGATTGGCAAGCTGAACCTGTAACCTTATCGCAGTATTTACAAAGCTCATCGCCATTGTCTAAAACAATAGATTTATTTTCTAGATTGACACCTTCTTCTTTAAGTTGTGTTAATGCTCTTGAAAAAGACTCAGGCTTCATGCCTAAATAAGATGCAATTAATGCTTTTGAATATGGCAGTTTAAAAGTATTGTTAACTTTACTGTGAACCAAATACCAACCCACTTTTTCTTTAGCAGTTTTAAGTTGCAATACCTCTGCACTTAACATTAACTGTTGCACACTGTCTGCTAAAAAAGCAATCATATTCCTAGAAAACTGATGATTTTTGGCGGTAAATCGATCAATCTCATCTTTATTAAAATACAGTAACGTGGTATTTTTAACAAACTCTGCACACACTTCATAATGCTCAGAAAAATGCATGGGTGCTATGGCGTCCGCTTTGTCAGCAATAGTGATAACAATCTCCTCACCTTTTTCGTCTAATTTTGTTAGTTTAAACAAACCTTCATACACAACATAACACTTATCATGCTCTTCCGAGTCAAGCGTAACTAGCTCACCACGATGATATTGCCTAACCTTAACTGAATGCAGAAAGTCAATCAACTCTGATTCATCAATATTTTTAAACAGTGGTATTTTCGCTAAAAAATGATAATATTTATTGTGGTGCTCTTTTGATGGAATCAAAACCCTCTCCCCAGCTGTCATTGAATAACTAATTATAAGAAATACACACCAATTGAAAAAATAACTTAAGTTAACTATTCTTGACTTAAATCAAGCTTTTTATGTATTTATTTGAGTCATTCTAACGTCAAAAATAATTATAGGGAGAGTATTTTCAAATTATTTGCTTAGGCTATAATTAGCCCTCATGAACATTAACCGACCAAGTCGAAAAACCATCATGCAAATTATGATGGTTATTTTGGCAATTTTTATTATTCGCGCTTGGCAACAACAAGACCTCACCATAGGACAAGTACCGAGTTTTAGCTCTAAGACATTAACGGGTGAAGTTATAAACTCTAACCCCTTGCCAGATCGGGCAGTTTTAATACACTTTTGGGCAACCTGGTGTCCAGTATGTAATCTTGAAAATGACAATATTCAAACCATTTCTAAAGATTATAAAGTGCTTAATATTGCTATTCAGTCAGGTAGTGATTTAGAGATTCAAGCCCACGCTGAAGAGAACAACATGCGGCTCGATAACATTATTAATGATCAATCAGGCTCTATCTCAAGACTATTTGGTGTTAAAGGCACACCAAGCAGTTTCTTTATCAATACTAAAGGCAAAATTCAATTCACCGAGGTGGGTTACGTAACCACATTAGGCTACCGATTAAGACTATGGTGGGCAAGTCTATAAATAACGACTGGTCTAAGTACCTAACTCCGTTGTTTAAACAAGATTCATTTAAACAATTAGCGGATTTTTTGGACCATCAAAAAAACAATAACATCACCATCTTCCCGCCAAAAAATCAAATCTTTAAAGCATTTGAATTAAGTGATTTTGCAAATACCAAGGTTGTAATTCTTGGACAAGACCCTTATCATAACGAAGGACAAGCGCACGGGTTAAGCTTTTCAGTTCCACAAGGCATTAAGATACCGCCTTCACTGGTTAATATTTATAAAGAATTAGAACTAGATTTAAACATCACTCCCAATAACAGTGGCAACTTAGAAAGATGGGCTAAACAAGGCGTGCTGTTACTCAATAGTGCACTAACCGTTGAGAAAAACTCACCAGGGTCTCACGCAAAAACCCCTTGGGTTGATTTCACCGAATCGGTAATTCAACTGCTTAGTAATAATAAACAAAATTTGGTGTTTTTATTGTGGGGTGCGCATGCTCAGCAAAAAGCTGAATTAATTGACAGTGATAAACACTTAATATTAACCGCTTCACACCCATCACCCTTTTCTGCACATAAAGGTTTTTTTGGGTGCAAGCACTTTTCCAAAACCAACAACTACCTTAAAATGCATAAATTAAAGCCAGTCAACTGGTAGTTAAAAAAGGAGACAAAGGGTTGGTATTTTTTTCTTTTACAAGGCAAATGATTAAAATATAAAAGAGCATAGTACAAACTATGTGATTGAATATTTTTATCATTTAACACCGTTAAAAGTACAAAATTCAAATCCGATTTATAAAAATGAAACTAATTATTGACGATGCTTGTTATGCTTATGATGAAATATTCTCTCAATTTGGTGAAATTACCACCATGGCTGGACGTGACATTAATGCCGATTCAGTTAAAGATGCAGATATATTAATCGTACGCTCACGCACCCAAGTTAATGAGGCATTATTAAAAGATAGCTCGGTTAAGTTTGTTGGCTCAACGGTAGCCGGACTTGATCACGTGGATCAAGATTATCTTAAGGCTAATAATATTGAATTTTTCTCAGCCCAAGGTTGTAACTCAATGGCCGTGGCAGAATTTGTAATTAGTACCATTATTAACTTAGCAGACAAACACAATTTTAACTATCAAGACAAAACCCTAGGCATTATTGGCGTGGGCAATGTTGGCTCACGTCTGGCAGCCAAAGCTGAGCTTTTAGGCATTAAAACTTTGTTAAATGACCCAATACGTCAAGAAAACGAAAATTTGCCAAATTTTGTTGATCTTGATACTGCACTTAGTGCGGATATTGTGACTTTTCACACACCCTTGACCTTTGATGGCCCATATCCAAGCTATAAACTGCTAAATCAGGGTAATTTTCACAATATAACCAACCAAACCATCCTTTTTAATGCGGCACGTGGTGGTGTGATTGTTGAAGAAATTTGGGAAAAAACCCAAACGCTTGAAAATGTGATTGATTGTTGGGAAAATGAGCCTAATATTAATAAAAAATTACAAGACAGCGCTTATTTAGCCTCTCCACATATCGCTGGACATTCAGTTGATGCTAAATTTATGGGCAGTTTTATGGTTTATGAAGCTTTATGTGATTTTTTAGGTGAAAAACAACAAGAAAATATTAAAAATTTAATCAATCCTGGTATTTTGGAATTAAAAAGTGATAATTTGCTAGATTGTTTAAATGAAATTTACGATTTTAAACAAGACACAGTGGCGATTAAAAATATTGAAAATTTTGAGATTTATCGTCGAAACTACCCCATCCGCTACGAATGGCCACATTTTGACACTAAAGTGAAACTCCCTATTGTTTAACCTTTAAAACAAGGCTGCTTTGAGTAACGATCTAGCTCAACCTCTTTGTCTTTAAACAATTCAGTATTGGTAATATGGTGAATAGAAACTGAATTTGGATTTTGCTTTGTCATTTCATTTAAGGTTTTACTTTTTTGAGTACGTGACATACTATGCCACTGCGCTAGCAATCGAGAGTTATTAATTGACTCACCATAGACTCGATCATTGCTAGTAATTTCAACCGGAATTTCAGGCACTTTAATTTGAGCTGACCAATACTCATCAATATCCATTTCATGCCAAATATCAGCAGCCGATTGATAATCAAAGCCTTTAAGCCCAAGAGACTTAGCAACCAAACAAATAATTTCCCAATCTGGCTTTGCCTCACCCGCAGGTGGTAGAAAAGCATTTTGCTTTAAATATCGACGCTCTGAATTTTTTTGGTGGCCTGATTTTTCACTCCATGAACAAGCCGGAAGGATAATATCTGCATCATCCGTGGTTAATGTTTTGGTAAAGTCTGAGACAATCAAAGGGTCTCGATCCTGTACAAATAACTAAACGATCATAATCAATATCATAAGATTCATTGTCATTCGTTAATAAGACAGTTTTTTTAAAACGATCAATCGATGCCACTAAGCACCCAGGCTTAAACGTAATATTGTTTTGTGAGAAATAACTCTCATCATGAGTTTTAATCTCATCAAATTCTTTCTCTCCTGCTAATACAGGTGACAACATGATGCGATTATATGGCAATTCTCTTTCTGCACCAATAATGGTTATTTGATACATAAGTGGGTCAATTTTTAATACTTCATCCACCACTTTCATTGCACTCATTCCTGAACCAATGATTACTAAACTTTTCATATCCTTTCTCCTTGTCAGAATTAACGAATACTTACTTTTTTTAAAGCAAAAAAAAGCCACCCACTCTACTTACAAATTAATGAAAATAGAATGGGTGGCTACAATACCCGTGGCCAACTCCATCTTGAAATTGACGAAAAAAAACGCTTATCTAATCAGCCTAAATTAAAGGAAGTTAGATAAACGCCTGTGTTTGTTGTTGCCCTTCATTGGGTAACTGTGATAAATTATAGCATTGAATACATCAATAAGTATTAATTTATTATAATATTTTTATCAATAGAGAAATTTAATGACCAAAATAATCGTACAAGAACAAGACTTTGACTTAAGCACTGAAGTGGCATTAGCCAGAACAAATGATAGTGATATTGGCGCTGTGGTAAGCTTTGTGGGTACGGTGCGTGATTTGGATAATGAGTCCATTCAGAAAATGACACTAGAGCATTACCCTGGGATGACCGAAAAAGCTTTAGCAAAAATTGCCGAACAAGCAGCAGAACGATGGCCTTTAGGTAATACCACTATTATTCATCGTGTGGGTGAGTTAGCCATTAATGATCAAATTGTTTTGGTTATTACTACTAGTAAACACCGAAAGGCTGCCTTTGAGGCTTGTGAATTTATTATGGATTTTTTAAAAACCCAAGCACCCTTTTGGAAAAAAGAACATACTAATGATAAAGAAGTATGGGTAGAGGCAAAACATAGTGACACACAACAAACAGATCGCTGGCGCTAATTAATTTCTATTAACTTCAAAATCCTTAGGTGAATTTAAGTTAATAAACATGTCTTTTTGATCAGAAAAATCTACCTCTAGCGCATTATTTTTCCTAAACCAAAGACCTAATTTTCGCTCGCCACTTAGCAAAAACTCTGTTAAATTATCTTTCAAGCTAGCACTGATCAGTGCAAATGTTGGATGCATCCTTCCACGATCTGTTGCTACACAAACATTTCCATTGGTTTGATTCATGCTTTCTAACAACCTTTCAAGCAGTAAGCCGTTAATAAACGGACCATCACAAGGAAGCACCAAAAGATGGCTTGTTTGAATTGTATCAAGTGCTGCCGATATGCCTGCTAGCGGCCCTTGAAAATCAGATAACCGGTCAGAAACAACTTTACCAAACTCTTGATATAGATCAATGTTTCTATTGGCACTGATCAATATACTATGCACGTCTTGATTAATAACATCGGCCACATAGGCAATAAGTGGCTTGTCATTGAAAAGAATTAAACCTTTATCTTGGCCGTTCATGCGTGTGGCTTGACCACCAGCAAGAATAACAGCGGTGATATCAGCTTTGGTAATGTTTTTCATTAGGCATGTTATTTATTACTAGATAGGCCGTATGATACAATTAATAAAATATTTTTGATACTAAATAAACCATGGACAATGCTCAAGTCGATTGCGGTTGTGATGAAATACCACAAACACTACTCTCTACAAGCGAGGCTTTAGAGATACTAACTCGCTCAGCCAATACTATCAGTAGCACCAGCACTGTAAGTCTTGATCAGGCATTAAACAGAGCACTTGCTAAAGATATTCGCTCAAGCATCAATGTACCTGGGTTTGATAATTCTGCCATGGATGGTTACGCCATTGCTTTAAAAGATGAGCAAGTTAACACGCCCGGAGGATTTTCATTTGAAATTACGGATAGAATTCCCGCCGGTAGCACTGGTAAAACACTAGAACCTGGAAAGGCTGCACGAATTTTTACCGGTGCACCCACACCAAAAGGTGCTAATACCGTTATTATGCAGGAAGAGTGTGAATTAATCGAAGACGATTCAAAAATTGAAATCTATCGCCCTATCGCGCTTAATGAAAACATCAGACCCATGGGTAATGATATTAAATCTGGCGATGTTATTTTAAAAGCTGGTTCAAAACTTAAGCCTCAAGATATTGCGCTCGCTGCAAGTGTAGGGGTGGATACACTTGAAGTGTTTGACAAAATTAAAGTAGGTGTGTTTTTCACAGGTGATGAGTTAGTTGAGCCTGGAGGTGAATTAAAAAAAGGCCAAATATTTAACTCTAATAGATATACGCTGGTTGCACTTCTTAATAATCTTAACTGTGAAGTTATTAATCTTGGTAATATCAAAGATACTTTGGAAGATACTTGCAAGGCGCTAGAATCTTTAATGCCTAAATGTGATTTAATTATGACTACGGGTGGCGTATCCGTTGGCGAGGAAGATCATGTTAAGCCCGCAGTTGAAACACTGGGTGAGTTAAACCTGTGGCGCATTAGAATGAAGCCTGGAAAACCACTTGCTTTTGGTCGTGTAGGCAATGCTGCGTTTATTGGTCTGCCTGGAAACCCAGTATCAGCCATGGTGACATTCCTACTGTTTGCTCGTCCATTCATTAAAACCATGCAAGGTGTTAGCAATCCTTACAATGCTACTTTTAAAGCTGAGGCCAACTTTGATTGGCACCGCTCTAAACCTAGACGAGAATTCGTACGTGTGCGTCTTGATCATTCACACACTCCTGCTCAAGCTAATCAATATCCAAAGCAAGGTTCAGATGTATTGAGTTCCATGGTCTGGGCAGATGGACTGATTGAAATACCTGAAAAAACTACCTTTAAAAAAGGTGAAATTTTAAATTTTTACCCCTTAAGTGAGATGATGCTATGAGTGATGAACTAACCCATATTAATGCTAAAGGTAATGCTCAAATGGTAGATGTGGCTGATAAAAACAACACCACTAGAACTGCTCGTGTGAGCGGGAAAATATTCATGAAACCGGAAACCTTGCAAAAAATCAAAGACAATGATTTTAAAAAAGGCGATGTGCTTGCAGTGGCTAGAGTGGCTGGCATTATGGCTGCTAAAAAAACTCACGACCTAATTCCAATGTGTCATTTGCTTAATTTATCTAAAATTAGTGTGGATTTTGAATTTATTGACGGTGGTATTCGGGTCAATACCATGGCTAAATTAACCGCGCAAACTGGTGTAGAAATGGAGGCATTAACCGCTTGTTCTGTTGCGCTACTAACCATTTATGACATGTGTAAAGCAGTAGATCGTTTTATGCGCATTAGTGATATTCAACTACTAGAAAAATCTGGTGGCAAGTCTGGCTTATGGAAATTGGAAGATTATGAGTAATAAGCTGATTGATAAGTTTGGTCGGGAGATTAACTATTTAAGAATCTCCATTACAGAACATTGCAACTTTAGGTGTTTTTATTGTCGTGATGATGCACACACACCAAATTGTAAACGTGAGGATATTCTTAGCTATGAAGATATTCAAAAAATTGTTAGATTATTTGCCGAAATGGGTATTAGCAAAGTAAGACTCACAGGTGGGGAACCACTACTTCGTCGTGGTATTGTAAAAATAGCTCAGCTGATCAGTTCAATCCCCGGCATCACAGATGTTCCACTTTCTACTAATGCTCAACTATTAGGAAAATTTGCACAAAAACTTCATAATAATGGCGTTAATAGAGTCAACATCTCTATCGACTCGCTCATTCCTGAACGCTTTAAAGAAATTACTCGTGGCGGTGATGTGGGTGAAGTAATCAGTGGTATTGATGCCGCTATTAAAGCTGGCATGAGCCCTATTAAGATTAATACAGTTGCCATGCGCGGAGTAAATGACGACGAAATAGAATCACTGGTAGATTTTGCAATTGAAAAAGGTATTGACATTCGCTTTATTGAAACCATGCCAATTGGTGTCGCTGGTATTGAAACCCAGTCTCAGTATATGAATGAAAAAGAAATTCTTGAAAGAATTAAAACACATCTGAAAGACAAGATAACCCTGATTAAACCAGGTAAAACTGATGGCCCTGCTACTAATTATAAAATTAATGATGCCAACTCTACAGTTGGTGTTATTAGTGCAGTTTCTAACCATTTTTGTCAAACATGCAATCGAGTAAGATTAACCGCAAAAGGAGAATTGATACTTTGCCTAGGCCAAGAAGACTCAATATCACTTAAAGACTTAGTACGCTCTAATTTAACAGATGATGAAATTAAACAAGAAATTATGAACGCCATTAATAAAAAACCCGAAAAACACGAATTTAATAGCTCTATTGACAATATAAGCAACAGGCAAATGGCGGAGATTGGCGGATGAAAATTCTATACTTTGCATCACTTAAAGAAAATCTTAAAACCTCTAATGAAAATATTGAATTGAATGCTGATACAACGGTTGCACAGTTACGAGATATTCTTGCCAACAAACATGGTGAGCATTATTTTCCAAGCAATATTCTTTGCGCCATTAACCAAGAAATTGCTACTGACTCACAAGTGATTAAACAAACTGACGAAGTGGCCTTCTATCCGCCAGTTACTGGTGGCTAAACCAGCTTTTATTAAAGATAATCTTCAAACGGATTTTTATCTCTAAAACTAGCTACTGCAATTGCCACAATTAGTAATATTAAAGAATTGAGAAAAATAGGCATAATAGCAAATGCATAGCCTAGTTGATGGATGGTCTCACCACCTATTACAGCTATAACGGCCGTTGCCCCACCGGGAGGATGCATACATTTAAACAAACTCATAAATAAAAGTGACAGGGATATTGCCAAAGAGCTAGAAACAATAACATCACCAACCAAATAATAACAACTGACGCCAACAATAGCCGATACTGTGTGACCAACAATTAAGTTATAAGGGCGAGAAACAGGCGAATTTGGCAAGCCAAACATAAGCATGGCTGATGCACCTGCTGAGGCGATAATTAGTGGAGAATTGGTACTATTTAAAATAACATTTGAGAAAAATCCTGCCATTAAGACTGCTATAAAAGCACCGATAACAGATATTAATAACTCTTTATTATTAATTACTTTTCCCCTTAATAACAATAAGTTAGCAAACTACATAATTTAAGTGGGAGAACTAATCCCACCAAAACAAAGAGGGAGGAAAGTATGTAATTCGCTAACTTATTATTACTTTTTAAGTACTAATGGCATGAGCCATAATTTTTTTAACAACCAGCTTTAATCCGTCTGCAATTAATAATGTTAATAACATCACTATTGACATCCACATTGGATCATTAATGTTATTTGATTGAGCGATCACAAGGCCAAAAAACAACCAAAAAACCGCCCAAGTAAATTTAAATAAAAATAATTTCATGACTTGGTTAGCCAGTACTCCAACCTCTTGGGCGTTTCATACCTGAGGCTTTGCAAGCTTGCTTAACATAGCCGTAAGGAAACATGGTAAATAACTTTGCTTTTGCACCTTTCTTATCAAGGTCAAAATCAACTGCCATTTGTTTAGTTGTATGACGCACGTCAGGTGGAACGCCATGTTCATCATAATAAGATCGCATAAAATCAAACACTGTCCAGTACTCATCACCCAGCTCAAGATTCTCTGAATTAGCTAACTCTGTTGCTACATCATGATCCCAGTCCTCAGGATGGATTAAGTATCCTTCTGGGTCTAGCTCTATGTCTTTATTGTTTACTATCATATTAAAACAGACTCCATATTATTACCAATCAATTGAAAACTTAGATTGGTAGTTAGATTTAACAAAAATTTGCAAAGTTGGCATCTGATTTTTCTTTGCCATCTTCATAGCCGGCTTCATACTCATCAGTAATTCGCTGCTCTTCAATTTCAGGATTGTGAAGATAACCTGCTATCCACCCTTGGATATAGTTATCATTCACACCCATTTCCTCCATTTTTTTAACACCATCAAAATATTTCATTTATCCAATCCTTTTATAAATGTGTTTTGATGTTCTTTGTTCTTACAATTTGGTACGGACGCATTAAGTAAGTAATCGGCACAGACCAAACATGAACTAAACGTGTAAATGGAAATACTAAAAATAACGTCATACCAAATAACATGTGCAACTTGTATGTATGTGGCACACCAGCAAGCAATGACGGATCAACACTTAATGTGGCAATTGATTTCACGTATTCAGCTAACGTTAACATAATGGTTACGTCACCATCTGCAGCATGACTCATAGAACCAGGAATTGTATTTAAGCCCAATAGCGCTGTTAACAATAACCAGAAAATCACAAAATTATCTCTAAACCTACTAACGGCCTTTACACGCTCATTACTAACACGACGGAAGAATAGTAGTGCCGCACCAATTGCAGCCATACCACCGAATGCCAAACCTGCATAAATAGCAATGTACTGATGCTGAACATCTGTAGCAACCATCTGCCACCAGCTATGAGGCAACAACATGCCTGCTGCATGACCAAAGAAAATACCAATAATACCAACGTGGAATAAGTTGGATGCTAAGCGCATTCCACTATTACCTAGCAGTTGCGACGAATCGGCTTTCCAAGTGTATTGTTCACGATCAAAGCGAATCCAACTACCGATGATAAACACCACACCAGCGATATATGGATAAACACCAAATAAAAAGTTTTCTAAATTCATGTCACCTCTCCTTATGCTGCGTTAGCTAAATAGCTGCGCTTTTCAACAATTCTGATCAACTTAGAATAAGGACTTTCAGCCTCATCCAAATTATCAGCTATCACCTTAATGATCTTCTTCGCATCACCTAGGAACACTCTTGACTCCATGTCACCCAGTGTTGATACATATTCTAAAATCAGTGGTAAAAAGTCAGGAATTTCACCCTCCTTAACTTCCAAACCTTCTGTTTTAAAATGTTCGGATAAATCAATCAGTGCAGGACCACGCTCATTATCATCACCAAAAATATGGTGAGTTAAATGTAGGTCATGCTCTGGCACCATGTCGAACGTTTCAACATAAGTTTGCTGAATGCCGATCGTGGTGTGCACTCGCATCCATGAAATAAAATCCATAATAATTTCCTTCTCATGACCCTCGATTTCAGTTTCTGGCGAGTCTTTAACAAACTCGATAACCGAATCAAGATTTTCCATCAGTTCATTATCTGGATAATCGATTAGTTTTGATAAAACATTAAATACTTGCATACTATTTCTCCTTAAGCTTTCTTACGAGGCATATTTTCAACAGGGATTACAGACTTTTTACGAGCTGTTGGGAATAAACTAAACCCTTTGCCACCATCTGGACCATGTGAACTAGTATTACCACCCGAGAAGCCATTTTGACCTTGGAATCCATACGGATCTTCATGACGCATCTCTTCATGTGAAGTTGGAATTACAAAACGATCTTCATAATTTGCAATACCCAATGTTTGATACATGTCTTCAGCCTGTTCAACACTCAAACCAGCATCTGCCAATACTTGCTCACCATCAGTGCCTTCAACCGCCTTAAAGCGTTGATGTGCACGCATGGCTAACAATTTAGAAATTGAGCTAATAATTGGTTTTTCATCGCCTGCTGTAAACATATTAGCAAGATACTTCGCTGGGAAGCGTACTGAATCTGCTGTTGGAATAACACCATTTGATGTTTCAACCGCACCCTTATCAATTTGACTTTGCACTGGAGATAAAGGTGGTACGTACCACATCATTGGTAGAGTTCTATACTCTGGGTGAATCGGGAAGGCGATCTTCCAGTCCATAACCATTTTGTACACTGGAGAGTTTTGTGCTGCATCAATCCATGATTGTGGCACACCATCTTCTAACGCTTGAGCGATTACTCCAGGATCGTTAGGATCTAAAAAAGTATCTAAGTGCTCTTGGTATAGATTTTGCTCGTTTGCAGTTGATGCTGTATCTGAAATCTTATCTGCATCATAAAGCATAACGCCCACGTAACGAATACGGCCCACACATGATTCAGCACATGCCATCGGCATACCTGATTCAATTCTTGGGTAACAACCAATACATTTTTCTGATTTGCCTGATTCCCAGTTGTAGTAAACTTTCTTGTACGGACAACCTGTTACACACATTCTCCAACCACGACATTTATCTTGGTCGACCAAAACAATACCATCTTCTTCACGCTTGTAAATTGCACCTGATGGGCAAGATGCTACGCAAGCAGGGTTAAGACAATGATTACACAGACGTGGAAGATACATATGGAATGTATTTTCAAAATCCTTATACATTTCTTTATTAACATTCTGGAAGTTAACATCTTTCGAACGCTTTTCAAACTCACCCGCTAGATCGTCTTCCCAGTTAGGGCCCCATTCAATCTTTTCTATATCTTTACCTGTAATTTGCGATACAGGTCTAGCTGTTGGTGTTGCCTCCGATAAAGGAGAGCTTTGTAGCTTGTGATATTTATAATCAAATGGTTCATAGTAATCGTCAATTTCTGGCATATCTGGATTGGCAAAGATATTCATTAATTTGCTCATACGGCCGCCAGCATTAAGTTCTAACTTATTGTTAACAACTTTCCAGCCACCTTTCCATTTACTTTGATCTTCCCAATTTTTAGGAAAACCAATACCAGGCTTGGATTCAACATTGTTAAACCAAGCATATTCAACACCTTTACGATTAGTCCAAATATTTTTACAAGTTACTGAACATGTGTGACAACCAATACATTTGTCTAGGTTCAGTACCATTGAAATTTGTGCTCTTATTTTCATCTATTCTTCTCCTAGCTATATTAGTTGTTAATTCCTGGAGGATTCTTTTGTGCCTCTCTCTCAGGGGTTAATGGTCTTTCTAACCAGTCCACATCTTGATCTTCAATCTTATGAACAATCACGTATTCATCACGATTTGAACCAACTGCTCCATAATAGTTAAATGCATAAGATAACTGAGCATAACCACCAATCATATGAGTCGGCTTAGGTACAGTTCTGGTTACCGCATTCAAGATACCACCACGTTTACCTGTAGATGGTGATCCACATACGTTTACATTCTTCTCTTGAGCGTGATACATAATTGCCATACCATTTGGCACCCTTTGTGAAACAACTACCCTAGCAGTGGTCGCACCGTTTGCATTTACCGCTTCTACCCAATCATTATCCTTAAGACCGATTGACTGAGCATCTTCTTCAGAAACCCAGAAGTATGGACCACCGCGGAAGAGTGTTAACATTCTCAAGTTATCTTGATAAGTTGAGTGAATACCCCACTTAGAGTGTGGTGTAATCCAGTTAAGCACCAAGTGTGGCTTTTTCTTAACTGCAGCTGGTACACTTTCATGTGCTTTTAAGTCAACTGCTGGCTTATAGGTACAGAAGCCTTCACCAAAGTCTAGCATCCACTCATGGTCTTGATAGAATTGTGCACGACCTGTTAATGTTCTTAAAGGAATATGCTCATGAAGATTAGTATAACAAGCATTGTAACTCACCTCTTCAGACTCAATTCCTGACCAAGTAGGTGCGGTAATAATCTTACGCGGTTGTGAAACAATATCACGATAAGTAATCTTCTCATCTTGGCGACCTTTGTACAAGTGCGAGTGATCAATACCAGTCTTCTTAGACTGGCCTGACCATGATTTATGTGCTACTTCACCATTGGTTTCTGGTGCCATACGCATTACTGCATCACACACATGAACATCTTCTGCAAGCGATGGTAGTCCTTTAGAAATACCTTCTTCCTTGATCGTACCATTAAGTACTGCTAACTCATCAACTTCATGATCGGTATTCCAATCGATGCCTTTGATATTGTTACCCAGTTTCTTCATTAGTGGACCTAAAGCAATGTACTTAGCATAGGTGTTTGGATAATCTCTTTCAACCACTTTAAAGATTGGCGCTGTCTTACCAGGAATAACATCACACTCTCCCTTCTTCCAGTCCTTAACCTCACCAAATGGTTGAGCCATCGCCATCGGTGTATCATGCTGCATTGGCAGAGATACAACATCTTTTTGTGTACCTAGATGCTTCTCAGATAGTTCTGAGAATTTCTTAGCAATGGTTTTAAAGATTTGCCAGTCAGACTTTGCTTCCCATGCAGGGTCAACCGCTTTACCAAGTGGATGAATAAATGGATGCATATCTGTTGTATTAAGGTCAGCTTTTTCATACCAAGTTGCTGTTGGCAACACGATATCTGAATAAGCACCCGTAGAATTTAGACGGAAGTTAATATCAACCATAAGATCTAGCTTACCTGTAGGCGCTTTCTCATGCCACTTAATTTCCTTACACGCTGCACCTTCAGGGCCTTCACTTAACACACCGTTTTGTGCACCTAGTAAATGCTTCAAGAAGTACTCATGGCCTTTAGATGAACAACCAATTAGATTAGAGCGCCATACGAATAAGTTGCGCGGGAAGTTTTCTTCTGCATCAATGTCTTCATAAGCAAAATTCAAATCACCTTTTTGAAGCTTCTCAGCAACATACTTAGAAACTGCCGCTTCATCTGTTGCGCCTGCTGCTTCTGCTTCTTTAGCAAGCTCAAGTGGATTTTGATCAAACTGTGGAATCGATGGCGTCCAACCCATACGTTGCGCTGCAACGTTATAGTCAGCCAATTGATTGC
>CAZEYU010000003.1:0-77600 GCA_964516395.1 uncultured Candidatus Thioglobus sp.
TCCAGCAGTCAGTGCAGTAATTGGTTCAAATTTTAAATCTTGTAAATAAGCATCATTTTGTTCAATATATGGCGGGTTAGAAATTATCAAGTCGAATTTACTTTCACCTACTGGCTCAAACCAACTACCTTGTAGAAATTTAATTGGTGTGGTTGCATTAGATTTTGCAACAGTTAAGGCTTTGGCTGAATAATCAGTTGCAGTAATAGTCCAATGTGGGTTTTTATCGGCCAAAGTTATGGCAATAATACCGCTGCCTGTACCCATGTCTAGTAAATGGCAAGACTCTTCTTTGCCAGGGAATAGATCCAATGCAATATCAATTAGCAGTTCAGTTTCTGGTCTAGGAATTAAAGTATCGGGTGTTACTTTAAAGTCAAGATGATAAAAGCCTTTTGTGCCACTTAAATAAGCAAAAGGAACACCTTGTTGTCTTTTATAGATAAGTTTATCAAGTTTTATTTTTTCTTCATCTGATAAACGATAGTCATTATAGGCAATGAGTTGAGCTTGGTCTTTGTTAAGTGCTAGAGACAAAAGTGGCGCAATATCCTCTGCGCCACTGTTTAAATAATCTTGAATAGTTTTCAAGATTTACAAATTAACACTAGTTAGGCCAAGTGCCTTCCAGTTTTGCATGCCACCACGGAAATATTTAATTTTTGCAGCTGGGTAGCCATAGCTAAGTAGTGCTTTACCTGCAGCAGGGGTTTGTCCACACCAGATTCCATTGCAATACAGCACCAAGGTTTTTGCATAAGTAAAGTCAAACGTATCATCAACTTGCACGCCAAGTTGATCTTCCATAATAGCCAGTGCTTTTTCTTTATTTTTAAACTTTGTATATGGAATATTAATCGCAGTTGGGATGCCGCCAGAGATTGCTACCCAATTACGTGTTCGAGTATCAATAATCATTAGCGAATCATCACCAGCTGATTTTTGTTTTACATAGTCAATCATTTCAAGCTCACCAATAGTCTCAACTGCGTGCGGTGCAAATGGATGCATGGGTTGGATTTTTCCACGTGTGGTTTTAAGATAAAAATCAGATATTTCATTATCTCGATCTTGCTCTCTTTGAAGTTTAATCACCTCTTCCTTGTGATTAATATCAATAGAAACCACACCGGGTGAAATAAATACTTCTTTTGTTTTTTCACCTTCAGCATTAGCCAATAGTGCAAATGCAGTTAAAAATAATGCTAATAATTTTTTCATAACTCTCCCCTTAGTATTGTTATTAGTTTGTTTTTGATTTTAAATCGATATAATTTTTTAGTGCAACAATAAGCCCCAATCCAATAAAAGCACCCGGCGGTAAAATAGCTAACAACGTACCTTGATAATCATCAAAAACCGTTACACTAAGGCTTTCACCCAAACTTCCCAGTAAAATAGCTGATTGATCAAATAGCGTACCCGAGCCAATCAGTTCACGCATAGCTCCAAGCATAATAAGAACCAGAGAAAAACCAATACCCATCATCAACCCATCGAGCAAAGATTTTCCCCAAGTGTTTTTACTAGCATAAGCTTCAGCTCTGCCTAAAATTGCACAGTTGGTCACAATAAGTGGTACAAAAATACCTAGAATTAAATACAAGTCATAGAAGTAAGATTGCATTAATAGCTCAACAATGGTTACAAATGAAGCAATCAGCAGCACAAAGATTGGAATGCGTACTTCTTTAGAAATTTGATTTCTAAACAGTGAAATGGTTACATTTGAGGCGATTAGTACAAATGTTGTGGCAATGCCAAGACCAATAGCATTAACAATATTATTGGTAACCGCCAGAAGAGGGCAGAGTCCAAGCAAGGCAACCAAAGCTTGGTTGTTAGTCCACAAGCCATTTCTAGCAATTTTTAGATAATCATCCATAGAATTTGATTATATCAAGCTCTATGGGTGATTTATTTAGGATTTTAAGAAAATATTAGTTCGTTATTTCCAACATCTACTTTAATGATAGATCCTGGTAAAAATTCTCCAGATAAAATCTTTTGTGAGAGTGGGTTTTCCAATAATTGTTGAATGGTTCTTTTTAAAGGTCTAGCGCCAAAAATTGGGTCATAGCCTTTATCAACAATCATAGTCATGGCTTGATCATTTAGTTCTAACTTCAAATCAAGATCTTCTAGTCGCGATTGTAAGATTTGAATTTGAATATCAGCAATACCTTTAATCTGCTCTTTTTCTAAATTGTTAAACGTAACAATTTCATCAATACGATTTACAAACTCAGGTCTAAAGTGTTCACCAACAATTTTTACAAGCTCAGCTGACATGTCTTTGTCAGGATTTTCTTGAATTAAATGCGATCCAAGGTTTGATGTCATGACAATAACTGTGTTTTTAAAGTCAACTGTACGACCTTGACCATCAGTTAGGCGACCATCATCGAGTACTTGCAAGAGAATGTTAAATACATCAGGATGTGCCTTTTCAACTTCATCTAATAGAATTATTGAATACGGTTTACGACGCACAGCTTCTGTAAGAACACCACCTTGTTCATAACCCACGTAGCCTGGAGGTGCGCCAATTAAACGTGCAACTGAATGTTTTTCCATAAACTCACTCATATCCACACGGACAATAGCTTGTTCGGTATCAAACAAGAAATCGGCTAAAGCTTTAGTAAGTTCGGTTTTACCAACACCTGTTGGCCCCATAAACATAAACGAACCATCTGGACGATTAGGATCGGATAATCCAGCGCGTGATCTGCGCACAGCATCTGATATAACTTTTACAGCTTTATCTTGACCAACTAAACGTTTATGGATGATTTGCTCCATTTGTAAGAGTTTGTCTTTTTCGCCTTCCATCATTTTATCTACCGGTATACCTGTCCAGCGCGCAACAACATGGGCAATCTCATCCTCAGTTACTTTGTTTCTAAGAAGTGTCATGTCTTCACCATCAGAAGATTCTGCTTGAGCTATTTTTTGCTCCAGTTCAGGAATGGTGCCATATTGCAATTCACTCATTTTGGCTAAATCATTATTTCTATGAGCATTTTCAAGATCTGCCTTGGCTTGCTCTAGTTCTTCTTTAAGGTGGTGAGCACCTTGTACAACTAATTTTTCCTTTTTCCAAATTTCTTCTAAATCAGCGTACTCTTTTTCATGAGATTTAATAGTTTCTTCTAATTCTTTTAGGCGCTCTTTAGAGGCTTTGTCTTTCTCTTTTTTTAGTGCCATGCGCTCAATTTTTAGCTGTACAAGCTTACGATCAAGTTTATCCATTGATTCAGGCTTTGAATCAATTTCCATACGAATCTGTGAGGCAGCTTCATCAATTAAATCAATGGCTTTGTCGGGTAATTGTCTATCTGTAATGTAGCGAGTCGAGTAGGTAACTGCAGCAATAATCGCCGGATCGGTAACTTCTACACCATGATGCACTTCGTATTTTTCTTTAAGTCCGCGTAAGATGGCAACCGTATCTTCTTCAGTTGGCTCATCCACTAATACTTTTTGGAATCGACGTTCCATGGCTGAGTCTTTTTCAATATACTGGCGATATTCATCGAGTGTAGTAGCGCCCATACAGTGTAGGTCGCCTCGTGCCAAAGCAGGTTTTAGCATGTTGCCGGCATCCATAGAACCTTCGCCTTTGCCAGCACCCATCATGGTGTGAAGTTCGTCAATAAATAAGATAATTTGGCCGTTTGCCGCTTCCACTTCTTTCAGTACGGCTTTCATTCTTTCTTCAAATTCACCTTTGTATTTTGCACCTGCAACCAATGCTGCCATATCTAGTGATAATAAGCGTTTGCCTTTAATACCTTCTGGCACTTCGTTATTAATAATACGTTGTGCTAAGCCTTCAGCAATGGCTGTTTTACCCACGCCAGGTTCACCAATCAGTACTGGGTTGTTTTTGGTACGACGCTGTAATACCTGAATAGCACGGCGAATTTCTCCATCTCGACCAATCACAGGATCTAGTTTTCCTTGCTCAGCAAGCTCGGTTAAATCTTGCGTATATTTATTTAACGCATCTCTTTGTGTTTCTGCATTTTGTTCGTTCACGTTTTGTCCTCCTCTGAGAGTGTCAATGGCTGGTGTTAATTGTTGTTCGTTAACACCAGCATCTTTTAATAGTTGTGTGGTTGTGTCATTACCTTTAATAATGGCCAATAGAAACAGTTCAGTTGATAAAAAACTATCACTCTTTTCAGTGGCTATTTTTTCAGCTGAAGTCAGTAGACGTAATAGACTTTGGGAAATGCCAATGTCACTATTTGGGTTGTTAACCACGGCTAAATTATTAATCTCTAAATCAACTTTGCTTGCTAGTTTTGTTGTGTCTACGTTAAGTGCTTTTAATACATTACTAACGCTTGAATCATCAGTTTTAAGCATTGCACTAAGCACATGAACACCTTCAATTGCACTGTTATTATGATTGATTGCAATTGATTGTGCAGCACCTAGATCTTGTTGAAATTGAGAAGTTAGTTTTTCAATATTCATCGATTTTATTGTTGGTTTTTGTTTAAGTTATTACCTATCTATGGGATGATATTGTTATATTCAAGGTCAAAAATAAAATATTATGTTAAATTTAGTCTTATTCGAACCCGAAATCCCAAACAACACAGGCAGTCTTATTCGCTTAAGTGCTAATATGGGTGCAAGTTTGCATCTAATTAAACCATTTGGGTTTGAGATTACAGATAAGCGCTTAAAACGAGCAGGACTTGATTACAAAGAATTAGCACAAGTCTATGAATATGAAAACTTACAAGACTATTTAGATAGAGCCAAGCCGGAAAGGATCTTTGCAGTTGAGACAGGTTCAAATAAAAAATATACCGATATAGAATACCGATCGGGAGATTCGTTTTTGTTTGGCCCAGAAACCAAAGGCTTGCCAGAGGATGTGGCTAGTCAATTTAATCAAGTTTCTTTGCCAATGCAAAATGGCTCTCGAAGCTTAAATCTTGCAAACTGTGTTTCGATTGTGGCTTATGAGGCATGGAGACAGTTAGATTTTATTGATAGTAAGGTAATATAAGTTATCAAAAATTATATATATCACTCATGTCAACTAAATTTTCCAATTTAAAACGCCAGCTCCAAGTGATGCCTTTGTTTGTTAAAGAGGCATTAAATGATAATAATTTAATGCATGATTATCGCACTAGACCAACTTATCAACAAAATGACTATCTTGGATGGATTAATCAAGCCAAATTAGAATTAACCAAGCAAAAACGCTTAGAGCAGATGTTAGCTGAATTAAAGCAAGGTGGTGTGTATATGAAAATGAGTCACCCAGCATCTAGTAAGAATTAAGATTTAATTAATTAGATAAAAAATAACAAATCCTGCATTGGTTACTAATCCAATAATAGGAATAATAATTGGGTATTGTTTAATGTTGGTTTCGGTGTTTTGCTGTGTGGTTTTGATGCGTATGAGTGATAAATGCATCAGTGTAAAGATTACCAAAATAAATAAGCTTGTAAGCTCTGCCAATGTAACAATTGGCAAGTATAGAGCAAGCACAAGAATAACGATAGTAACTAATATTGTGGCTTGGATAGGTGTTTGAGTGATGGTGTTTATTTTGCCAAATAAAGCCGGTATCCAGCCTTGTGAACTCATGCCAAAGACTACGCGTGATGCCATAATAATTTGAATTAATGCGCCGTTGATAATTGCCAACATGCCGATAATTGCGACAACATCTGGCGAAAGTCCAGTTGTTTCTTTAAAAATCAGTGCTAGTGGTGCTGTACTATTTGCCAGATCTTGCGAAGGCAGGGCAAATACAGCAACCAAAGCTACTAAGAAATATATTAAAGTTGAAACAATAAGCGCAAGAATTATTGCTCTAGGCATATTTTTTTCAGGCTCTATCACTTCTTCTGCAACATTAACCATATCTTCAAAACCAATAAAGGCATAAAAGGCTAAAAAAGCCCCAGAAAATATCCCAATCCACATTGCAGAATCTGCATCTAGTAAGTTGTTTAAATATAGTGAAGAGTCAAAATTTACAATATGATCTTGACCCACCCAAATAATAATAAGTAGTCCAACAATTTCAATAATTGTTAATAGTGCTGCAACTTGTACTGAGCGCTTAATCCCCCAAATTGCCAAAAACCCCAAAAAGACCAATAGCGGGGTAATTACCAAGTATTCGGGTATATCAAAGAAAATTTTAAAATAGCCAACAAAGCCTGTAGTAATGGTAGATGCAGACAGCACTCCAGTGATAACAATAAGTACTCCAATTACAATTGAAAGTTGTTTGACGCCAAAGGCTTTAAATAAATACAGAGCCTCTCCTGCACTGCGAGGATATCTAGATGAAAGTTCACTATAAGTAAAAGCTGTAGTTGCAACAAGTAGTGAGGCTACTAAAAAAGCTATTGGGGTAAATAGATCGGCTAAAGCTGAAACCTTGCCAATTAGTACATAAATACCCGCTCCTAAAATATTGCCCAGACCATATAGGGTAAGCAAAGGTAAGTTTAAAGAACGTTTAAGCTGCATGATTATTCGAGTTTATTAAGTTGATAGGCGTTAGTAAAGTCTTTGATGTTGACTGCTTTTTTGCCAGCTAGCTGTACAGTTTGTAGGCTAAGAGAGCCACTACCAGTAGCAATAATACAAATCCCCTTGCTACATTCAATAACTGTACCTGGCTTTTTGCCATGGCTTTCATTTATGACACTGGCAGATAAAATTCGCAATACTTTTGATTCAAATTTATCACTTTGTGCATTTGCCTGGGCAATAGGATAGGGGTTAAAGGCTCTAATCTGCTGGTTGATTTCTACTGCTGATTTTGACCAATCAATCCACGCTTCATCTTTTGTTAGTTTTTTGGCATAGGTAACACCTGCTTCATCTTGCGCGGTGGGTGTTAATTGGTCAATATTATCAAGGGCCTCAACAATGCCTTGTGCGCCTAAAATAGCTAGCTTATCATGCAGTGATTGTGCTGTGTCAGTATCTGATATATCGCAAGTTTTTTCAAGCAAAACGTCGCCTGTATCCAAGCCTTCATTCATTTGCATGATGCCGATACCAGTCTGTTTGTCACCCGCCAGAACTGCACGTTGAATGGGTGCTGCACCTCGCCAACGAGGAAGTAGTGATGCATGAATGTTTAAACAGCCATATTTAGGCATTTCTAGTACTTCTAATGGTAATAGCTGACCATAAGCCACCACCACCATAACATCTGCATTAAGATTAGCCAAAGCTTGCTGTTCAGCTTCATCTTTCAGGCTGCTCGGTTGAAAGATTTCTAAATTATGCTCTAAAGCTTTTTCTTTAACTGGACAAGCACTTAGTACTCGACCACGTCCCTTTGGACGGTCAGGCTGTGTGTATACACCAACAATTTCATGCTCAGCAGCAATTAATGCCTCCAACACGCCTACTGAAAAATCCGGCGTGCCTGCAAAAATAACACGCATTAGGCTAGATTTTCTCTGGCAGTTTTAATCGCTTGTTTAACTTGATTAGGTGAGGTAGCACCTAAATGGTCGCGAGCAGCCAAAGAACCTTCTAATGATAAAATATCAAACACATCGTTTTCAATTCTGTCATTAAATATTTGCAACTCTTCTAGCGTAAGTTCGGACAAATCTTTTTCGTGCTCAATACCATAAGAAACTGATTTGCCTACCACTTCATGAGCGTCTCTAAATGGCAAACCTTTGTTAACTAAATAATCAGCTAAATCGGTAGCAGTTGTGTAGCCTTTTTTAGTTGAGTTATACATGTTGTCACGCTTTGCTTCGATGGTTGGTACCATATCGGCAAATACACGCAAACATGCTTTAAGTGTATCAACCGTGTCAAATAGTGGCTCTTTATCTTCTTGATTGTCTTTGTTGTAAGCCAAAGGTTGAGATTTCATAATGGTTAACATGGACGTTAGGTTGCCATAAACACGACCTGTTTTCCCGCGTACTAGCTCTGGTACATCTGGATTCTTTTTTTGTGGCATGATGGATGAACCAGTACAAAAACTATCAGGCAGTTCAACAAAATCAAATTGTGCGGAAGACCACATAATTAACTCTTCTGAAAAGCGTGAAAGGTGCATCATGATCATGCTAGAAGCTGATAAAAATTCAATCGCAAAGTCTCGATCACTCACACCATCTAAAGAATTTAAACAAATACGATCAAAGCCTAATAGCTCAGCAGTGCGTTCTCTATTAATAGGGTAAGTAGTGCCTGCAAGGGCAGCTGAGCCTAATGGCATAGCATTCATACGTTTGCGACAATCAATAAGGCGTTCTGCATCGCGCGTTAGCATTTCAAAATAAGCCATCATGTGATGACCAAAACTAACTGGTTGAGCAGCTTGCAGATGGGTAAATCCTGGCAAAATAGTACTGGCTTCTTTTTCGGCTAAATCCAGTAGAGCATGCTGCAAACGATTAATTTCACCTAAAATATCATCAACTTGATCACGTAAATACAGGCGAATATCAGTTGCTACTTGATCGTTACGAGAGCGGCCAGTATGAAGTTTTTTGCCAGCATTGCCAATTAATTGAGTTAAGCGCGACTCTACATTCATATGCACATCTTCTAAGGCAACTGACCATTCAAACTTATCAGATTTAATTTCACTTAGAATTTGATTAAGACCATCAATAATTTGAGTTTTTTCATCTTCTGATAAAAGACCTACTTCTTGCAGCATGGTAGCATGAGCAATGGAACCGGCAATATCGTAAGGTGCTAAGATTTTGTCAAAAAAAACTGAGGCGCCAAATATTTTGACAAATTCATCAGTTGGCTCATTGAAGCGTCCGCCCCAAGATTGGTTAGTTTGTTCACTCATAGTTTGGCACCCATATTTTTTCTAAGTTTTATTGTGGCTTTATCAATTGATTCGTCAAGGTCTGTCCAATAATAGTCTTCGTTAACAACACCCAGTGTTTTGCTTAAAACAACACCGTAATTATCCACTAACATAACAGTTGGAAAAAAATTAACAGCATATTTGAAGGAGAATTCATTGTGGGATGTTTCTTCATTGTAGAAGTTATTAATTTCATCAAAACTATTGGCGTTAATATGTCGAATAATTATTTTATCTTTATATTCTTCTAAATCAGCCATTGGACCAACAACATCTTCTTTAACTTTTTTACAGAAACCACAGTCAGGAATAGAAAACATTATTAAAATAGGTATCTTTTTCTTCCAAACTTGTTGAGAATCCATAAAGAAATTTTTTGCAGGTGGCAGGCTTAATTCATCCGCCATGGCAAAATTGGATAGAAAGACAATAATTAGTAGATAAAATCGAAACATTGACATTATTTTAATACAAACTTCTTGAAACATGAATAAAACCCTAAAAATTGCAACACGTAAATCTCCATTGGCTTTATGGCAGGCTGAGCATGTAAAAGCAAGGCTTGAGAGTCTTTATCCAGATCTTAGTGTTGAATTGGTTAAGATGACAACAAAGGGGGATCAAATACTAAATTCACCACTGTCAAAAATTGGTGGAAAAGGGTTGTTTATTAAAGAGCTGGAAGTTGGCATGATGGAAGGTGAGGCAGATATTGCTGTACATTCTATGAAAGATGTTCCTTATGAAATTCCACAAGGTTTTGAACTGGGTGCAATACTTGAGCGCGAAAATCCATTTGATGCATTTGTTTCTAACCATTATCAGAGGGTTGATGAATTACCAAAAGGCGCTAAAGTAGGTACTTGTTCTCAAAGAAGAATTGTACAACTTAAAGCCAGACGACCTGATTTAGAAATTCTAGATTTACGTGGCAATGTCAATACACGACTTAAAAAGCTTGATGATGGTGAATACGATGCGATTATCTTAGCCTGTGCAGGATTGATTCGCCTAGGGTTTGAAGATAGAATTAAACAGCAAATTCCTGCTGATGAATCTCTTCCTGCTGTGGGTCAAGGTGCGGTTGGTATTGAGATTCGTGCCAATGACCAAGAAGTGCTAGAGTTAATCTCACCTCTGATTGATCAAGAAACCACTTACCGTGTTAGCGCTGAGCGAGCCATGAATGCCCGATTAGAAGGAGGGTGTTCTGTGCCAATTGCGGGTTTTTCAACACTTGACGGTGATCAAATTACCTTAACAGGATTAGTTGGAAATGTTCACACAGGTGTTGTGTTAAAACACCAAGTAACAGGTGCAACCAGCACTTCAGAAGAGCTGGGTGTGTCATTGGCCGAAAAGCTAATTGAAATGGGCGCTAAAAAAGTATTAAAAGGATAGACATGCTAAGATTTATTGAAAGAAATTTTTTCCTAATTGTGCAAAAAATAGGACTATTGTTTGCCATTATTGCCTTTACTGCTGTTGTTGTGTTGGGTATGGTGAGTTATGAAAAAATTAACACCAAGCTAACCGATAAAATTGACACACCAGATATTAAATTTGCCAAGTATCAAAACCCTATTAGTGTTGAGTCTGACAAAATTAATCAAGATCTTATTAACAACAGCATTGTTAATAAAAACGCTAAAAAAGATGAATTTAATCGAAAGTTTAATCAAAGCGTGCAAACAATCATTTCGAATTTAAATCAACTTCCAGATGAGCTGATCAATAAAAGCGGTATGCAGCAGGAGATGAAAGTTAAGATTAAAATTAAAGCTGACCCATATAATCAAGAGTTACAGCTTGCTTATGTTGAATCTTTGGCGAAACTGACTAAGCAGTTGGTTAATGTTGGTGGTGATCAAGTTAATGTTGCAGATTTTTTGCGTTGGCATGATCAGGAGTTTGCTAAGCAAGTTAATGAACAAACTCAAGGCAATATTTTAAAAATGAGTGGTTTAAAAACTGAAAGGCTAACTGGCTTTATCACGCTAGGTATGGCTGGCGCCGCACTGGGCATTTTTATTATGTTTGTTATGATGCTGGTCATGCTTAGAATAGAGCTAAATACCAGAAAATAACATGAAGGCTATTGGCTATAACGGTGTTGAGTTTGTTGAATTTGACAAGGTTCTAGATCAGCCGAGCAATAGGGATTTACTAATAGAGATTAAAGCCATTTCTATTAATCCTATCGATTCTAAAGTTAAGCAAACAGTTGTTGAGGGCAGCGATCCAAAAATTCTAGGTTACGATGCTTCTGGGGTTGTTGTAGCTGTGGGCGATCAAGTGAGTTTGTTTAACGTCGGTGATGAGGTTTATTATGCAGGCGATATTACTCGTGATGGATCAAATGCTACGCATCAATTGGTGGATGAGCGCATTGTAGGAATCAAACCTAAATCTTTAAATTTTGCTCAAGCAGCCGCACTGCCTTTAACCAGTATTACCGCTTGGGAGTCGTTATTTGATCGACTTAACATAACTGATCAAGATAGCGAAAAGACCTTGTTATTAATTGGTGCAGCAGGTGGTGTGGGTTCTATGGCCATTCAGATTGCCAAGCAGGTGGTTGGTATGAATGTTATTGCTACCGCTTCACGAGTTGAGTCGTCTGACTGGTGTAAAAATATGGGTGCAGATGTTGTGTTAAATCATCAAAATTTAGCTGAGCAATTTAAACAACACTCATTACCAAGCCCTGAGTACATTTTGTGCATGGGTGATTCGGATGAATATTTTGAGGTAATGGCAGATATTATCAACCCTCAAGGCTGTATTTGTTTGTTGGCAAATGCAACTCGAGATTATGACATTAATTCTCTTAAGGCTAAAAGCATTACTTTAGTATGGGAGATGATGTTTACGCGCGCAATGTTTGCTACTAACGATATGATCGAACAGCACAAGTTGTTAAATATTATTGCAAAAATGGTTGATGATGGAAATGTTAGAAGTACCTTAACTAAAGGGTTAACACCAATTAATGCTCATAATATAACCAAAGCCCATGACAAAATAGAGAGTGGAAAAATGCTAGGAAAGCTTGTAATTTATAATTAACTTACTCAATTACCATGAGTATTTTTGGTGCATTTATATTGGTTATATTTCTTGCATTGGGAGTTGCTTTAATTACACCCGATATTGGTGATTTAATTTGATATTTTTCTAATTCAATCTTTTGTATTTCAGTTTTTATCTTGTGAGCACTAAGCTCATGATCTTTAGCATTAAAATCTATCTGAGCTATATCCAAGTCATGATGCGAAGCTACCATTCGATCGTACAGTTCTTTAGTTTGATCAAGTTTTAGTTTGGCATCATCATAAGCTTGTTGCTTAATTTTGCCAATAACTTCCATATATTTCAGTTTTAGTTGTGCTTGTCTGTTATCAATGGTTATAACCACATCGCCAGTATTAACGCTATCTCCAATATTTTTAATATTGGTGATACTACCTGATACTTGCGAATATATATCTAGAGCAAAAGCTTGATGACTTAAAAAGATTAAAAACATTAAAAAGTGGTTAAATTTCATAATTTTCTCCGATTAGAAAGTGTAGTTTCTTAAGGGTAATTGCATAGTTAAATTCATTTTCAGCCAGCTTTCTTTCACTATCAGTGTAGTTAGTCATAGCATTGCCAATATCACTTTTGATTTGCATTTCATAATTGGCTCTAGCTTTTTCTAAGAATAAGTCACGGTAATCAAGTTCGATTGTAAGCGCTTTATGCATTTGTCTTAAAGTCTTGAGTTGCAGATAATAATCAAGGGTTGTATTTATCAACTGTTGCTTTAAGTTATCAATCTTTAATGCTACTTGCTGTTGTTTGATTCTTAGAGTTTGTATCAGCCTGTCTTTTTTATCATCTGGACCAATTGGTATGGTCAGATTAAGACCAACTCTCCATTTGCCATTTTTATCGCGTTGGTATGCTTGTTCTCCAAGTCGTGCACTAGATGATACAACCAAGCCTAAGTTGTTATTGTGAGCGCTTATTTGCTTATTGATGGAATCAATGGATTTATTAAGTTGTGTCAATTCAATATTGTTGTCAAATAGTTTTTCTTTGTAAGTTTCAAACTCAGGCAATGGGTTTTTAAATAAATGCTTAAACTCTGGCCTAACCACATCATCTGGGCGATCTTCATAGGCAATATTAAGAATTTGAGCTAAGTTGGCACGAGTTTTTATTTGTTCTGATTCGGCTTGTATGCGTTTAATTTGGTGAGTTTGGGTATTGGTTTGTTTTTCCAATAGTTCCACGTCAGAGGCTTCTTGAACATCATAGTCATCTTTGATTCTACCTTCTCTAATTGCAGCAATAGCAAGTTTTTCAAGTATGGTTTCATGGTTCATATCAGCCAAAACTATGTCAAAAAATTTTTGCATTACTTCAATGGTTTTTTCTTGTTTTAGTTTGACAAAGCTAAGGCTTTGACTCTCTATATCATCAAGTTTTGAGTTTTTGTTAATTTCAATATTTTGATCATATAGAACTTTATTTAAACGTACAAAAGCGTGTGAGTTATTTTCTCCAGATTTATATTCGCTGCGGTTTGCAAGTGATAAATCAAAATTAGCATTAAGATTGTATTGATCATTGATACTGCCGAGTGCTACTTTTTGTATATCGATATTTAATTTTTGCTGTTTTTCAAAATAATTCTTACTGTTTGCAATTTTTAACAGATCTCCCAAGGTCAGTGGGTTAGGCAAAGACTCAGCATTTACTAATTGAGAAAAAAATAAAGTCAATAATAAAAAATACTTCATTTGTGTTTGCGTTTGTAACGAACAAAATTTTCTTCAAGGTAAGACTTGTCAATCATGTATTTTGCTAAAAGCATAAATTCTTTTTTATTAGCAAATCCAGTACGCCTCACAACCCTATTACCTTCAAGGTCAAAAAAAGCTAATACTGGTGTTGCACCAACTAGGTTATGGCGTTTGGCAAAAATACGCTCCATTGTATCATCACCATGAAAGTTAACAACTTCAAGGTCTGATTCAGTGTTCACCTTGTAGTTGAGAAAGTGTTTTTTGTAAAAATTTATTACATCTGGTTGATTAAGAACTTGACGTTCCATTTTTTGGCAGAAAGGGCAGTCATCCATAAAGAAAAATAAAAATACACCATCTTTGCCGGCATCCTGAGCATCAGCAAGGTTTTCAGCGTAGTCGTTAAAATGCGCGTCAAATAATTCTTGAGAAAAAGCCAGCTTGGCATTAAGTAAGATAAAACTAAGTGCTAATAAGTGAATAATTTTTTGCATCATCTCCCCCAAAGAGACCATTAGGTTTATTAATTATTTTATCATTTGTCAAATAAAGCATCTATAAAATCTTTAGCCACAAATGGCTTAAGATCATCAATCGCCTCACCAACACCAATATAACGAACTGGCAGCTTTAATTCATCAGAAATTGCAAATACCACGCCACCTTTGGCAGTGCCATCAAGTTTTGTAATACTGATACCACTAAGCTCAACAGCTTTATTAAACTCTTTAGCTTGGTTGATTGCATTTTGTCCAGCACCACCATCAATAACAAGCATAACTTCATGTGGTGCATTATCATTTTGCTTGCTAATAACGCGCTTAATTTTTTCAAGCTCTTGCATGAGGTTGCCTTGTGTGTGTAGGCGACCGGCAGTATCAGCAATTAAGATATCAATATTTTTAGCTTGCGCTGACTGGTAAGCATCAAAAATAACAGAAGCTGAATCTGATCCTGTTGCCTGTGCAACAACCGGAATTTCATTGCGCTCACCCCAAACTTTAAGCTGTTCAACGGCTGCAGCTCTAAAGGTGTCACCTGCGGCTAACATAACTGATTTGCCTTGATTTTGAAATGATTTGGCTAGTTTTCCAATCGTAGTGGTTTTTCCTGCCCCATTCACACCAACAACAAGCAGTACAAACGTTTCGTTAATCTCAGTGTTAAGTTGATTGTCTTGAATTAATAGTTCTGCCAACTCTTGCTTTAGGAATTCATGCAGATCTTGAGCATTTTTTAACGTTTTTCGTGACGCATTTTTACGTACTGACTCTAATACTTTATCAGTAGTGTTAATACCAATATCAGCTGTAATAAGCAGCATTTCCAGCTCATCAAGTAAATCGTCATCAATGGATTTTTTACCCAGTAATAAAGTTGACAGACCCGATCCAAGCTTTTGTCTTGATTTGATTAAACGATCTTTAAGTGAAGAGGGTTTATTTTCTTGTTCAGATTTGTCTTTTTTAAAAAAATTAAACAATGCTTCTCGCTATAATAATTGAATTATGAAATATCTAATTTTACTAGCCTTTTTTTTAACAACTCATGCATTTTCTGATTCCACTGTCAGTGAGGGTCGTCATGGTATTACTCAAGCAACACTTGATAATGGCTTAAAGATTGTTGTTAAAACTGATGATCGTGCACCGATCTTTATCTCCCAGCTTTGGTATAAGGTTGGCGCTAGTGATGAATCGCGCCCAAATACGGGCATCTCTCATATGCTTGAACACATGATGTTTAAAGGAACGCGCGCATTTGAATCGGGCGAATTTTCCAAAATTATTGCTCGTAATGGTGGCGATGATAATGCATTTACTTCAAAAGACTACACAGCTTATTATCAAAAAATGCACAACTCTAAACTTGAGCTTGCTATCAAAATGGAAGCTGACCGCATGAGGAATTTAGCTTTTAACAATACAGAGTTGAGAAAGGAAAGACAGGTGGTAATCGAAGAAAGGCGTTTGCGTGTTGAAGATAGGCCAAATGCTAAAGTTTTTGAAAAGCTAAACCTTATTTCGTTTGACCCAAAGGGTGCGTACCATTCCCCAGTTATTGGCTTCCAAAAGGATATTGAGTCTTTGAATTACCAAGATTTGTATGCTTGGTATGAAAAATACTATGCGCCCAATAATGCCACATTGGTGGTGGTTGGTGATGTTAATCCTCAAGAAGTTATTAATTACGCAAATAAGTATTTTGGCAAGTATCAGAAAAATATTGAAATTAATAATAATCAAGATCGACCATCTATTGCTATTAATGGCCAATCAAGTGTATTAAAACTTAAGGCTGAATTGCCTTTTTATATCATGAGTTTTCATGTGCCTAGTTTAATGACAGCAAGCAATAAAGAGCATGCTTATGAGTTGGAAATGCTGGCTTATATTTTAGATAATGGATTATCTAAGGCGCTTATTAGAAATCAACAACTTGCTTCAAGTATCAGTGTGGGCTATCGCCTATACGATAAGTACGATACCTTATTTACCATTGGCTTTATTCCAGCAAAAGGGGTTGATAATCAAACCATTATTAAAGCTATTAAAACTCAAGTTAAGGAGCTAATTGAATATCCAGATTTAATCGATCCTGAGTTAAGAAGGACTAAGGCGCAACTAGAGGCTAGCTTTGTTTTTGAACAAGATCTTATTCATACTCAAGCTTACTATCTTGGTATGCTATCAACAGTTGGTCTGGGTGTGGATAAAATGTTTGAATACGTTGATAAAATGAATGAAATTGAAGCTAAAAACCTGTCAAAAGTCGCCAACATCTATATTGATTTTGATAAATCTAATGCGGTTGAATTGATACCACAGGGGGTTCAATGAAGTTACTGATCTTGCTTTTATTATTATCTAATGCTGTTTTTGCACAATTAGATATAAAAAAATGGCAAACACCTGAAGGCGCAAAGGTGTTGTTTGTACAAACAAAAGGCTTGCCAATGCTTGATGTGCAACTTAACTTTGACGCCGCTAGTTCTAGAGATGGTGATAAATTTGGCCTAGCAACATTGACTAACAGTTTAATTGGTACAGCCAGTCAACACCATACTGAAGAGCAAATTATTAACACTTTTGAATCACTAGGTACTGAATTTTCAACGCACTCACTTAAAGATATGGCCATCGTGTCAATGCGCAGTTTGTCGCGTGATAGTATTTTAAAAGCATCACTCGATTTATTCACAGAAGTGGTTGCTGAGGTTGATTTTCAACAATCGCATCTAACTCGTGAAAAGCGACAAACTTTGCGATCTATTGATGCCATCAAACAAAGCCCAGCCAGTATTGCCAGTCAAAAATTTGATCAATTGGTATTTAATGAACACCCTTATGCTCATAATAAAATTGGTGATAAAAGTTCTATTATCGCAATTAATTTGAATGATTTAAAGCATCATTACAAAGAGTTTTATGTAGCTAAAAACCTAACCATTGCTTTGGTTGGTGATATTTCTCAAGTTAAAGCCAAGCAAATAGCAAGGCAAATTTCACACAAGCTGAATAGTGGTAAGAAGGCTATTAATAATAAAACAGTTACGCCTTTATTAAGGAATAAGCGTATTCATATTGAGTTTCCATCAAAACAAACACATTTACTAATTGGTCAAACAGGTATCAACCGCTCTCATCCTGATTATTATCCTTTGTATTTAGGCAATCATATTTTTGGTGGCAGTGGATTAACATCAATTATAAGCGATGAAATTCGCGAGAAAAAAGGCCTGGCTTACTCTACTTCGAGCTACTTCACCAAGATGAAATCTAATGGATATTTCTTAATAAAATTACAAACTAAAAATTCACAAGCAAATCAAGCTCAACAGGTGGCAATTAAAGCGTTAGAAAATTTTAGAAATAATCCAATTGATGAGCAAAAGTTGCAAGACGGTAAAGATAATATTATTGGCGGCTTCGCTTTGGAAACAGCAAGCAATGCCAACATCCTTACCTATTTGTCTGTTATTGGATTTTATGACTTGCCACTGGATTATTTAAGTAGTTTTATTGGCAAAATTAAAGATATTGGTGCGATGGATATCCAAAAAGCTTACGAAAGGCTAATCGACATGGATAAACTCATTATTTTGAGCGTTGGAGTGCAAAAATAAGCCATTTTCATTATTTGTTAAATTTTATTAAAATCTTCTAAATATGGCTTAAATTAGCCTAAAAGATGCAAAAATTCATTAAATATTTAGTATTTTTTTAAGGTTTTTTGTATCCGTTTTGATTATTTCTGATTTTTTTTGATGTCGCTAAAGTGTTGTTAATACTAAAAGATTAAAGCAATACCTTTTCGATAGCTACAGAATTAATAAATTCTTTTTTCCAATTTTTTCCTAATTTTTGTTCAGCAATGAGCTCGATAGGATAAATTGGTTGAATGTTTGTTGACGATTTATAACGTGACAATCCTTGGCGACAAGCAGGGCAAGTAGTCAGCATTTTGACCGGCTTGTTTTTATTATTAATTTTGAATAAATCTTTTTTAATTTCAGCTTCTTTTTTAAACTTAACCTGTTTAGCAATATCACTACGAGCAAGTGCAAATGTGCCAGCCTCGCCACAACATCTGTCATTATTAATTACTTCATTATTAAGTAGGTTTGCAATAACTTCGGTAGAGTTATTTGACTTAATAGGGTCATGACAAGGTGCGTGATAAAGATATTGCTCGTTGGTATTATCAAGTGTGACATTATTCTCAAGTAAGTATTCATGAATATCACTAAGTGTTGAGTCTTTAAAGATATCACTTAACTCATAAGTAAGCAGCTGATCAATACAGGTACCACATGAAGTCAGTACGTGTTTAATGTCTAAATAGTTAAGTGTATTTGCTATGCGGTGGAATAGCACGCGATTATCAGTAGAGATTGCCTTACCTTTGGCTTCATCACCACTGGCAGTTTGAGGATATCCACAACATAAGTAGCTTGGCGGTAGAACCACTTTAACCCCTTGATGATATAGAAGTGCTATGGTTGCTAAACCAATTTGAGAATATAGACGTTCAGAGCCACAACCTGGAAAATAAAAAACACTTGGTGAATCACCATTAGATTTTTCAGGATGGGCTAAAATTGGTACGGTAGTAGCATCATCAATGCCTAGCAAATCACGCATTGGCTTAAGGCCAGTATCTGTGGGTAGTGGCTTATCCAATAAAGTAGTTAGTGCGATCTTGAAGTTTGGCTTACCAACGGTTTTATTAGGCTTTTTACTTAGGAAAGGTTTGGCTAGCGTAGAGGTAATATTTTGAGCTTTATAACCCCAATCAATTAGTAGTTTCTTGCTAAGTTTTACCTTCCAAGGGGTTGTGCTATTTAAATAGGCTATTGAGGCTTTAGAGGCGATATTGGTAATACGCTTATCATGCTTGATAAGGATAGACTTCATCTTAATAGAAACATCGCCAAAATCGATATCGACTGGACAAGGTGTTGAACAGCGATGGCAAATCGTACAATGGTCAGCAACATCATCTAACTCAACAAAGTGATTAAGAGAGACTCCTCTGCGAGTTTGCTCTTCATATAAAAAAGCCTCAGAGATTAAGTTGGTGCCTACAATTTTGTCACGAGGGGAATATAATAAATTAGCCTCTGGCACATGAGTGGTACAAACACCCTTGCATTTTCCACATCGCAGACAAGATTTAACCATGTCGTTAATTTCACCAATTTCACTACTTTCAAGAATAAGTGCTTCTTGTTCAAGTAGTCTTAGTGAGGGTGTAAAGGCAGTGTCTAGACCGCTACCCGGCATTAACTTGCCTTTATTAAAATGATTGTTTGGATCAATTTTTGCTTTATATTGACTAAACGCTTGTTTAAATTCATCAGATAGGTATTGATACTTAGTGAGTCCAATACCGTGTTCACCTGAAATAACACCGCCTAGCTTTTCTGCTAAAACCATGATCTCATCCACCACAGATTCTGCTTTGTGTAGCATCTCGGTATTGTGTGAATGTACTGGGATATTGGTGTGCACATTGCCATCACCTGCATGCATGTGCGTGGCTACAAACAAGCGAATATCTCGGCACTGTTGATGAATATCTTTAACTTGATTGCGAATATCGGCAAATACATCACCCATTAATAAATCATTAAGCGGATGGGCAAATTCATCTATGTAAGAAATTACTCTTTGGCCTGATTGGATTTGTCTAAAGACTTCTTGATTATTAAGTTGATTTAATGCGTCAGACCATTGGGTGTTTATATCGTCTAGCAATAATAAAGCGGCTAGGATTTTATCTTTAATTAGGCTATTTTCAGCATTTAGGTTTTTTAAATAATTTTTAACAGCTCGCAGAGTATCAAGCTTATTGCTAATAGAAAGGCGAATATTAATATGCTCAATGCCATCGTTATACTCAGCCAGTTTGTCTAGCGGAATAACCACATCTTCATTAATTTTAAATGCGTTAGTATGAGCGGCAATTGCAGCGGTATTGGCGCGATCTTTCCAGAAAGTTTGTCTTTTGGCAAAAGACTTGGCAACAAAACACTCTCCTTCTCGCTCAGCGGTAAGAGAGTTAATTTTTTCAATATGGTCGTCTAATGATGATTGATTGTTAGCACTTAAATCAACTAGTAGTACCATTCTTGGCAGTTCTGATTTGTTAGCCTTTGTGGTGTAATGCACTGCTTTAACGTAGCGTGCATCCAAATGCTCCATACCAACCAAATCCACATCAGGATTACTATCAACACTGTTTTTAATGTCAACAATGGTTGAAACGGCTTGTTTTAAATCATGACCAAAGAATTCTAAACATAGGGTGTTAACATGCTCTAGTGGCTGATGCAGGATAAACTCAGCAGACGTAATAAAACCATCACAACCTTCTTTTTGAATACCAGGCAGACCATCTAGGAATTTGTTAGTTACGTCTTTTCCTAAGCCACTTTTGCGCATATGGCTGGCGTTTATAGCAAGGGTGTTTGTATCAAGTACGGTTTTAGCATCATCTGCTAATGTGTTAATCTCAAAACTAACCTGATCAAGTAATTGGATTTTGTCCTGATTATGATCAAGACGTTTAATTTGCTGCCAAGTCCCATCTGGCATAATCATTTTCCATGATAATAAATTATCAATGGTAGTGCCCCATCTGAGTGCTTTTTTACCACCAGCGTTCATCGCAACATTGCCACCAACAGTGCAAGCATCTTGCGAAGTTGGATCCACTGCAAAAACTAAATTATGACTAGCGGCCAATTCACTAACGCGCTTGGTGATCACACCGGCACCCACATTAACACTGTGCATACCACCATCATTATTGATTTTGTCAATAAAATTTAATTTTTCAGTGTTAATAACAGCAGTTTGTGCGTGTAAGGGGATAGCACCACCTGTATAGCCAGTACCGCCTCCACGTGCAATAATGGTTAAACCTAGCTCAATACAAGTTTTAATAATGGCTGCGATTTCAAACTCTGTATCTGGTGTAATAACCACTTGCGGGTATTCAACACGCCAGTCGGTGGCATCTGTTGAGTGTGAAGCGCGAGAAAGCGCATCAAAGCGAATATTATTATCACTGGTAACTTTGAGTAGTGCTTGTTTAATGTGTTTTTTGCGGTGTTTAAAGTCGCTTAAGTGCTGTTTAAACTTGGCAACAGCATCATCTGCCTGTTCAAGCAATTCCAATACTTTTTGATTGCCATTAACTCTATTTCTAATTAAATCAAGGCGAGAGTACAGTGCCTCAATCAGTGCTTGCCAACGGCGCTTGTTTTTAATTAAGTCTTCTTGCAAGTAAGGGTTTCTATCAACAACCCACATGTCGCCCAATACTTCAAATAACATTCTTGAGCTACGGCCAGTATTGCGATCTTGGCGTAATTGGTTAAGTAACTCCCAAGCATCTTCGCCTAAAAAACGACACACAATTTCTTTGTCAGAAAATGAGGTGTAGTTATAAGGGATTTCTCGATATTGCTTCAAGTCCTTAAAGAGAGTGATTAATTTCGCTTTATTTTACTATAATGGGCGTTATTGAATGTTATATGTTTGAGGGTTGTATGTTGTGGGTAAAGGCTTTTCATATTATTAGTGTAATCACTTGGTTTGCTGCTTTGTTTTATTTACCGCGTTTGTTTGTTTATCATGCCATGAGTAGTGATCAGACAAGCATAGATCGCTTTAAGATAATGGAGCGTAAGCTTTATAAAGGCATTATGATGCCAAGTTTTATTCTAGCAACAGTATTAGGTACTTGGATGGCTGTTGATGGTTGGATTGTGTATGCAACTCAATACTGGTTGCTTACTAAGATAGCATTAGTTGTACCATTGATTGCCTATCATTTTTATTGTGGATATTTGGTGCGTGTTTTTAAAGAAGATAAAAATACACGATCAGATATCTTTTATCGTTGGTTTAATGAATTTCCAGTATTAATCTTAGTAGCCGTGGTTATTTTAGTAGTGGTAAAACCGTTTTAATTATTTTTGCGTTAGTTTTAGATAATTATCTGCCAATGCTTCATAAATTGGCTGTTGAGAGATTTGTTTAGAGGTGATTGAAGCCACAAAAGCCACCAAAATTCCAGGTAATAAAAGATCAAAGCTGTTGGTCATTTCCAACACCAGTAGAGCGGACGTAAGAGGCGCCCTAATAACGCCACTCAAATAGCCAATCATCGCCATAATCATAATTATTTGTGCATTAATTTGTGTATAAAGAAAGCTTACTTCAGAGCCAATGGCAGTACCAATAGAGATGCTTGTCATAAACAGTCCACCTGCTATGGTTGAAATGAATGAGGCTAGGGTAGCTATATATTTCATCACAATAAATTCTGCACCTAGAGCTTCTCCTGATAGCAACATAATAGCCTCTTGATGGCCAGAGCCTGATGTTTGCGTGTTTGAGAAATAATTTAATAAAGCAACTATTAGGCCAAGTGCTGCTGAAAGCAAAACAACTCTAGATCTATTGCCAAACATAAACTTGGTGATTAAATAAAGTGAGGATTTAGCAAAAATACCTCCTAGTATTCCAACCAATATTGCCAATGGCAACACTTGCCAAGTTAGCAAGATGGGTAGTGATTGATCGGATAGATCGATCAAATAAGGAGTGTGTGTGACGTATGTGTTAAATAGTAAATAAACCACAAGACTAATAATTCCAATTAGTACCAACGCTTGTTTTCTAAGTTTTCGGCCTATTTCTTCATAGGCAAATAGCACGCCAGCAATGGGCGCATTAAAAGCAATAATCAGTCCAACACTGCCACCAATGGCGATTACCGCTTGAATGAGTAGTTTACGTTTAAGCTTAATAAGCTGCGCAAAATTATAAAAAATTGAACTGCCAATATGAACACTAGGGCCGCCAAAACTAAGCGATGCACCAGCCATCATTGCTAGGATGACAAATATAATTTTACTAATGGCAATTTTAAAAGATAACAACAGTAAACGAATGTGCTTGTTGCGTGAATCAGTTGCGGCAATTAGTTGTGGAATGCCACTTCCACCTGCATAGTTAGAATAACTTCTATCAACATAAACAATGATTGCAAAAATAACAGGAGTGATAAAAAACCCTAAATATTCTTGATTAACAATAGTGGATTTGAAAGCATGTTGAGTGTATTCAGCCAAATGCAAAAAAATTGAGATAGCAACAACAGCTAATAGACTAGCAGCCAGTAGGGTTATGTAGGTTTTTGACTCTTTGGGTAGCTGGTGTAGAAGATATCTACGCATTAGCTTTAATTAGAGAACAGTCCAGTTGACAAGTAACGATCACCGCGATCACAAACAATAGTAACAATTGTGGCATTGTTAACTTGTTTGGAAAGTTCAATAGCAGCAGATACGGCACCGCCACTTGAAACTCCGGCAAAAATACCTTCTTGTGTTGCTAGATCACGTGTGGTCTTCTCAGCTGCATGTTGAGAGGCGTCCATGGTGAAGTCGACTTTTGAAGCGTCAAAAATTTTAGGTAGGTATTCTTTTGGCCATCTGCGAATACCAGCAATTTGCGCGCCATCTTCGGGTTGCACTCCAATAATTTGAATATTTTTGTTTTTTAATTTGAGTGTATCAGACACCCCCATAATTGTTCCTGTTGTACCCATTGCAGAAACAAAGTGTGTTACCTGTCCATTAGTGTCTTGCCAAATCTCCTGCGCTGTAGCATTGGTATGCGCGCCTGGGTTGTCTGTATTTGAGAATTGATCAAGCTGCTTACCTTTGCCATCTTGCTCTAGTTTATCGGCCAAATCTCGAGCACCTTCCATCCCAGCTTCTTCGGTAACTAATAACAGCTCTGCACCATAAGCACCCATTGCATCTCGCCTTTCTTGTGAAAGATTTTCAGGCATGATGAGTATCATTTTGTAGCCTTTAATTGCGGCTACCATAGCAAGTGCAATGCCAGTGTTGCCACTAGTGGCTTCAATTAGTGTATCACCTGGAGCAATCTCACCACGTTTTTCAGCTTGATTAAGCATGTTGAGTGCTGCACGATCTTTAACTGAGCCGGCGGGATTGTTGCCTTCTAGTTTTAGTAAAATTGTATTAGAGGGATTTGGGTTGAGTCGTTGTAACTTTACCAAAGGGGTGTTGCCGATTGTTTGATCAATTGTTTTATACGACATAACCACCCCCTTGTGTTGGTGTAAAAATTACATGTTATCTAAAATTGCACCCTTAACTTCATCCATAACAGGATTAACTAAAATCATATCACTGTTACATTGTTTGATTGCGGTATCTGGATCTTTTAATCCATGACCTGTTAGTGTACAGACAACCTTAGAGCCTTCAGCAATTTTTCCATTTTTAATATCACGCATAGCGCCTGCAACAGAAGTGGCAGAAGCTGGCTCACAAAATACACCTTCTTGCTCAGTTAGTAATTTTTGTGCTGCTAAGATTTCTTCATCAGTGAGTGAGTCAAACCAGCCGTTTGATTCTTTTTCAACATTAAGTGCCAAATCCCAGCTTTGTGGATGTCCAATACGAATAGCCGTGGCTACTGTTTCAGGGTTGTCAATCATTTCACCTTTAATAAAAGGAGCAGCACCCGCGGCTTGATAGCCAACCATTGTTGGTGTTGAATCAGCCTTTCCATCTTGATGGTATTCTTTATAACCCATCCAGTGAGCAGAAATATTACCTGCATTTCCAACTGGTAGGCAGTGATAATCAGGTGCACCACCTAACTCTTCAATAATTTCAAAAGAGGCAGTTTTTTGACCTTGTAAACGGAAAGGGTTGATTGAGTTTACAATTGATACTGGTGCATGATCTGCCACTTCTTTAACCAGGCGCATACCATCATCAAAATTACCTTTTATCTGAATAATAACTGCGCCATGAATCATGGCTTGAGCTAGTTTTCCTAATGCAATTTTTCCTTCAGGGATAAGCACAAAAGCTTTGATACCAGCGCGTGCTGCATAAGCAGCAGCCGCTGCAGAAGTATTACCTGTTGAGGCACAAATAATGGCTTTTGAACCTTCTTCAACAGCCTTTGTAACAGCCATGGTCATGCCACGATCTTTAAAAGAACCAGTTGGGTTTAGTCCTTCGTATTTGACATACATATCAACATCTTTACCCAGCAAAGCAGGGATGTTTTCTAAGCGAATTAGCGGTGTATTGCCTTCACCAAGACTGATAAGTTTTGTCGTGTCGCTTACGGGTAGGCGGTCACGATAATTTTCAATTAAACCGGTATATCTCATAATATCTCCTTAATCAAGCGTTTCAACATGAATTATTTTAACATCTTGTTGAATTGAGTTATGTTTTTGAATTTCAACTACAGCTTCATTTAACTCTGAAGTTTTAACCATATTTGTGATCATGGCAATGTGCGCATTGTTTTGTTGGTCAATTTGTTTTTGAACAACAGTTTCAACACTAATATTGTGTTTGGCCAAAATTGAGGTTATATCTGCCAATACACCAGGTTTGTCACTTGCAAGTAGTCGTAAATAGAAAATACTTTCAATGTCATCACTTGGGCAATTAGGAATTTGTTTAAACTCTTTCCATCCAAGCACATCTTGACTGACAGTGTCTTTAACAATATCAACCAAATCGGCAATAACAGCACTCGCTGTTGCTTCATCTCCTGCACCTGCGCCATAATACAGTGTTGGACCAACAGCATTACCTTTAACCAAAACTGCATTCATTACACCATCGACATTGGCCAGTAATTGTGTTTTTGGAATAAGAGTAGGGTGGACGCGCATTTGTAATTGGTCGTTGATTTTTTTAGCGATACCTAAGTGTTTGATGGAATATCCCATTTCAGTCGCAAATGCAACATCTTCAGACTCAATTTGGCTAATACCTTCAGTCAGCGCATGATTAAATTGCAGTTCACAACCAAATGCAATTGATGCAAGAATAACTAACTTATGTGCCGCATCAATACCTTCAACATCAAAGGTCGGGTCTGCTTCAGCATAACCTAACTCTTGAGCCTCTTTAAGAACATCGGCAAAATCTCTACCTTTATCACGCATTTCAGTAAGAATGAAATTACCTGTACCATTGATAATGCCAGCAACCAGTTCGACCTGATTGGCGCTTAAACCTTGCTCTAGTGCTTTAAGAATTGGAATGCCACCAGCAACAGAGGCTTCAAATAACAAATGAACATTGTTGTCTTTTGCTAATGCTAATAACTCATTACCATGAGTGGCAATTAATGCTTTATTGGCGGTAATAACGTGCTTGCCATTTTTTATGGCAGTTTCAACCAGGTCTTTAGCAATGGTAGTGCCACCAATTAACTCCAAAACAATATTGATCTCAGGGTTATTAACAACCAAGTAGGCGTCTTCAGTTAATTCAAAACCTTCATCAGGACAGATTCTAGGCTCAGAAATGTCTTTAACTGCAGCTTGAATAATGTTAATTTGTTCACCGGTGCGAGCAAAAATTTCATTTTTGTTTTTATTTAAAACATTAACAACACCACCACCAACAGTGCCAAGACCTAATATTCCGATATTCACAAGTAATAATTCCTAATAATAAACACTTAAAGAGCCGAATTATACCAATTGGATATTGACATATAGAGGTATTAAGTAGTGCTTTGTTTATCCAGCATAATGGCCGAGCATTTTAGTGGCCGAGAGTATTGAGAAGGTATTTTATGTTGATTATTGAACAGCACTGGCGCAAGCGCTTTAAGCATGTCTTCATAAATAGGTTTTTTAAAATCAATAACATCTTCAATAGGGCGCCAATAATCAACCCATTGCCAGTCATCAAATTCAATTTCATTGTGAGAATCAAGTGTGATTTTGTTTTCATTTGAAGTAAGTTCTAGCAAGAACCAAACTTGTTTCTGGCCAATACAGACGGGTTTTTGTTTGCGCCTGACATGGCAATCTGGCAGTTCGTAACGCAACCATTTGGGGGTTTTTGCAATTACACGTACGTGTTCGCGAGATAAGCCCACTTCTTCGTTAAGCTCTCTAAAAAGTGCGTCTAATTCACTTTCTCCACTATCAATGCCGCCTTGAGGGAGTTGCCAAGAGTCTTGTTTAAAGCGTTTGGCTAATAAAACCTGTTGTTTGTTGTTAGTAATAACAATACCAACATTGGCTCGATAGCCTTCACTATCTATCATTTAATGTAGTTGGGGTTTATTAATCTTCGCCAGAGAATGCACCTAATAGTTGCAATAAGCTTATAAACAGGTTGTAAATTGATAAAAATAGCGTTACTGTAGCCATGATGTAGTTGGTTTCACCACCATGAATAATACTAGATGTTTCAAATAAAATTAGCCCGCTCATTAATAAAATAAAGGCTGCTGATACTGCTAAAGAAAGTGCTGGAATGGCAAAAAAGTAAGCAGCAATGCCCGCTAAAAATGCCACGATAATACCGGCTGTTAAAAAGCCAGACATAAAGCTAAAGTCTCTTCCTGAGGTAATTGCGTAAAAAGATAACGACAAGAAGATAATGCCAGTTCCTGTCATGGCCATTGTGACTAATTCAGCACCATTAGAAAACGCTGTTGTATAAGCACCAATAATTGGACCTAGGGTTAATCCCATAAAGCCAGTTAATGCAAAAACGGCCAACAGACCCGCTGCAGAATTTTTAAATTTATTAACCAAAAACAATAAGCCGAAATAACCGACTAAAGTTAACAATAAGCCAAAGTGTGGCAAATTAAGAGACATTGATAAGTAGGCCATTAGTCCACTAAATAGTAAAGTGGCCGAAAGTAATTGGTAAGTATTTTTTAAGACGCCACTAATAATAACACCTTGAGTTTGAGTTTGAGTATTAATACTTGTATTCATGATTTATTCCTTGGAATGATTAAGTGTAAAATATCTTCTATTTTATACCGAAAAAACTCAAAAAGCATGAAACTAATTTTAGGTTTAGGTGAGACTGGATTTTCCGTTGCTAAGTTTTTTATTAAACAGGGTGTTGAATTCAAGCTGGCAGACTCAAGAAAAGCACCGCCTCTTTTAGAGAATTATCAAAAACTATCTCAAGAAAAAAACACTTACTTTGGGAATTGGACACTTGATCTGTTGGATGATGTAGATGAAGTTATTGTTTCGCCAGGCATTGCTCAAGATGAGTCTATTATTATTTGGGCGCGTGAGAAAAATATTGCTGTTATTAGTGATATTGAATTATTTTCAAGATATGCCAAAGGTCATGTTGTTGGCATTACCGGATCTAACGGAAAGTCAACGGTCACTCAGTTATTAGGTGAGATGATTAAAGCTACTGGCAAGATTGCTGCTATTGGCGGTAATATTGGCAAGCCAGCACTAGACTGTTTGGATGATTCGGTTGAATATTATGTGTTGGAGTTGTCTAGCTATCAGCTTGATTACACCAATGAGCTTAATTTGTTAACGGGGGTAGTGCTTAATATTTCCCCAGATCATCTTGATCGGTATGAAAGCTTTGAACACTACACGGATTCAAAGCTTAGTTTGTATCAATATTGTCAAAATTTCGTGGTTAATCTTGATGAGCCACTTATTCCTAAAAAAGAATCTGCCAAGCATTTTGGTATTGATATGCCAAAACATGATCAAGATTTTGGCACAGTGACTTGCCATGGTAGTTGTTATTTTCTAAAGGGCGATGATGTACTTATGGGTGTTGATGAGATGCAGTTGATTGGTGAGCATAATGTGGCCAATATATTAGCAGCACTCACTCTGGGTGATCAAATTGGCCTTGATATGAATATCATGACCGATTGTATTAAATTATTTAAAGGTCTTGAGCATCGACTAGAGTGGGTTGATAAACAACAAGGTGTTGAATATTACAATGACTCTAAAGCGACTAATGCCTTATCAACTGTTAAAGCACTTAAGGCTTTAATTGATAAACATGAAAACATTGTACTAATTGCTGGCGGCATTGCTAAAGATGAAGATCATTCAGAATTGTTTGAACTGATTGATCGAGATGTGGCTGGTGTTGTACTTATGGGGCGTAGCGCTAATGATTTTGACAGAGGTATTCACAAGGCTCAAACCATCCATGCTCAAGATATGAATGATGCGGTGAGTTTAGCCAAAGGCATGATTAATGATGGTGTGGTGCTTTTATCTCCAGCTTGTGCAAGTTTTGATATGTATGATAATTTTGAACAGCGAGGCGATGATTTTAAGTGTTGTGTTGTTGGATAAAATCTAGCGCCTTTTGAATGTTAGGCTCTGTTAATAATAAACCATCTTTTTGAGACTTTAACCAAGTGCTTTGACGTTTGCATAATTGACGAGTGGCAATGGTTGCTTTTTCAATCATCTCTGATTCATTTATTTCACCATTTAAATGTTGCCATGCTTGTCGATAGCCAACACAGCGGATAGAAGGCAGATCTTCATGAAGATTGGGATTTTTTTTAAGATTTTTAACTTCATTAATAAAGCCTTGATCCATCATTGATAAAAACCTTTTTTCAATTCTTTTGTGTAGTTGTTTGCGATCAGGCATTAATATAATTTTCTTAATAGGGTGATTAATTACCGCTTGTTTATTGCCTTGTAGTTCACTAAGGGTTTTTCCACTTAAATCAAACACTTCTAGGGCTCTGGTTACTCGCTGTGCGTCATTAGGATGGATTCTATCGGCAGATTTAGGATCAATCTTTATTAGTTGTTTGTGTAGGTTTTCTGAGCCCAGTTGTTTTAATAATTGATTGTATTTTTCTCTAGAGCTGTCGGTTGATTCTGGCAAGTTAGACAGACCGTGTTCTAATGCGTGAAAATAAAACGAAGTGCCTCCAACTAAGATTGGTGTTTCGTGGTTAGTAAAGGCAATTTCGATTTGCTCTTTGGCATTACGCACAAAATCAAACGCGCTGTAGCTTTGCTCTGGTGAGCAGATATCAATCAAATAATGAGGGTGTTTTTCTAAAGTTTTTTTGTCTGGTTTGGCGCTACCAATGTCCATTGACTTATAAATAAGAGCAGAGTCAACGCTAATTAGTCTTGCTTTAAAGTGTTTGCTTAATTCAATAGCCAAATCGGTTTTTCCAGAGGCGGTTGGGCCCATTAAAAAAATGATGGTTTTATTGAATTTGTCTGACATAAAGCTCCTCTAATTAGTGGGCATTTATTGATATAACCTAGATTATAATGTCCGCATTCAATAAGTTTAAGTATAAATCTATGTTTACAGTTCAAAACCAAATAACAGGCAATCAGTTTAAGGTTGGTGAGAATGAAAATATTCTTGATGGCGCTATTACTCATGGCGTTGGTTTTCCATACGGTTGTCAAAATGGATTTTGTGGCCAGTGCAAAGCAACATTAATTGAAGGCGAAGTTGATTATGAAGAGGGTGTACCACCAGGAATAACACCAGAAGAAGTTAATGATAATATGATTTTGACTTGCAAGTGTCACGCTAAAAGCGATGTTGTATTGGCGGTTAATGAGTTAGAAAGCGTGAGTGATATTGAGGTTAAAACACTGCCGTGTAAAGTTGATAAAATTGAAAAGCTTAACCACGATGTTGCCAAGATTAGTCTCAAATTACCAGAATCTGAAACCCTACAATACCTACCCGGACAATACATTGACTTGATTCATCCAGAATTTGACCCAAGAGCATTTTCTATTGCCAATGCACCTCATAACAGTGGTCTCATTGAGCTCCATGTGCGTTTAATTAAAGGTGGTAAGTTTACTAATTTTGTCTTTAATGAGATGCAAGAAAAATCCTTATTAAAATTGGAAGGCCCTAAGGGTGATTTCTTTTTACGAGAAGACAGTGATAAGCCTATTATTATGGTGGCAGGTGGTACAGGATTTGGCCCAGTAAAGGCTATGGTAGAACATGCTATTGAGTCTGAATCTGAGCGTAGCATGCATATTTATTGGGGTGTGAGAGATGAACAGGATTTGTACATGCAACTACCTTACGAATGGGCTAATGCACATAAAAATATTAGCTTTACTCCAGTATTGTCACAGGTTAATGATCAGTGGCAAGGAAAGAAAGGTTATGTTCACGAAGTTGTTCTTGATGATTTTGAAACGCTAACTGACTATGAAGTGTATGCCTGTGGACCACCTGAGATGGTTAGACAAGCTGCCAATACTTTTGTAAAAAAAGGCATGTTTGAAGATAATTTCTTTAATGATAGTTTTGAATTTTCTTACTCTGCTGACGCTTCATGAGTGGTCTAGATATGCAACAGCATTTAACTGATCAGTTAACATTAGCCTTTGCACCCACACATCTGGAAGTAATTAATGAATCCTGCAATCATGCAGGGCCTGCTACTGAGTCACACTTTAAATTGATTGTGGTTAGTGATAAATTTAATGAATTAAAGCTAATTGCACGCCATCGTTTAATCAATCAGCTGTTTAAAGAAGAATTAGAGCATATTCATGCACTTGCCATGCATACCTATACACCGGATGAGTGGCAATTAAAAGCTCAGGCGCCAGTTTCTCCAAAATGTTCAGGTGGTCATTTATCTTAACTCATTTTAGATATTTATTTTATTGTTCACTTTTGTTTTTGGGTGCGTGCGCTCAACAAGGAGGTGCTAATGAAAATGTTGTTGCTGACCCCCCTAAGACTGCCACAATAAAGATTCAAGAAAAAGACTTGTGGCGTTATATTGCAAAGCGTTATACATTAAAAAAACCGGATCAAAAACACCTGTATTGGCATATTGATTGGTTTAAGAAAAATCCAGATTACTTAACCCGTGTTACTAAACGTGCACAGCCTTATTTATTTTTAGTTACTCAAGAGGTTGAAAAGGCAGGCTTACCACTAGAAATAGCTTTATTGCCTATTGTTGAATCTGCTTATTATCCATTTTCATATTCTCATGGTAGTGCTTCTGGTCTTTGGCAGTTCATTCCTTCAACAGGAAAGCTCTATGGGTTAAAGCAAAACTGGTGGTATGACGGCAGGCGAGACGTTCTAGCTTCTACACGTGCAGCAGTTAAATATTTAAAAAATCTTAATAAGCTTTTCAAGGGTGATTGGTTGCTTGCCATTGCTGCTTATAATTCTGGTCCAGGGCGTGTACAAAAAGCCATTAAGAAAAATAAAAAACAAGGCAAAAAAACTGATTTTTGGCATCTGGATCTACCTAAAGAAACGCGAGGCTATGTACCAAGACTCTTGGCAGTATCTGAGTTAATTAAATTTCCTGAAAAGTATGGTCAAATCATTTCAACTGTTAGCAATCAACCCCAATTAGATGTGATTAACTTGGACTCTCAATTTGATTTGGCTACCATTGCAAATTGGAGCGGGTTAGAGTTGGAAGAGATTTATAATTTAAATCCTGGTTTAAAGCGTTGGGCAACACCAGCAGGAGAGTCTTATCAGTTATTGCTGCCACTTGCTAATTCAACGGTTTTTAAGAAAGAAGCTTCTAGTCATCCAATTCAAGATCGCATAAAGTGGGTTCGCCACAAGATTAAAAAAGGGGAGAGTTTAGGAGGTATTGCCAAGCAATTTAAAACCACAGTTAAGCAGATTCAAACTATTAACCACCTAAGTGATTCAATCATAAGGGCTGGTGATTATTTGATTGTTCCAGTCTCGCAACGAGGCGATAATTCTTACTTATTATCTGATACTGAGCGAGAAAAACAAAGATTAATAACAAAAAAAACAGACAAAAAAATTATTCATCAAGTTTTAAGTGGCGAAAGCTTGTGGCTTATTGCTAAAAAATATAACGTAAGTGTCAATCAAATAATTAAATGGAATCATCTTGATAGATCAAAGCCTCTGCCATTGGGTAAGAAATTAGTTTTATGGCAACCTTTGTCTTCTAAAGATAATAACCTATCAGTATTGACAACTGTAGGTATTGATATTGATAGAACCATATTCTACAGTGTTAAAAAAGGCGATTACTTATCAAAAATCGCCAAACGTTTTGATGTTAGTGTGGCTCAAATCGTAAAGTGGAATCAATTAGATAAAAATAGTCATTTAAAAATTGGACAAAAACTTAAAATAATTGTTAATGTTATTAACTCAAAAATGAAATAAAACCATGAATGTATTGCCGATAAATAAAGTTATTCTTGCCAGTTTTGCTTTTGCATTAACACACTGGAAAAAAATTATTGAAATTTCGATATTACCTGTTTTAATTTGCACCCCGTTTTTAATGATCTTGCCACAGATGTTAGAAATTATGACATCTGTGTTAAATACGGGTGAAATGACTAGCATTCAAGCACCGGACAATATGTCACTTTATTTACTCATGTTTCTTTATGGTTATTTAAGTTTATCTATTAATGTGTATCGTTTGGTGGTGCTAGGAGAAAAGAGTGTTTCGGTAATGTCTTTGGTTTTTAATGTGAATCAAATCATGCGTTTTTTCGGCCTGACATTGCTAGTTGGTATTGTAACTACCTTACCTGTTATGTTGACTGGCGTGCCTTTTTTGCAATTGGTTATGTATTTTTTAATTGTTCCAATTACATTGAATTTTATTAATATATCAATCGGACAAGCATCACAATACAAATGGAATCTAAATTTCGTAACACAGATTAACCTGTTCTTTTTGCAGGCCGTCTTGCCAGCTGTAGTGGGTATGATATTTAGCGCTTTATTTACCTCTATTGGCTTTCCAGAGGTGTTTACATGGGTAATAAAGGCAGTGCTATTTTATTGGACCATGGTTAATTTAGCATTGTGCTATCAACTCATTGTTAAAAACCCTAAGGCTTAAAAACAAATCCTTTTGGATAGCGCATGTCATAAGTGGCTTTATTTAATTTAGCTTTTCCAATTTTTTTTCTAAGTTGTTTATAGACCTTATAAAACCTTTCTAACCGTTCATGTTGGTTAGAATAGCCCAATATAACCGTAATATTAGGATCAATGATTAATGTATCAATATCACTTCTAAGAAATGTTTTAATAGGCATTTGTTTGATAATTTGTTGGTAAGATTGGTAATCTTTAAGAAGCCCATTAGTCTTTTTGGCATTTGAAACGACCAATGGATTATTTGATTCGATTAATTTTTCTGGTGTGAAAACCTCCCCACTGGTGGATATATAGCCACGACACAGCGGTTGTTTGTCTTCCTTATTGCAGTCTTGATTTTTCCATTTAAGCGCTACTTCTTGTTGGGTGATTTGGATGTGAATAGAATCCCAGAAAAGTCGTTTAACAGTAGCTGTTCTAACCCATGGGAGTTGCTCTAATGTGTATTTAATTTCATGTAGATCTAGTTGATGAGCTTTTTTTGTAAGTGGCTTAATGGCGTCTTTGAGAGATACGATTGATCCAGGAAATTCATCACTTATTTCCCAATTTATTTCTACTTTTAATAACTCATCGGTATTAAATTTATAAATATTCCATGCAGTCGTTAGTAAAATAGAAATAATTAATAAAACTTTAATCCAAGGTAGAAAGTTTTTTAATTTTTCCTTAAAGCTAAGCTTCTTGCGGTTGTATTTCATTGAATAATTTTTAGTACTAATTCATCAAACTCAATACCTGCAGCTTTTGCCGCCATAGGCACTAAAGAATGTGATGTCATTCCAGGAACGGTGTTAATTTCAAGCAAATAAGGTGAATTATTCTCATCCAAAATAAAATCAACACGACCCCAGGTGCTAGCACCCAAAATATGAAACGCATCTAGTGCAATATTTTGTAGTTTTTGTTCCTCACTTTTGCTAAGGCCGCAAGGACAAAGATATTCAGTATTGTTAGAATGGTATTTAGACTCATAGTCATAGAAATTATGGCTAGACTTAATTTGAATAACAGGCAGGGCGACACCATTCAAAATTGATACGGTGTATTCCTCACCATCAATCCAACTTTCGATTAACACTTGTTCATCATATTGCCAAGCAAGATCCAATGCTTTTTTTAAATCATTTGCTTGAGTGACTTTGCTGATTCCAATGCTAGAGCCTTCTAATATGGGTTTAACTGCCCAAGGTAGTGGAAAATTAATCTCAGGAATTTTTTCACCAAGTATGGCTAACGTAGAGTCAGCTAATGGCAGATTGTGATCTCGCCATATGTCTTTTGTTGTGGCTTTATTCATGCATTTTTCTGATGCACTTGAATTTGAGCCAGTATAGCTAATTTGGCGATCTTCTAATTGCTTTTGAATGTATCCATCCTCGCCACCTCGACCATGCAGAACAATAAAAGCTTGATCAAATTTTTTTGACCAAAGTTGATCAAGATTATCACCATGCCAATCAAACTTAAAGCAGTTGATGTTATTATTTTTTAAGGCGTTATAAACTGCATTACCACTATTTAAGGAAACTTCTCTTTCAGCTGAATTTCCACCCATTAATACTGCAATCATGCCTTACTCCCTACAATTTTTACTTCAGGCTCAAGTGTTATATCAAAGGTAGATTTTACGGTTTGCTGAATGTGTTGAATAAGGCGCTCAATATCATAACTGCTGGCATTATTATGGTTAATAATAAAGTTAGCATGTTTGTCTGATACACATGCTCCACCAATACAGTAGCCTTTTAGATGACTCTGTTCAATGAGTTTTGCAGCAAAGTGGCCTTTTGGATTTTTAAAAACACTACCGCAGCTGGCTAGACCTATCGGTTGAGATTGGTTGCGTTTATTTAACAGTTCCTTGATATTGTTAATTGGATGTTTATGGTTAAATTTAAGTACTGCTGATAAAAAAAATTCATCTTTATTGTGCATGTGCACTCGACGATAACTAACATCAAACTCTTCTGGCAAGCGTTGTTGAATCTCACCCGATGTATTAACGGTATTAACACTTTGAACAAATTGCCAAATTTCACTACCAAAAGCACCCGCATTCATTGCTAAAGCACCACCTAAGGTGCCAGGTATTGCTGATAAAAACTCTGCGCCATAATATTGTTTATTGATGCAAGTCCTAGATAGTTTGGCCAGTGTTGTGCCAGCTTCAACAACTAAAGTGTTGTTCTCATCTGTTATATTGTTCAGATGGTTGGTTTTGATAACCACACCGTTAAACCCTTGGTCACGAACCAGTAGATTACTACCCAGTCCTAAAAAAAGTATGGGCTGAGTGTTTGTTTGTAGAAAACTTGTTAATTGATCTAGGTTTTCAGGGGTGAAAAAAACTAGTGCTGGACCACCTGTTCTAAAAGAGCAGTGAGAAGACATGGGTTCATTATGCTTTAGCATGATGGAGTTTAATAATGAGCAAGTAAAAGCTCAGGAACCTGGTGAATATCTCCAGCGCCCAAAGTAAGAACAACATCGCCATCATTAATAATGTTTGGCAGCACACTGAGGATCTCTTGTGTGTTTTTAACCACCACTGGGTCTAGGGTAGAGCGTTTTCTAATAGCATCCCCCAAAGTAGCAGAGCTAATATGCGCTATGGGTGTTTCACTCGCAGGGTAGATATCTAACAAAATAAGGGCGTCTGCAGCACTTAAACTGCGTGCAAAATCATCAAAAAGATCACATGTTCGTGAATATCTGTGTGGTTGAAAAATAACAACTAAGCGCTGATTATTGTAAGTATTCTTTAAAGAATTAAAAACAGCATCAATTTCAGCAGGATGGTGCCCATAATCATCAAATAAAGATGCCTGATGTTGATTGACATTTAATTTTCCATGGTAATCCAGTCTTCTTGCAACGCCTGAAAAGCTTAATAATGCGCGCTTGATAATATCAATATCAATATCAAGCTCACAACAAACCCCAATTGCAGCAAGTGTATTTAAAATATTATGCTTGCCAATTAAGTTGAGTTTGACAGAAAAGGTTTTATCAGGCTTATGACAAACAACATCAAAGCACATTTGTCTTTCTTTTTGGGTAATATTGATTGCTTGTATGTCAGCATTGTTATTAAACCCATAGCTGACAATCGGCCTATGCACATCGTTAATAATGCTATTAACACCTGGATCGTCATTACACATAACACACACGCCATAAAAAGGCAGATTTCCAGTAAAGTTGATAAAGGCTTGTTTAAGATTCTCATAGTCATTATTGTAGGTTGACATATGATCTTGGTCGATATTGGTAATAACACTAAGCATGGGCTGTAAGTGTAGGAAAGAAGCATCAGATTCATCAGCTTCAGCCACTAACAAATCACTCTCTCCTAGTTTTGCATTAATACCGCTTGAATTTAGAATGCCACCAATAATATAAGTCGGATCCAATTCGGCTTCATTTAATATATGAGTAATAATACTGGTGGTTGTTGTTTTTCCATGGGTGCCAGCAACAGCAATGCCAAATCTAAAACGCATTAACTCTGAGAGCATTTCAGCACGAGGAACAACAGGAATGTTTAGAATATGAGCTTGTTTTATTTCAGGATTTTGATCATTAATAGCACTTGAAACAACAACAGCATCAGCATTGACAACATTGCCTTGGCGGTGCTGATGATAAATTTTAATACCCATGCTTGATAGACGCTGTGTAGTCGCATTATTGGCTAGATCAGATCCGGAAATTGTGTAGCCCAAATTGTGAAGAACTTCAGCAATACCACTCATGCCAGAGCCACCAATGCCAATAAAATGAAGGTGGCTGATTCTAGATTTAGAAACTAAACGTAAATCCTTCATTGTTGAGTAACTGTTAGTAAGCTGAAGACTTGAATGCCATTACCTTTGCCAAATTCACTCAAACCTTCACCAGTGGTTGCTGTAATTCCAATATCGCTTTTAGCCATATTGAGTAATTTTGCAAGATTGCTTTTCATTTTTTCAATATTTGGCGTTATTTTGGGATTTAAGCATTCAATTGAAATTGATAGGTGCTGTATGTCCCATTCGAACAAATCTTGTAAGGCAAGAGATAAGTATTGATAGCTATCAGTAACACCATGTTGACACAGATCATCTGCTGTTTTGCCTAAAATATTAATACCAGTAATGGATGAGATTGAATTGGTAATGGCGTGTAGTACAACATCACCATCACTATTAGCTTTCAAACCTTGGTCGTTATCAAAAACAATGCCAGCCAATATTAGTGGTTTGTTATTGTCTTCAAATGCATGTGAATCCTGCCCAAGCCCGGTTTTAATTTTCATTTGTTTTGTAAGTAAAAGTTTGCTAAATCCAAATCCTCTGGATTGGTAATTTTTATGTTTTTTTTGTCAGCCTCAACCAAAACAGAACTTAGGCCTATATGCTCAATACTGCTAGCCTCATCGGTGATATTAACGTTGTCATCTAGCGCTTTATTCAAGGCTTCTGATAATACCCCAAAACGATACATTTGTGGTGTTTGAGCTTGCCATAAATTAGATCTGTCAATGGTGGTATTGGTAATGTTGTTATTAGCCTGTTTGATGGTATCAACCACTTTGTTGGCCAGCAGACCACCAACTGAGCTATTGTTTAGTTTGTTAATTAGTTTAATAACATCATTCGGGTCGACACAAGGTCTGGCTGCATCGTGAACCAAAACCCAATCTGAGTCTCTAGCGTAAGGCTTTAACGCATCAAGAGCATTGATAACCGAGTGATAGCGCTGCGCACCACCAATGGCAGTTGTAAGTAATTTCGAATGCTTACTAAACTTTGATTTTTTAAAATAATCATCCTTATCGGAGATAGCAACCACACAACCCTTAATTTGTTTAATATTAAGTAGGGTTTTTAATGTTTGATCAAGAATGGTTAGTCCGTTATTAAGTGTTAAATATTGTTTTGGAATATTGGCATTATTTTGCATGCGTGAGCCAATGCCACTAGCTGGAATAATGAGATAATAATTGTCTGATGCCATGCGTTAATTATAGGTAATTCTACTTTGTTTGTGCGTTGTTGAAAGTGACGCTATGGATTATTGAGATGACTGGTTGGTAACTTGGTAGTATATTTCACCTTCTTTAATTAAACCAAATCTTGCTCTAGCCATTGATTCTAAAACCTCCATATTGTTACTGGTTTCAGTGCTGATTTCAATAGATAAGGCTTTATTATGGCTATCTAGTTTTTGATTTTTAGCAATATTTTGGTCAATGGTATTGCGTTTCTCATAAAGAGAAAAAGGGAAGTTGTTGTCAATAAAGCTTTGGCGAAATAAGCTACTTAGGATTAATAACAAAATAATACTAAGCCAATATTTATAAAAAAAGCCAAATAAAATATTTGGCTTTTTAATTAAAGATATAACTTTCAAGTTATATATTTATAAGCAGGGTGATTAGCCGTCAGCTAAGTTTTCACCATCTTTAGCGTCTTGAGAGAACATCCAAAATGCACCACCGATAACATAAATTGCAGAAAGAACAACTGCAAGTGCGGCAATGTAAGTTGCTGTGCCAGAAATGACACCAATGTAAGATAATAAAATTAAAGCAAGTGGCAATACCAAAGTAACCACTAACGTGCCTAGCAGTAAAATATTTCCTCTTACACCACTGTTATCAACTGTTGAACTCATTATTTATCTCCCAATTTAATTTAATAATAACCATATTATAACACAGGTTTTTTTAACATTATTGATCCAAATCAATTTTTTATTAATAAAGTTTTACTAATTTTATCATGCCAAGACAACCTGTCTTTATTAAACAGTTGATAGACAAAACCCAGTCCAAAAGTAGCAAATGAAATCATACCGGCAAAGAATCTAATTAGGGCTTGCTTATGAGTAATATTTTCACCTGTATGTTGGATGAGCTGAAATTTCCAAGCCTTCATTCCAAGTGTCTGCCTACCCTTGACCCATGACAATGCAAAGTATAAATAACTAACAGGCAGTGTTACTATGTAGAATAAAGCGCTATTAACTGTAGTGTCATCATCCATAAAAATTATGATCACAACACCTGTTACAAAAAAAACTAAAGAAAAGGACAAAAAGATATCGTAAAAAACAGCGCCTAAGCGACGTATTAATGAGACGTTAGATTTCATATGGGTTGATTTTTTAATAACAAATCTGGATTGATCGTAGTTTGATTAAGATAAATACCATAATGCAAGTGAGGTCCTGTTGTACGGCCTGTTTGCCCAATAGTTCCAATTGTATCACCTTGTTTAACGGTTTGATTTGATTTGACCAATATTTTATCCATATGAATATAAACACTAATCAAGCCTCGACCATGATCAATAAAAACGGCATTACCATTAAAGAAAAAATTATCAGCAATGATTACTTTTCCATCTGCACTGGCTTTAATTAGCGAGCCAATCTTACCAGCATAATCTATGCCAGTATGTGGTCGTCTAGCCTCGCCATTGTAAAATCGTTTTAAACCAAATACCCCTGTTATCACACCTGGCGCAGGTCGAATAAAATAGTTGTGCTCAAGATTATTATTCGAGAAAGTTTTTCTTGCTTTGGTTAGAATGGGGCGTTCACGTATTATTCTATCCATATGAGCAAGGTTTGGATTGACATACTTCTTCTTTTTTCCAGTTAAGGTAATATGTTGTTCTTTATAGGAATGCCCTGACACATTGAAGTTGATTTTTCTCTTAGAGAAATCTTGAATGGTTAGTTGTTTTTCTCCAGATTTTGCTAATAATGGAATACCAACTAACGCTTGCCAATGCTGATCTTTAATGTGTTGAATGTACACAGGTACGTTGCCATAATAGGCTTTTGGACTGGCATGATTAGTATAAAAATCTATCACTGCTATACCACCAGGTATGGGTGTATTTTTTACAGATAAATTAGCCAGTGAAAAACCGGATAAGAATAACAGTAGTAAAAAAATATTAAATCTTTTCAATTTTCTCAACCTTTGAATAAATAACACCATCATTTAAGCGTGTTATTATGTTTTGTGATTTTTGGATAGATTTTACAGACGAAATAATACCTTTTTGCTCACTACTAGTAATACTAAAACCTCTAGACAATGTGTTTAAAGGAGATAGGTGGTTTAGTGATTGAGTATGAATTTGAAACCCTCCCTTGTGTTTTTCAAGCAATGACATGATTGATTTTTTGAGTCGTTCATGCAGGGTATTTAAAGTCATGTGGTTGACTTTTTTGCTATTTATCATTTGTTGCTTTAACTGAGCGTAAGCGACTTTATTGAGTGTTGTTGCTAAGCGAACATTTTCTTTTGGAGAGTGTTGTTTTAAAGCTGAAGTTAGTGATTGTAGTGCTATCTTTTTATTGTTAATGTGATTAGCACTATTAACAAAAAGACGATGTTGTAAATGGTCAATCTTTTGAGCGTATAAATGAATTTTCCTGTCAGGCAGTCTCAATCTAAGCTTAATACTATTGATTTTATTTTGTTGGTAAGAGAGGTTTGAAAGTGCACTTTGAGAAAGTTGCTTAATATAATGATTAACCCTAGATAGCAATTCTAATTTATCAGGCGTTGCTAACATCGCAGCTGCACTGGGCGTTGGTGCGCGCATGTCCGCAACAAAATCGGCAATAGTGGTGTCTGTTTCATGACCGATGGCGCTAATAATGGGTGTTTTAAGATTGAAAATCACTCTAGCAAGGGCTTCCTCATTAAACGCCCAAATGTCTTCTAAGGAGCCACCACCTCTAGCAAGAATTAATACATCACATGAATATTGATCAGCAGCAGTTAATGCTTTAATAAGTTGTGTTTCAGCACTCTCACCTTGTACCACGGAATCAAACAACAATACATCAGCAAAAGGGTAGCGTTTTTTTAAGACTTTGATGATGTCTTGTATTACTGCGCCAGTGGATGATGACACAACGCCAATTGTGTTGACTATGGTAGGCAAGGGTTGTTTGTGACGGCTGTCAAACAGACCCTCTTTAGAGAGCTTGTCTTTAAGCTGTTCAAAGGCAAGGTTCAAATTGCCATCACCTACAGGCTCAATGTGTTGAATAATTAATTGAAAGTCACCCCTTGCTTCATATAAAGTGGGTGCAGCACGAACCAATACTTCCATGCCGTTTTCAGGGTTAAATTTAATACCTCTTTGGTTAAGGCGAAATAGGGCACATCGAATTTGGCCTTTATTATCTTTTAAAGAAAAATACCAGTGTCCAGAGGCGGGCCTAGCAAGGTTTGATAGCTCACCCCTAATCCAACAGGTAGGGATATTATCTTCTACTGTTTTATTGCATAAAGACAAAAAATCTGAAATACAATAAATCTCATCATGATTAAACATTAGCTACCCTTGTTTTAATAAGGCGAACACAGCACCAGTACCACCATCTTTAGCAGGACAGGATACAAAGGCAAGCACTTGTGGATGCTGTGTTAAAAAACTCACCACTTGTGTTTTTAAAATACTCATGCCATTTTCAGAGTGATAGCCTTTGCCATGAATGATTTGAATAAAATCTTCAAATTGATGGTGATACATAAAATCCGACATTGAGTCACATGCTTCAACAACACTTTGACCATGTAAATCCAATACAGAAACAGGGCCGATATTGCCTTGTTTCATTTTTTTAATGATTTTTGCTGAAACGCCACTTTTAGAATAAGACACCATTGCTGATCCTTCTAGATTTGCTTCAACAATATAGCTGTAAGCAGTAAAAGGTGGTTTTTTATCTGCTTTGTTTTTGCTAACACCATCTTTATCAATAGGTGCTACACTATCAATAGTAGATCTAAAAAGTTGTCTATCGTAATCGTCAATCATTTTTACATGTGCAAAAAAAAGCCCTCAAAAGAGGGCTTTATTATAGCAATCTAAAAAGAAATTTTATAGTGCTTTAATTTGTGCATTTAGGCGTGCTTTTTTTCTAGCTGCTTGGTTTTTATGCATTAGGCCCTTGCTCACTGATTGATCGATCATTTTTTGCATGGCAGTATAACCATTTTGCGCTTCCTCTTTATTGCCAGCCTCTAAAGCATAAGTTACTTTCTTGATGAAAGTACGAACTTTAGCACGAATTTGTGAGTTGTGTTTGTTACGCTGAAGCGCTTGTCTTGCGCGCTTTTTAGAACCTGCTGAATTAGCCATAAATGAAAGTTAAATTTAAATAAAAGTAAAAAGAAAGTATTATAAAGTCTTAATGCTCAAAAGTCCATAGAATTAATAAAATTAAGCGTTTTTTTCTTATTTAGTATCAAGTGCCATGTTTTTCCACCTTGAGACTTCCATAAAGAAACCGCTCTAACGCCTGCTAATAAAAGCGCTCTAATATGATTTGCCGTTCTTTCGTTAGATAAATACATTTGTTCGCCATTTACCATAACCTTTGGTGTTAGCTGCCCTAGGGTTGATTTATACAACTCAGCCAATCTGGCCAGTGAGTTTGAGTGTGAAATTTCAAAAAAATCTTGAGATTTAAAGCTTTTAATCTCTTGGGTAATTATGTTAAGTAACACCTTGTCTTTCATTAATTTTTTCTCCAAATTAATGAGTGATAGGGCGTAAAAAATAATGTGCTGCATGCTTTTATCTTTTTTTCCAAAAGCAGTCTTTAATGTTGAAATTCCAATTTTTAAGTCTTGTTCTGATTCAAATACAGACTCTATATCACTACTGGTGTTGATAATGCTGTTAAGGCTTGCTTGATTACCTCTTTGATCACAAGTGCCAGTTGATGCTAACTGATCAACCAGGGTTGTGGTTTGTAATAAACTAGCCAGCGCCAGTGATTGATTTTTAATGTTACTCATTGTTTCTACTCTCAATAATGCCACCACCTAGGCAATGATCATCCTGGTAAAAAACCACAGACTGTCCTGGGGTGATCGCACGTTGTGGCGTGTCAAATATGACTTTTATAATGTTATTGTTGTTGATAATTTTACAATCTTGAGAGGCTTGCCGATAACGAATTTTGGCTTGTAGAGATATTGGCAAAGATGGCTCGCTGTCTATCCAATGAATGTCACTGACTTCTAAGGTGTTGTGATAAAGTAAAGGATGATCGCCCTGTACAACCAATAGCTCATTTTCTTTAATGCGCTTATCAGCAACAAACCAAGGTTCTTGAGAGTCGCTAAATCCACCGCCAATCTCCAATCCTTTTCTTTGACCAATAGTATAGAAAGCCAATCCTTGATGATGCTTGATGAATTGGCCATTTTCATCCACTATATTGCCTATTTTCTTAGGTAAATAGGTTTGTAAAAATTCTTTAAAATTGCGCTCACCAATAAAACAAATACCAGTTGAATCTTTTTTGTTGGCGGTAATAAAGTTATTCTTTGCGGCTATTTGTCGAACTTCATCTTTATTGATCTCACCCAATGGAAAGAGACTTTTTGACAGTTGATACTGAGTTAATAAATGCAAGAAGTAGCTCTGATCTTTGTTGTTATCTAGCCCAGTTTTTAATTGATAATCACCATCATTATTTGTGATTCTGGCGTAGTGTCCAGTAGCAATCTTATCTGCACCAAGTGATAGAGCATGTTCTAAAAAAACTTTAAATTTGATTTTTTGATTGCACAATACATCTGGATTGGGAGTTCTACCTTTTTTGTGTTCTTGCAAGAAGTTTTCAAACACATCCTCCCAATAATCGGCAGAGAAGTTAATACTATGGAGTTTTATGCCTAATTTATTAGCAACTTTTTGAGCATCTGATAAATCTTGTTCAGCACTACAATGCTCATCATCATCTTCATCCCAATTTTTCATGAACAAGGCCTCGACTTTATAGCCTTGCTCTAATAACAACAGACAAGCAACTGAAGAATCTACACCACCAGATAAACCAACAATAACCTTTGTGTCTTTATTCGAATTTTTCATACGCTAAAACAATGCGCTGTACTAATTTATGTCTAACAACATCCTTGGATTCAAAGTGACAAAATGAAATTTTCTTTTCATTTTCAAGTACTTTCATGACATGCAATAAGCCAGATTGATTTTGCTTTTGCAGATCAATTTGTGTGACGTCACCAGTAATGACCATTTTTGAACCAAAACCCATGCGTGTTAAAAACATTTTCATTTGTTCAATGGTGGTATTTTGAGCTTCATCGAGAATAATAAAAGATTCATTCAGTGTTCTACCACGCATAAAAGCAAGAGGCGCTACTTCAATGACATTTTTTTCTAAAAGTTTGGTGACTTTGTCAAAACCCATCATTTCATAAAGCGCATCATAAATAGGGCGCAAATAAGGATCGACTTTTTCAGTTAGATCACCAGGCAAAAATCCTAATTTTTCACCCGCTTCAACAGCCGGTCGTACTAAAACAATTCGACGCACTTCAGAAGATTCTAACGCTTCAACTGCACGAGCAACAGCTAGGTAGGTTTTACCTGTGCCGGCCGGACCAATGCCAAACGTGCAATCTTGTTTTTTGATAGCATTAACATACTGTTGTTGATTCTTACTGCGGATATGAATGAATTTACGCTTGGTTTTGATGTTAACTACTTTTCCAGGCAAGTCGTCATGAGTATAGGTTTTAATGGTCATTTCCACATCATGAACGTCAATGGATTGCGCGCTAGATAGTGATGCTAAATCTTGTAATACCCGACTAGCAACGTGCTTGTTATCACCTTGAATGGTAAAATTTTCACCTTTGTTGCTGATATCCACATCCAGACTTTTGCTGATAATTTCTAAATGCTGATCAAAAGAGCCACAAATATTAGCCAGTTGTTCAGTTGAATTAATTTCAAGTGTTATTTTCATAAAGACTATTTTAACAATGAAGGGTTTAGTGTTGTCAAAATAGTTAAATCAAGATTAACTAACAAGCGTGCCAACTAGAGAATTTCCACGAGCATTGGTAATTTTAATATCAACAATTTGGCCAATAAGAGATTCATCACCTTCAAAATGTGTATTGCGCATATTTTCAGTACGACCAAATAAACTAACTGTTATAGAATCTGACTTGTTTAGAGTGCTTTTTTTAGCCTTGTTTTCAACCAATACTTTTTGCACACTGCCAATCATTGACTTTGAGATTTGCTCTGTAGAATCGTCAATGGTTTTTTGTACTAATGCAAGGCGATCTTTTTTTGTTTGTAAGTCAATATCATCAGGATAGCTAGCAGCTGGAGTTCCAGGACGCACTGAATAGATAAAGCTAAATGATTTATCAAAGCCAATGTCATTAATAAGTGCCATGGTATCGTTAAAATCTTGCTGTGTTTCTCCAGGGAAGCCAATGATAAAGTCGCTAGAAATAGAAATATCTGGACGAATTTCACGTAATTTTCTAATTTTTGATTTGTATTCAATGGCCATGTGTCCACGTTTCATTAGGCTTAATATTTTGTCTGATCCACTTTGAATTGGCAGGTGCAAGTGTGAGACTAACTCTGGGACTTCACTGTAAGCCTCAATCAAAGAATCAGAAAACTCAACAGGATGGGAAGTGGTATAACGAATACGATCAATGCCATCCACTTGTGCAACAATATTAATAAGGAGTGCTAAGTCAGCCATCTCCCCATCATCCATAGGCCCTTGATAGGAATTAACATTTTGTCCTAATAAGTTAATCTCTCTCACGCCTTGTTGGGCCAACACTTTAACCTCGTTGATCACATCATTAAATGGACGTGAGACTTCTTCGCCTCGTGTATAAGGGACCACGCAAAATGTGCAGTATTTTGAACAACCTTCCATAATCGAGACAAAGGCAGTAACACCATTTGTTTCAGGCTCGGGCAAGTGGTCAAACTTTTCAATCTCTGGAAAAGAAACATCAATACTCACTTGTTTGTCACTAAGTACATCATTAAGCATTGCAGGAATTCTGTGCAATGTTTGCGGGCCAAAAATAAGATCAACATAAGGCGCACGCTTAAGGATTAACTCGCCTTCTTGAGAGGCAACACAACCACCAACACCAATAACTAGATTGGGGTTTTTTTGTTTAAGTTTTTTCCATCTGCCCAGTTGATGAAAGAGTTTTTCTTGTGCTTTTTCACGAATAGAACAAGTGTTTAATAATAGAACATCTGCTTCCAGCGCATTATCTGTGAGCGACAATCCATGAGAATGTTTTAGTACATTGATCATCTGATCAGAATCGTACTCATTCATCTGACACCCGAAGGTGCGAATGTGCAATTTAGACAATGACATTACTTTTGAATGTGAAGAGTTTGAGTTGGGTAGGCAATCTCTGCGTTATGCTTGGCAATAATGTTGGCCACTTTAAGTAGTATCTCTTGCTTAACCTGATGATAACGAGTTTTATCAGTGGTTTTGGTAAAGCAATAAATATTGAAGTCTAAAGACGATGCATTGAAATAATTGAAAAACACACGCAGTGCTTGCGACTGATCTACTTCAGCATGCTCTTTTAGCATCTGCTCAACTTCACTAACAATATCAGGCATTTGTGCAATGTCGTCATAACGAATGCCGATTACTTCTTTGATGCGTCTATTACTCATTCTTGAAGGGGTTTCAATGGGCATTGAAGCAAATAAAGAATTTGGAATGTAGACTGGATTTTTGCTAAAAGTACGAATGCGGGTCATGCGCCAGCCAATTTTTTCAACTGTACCCTCAAATTTTCCAGAGCGAATCCAATCGCCTGTTGAGAAAGGCTTATCCATTTGAATCATAAGACCACCAAAAATATTTGACAGCATGTCTTTGGCTGCAAAACCTATAACAATACCACCCACACCACCAAAGGTGAGTAGGCTCGATACTGAAAATCCAAGATATTGTGCAACCCCAAGTAGAATTGCAATAATAATTAAAATTTTAATTAGGCGTGAAAACAATCTGACTGAATCATTATCAACGCTAGTGTCTTTGTTTATTAAGTATTGTTCGAATTCGGAAATAATTCTAACAACACCCCAAGTAACAATAAATATTGGAGTGATATCAATGTAGTCAATGACAGTTTTAAGTGCATCGATTTGACTATTAAGTGCAACAATAGAAAAATAAATCCAGCCAAACCAAATGAGTACTTTGATTGGTGCTGATACGGCTTTGATAATATGATCATCAAGCTGATTTTTGGTCTTGGAAGTGTGTGAAATTATTTTGTCTAAAATAAAACCCACAACAAAGTGCAACATTAAGGCAACAGTAAATAAAATACCTACTGTTTGATAACTACTCATGTTTTGTAAAAATTCATTCATAAGTCGTATTTTAACTGTTATTTCAGATACTTAAGGGGATTAATCGGTTGTTTGAACTTTTCCATTTCAAAGTAAAAAGGAGCATTGCTTGTGCTTGCTATTAATTGACCTTTGGTAACATCATCGCCATTGGCTACCAACAGATGTTTGTTTTGTGTGTAAGTAGAATAAAAGCCAAGTGGGTGTCTAATAATAATCATCTTGCCATGACTTTTCATTTTGTCACCAACATAAACCACTTTACCATCTCGAATAGCGCGCACTTTTTGCCCTGGTTTGGTGCTAAAAGTTAAGCCTTGATGATCTTTAGAAAATGTTTTGATAACCTTTGCATTAACTGGAATACTCCAGGCTGATGAATTTGTTTTTGATTTGGCTTTTTTAGTAAGAGTCTTAGTGTTTGCCTGTTTTTCTTTTTTCTGAGTTTTGACAGGTTCAGAGTCAAGTTTGAATCGATCTTGTTGAATGTTTTCAAGGTTGCTAGATTTTTCAACCACAATAACAGCTTGTTTTTTTGATTGAGAAAAACAACCGCTAAGTGCCACAGTAACAAGTGCAGTAATTACTAACTTAACTAGCATACCAAGCACCTAGTGCAACAACCACGATTAAAATATAACCCAAGCGATCAATGTATTTTTGCAGCCATTTGTCACACGACTCGCCATAAGCACGTACCAGTGCAGAAACCAACATATATCTGGATCCACGACCAATAATAGAGATAATAATAAATGGCAATAGTGCCATTGACATACTACCAGCTGTAATGGTTGCTAACTTATAAGGAATCGGGCTAAATGCTGCCACAGCAACTACCCAAATTCCATACATGTCAAAGAATTTTTGTACTTGATCGATAAGATCAGGGTTTAATAATCCATATCCTAGTAAAAAATTAAGCAGTATTTCGCCTAGAAAATAACCAGCCAGACCACCTAAAACAGAAAACACAGTTGCAATAAAAGCAAAATAATAAGCTTTGTGTCTACGCTTTAATGACATGGGTGCTAGTAGTACGTCAGGAGGTGGGTAAGGCAGTACTGAAGACTCTAAAAAACTCACAACAGCCAAATAATAAACTGCATAGCGATGCTCAGCCCAATCTAGTATTCTCAAGTAGATTTGAGAAAAAATAGACATTAGTTACTCTTTTGTTTGTTTAGCATTGGAAAGCCCAGTGATTCGCGTGAATCGTAATACGTCTGTGCAACTTTTTGACTCATGCTACGTACTCGTCTGATAAATCTAGCACGATCAGTCACACTAATGGCATGGCGCGCATCAAGTAAGTTGAACAAATGAGAGGCTTTCATAACCTGTTCATAAGCAGGGTAGGCTAAATTTTGCTCAATTAGCTGAGCGTTCATTGTTTCGGCTTCGTCAAATTGTTTAAACAGTACTTCGGTATCTGCAATTTCAAAATTATATTTTGATTGTTCTACTTCGTTTTGATGAAACACATCGCCATAGCTAACACCATCCACCCAAACAAGATCAAACACAGAATCAACACCTTGTAAGTACATGGCTAAGCGTTCAAGACCATAAGTAAGCTCACCTGATACGGGTTTGCAAGATAAACCACCTACTTGTTGGAAATAAGTAAACTGAGATACTTCCATGCCATTTAGCCAAACCTCCCATCCTAAACCCCAAGCGCCAAGTGTAGGAGATTCCCAGTTGTCTTCAACAAAGCGAACATCATGTTTAGTGAGATCAATACCGATTTCAGCCAAAGATTCTAAATATAAATCTTGAATGTCTTTAGGAGAGGGTTTGAGTAGTACTTGGAATTGATAGTAATGCTGTAAGCGATTAGGGTTCTCACCATAGCGTCCATCAGTAGGGCGACGAGAAGGCTGTACATAAGCCGCTTTCCATGGCTCAGGACCAATGGCTCTTAAAAAGGTTGCTGGATGAAAAGTGCCGGCACCCATTTCCATATCAAAAGGCTGTAATAAAGTACAGCCTTTTGACGCCCAAAAAGATTGTAATTTTAAAATTAAATTTTGAAAAGATGCTGTAGCATCCAAATCTGAAATAGACATGTATTAAACATAAACTAGGTTAAAAATTAGTAAAAATTTTACCTAATCAGTTTGCCTCAGGTGGTTTATTTGTTAAGACTTTAATCGTAGAGATTGGAGGCCAGAGGTTAAAGCTGAGAAGAATTAATACAAGCCCCCAAAAACCAAAAGCGACTATGGAGATATAACGCCCTTAGTGATTGTAAAAAAAGTAGTGATTTTTTTACAATTGAAATTGATTATAGCAAAAAAAAAACGATTATTTCAAATAATTGACTAATTTAATATATTAGTAAAAAATTAAGACACTATCAGCTTACTAAGCTCATCAGACAGTTCTTGTTCGTTAAGATTGTTAAAGTCATCTAGGTTGAAAGTGCTTAAACCGCCACAAGCTTCATACCAAGCATAGCCAGATGTCCAGTTTGAGTGTTGGTAGTCATCTTGGCGATTTCTAACAACAATTAAAATCTTTTCTTGACGATAAATAAGATTGTAAGGTTGTTCGTCTGCATGTAAGGCTTCAATAAAGCTCCACGCATCAGTAATTGAACTAAACCAATGATTAGTTAGTGGATATTTTTCATCGGCCTCAATAGGCAAGGGTTCACTTCGTACAAAACATTGAAGATGAAAGTGATTAACGGATGCAAAAGCGCCATAAGAATTGTAAGCCAGCGTAAAGCCCTGAATGCTTAAGCCAATTGCATTGGACATCATCCAGGCAAATTGGTGTAGTTCATAGCTTAGCAGTTGAGCATGCTGTTTTTCAGGTTCAACCACAATGATTCCGTGCAATTTTGCAAATGGAAATTTATTGTAAAAAAGAGAGATATTTTTAGAGAATAAATCTCCCTTCCAAAGCATTTCTTTTTGTAAGAAAGGTTTGTTAAAGTTAAATTCATTCTCATTAAACTCCGCACTCATGCCTTTGGTTTTTTTTCCAGACATGCGCTGTGGGCGCAGAGCTCTAAGAGGATTGTATTGTAATTCAAACTTACCTAATTGTTTAAATTGTGTCACGCTTAGATTGTTTATATCAATTTGTTGAAGCTGTTTAAACACGTCGATATCATCAGTCGCACCCGTTAAAGGTTGAGCGTTTAACTGATTAAATTTATCTTGTAGTTTTGGTTTTAAAACTTGCCAAATTTTTTCATCATAAACAGCATTAGCCAACACCAATATAAATACACCCAGCTCATCACTCTCGAGCATTTTTTCCAAGCCATCAATAAATGCTTGTTCAAAGTTAGAATTTGACTGAAAAATTGGATTAATTAGTTCGTTCATGGTAAAAAAATTAGGATTTTTTGAATATCAAAGGAAAAAAGGCTAAAAAATGGAGTTTTTATATTAAAAAACACCGATTTATATCTATTTTTGTCTTGTTTTTATCTATTTTTATACAAATTTAGGAATTTTTGATAATGGTATAAAAAAATGCGGACACTTGGTCCGCATTTAGTATTTTAATCAAATAAAAATTTAGTATTTATAAGATTCAGGCTTATAAGGACCTTCTTTTGGTGTATTGATGTAGTCTGCTTGAACATCAGTCATTTGTGTAAGCACACCACCAAAACCACCAACCATACCGGCTGCCACTTCTTCATCTAGTTTTTTAGGTAGTACTTTTACAAAAATACTCTCACCTTTGGCACCTTCTGGAAGATCAGCAAATTTTTGATCAAATAAATACATTTGTGCAAGCACTTGGTTGGCGAATGAACCATCCATAATGCGCGATGGATGACCTGTTGCATTACCAAGATTAACCAATCTACCTTCAGAAAGAAGAATTAGATAATCGTTTTTATCGTCACTACGGTAAACACGATGAACTTGTGGCTTGACTTCGTCCCAACGCCAATTGTCACGCATGAATTGAGTATCAATTTCATTGTCAAAGTGGCCGATATTACAAACAACTGAGCCAGATTTAACACTTTGCAACATTGGTGCATCACACACGTTAATGTTGCCAGTTGTGGTTACGATAAGATCAGTTGTTGATAGTAGTTCTTTATTAATACCTTCAAGTGTACCCGTATTAATGCCATCTTTATAAGGAGAAACGATTTCAAAGCCGTCCATACAAGCCTGCATGGCACAAATTGGATCGATCTCACTCACTTTTACAATCATGCCTTCTTGACGTAGAGATTGAGCAGAACCCTTGCCCACATCACCATAACCAACAACCAGTGCTTTTTTTCCAGACATTAACATATCAGTACCACGTTTAATGGCATCGTTTAATGAATGACGACAACCATATTTGTTGTCGTTCTTTGACTTAGTTACTGAATCATTAACATTGATAGCTGGCACTTTAAGTGAGCCTTCTTCTAACATCTCAAGTAGGCGATGCACACCAGTTGTGGTTTCTTCGCTAATACCGTGAATGTCTTTAAGTATTGTTGGATATTTATCATGTAGCATTTGCGTTAAATCACCACCATCATCAAGCACCATATTAGCATCCCAAGGCTTGCCATCAGATAAAATGGTTTGCTCAATACACCATAAAAACTCTTCTTCAGTTTCACCTTTCCAAGCAAAAGTTGGAATGTCAGCAGCAACCATAGCTGCAGCAGCGTGATCTTGAGTTGAGAAAATATTACAGCTTGACCAGCGAACTTGTGCGCCCAAATCAACCAATGTTTCCATGAGTACCGCTGTTTGAATGGTCATGTGGATACAGCCTAGAATCTTAGCACCCGCTAGAGGCTGTGAATTGCGATATTTTGCACGTAGCGTCATGAGTGCTGGCATTTCAGCTTCAGCAAGTTCCACTTCTTTGCGGCCATAATCAGCTAAAGCCATATCAGCCACTTTAAAGTCGTTGTTGTCAATCGTTGGATTGCTCATTTTTATCTCCTATAAAAAAGTAAAAATGAGCGTCGTTGTGATTGCTGAGCCTGATGGGTATTCCCAATGCAACGCTCCTCAGCATAAGGGTAATTATACCCAAAAATAATTTATTTTAATAAATGTGCTCGGTCAGTCTTTTCCCAGCTAATATCATCTTCTTCTCTGCCAAAATGGCCATAACTGGCGGTTTTTTGATAAATTGGACGTTTAAGATCAAGCATGGCAATTAAGCCTTTAGGGCGAAGATCAAAATGCTCAGCTACTAAGGCTTCAATAGTTTTATCTGAAACCTTGCCTGTGCCAAATGTTTCAATGCTAATTGACGTAGGTTCTGCCACACCAATGGCGTAAGAAACTTGAATTTCACATTTATCAGCAAGACCTGCAGCTACAATATTTTTAGCAACGTAGCGTGTTGCATATGCAGCTGAACGGTCAACTTTGGAAGGGTCTTTTCCAGAGAATGCACCACCACCATGACGCGCCATACCGCCATACGTATCAACAATGATCTTACGACCAGTAAGACCAGCATCACCGACAGGGCCGCCAATTACAAACTTGCCCGTTGGGTTGATATGGTATTTAGTGTTGGCACTTAACCATTTTTCTGGAAGGATAGGTTTGATAATTTCTTCCATTACTGCTTCTTGCAGTTCTTTTAGTTCAATCTCTTCGTTGTGCTGTGTAGATAGTACCACGGCATCAATGCCAATAATTTTATGACCATCATAATGACAAGAAACTTGGCTTTTTGCATCTGGGCGTAACCATGGTAGTGTGCCGTCTTTCATGAGTTTTTCTTGGCGCTCAACCAAACGGTGTGCATATAGAATTGGTGCAGGCATCAGTACGTCTGTTGCATTACAAGCATAACCAAACATTAATCCTTGATCACCTGCGCCTTGTTCATGATCTTCAAACTCATCAACACCTTGAGCAATGTCTTGAGATTGTTCGCCTAATAAGTTAGCAATATTACAAGTTGAGCCATTAAAGCCAAGCTCGTCATCATTGTAGCCAATGTCATTGATGGTTTTACGAATTAATCTTTCGTAATCAATACTAGCACCCGTTGTGATTTCACCAGCAATAACAACATTATTGTCTTTAATTAACGTTTCACAGGCAACACGTGAGTTTTTATCTTGCTCAAGTGCAGCATCTAAAATAGCGTCAGAAATTTGATCACAAACTTTATCAGGGTGACCGGCAGAAACGGATTCGGAAGTAAATATCATTTTTATTCTCCTAAAAATTAAAAAAACCCTATAAAGCGGGTCTTTTTTAGAAGAACTCCTGCTTTAGCTTGTTTTAACTACTCAAGGTAGTAACGCTAGCAATCGGGACAAATCAGCGTGTGTTGAAATTATAGCTTAAAGTTAATCTTATTCCAAGCTAATTTTTAAAGCAATTGAACTTACAAAAGGTGCACTCATTAAACTCAGTAAAAGAATGGTAGCTAAAAAGTACAACTGACCTGAAATTTCTAAGCCAAATTGCGCTTGAGAGACAGCACTTGAGGCAAAGATTAAGATAGGAATATAAAGTGGCAAAATTAATAAAGATAGTAGCATGCCAGAGTTTTTTACACCAACAATGAGTGAGGCGCCAATACTACCAATAAGACTCAAACTTGGCGTGGCTAAAAGTAGTGTTATCATCAGCACTTTGATGCTTTCGCTATCTAAAAATAAAAACAGACCAAGTAGTGGTGATAATAAAATAATTGGGATGCCTGTTAAAATCCAATGAGCCGTTATTTTAGATAGGATCAACAAAGCAAGAGAATGATGAGAGGTTGCCATTTGTTCCAAAACGCCATTTTCAAAATCATAGTGAAATAAACTGTTTAGGGACAACAGTACCGCTAGCATTGATGCCACCCAAATAATGCCACTTGCAATTTGAGACAAAGTACTTGCTTCAGGGCTAATTGCTAGAGGAAACAGTGACACTGAAATAACAAAAAACAACAATGGATTTAAAACACTCGAAGGGTTTCGAATTGCAATGCGTAAATCACGTCTTAAGGTTTGCCAATAGATATTCATAAGGCCAATATCCTTTGATTTTCCAATGCTGAATCCTGATGTGTGGTGAATAAGCATAGCCCACCTTGAGCACAGTGTTTGTTGATTTGCTGTTCTACAATTTCAACACCTTTTGGATCTAGTGCTGTAAAGGGTTCATCAAGTAGCCAAACGCGTGCATTTGAGACAAATAAACTGGCCAAAATAACTCGGCGTTTTTGCCCTGCAGAAAGTTTGGCACAGTATTCGTTTTCGTAACCTTTAAGGCCAATATCACCAAGCGCTTTAGAGAGTGCTTGTTCATCATTGGTTTGATTGAGTGCTGTTAAATATTGCAAATTTTCAAGACTACTAAGCTCTCCACTCAGAGCGCCTAGATGGCCAAGATACAAAACCTCGTGCTGATATTTATCAGATTTAACGTTGTGATTTGAAAAATGAATCTCACCCTGTTCTTTACTATTAATACCGGCAAGAATCTTCAAAAGAGAAGTTTTTCCAGAGCCGTTGGTACCAGTAATTCGAACAATATCACCTGCGTTAATAGTATACGACAAGCCAATAAAAAGTTGGTTGTATCCTCTTTGGCAGCTTAAATTACTAATAACAAGTGATGACATGATAGTTTTAGATTGTTACCAAAATTGATACCAAGGTTTATCTTGTGTTTTCTCAGGGTTTGGTTTTGGTGGTTTGATATTTTCAGGCGTATTTTGTTTAACAACTTCTTTTTGTGATTCTTCTAACGCAATCTTTTGTTCTAACTCAGTCTTTTTTTTTAAAGCTTCAGCTTCAGCTTTCTTTTTTTTCAGCTCAAGTTTGATTGCTTCTTGTTTGGCTTTTTCTGCCAATAGTGCTTGTTCTTTAGCTAGTTTTTCTGCTTTTTCTTTGGCTAATCTAGCTGCCTCTATTTTGGCCATTCTGGCTTTTTCTTTGGCTAGTTTTTCCGCCTCTATTTTTGCCTTCTCTTGTTTAATTCTCTGATCTTCAAGTGCTTTTTCTTTATCAGTCAACTCAGGCAAAGAAGCAATTCCAGAAGTGTCAATCAGACTCAGTTTTTCATTGTTAAATCTTAGTGTTAGACGATAGCGAATGTCGTCTTTTTCATGTAGAGTTGAATGATTAATATAATCCCACTGATTGTTGTGAAAAGGATCTATAACACTTGGAGAGCCAATCAAATCTTGAACTTGTGATTTTGACATGCCTACTTTAAGTTGATTGACGTGGTATCTAGATAAAACAGAGCCTTGGTGAATATCGTCTTTATATAATGTTGGTAGAGACATGTCAGGAATAATATCTGGCATATCAGGTAATTCAGGCATATCTGGAAGTTCAGGCATGGAAGGGGAGCAGGCCGATAAGAATGGTAATGAGAATGAGAATGCAATTAAAGTTAATTTATTCATTGTTCAATAATTGGTTAAAATGATTTCAATGATTTTACATCAAGGAATTTAACCATGGATGCTCAAGATTTAAAAAGTGCCGGCTTAAAGGTAACACTACCTAGACTTAAAATTTTAGAAATTTTAGAAAAAAGTGATAACCATCACATGAGTGCTGAAGATATCTATCGTGCACTCATTCTTCAAGGTGAAGAAGTTGGTGTGGCTACTATTTATCGTGTTTTGACTCAATTTGAAGAAGCGGGCATGATTAATAAGCTTAATTTTGACAACGGCCAAAGTGTGTTTGAGCTTTCCAATACAGAACATCATGATCATTTGGTGTGTGTTAAGTGTGGCAAGATTGATGAATTTGCTGATGAGGTTATTGAAAAACATCAGCATGATATTGCCAAAAAGCATGGTTATCAGCTAACAGACCATTGTTTATATCTTTATGGATTGTGCGAAAACTGTCAGTAAGCATTTAAAAGACGATCACTTGTGGAAGATTTCATTCTAAGAGCGATACTTGCTGCAATTGGCATTGCTGTAATTGCTGGCTCTTTAGGGTGTTTTGTTATCTGGAAGCGTATGAGTTATTTTTCAGAGTCCATCTCTCATTCTGCATTGTTAGGCGTGTCTTTAGGTTTGGTTAGTGGCTTAGATATCCACCTAGGATTGGTGTTGGTTAGTGCAATATTTGCTGTGCTGATAGTTGTTTTGCAACAACAAAATTTTTTATCCAATGATGCCATTTTAGGTATTTTTTCCCACATTGCACTGTCGCTAGGTATTGTTGTGTTGAGTATCGTAGGTAGTGCCAATACGGATTATTTTTCACTACTATTCGGCGATATTCTTTCGATTAATAATCGTGATATTGTTTGGGTGTATGGCGTTTTGGTTATTATTAGTGCTTTATTAATTGTCTTTTGGCAGCGCTTATTGTTAATGACACTTAATGAAGAATTGGCCATTTCTCAGGGTCTAAATCCTACACGCTACCAGCTGTTGTTTATGTTGATGATTGCGCTTAGCGTGTCTGTGTCTGTACAAATTGTAGGTGTGCTACTGATTACATCACTGTTGATCATTCCACCCGCAATTGTAAAAGTGTTTGCTAAATCCCCATCAGGAATGCTGTTTCAGTCAATCATGGTGGCAATGGTTGCGGTGATGGCTGGCTTGAGCGCTTCTATGTATTACGATCTAGCTACAGGTCCAGCAATTGTTATTGTTTTGGGCTTATTGTTTGCAATTTCTCAGCTCTTACCGAAAAGACTAGCCTAGCGCTTCATTTAATTCAGTCAGCTGGTTAGTTTGTTGTTCAACAATCAATGGTTCAATGATTGATTCTAAATCACCTTCCATAATTTCAGCGAGTTTATACAGTGTTAAATTAATACGATGATCAGTAATACGTCCTTGCGGGTAGTTATAAGTTCGAATGCGTTGCGAACGATCACCACTACCAACCAGCTCTTTACGTTGAGAGGCTTGTTCTTGCTGCTGAGCTCTTTGTTGCTCATCTAGAATTCTTGAAGCAAGTACTGAGAGTGCTTGTGCTTTATTTTTGTGTTGAGACCTGCCATCTTGACACTCAACCACTGTGCCAGTTGGTATGTGTGTTACACGAACGGCTGAGTCGGTTTTATTAACATGCTGGCCACCAGCACCACTTGCTCTAAAGGTATCTACTCGAACGTCGTTCATATTAATGTCAACTTCTTCAATATTTTCTACTTCAGGCATAATGGCAACTGTACATGCCGAAGTGTGTACTCTGCCTTGAGACTCTGTTTCTGGTACACGTTGTACTCTATGAGCGCCAGACTCAAATTTAAGTTTGGAGTAAACATCTACACCTGTAATTCGTGCAATGATTTCCTTATAACCTCCGTGCTCTCCAATGTTGGCACTCATGGTTTCAATTTGCCACTTTTGTTTTTCAACATAGCGCGTATACATTCTGAACAAATCTCCAGAAAATATACTGGCTTCATCGCCACCGGTGCCAGCGCGAATTTCAATAATAATATTTCGAGAATCGTTAGGATCTTTAGGCAGTAACGATTTTTTTAATTCTAAATCAAGCCTTTCAAGATTTTCTTTGGCATCATTAATCTCATCTTTTGCCATGGCTTTAATATCTGCATCATCTTCCTCAAGCATTAATTGAGCATCTTCAAGATTCTGCTGGGTGTTTAAATACTCCTGATATTGCGCACTCACTGGTGTTAGTTGTGAATGTTCAATAGACAGCTCTCTAAAACGTTTAGGATCACTAGCGACTTCGGGGTCACTTAGCATCGCACCCACTTCCTCAAGGCGCATGGATAGTTGCTCTAATTTGGCAAGAATTGAATCATTCATTATTTTTTAGTATTAGGAACACAACCTTCGCATTGGCCAAGATCTTTGTGCGAGGTTTGTTTAATGTTTTTAAAAGTTGTATGTAATAATTTATTAGTGAGCTGATCGGCTAATTTTTTAATAATTTGTTCTGAATCTCCGCCATTATTAAGGCGTTTTAGCGCATCAACAACCACTTGTTCTTTAATATGATTAGCACTGCTGCGATATGATTGCACCACTTCCTCATTAGGCTGTACTTCTAGCCATTGATTAAATACTTGAGATTGCTTTACAATAATTTCTTGAGCCAGTGTTTTTTCTTTTTCACGTGAATCGATATTATCACTTACCACTTGCTCAAGGTCATCAATGGTGTATAAATACACATCGTTTAATTGACCAACTTCTGGCTCAATGTCGCGCGGAATGGCAATATCCAGCATGAATATTGGTTTGTGTTTACGCATTTTTAGCGCACTCTCAATCAAACCTTTGCCAATAATTGGCACTGAAGCTGCAGTGGAGGAAATAATAATATCTGCCTCGTGAATAATAGAGGAAAATTGTTTTAAGCTAATGGCTTTAGCGTCGTATTCGCTGGCAATTTTTTGTGCATTTTCGATTGTTCTGTTAGCAACAATCATATTGTTAACACCTTTTTGATTAAGGTGTTGGGCACACAGTTCAATCATTTCTCCAGCGCCGATAAGCAGTACGGTTTGTTCTGATAAATCGGCAAATATTTTCTCACTAAGTTTGACTGCACAATACGCAATAGAAACTGGAGAAGAGCCAATTTGAGTATCAGTTCTAACTTTCTTAGCAGTTGAAAAAGCGTGTTGAAAGAGTTTTTCTAATAATTTATTAAGTGTTCCAGCTTCTTTGGCGCCATGATAAGCATCTTTTAATTGTCCCAATATTTGAGGCTCGCCCATAACTAAAGAATCTAGCCCGCACGCAACATTGCAAATATGATCTAGCGCCAAATTGTCTTCAAAATAATCTAAATAAGGGTCGATTTCCATGCGAGGAATATCATGAGTGTTTGCTAGAAAATCGCTTAATATTTCTGTTGGCTGATCATCGTTAATAATGGCATAAATTTCAGCGCGATTACAAGTTGATAAAATCACACAAGCTTCAACTGTATCTAGTGAAGCCAGTTCTTTTAACTTATCAGATAGCTGATTAGGTGCAAATGCCACGCGTTCACGAACAGCAACAGGCGCCTTAGCATGGTTCACACTTAAAACTGCAATTCGTGACATAAGTTAAATAAAATAAATCAAAATAAGCGCTTGATTATACCCAAAGGGCAGTCTTTGCACTACAATGTAGATTATATGAAACAAATTATTGCTATTGGCTTAATTTTAATATTAACTTCTTGTTCAAGTATTAATACACGACCAAATTCTTTGTTGACAGAAAGTACTATTCCTCAGCAGTGGAATGCAACTGGTCGTATGAGCATAAACTCTTTAGATACTCATCATAATGCAGGATTTGACATTGATTTTTCTAATGAGTATTATCAAATTCAATTAACGGGTGCACTGGGTCTTTCTCAAGTAAATATTGAGAACACTGCTTTAGGGGTTTTTGTTAATAAAAAACCCATAAAGACATCGCTAAAGCAGTGGATGGATAAGCATCTTGGGTGGAATGTTCCTGTTAATAAGCTGGATGAAATCATCTTTACAAATAGCGTGAACATCGATCCTAATTGGCAAATAAATATCTCAAGTTATCAGCTGATTAATAAGCGAAAATATCCTAGGGTTGTTAAATTAAATAATCCGCACAAAAGCTTAAAAATCAAACTGGTGCTGAGCCATATTAACAGCTAAAATACGATAAAAAATATCTGAGAAAAAAGTGATAGAAGAAGACTCATTATTAAGTACTCAAAATCAAGGTAATGAAGACATTGTTATGACATCTATTCGTCCTGATTCACTTAATGAATACATTGGTCAAAATGATGTTAAATCACAAATGTCATTGTTTATTCAAGCCGCTAAAAAACGTGGTGATACGTTAGATCATTCTTTGATTTATGGTCCTCCTGGACTAGGAAAAACAACGTTGGCTAATGTGATTGCTAATCAAATGGGCGCAGGATTTAAACAAACCTCTGGCCCTGTTTTAGAACGTTCTGGAGATTTGGCTGCAATCTTAACTAAGCTTGAGCCACATGATATTTTATTCATTGATGAGATTCATCGACTTAATCCTGTTGTAGAGGAAATTTTATACCCTGCACTTGAGGATTTTAAGCTTGATATTATGGTGGGCGAAGGGGTGGCTGCTCATTCTGTCCAGCTTGAATTACCACCTTTTACCCTGATTGGCGCCACCACAAGAGCGGGCATGTTAACCTCACCTCTTAGAGATCGTTTTGGCATTATTCAGCGTTTAGAGTTCTATAACATTAAAGATCTGCAAACCATTGTTGAGCGTTCAGCTGGTATTTTGAATATTAAAATTGAACCTAATGGTGCTAATGAAATTGCTAAGCGTTCACGAGGAACACCTAGGATTGCAAACAGACTATTACGCCGAGTGCGTGATTTCGCTGATGTAAAAACACAAGGTGTTATTCATCAAGATATTGCCAGTGAGGCATTAACAACACTTAAGGTGGATGAAGCCGGTCTAGAGCAGTTAGACAGGGATTATTTATCAATCATGGTGCAAAAGTTTTCTGGCGGTCCTGTTGGGCTTGACACACTGGCTACAGCCATTGGTGAGGAGCGTGGAACTTTAGAGGATATGGTAGAGCCTTATTTGATTCAACAAGGTTTTATTATGCGAACACCTCGTGGCAGAAGTGCAACCAATTTGGCTTACACACACTTAGGTTTAACCCAGCCAGATAAAGCGCAAGATTTATTCAATGAGTAAGCTTGAAGTTCGTGTTTATTACGAAGATACTGACAGTGGTGGGGTGGTTTATTACGCAAATTATCTAAAATTTATTGAGCGCGCTAGAAGTGAGTTTTTAAGAGAATTAGGTTTTGAGCAAGATCAGTTAACTGCTAAAGATAATATCATTTTTGCTGTTAGGTCTCTGAGTGCACAGTATCAATCGCCAGCACGATTTAATGATTTGTTAATAGTGGATACAACAGTTGAAAAAACACGCAAAGCAAGCTTAGTTTTTTCACAGAAAATTATGAGCTCAGAGCAAAATAAGGTATTATTTAAAGCTCAAATTACTGTGGCTTGTTTAGATGCACAAAAATTCAAACCTTGTGCCATCCCAAGTGAAATTTTGGAGAAAATAAATGGATAACGGTTTATCAATTTTTAGTTTAATTATTAGCGCCGGATTTGTGGTGCAAATGGTTATGTTGATTCTAGTGCTAATGAGTATCTATTCTTGGACAATTATCATGTCTAAGAAAAAGACTTTGATGGATGCTAATAAAGACATTCGAGTGTTTCACCATAATTTTCTCTCAGATACAGATTTAGATAAATTACACACCCAAATTCCTGAGCAAGTTGCTAATCGCACCCCTATGGAGCATATCTTTGGTGCTGGTTATGGTGAATTTACACATACTTCATCCGCTTCTAACCAGGCCATGGTTATTAATTCAGAGCGCGCTTATCGTTCAATGAATACTGCAGTTAATGATGAAGTTGATCGTCTAGACCATGGTTTAAGTGTTTTAGCCATGATTGCCTCATCAAGCCCTTATATTGGCTTATTTGGTACAGTATGGGGAATTATGCACTCGTTTATTGGTCTAGCGTCAGTTAAGCAAGCAACCATTGCCATTGTAGCACCAGGTATTGCAGAAGCATTGATTGCAACAGCATTTGGTTTATTTGCAGCCATTCCAGCAACAATTACTTACAACCGACTAATTACCCAGGTTGGTGAAATTAACAATAAATACACAGCCTTTGTTGAAGAGTTGTTTGTTAGTTTCCAAAGACAAAAATAATCAGATTTTATGATTGAACTGCCAAAACGCCACAGACCGAATGTTGAAGCAAACATCAACATTGTTCCCTACATTGATGTTATGTTGGTGTTGTTGGTTATTTTTATGATGACAACGCCAATTATTGAACAAGGTATTGAGGTGGATTTACCAAGTGCTGAGGCAAAAATGGTAGATTTCACTGAGCAGCAACCTACTATTGTTACTATCAATAAAAACGGCGAGTATTTTATTAATTCACTTGATGAAGATTCATCAGAAATTGCTGAGGGTGAAAGACTGCCTTTGGGCATTATTGCCGGTCGAGTAAGTGCTCGATTGGAGATTTATCCAGCTATGAAAGTATTTGTTCGAGGTGATGAAAATGTGGCTTATGGCTCTGTGGTCTCACTCATGGCATTTTTGCAAAAAAATGGTGTTGATAAAGTAGGTATTGTGACCGAATCACCCGATGCAAAATAATGAACACTGATCGATTAAAAAATATTAAATTACCTAAAATTGCACAAAAACATCCTGTGGCTTTTTGGGTGGCGGTAGTTTTACATATCGCTCTTATTATTGGACTGGTTTTTTCCAATGTGCAAAAATGGGAGATTCCAAAACAATCAGCCAAGTCAACCACGGCTGTTCCTAAAGCGGTTACCATTGATTTAACCGAAATTAAAAAAGAAAAACAACGTTTAATTGATATTAAGCAAAAGCGCGAAAAACATTTGGCTGACCTTAAGCGTGCAGAAAAGAAAGTTGAAAACGAACGTTACAAAGAACAGCAACGCCTAAAAAAACTTAAAGCCAAAGTTAAAAAAGAAAAAAAAGCCAAACTAGAGGCTGAAAAGAAAAGACTTGCAACTGAAAAGAAAGCTAAAAAAGCATTACAGAAGAAAAAACTAGCTGAAAAGAAAGCTAAAGAAGCTGAAAAAAAGAAAAAGCTAGCTGAGAAAAAAGCTAAAGAGGCAGAGGCGAAAGCTAAAGAAGCTGAAAAAAAGAAACAAAAAATTGAAAAACAGCGTCAAGCTGAAGCCAAGAAATTTGAAAAAGAGCAAGACAAGCGTTCACTAACCAAAGAGATTCAAGCTGAAGAAGATCAAGAGCGTGAATTGGCTCAAGAAGATATCTTGAACGAACTTAAAGCAAATTATGTTAATCAGATTGCCTCAAGAGTTAAGCAAGAATGGCGTTATCAAGGTGCTAAGGACCATTGGGGTTGTGATGTTTACATTCTGCAAGATTTAAATGGCAAGGTTGAAATGGTTAACTTACAATCTTGTAATATTGACAACAATGCAAAAGCTAAGTCATTTAAAAATGCTATTGAACGCGCAGTATACAAAGCGTCGCCTTTGCCACACGCACCAGATAAAAGCGTCTTTGATCGTGAAATATTATTCCACTTTAGGGTGAATTAATGAATATTCAAACAATGAGTGACGACCATAAAAAACAATTAACATTTCGCCTGTCTCAAATTTTAGAGAATTGGGATTTGGCAGATCAGGATCAATTAACGCTTCTTGGATTGGAAGGTATTATCAAACCAAGACATTTGTATAAATACAGGCGTGGTGATAATGCATTTGAATTTACCGATGCACTTGCAAAGCGTGCTGAAATGATTTTAGGTATTTATGAATCACTTGGTACAACTTTCCCAACTAATAAAGAGTATGCATCAGTTTGGCTAAAACGATCAGTTAAAAAATTTAAACACAAGGCGCCTTTAGAATTAATGCTAAGTGGTGATGCTGGGATGAATCGTGTTTGGAATTTTCTTGATTGCACTCAAGGATGGCGAAGTTGAATAAAATCGAAGTTATTACTCAAACTGAAGCACTCTACACTCTAAAAGTTAGAACCAATAACACCGACATTTTAGCAACAGAAATCTACACTCTTGCAAGTGGCAATAAATCACAATTTCAACATGCGCCTGTTATTCTAGAAATTGAAGATAATAATTTTCAAGCAAATGAGCTGGCCGTATTGGTTGAAATACTAACTCAAAATGACATGGTGGCTGTTGGCATCCGCTCTAAAAAACAAGAGTTGGTAGATTTTGCTAAGTTTTCAGGGCTTGCAGTATTTGGTAAGTCGTTAACACCGAGCAAAACCAAAAAAGCAAAACAAGTACCGCAAGAGCAGATAGTCGAGCAACCTGTACACAATCCTCATCAAGACAAGGTCTATCAAGCACCTAAGATTGTTACCAGTAAAGTTTATTCGTCTCAACAAATTCTGGCACATGATCGTGATTTGGTTTTGTTAGGCAAGGTTAAATCAGGTGCCGAAGTAATGTCATTTGGCTCTATTTCAGCCTATAAAGAAGTACAAGGAAGTTTATTTGCAGGTATAGAAGGCGATGAAAAAGCCACGATATTTATCCATTCCTTTAATGCACAACTTATTTCCATTGCAGGTGTTTATAAAAAATTTGATGTTGTGCCTACAAAGCTTTATGCACGTTCAGTCATGATTGATTTAATTGACTCTCAACTGCGATTCCAAATTATTTAAAATACCCGGTTATGAATACACAAGATTTCTTACTTGAATTAGGCACAGAAGAACTGCCGCCTAAATTATTACAAAAATTATCAAACAGTTTAACCACAAACTTAACTGCGCAATTAGATGTGCTAAAGTTGTCTTATGCTAAGGTTGAATCATTTGCTACACCTAGACGTTTGGCAGTGTTGGTTAGTGCATTGCAATTGCAACAAGATGATCAAGTTATTGAGCGCAAGGGTCCAGCCGTTAGTGCACCAGAGCAAGCTGTAGAAGGGTTTGCAAAATCATGTGGTGTTAGCAAATCTGAACTTGATCAAAAAACACTAGGTAAAGCGGATTATTATTTTTTTACTAAAGAGCAAAAAGGGTTAAAAACCAAAGATTTATTGCAAGAAGTTGTTTCAACTGCCATTAAAAATATACCAATTGCCAAGCCGATGCGCTGGGGTAACTTGGATACTTATTTTGTGCGCCCAACTCATTGGCTAATTATGATGTTAGGCTCTGATGTTGTAAAGGCAGATGTAATGGGGTTAAGTGCCGGCAACACAACACGAGGATTGCGTTTTACGGGCGAGCAAGAATTTAGTATTAATGAGGCTGGAAATTATCAACAAACATTGCTTGAAAAATCTCAGATTGAACCGGATTTCAACAAACGTAAGGAAATTATTCGCACCCAAGTTAATCAAGTGGCTAAAGACAATGACGCCACCGCGGTTATTGATGAGGCGCTTTTAGATGAGGTGTGTGCACTGGTTGAATATCCAAGAGCGTTTTCTGGAAAATTTAACAAAGGTTTTTTAAATGTACCAGAAGAGGCGCTGATTTCAGCGATGAAATCTCATCAAAAATACTTTCATATGCTTGACAACAAAGACAATTTATTGCCAGCATTTATCTCAGTGGCCAATATTGAATCAAGTGATATCAATGTCATTATTGATGGCAACGAGCGAGTGATTAGACCACGTCTTGCTGATTCAGAGTTCTTTTGGAATCAAGACAAGGCTCATACATTAGCCTCTCGTCTAGACAAATTAGACTCCGTTTTGTTCATGAAGTCATTAGGCTCAATGGGCGAGAAGGTTAGACGCATTGAAACACTTTCCGGCAATATTGCGCAAATGATTGGTGCCAATGAAGTTGATTGTAAACGTGCAGGTTTGTTATGTAAATCTGATTTGGTTTCTGACATGGTGGGCGAGTTTGCTGACTTACAAGGTGTTATGGGCGGGTACTATGCTCGTAATGATAAGGAATCTGACGCAGTAGCAACTGCCATTAGTGAGCATTATCACCCTAGATTTGCTGGTGATACACTGCCATCAACCACTGAAGGCTTGGTTGTGGCTATTGCAGATAAGCTTGATACTATTACAGGAATTTACGGTATTGGACAAGGACCTACTGGATCTAAAGATCCTTATGCATTGCGTAGAATGGCTCTAGGCCTGTTAAGAATCATGGTCGAAGCTCAGCTAAATCTTGATTTAAAAGCATTGATTGCCAGTTCTCTGCAAGCACATTCGTCAGAAGTAAATAATGACAGTGCTGAAGATATTTATAAGTTTATGATGGATCGTTTACGCGCTTACTATAAAGAACAGAAGGTAAATGCCAAAGCATTTGAAGCAGTGTTGGCAGTGCAGCCAGAATCTCCATATGATTTTCACTTGCGTGTTGAGGCGCTAAATAGCTTTACTCAAGATAAAGCATCCGAAAGTTTAATTGAAGCCAATAAGCGTATTGCTAATATGCTTAAAGATCAAAATAATTTATCTACCAAGATTAATGAAAGTGTTTTGGTTGAGCAAGCTGAAAAATCGTTATTCTCAGCCACTCAACTAGTTGCTAACACCATTCAAAACTCTAAAGACTACACTGCAAATATGAGTGAATTAATATCTTTAAAGTCTAGTATTGATACCTTTTTTGATCAAGTCATGGTCAATAGTGATAACCCTGAATTAAAGCAAGCACGTCTTAATTTAATCAACTGGGTTCGTTCGTTGTTTTTATCTGTTGCCGATGTTTCTTACCTTAGCTAATTATCTGTGAAAGCTTTAATTCAACGCGTATCAAGCGCCAAAGTTGAAGTTGATGGGGAAGTAACTGGAGAAATTAATCAAGGCTTATTGGTTCTTCTTGGTATTGAAAAATACGACGAACAAGCTGAAGCTAACAAAATGATTAAACGCCTATTGTCTTATCGAGTTTTTAATGATGAGAACAACAAGATGAATTTATCCGTTGAGGCAATTGATGGCGGTATTTTAGTGGTCTCTCAATTTACATTAGTGGCTGATACAAATTCAGGCACCAGGCCAGGGTTTTCTACCGCTAAGCCACCTCAAGAAGCTCAAGCGCTGTATGATTATTTTATGCACAGGCTTAATCAATCCTACAGCCAAGTGGCTAATGGAATATTTGGTGCCGATATGCAAGTGTCTTTGGTTAACGACGGCCCGGTTACGTTCCTGCTAGAATGCTAGATCTTATTAATCAATACATGATTGAGTATCAAGATCATCTGATTATGCTTGGGTGGATTTCAGCACTTATGTTTGTTATTAGTCTGCTATTAACACCTTATTTGCTTGGAAAAATTCCAATTGAGTACTTTGTGCATACCAATCAACATAAGTTAGAAATCAAACATCCTGGCCACTTGATTGTTGTTATTATTAGAACACTCATTGGCTTTGTTTTACTACTTGCAGGAATAGTCATGTTGGTAACTCCAGGTCAAGGAGTTATTTCGATTTTGTTAGGTTTATTCCTAATGGAATTTCCAGGAAAAAGACGATTAGAGTTAGAATTAATCCATCATGACCCTACTTTTAAAACCTTGAATTGGCTAAGAGCTAAAGCTAATAAACCACCCTTTATGAGATAACTTATGAAAGAAAGACACATTGTTGGCATCATACTTATTATGGCAGTTGTTATTTTTGCTGTTATTTATTTATTTACGCGCAATATGAGCATGCCGAGCAATCAAGCAATGCCGTGGCAAAGCTATGTTAATGATCGTGGAAACACCACGGTATTTAACCTAGAGATGAACACTAGTGATTTAACTGATGCAATGCGCTTATTTGGTTCAGAAGTTGAGGCATCTTTGTTTGAAAGTGAAGGCAGGGATTCTGAATTAGAGGTGTTTTTCTCCAGTACTAAAGTTGGTGGTATTAGCGCTAAAGTGGTGTTAAATTTAATTCTAGATCAAAAGCATATTGACATCTTAAGGCGCAATATTGAAGAATCTGTTGTATTGCCATCAGGTGTTGAAAAAACCAATTTCAACATAGCAGGAGAGAGTGCTATGTTTGATCTTAAAATTAAATCATTAACTTTTATTCCTGCTGCAGACCTTCCAAACGACGTTATTGAAGATTTATTCGGTAAAGCGGATAGGATCGATCTTAAAGAGCCCGGTGTATCTTATTGGTACTATCCACAAAAGGGCTTAAGAATTATTGTAGATGATGAGCACAAAGATGTTTTAGAATTTTACAACCCATAGGGGTAGATATGTTAAAAATGTATGGCATTAAAAATTGTGACAGCGTTAAAAAAGCGCAAAAATTCTTAACCGCGCATCATCTAGATTTTGAATTTATTGATTTTAGAGAAAACCCCATATCCAAAGAGGTGTTGCAAGGTTTTGTAGATGCTGTTGGTTGGAATCAGCTAATCAATAAGCGCTCAACTACTTATCGTCAGCTAACGGATGATGAAAAGCTCAATATTACTTTAGAGTTAACGTTAAAAAACCCAACCCTTATCAAACGACCTGTTTTGCAAAACAATAGTGAGATAAGGGTTGGGTTTAGTGAAAAGACTTACTCAGATTTAATTTAAGCGTTCTTTTGTTGTTCAGCAATCTCTTCGCGTACTTTATCCATATCAAGCTCTTTAGCCTTTGTTAAAACTGTTTCAAGATCAGCTTCAGCCATAGCGCCAGGTTGTTGGAAAATTGCGATTTGATCTCTAAAGATCATTAAAGTAGGGATAGAGCGAATTTGAAAATTACCTGCTAATTCTTGCTCATCTTCAGTGTTTATCTTGGCAAAAGTAACACCATCAATTTTTTCACTCATTGCTTCATAAGTTGGAGCAAATGATTTACAAGGACCACACCACGGTGCCCAAAAATCTAAAATAACAATATCGTTATTTTGAATAGTACTGTCAAAATTATCTTTATTTAGCTCTAAAACTGCCATGTGTTATCCTTGTTTGAATAGTAAAAAAATGAAGTATATCATATACGCCTTATATGCATGATTGCATTGATTAATTTTTATCAAGTCTATACAATAATGTTATGAAAATATTAGGGGTAGATCCCGGCTCACGAGTCACAGGTTTTGGTTTAATCCAAGCAGAAAAACTCAAATTCACTTATCTTGCTAGTGGCTGCATTCGCACCAAGGGCGAAATAACAGATAAAATCACAACTATTTTTTTAGAGATTGATCAAATCATAAAAAAGCACCAGCCTGATATTGTTGTTATTGAGCGTGCTTTTATGCGCCCCGATCGGCCCAATCCAGATGCTGCTATTAAGCTTGGGCATGCTCGAGGTGCAATTATCTCCGCAGCAGGGATGAATGGTATTAGCATGGTTGAATACAGTCCTAACCAAATTAAAAAAGCCGTTGTTGGAAAGGGGCACGCTGCAAAAGATCAGGTGTCTTATATGGTGTGTGAATCGTTAAAACTTAATAAAGCGCCACAAGAAGATGCAGCAGATGCATTAGCCGGTGCTATTTGCCACGCCTATCATTGTCTTTAGTTGTTGCCAAAGTAAATCTTAATATCGCCAAACCCGTGAAGTTGACAAACAGTTTCTTTTAGCTTGTTAAGGATTTCGTCATGACTATTGTCATTTTCTAGACAACTAAGTGGCAAGTAAAAATCCACATGAATTTTGCCATCGAGATAGTGCAACTGAATTTTATTAATCTCACCATCACATTTGTTATTAAACAATGCTTTGGTTAATATTCCTAGCGCTTCTGCTCGCTCAGGCAGATTTTCATAAGGCGCGACTGTTTCATCATCTTCAGGGTCAATATGTACAGTCACATCGGTAAGTTCTTTTAAGCATTCTTTAGCAACACGCTCAACACTCACGCTAATAATATGCCCTTCGCTCACACTTAAAAAAGGATCAACTTGTACATGTACATCTGCTGAGATGGTATGGCCGATTTTGCGAGTGCGTAGTGAGTGAACACTAGTAACACCGCTAATTTGCCCAAGTGCATGGCGCAGCTTCTTGATTTGATCAGCATCAATTGAAGTATCTACCAATTCTTTAGTGGCACTTGATCCCAGCTCCCAAGCAATATAAATTACCATTAGGCCAACAATAATAGCCGCAACTGCGTCTAAATAAACAAAGCCAAAGGTTGTGCCTAAAACACCAGCAAACACAATAACAGAAGACAAAGCGTCAGATCTGTGATGCCAAGCATTGGCTTTAAGCATGTCAGAGTTGTAAGTTTTAGCAATTTTAAGCGTGTACCAATACAACATCTCTTTGGCAAAGATGGAAATACCGGCAACACCTAGGAGTAAATTGATATGGGTTAAATCAGATGGATTGTTAAGTCGATCAAAACCATCAAAAACAATTCCCATACCGATCAGTGCCAATATAACAGCTAAACCTAGCGTGGCAACAGTTTCAAATTTTTGATGACCATAAGGATGATCTTCATCGGCGTCTTCGTGTGAATGTTTGGCAGCATAAAGCACAATACCATCAGAAAGCAAATCAGAAAATGAGTGAATACCATCCGCAATCAAAGCGCCAGAATTGCCAAGTACACCAACAATCACTTTAAATATAGCTAATACCAAATCAACAACGGCACCAATCAGTGTTATTTGTTGAGTTGCTTTAGCACGATTTGAAGAATTCACAGTTTTAATGGTTGTTGGTAATAATTCTTATATTTTATGTCATTTATTTTAAAATAACCGTTAAATAACAAAGCCTTTGTTAAGGATGGTTTGTAAAAAAATAGAAAATTTTCGAAATTACTATATTACAGATAGAAAAACCATGATTTTTTTGACGAAAAATCGGTCTAAGTATTAAAAAAAGCTACTTTTTTTAACTAAATGTATACCTAGCGTTGTTCTTTTTTAAAAAATTCCCAAATTTTTAAAATGCTTAATTTTTAACTAATTATTATCTATTTTGCTAATTGTATAAAATATTTAATAAAAATTGCTTGCAATTACAAATGATAATGAGTATCATTTGCAAAATATATTAAAAAGGCAGAAAAAATGAAAAAAACTTACATTATTTTGACAAAAGAACAGATTCAATCATTTATCAATAGCTATAAATAACAACCATGCAAGTATTATCATCATTAAATGCTGGTCAGCTAGCTGTAATTGATCAAATAAATGCCAGTAATCAGAAAAAAATCAAATTATTAGGCTTAGGTATTAATGCTGGCGCATCAATTTCAATTCTTAGAAATCGTGGTGGCGACATGGTGATCGCTCTGGGTAATGCTAGAATCAGCCTGGGAAAAACATTAGCAACTTTAATTAAGGTAAAAGAGTTATGAGCTTTGATAAAGTTGCCTTAATTGGTAATCCTAATGCTGGAAAAACTACTTTATTTAATATACTAACGGGTGCCAAGCAGCGCACAGGAAATTGGCCTGGGGTAACGGTTGATCGCAAAGAGGGTGAGTTTAGCATTGCGGGTAAATCTTACGATGTGGTTGATTTACCAGGCGTGTATTCTATTGATGATAAAAATTCTTCAATAGATGAGCAAATTGCCAGAGATTTTGCCCTTAATAATCCTGATTATTTATATTTTAATATTGTTGATGCCTCAACGCTTGAGCGAGGCTTATATTTAACAACGCAGCTTAGAGAGCTGGGTGTTAATGTGGTTGTGCTACTTAATATGATGGATGTAGTACGCAAGCGCGGCATGCAAATTGATGTTGATAAACTCAAGCAAACATTGGGCTGTGAGGTGATTCCAGTATCGCTTAAAGAATCAATAGATCTGTCTGTTTTTTCAAATGCGATTGATCAGTTTAAGCCTTCGATTAAGTTGGTGGTTGAATATCCAGCTGATCAAATTCAATTGGCAAAAGATGCGCACGACAATAAACAAGTTGAGTTATTAGAGGCTGAGGCTAGATTTACTCAAGCAAATATATTTGCTAATGCGGTTATTAAACACGACACTAATCTCAAAAAGACTGTTTCAGATCAGGTAGATAAAATAGTGCTAGGGTCATGGACAGGCGTGCCATTTTTCTTGGTGGTGATGTATTTGCTATTTTTAGTCAGTATTAACTTTGGCGGTGCACTGATTGATTTCTTTGATATGGCGGCTGGTGTAATCTTTATTGATGGCATGGCTCATGTGCTTAATAGTATTAATACCCCAGAATTTATAACCGTTATTGTGGCTGATGGTATTGGTGGTGGTATTCAGGTTGTGGCCACTTTTATTCCAATTATTGCAGCACTTTATTTATTCTTAACCTTGTTAGAAGAGATGGGCTACATAGCTAGAGCTGCGTTTGTAATGGATCAATTCATGAGAAAAATTGGTTTATCTGGCAAGGCGTTCATCCCCTTAATTGTTGGTTTTGGTTGCAACGTGCCAGGCATTATGGCGGCGCGTACGCTTGATACTCATCGTGAGCGCATTACCACGGTATTAATGTCGCCGTTTATGTCTTGTGGTGCAAGGCTGGCGGTATATGCGTTATTTGCAGCGGCATTCTTTCCAGTGGGTGGGCAAAATATTGTGTTTGCTTTGTATTTGATCGGTGTTTTATTTGCCGTATTAACTGGTTTAATTTTAAAACGTGCATTTAAAGGTGGTGCAGATACCAGTGATTTTTTAATGGAGCTGCCAAATTATCAGCTGCCATCATTTAGAAACTTGATGATTAATACCTGGAATAAGTTAAAAGGATTTATTTTAGGCGCTGGTAAGATTATTGTATTAGTGGTAATGGTTATTAATGTGGTTAATAGCTTTGGTACTGATGGTAGTTTTGGTAATCAAGATTCTAAAGATTCGATGCTGAGCAAAGTTGCACAAACTGTAACCCCAGTATTTGAGCCTATGGGCATTCATGAAGACAATTGGCCGGCAACAGTTGGTATTGTAACTGGTATTTTGGCTAAAGAAGTGGTGGTAGGAACGCTCGATTCTCTTTATTCAAGTATTGATAATGAAGAGACTGTTGAGCTTGAGCAGGTTAATGGATATGATTTAGTAGGTGGTTTGACTGAAGCCATAGAAACCATTCCTGTTAACTTGGGCGATGCGTTGCAAAACCTATCAGACCCTCTTGGTTTGGGTGTGCTTGATGATACTCACTCACAAGACCTTGCAGCAGAATCTCAGGAAGTTTCAGCTTCTACATTTGGTGCTATGGTTTCAAGGTTTGATGGCAAAGTTGGCGCCTTTTCATACTTGCTATTTATTTTATTGTACTTCCCATGTGTTGCAGCGTTTGGCGCTATGGTTCGTGAAGTGGGCAAAACTTGGGCAATTGTTGGTGCGCTATGGGCAACAGGATTGGCTTATTTTTCAGCAACGGTGTTTTATCAAGTAGGCACCTTTGCTCTTCATCCAATGAGCTCATTACTATGGATTGGTGTGTCAATTGCCATATTGATTGGCTCAGTTGCCATGCTAATGCGAACCGGTAAAAAAACCAAAGATATGGTAATTCCTATTACAACTGAGAGTGGGTGTAGACACTGTAAATAATAGTAATGTGCTTTGAATAAATTGTTGTTGTGATTAGCAACTTCTTATATAATATTGATAATCATTCTTATTAGTATTTACAATTAGTATGTTAACTGTTGACAATTTATCAATTAAATATCAAAGCAATACAGTTTTAGATAACTTTAAGCTAGATCTTGCACGAGGTGAAATTTTTGCATTGTTGGGTGATAGTGGCAGTGGCAAAAGTTCAACACTTAGATTTATTGCAGGCTTGGATGAGACTCAACAAGGCAATGTTAAATTAGACGGCCTTCAACTGTCTGAAAGCGGACAGCATTTGGTTATGCCTGAATCGCGAGAAGTTGGCATGGTGTTTCAAGATTATGCCTTGTTTCCGCACATGAGCATTTATAAAAATATAAGTTTTGGTATTAATGAATTATCTAAATTAGAACAAAAAAGTCGAGTAACTGAATTGCTATCCATGGTCGGATTAGAAGGTTCTGAAGATAAATATCCGCATCAACTATCCGGTGGTGAGCAGCAGCGTGTATCACTGGCACGTGCTTTAGCACCAGAGCCAAAAATACTATTAATGGATGAGCCATTTTCTAGTTTGGATAAAAATCATCGTGATCAGCTGGTTATTCAAGTTCGTGACATCCTAAAAAAAACCAATACCACATCAATTCTAGTTACTCATGATCGTGATGAAGCTAATACCCTTGCCGATAAAGTGGGAAAAATTCGCAATAAACAGTTGACTATAATTTGATAATGTGTATCATTCGTAATTGATAATCATTATCATTTAAATTTATTTCAAGGAGAAAAAGTGAATATTAAAACCATAATTTCGTCAACCATTGTATTTTCAGTATTAGCCACATCCAGTGTAATAAGCACTCAAGCTTTGGCAGGTGTTAATTCACAGAGTGACTCTGTTACCGTTTACAGTTCAAGAAAAGAGCATTTAATCAAGCCACTATTTGAGGCATTTACAAAAGACTCAGGCATTAAAGTTGAGTACTTAACAGGTAAAGGTGGAGCGCTAATTGAAAGGTTAAAGCTAGAAGGTGCCAACACAAAAGCTGATATGTTTATGACAGTTGATGCAGGTAACCTTTGGTATGCAGGTTCGCAAGATTTGTTTCAAACTGTTCAAACCGAAACGTTAAAAAGCAACATTCCAGAACATTTAAGAGATCCTAATGGTTTATGGACGGGGTTATCTGTGCGTGCAAGAACCATTGTTTACAATACAGATCGAGTTAAGCCTGAAGAGCTTTCTACATATGCTGATTTAGCAGCTGATAAATGGGCTGGTCGCTTATGCTTAAGAACCAGTAAAAAGGTTTATACCAAATCTTTAGTGTCGTCATTAATTTATAATCAAGGTAGTGATAAAACAGCTGATATTGTTAAGGGTTGGGTTAATAACTTAGCAGCAACACCTAATGCTAAAGACTCACATGTCATGAGTGCAATTTTGTCAGGACAATGCGATGTTGGTTTGGTGAATACTTATTATTATGGACGCTTGATGGACAAAAAGCCAAATTCACCTTTGAAACTATTTTGGGCTAATCAAGACACTACGGGTGTGCACGTTAATGTATCAGGCGCTGGCGTTACCAAGCATGCTTCAAATGTAGTAGGCGCAACCCAGTTGTTAGAGTGGTTGTCATCAGCTAAAGCGCAAGCAATCTATGGGGCATTAAATAAAGAATATCCAGCTAATCAAAATATTGCTTCTGATGAGGTGGTTTCAGCTTGGGGTTCGTTCAAACAAGATAATATGAACTTGTCTCAAGCAGGTATTTTGCAAGCTGATGCGGTAAAGCTAATGCAGATACAAGGCTATAAGTAAACCTAAATTTGCTCAGCGAAACCCAAGGCTTGCAAAAGTTTTGGGTTTTTGTTGTTTTAAAATACTAAGAATTAATTGAGAAATATTTTGGAAAAGAACTGTTTTAAATCAAAGATATGGATAAGCCTTGTCGCCTTGTTGGTGGCAATGCCAATCTTTGTTGTGGCTTTTTCTTGGGCACTGCCCGAGCATGAACTGTGGGCGCATTTTTCTGAAAATATCTTATCGGACTTAATTAGCTCAACACTTATTCTGTTATTAGGGGTGGGCGTGGGTGTTACGCTTTTGGGTACAGTATTAGCTTATTTAGTGGTAATGGTTGAATTTCCAGGTAGAAAATGGCTAGAGTGGGCGCTGTTTTTACCCTTTGCCATTCCTGCGTATGTGCTTGCGTTTGTTTATTTAGGCGTGTTTGATTACTCGGGCTATGCACAGGTTTGGATGCGCGAAGTGCTTGGATTGCCTGGTTTTGATATTCGCTCTGGCTCGTGGGCGATTATTCTGACTTTTGTGTTGGTATTTTATCCTTACGTTTATATGATGACCAGAGCTTCATTTAAACGCCAAAAAATTAATATGATTGAGGCGGGAAAGCTTTTGGGTGCTAGCCCACTAAGAGTATTTTTTAAAGTGTCTTTACCATTGGCACGTCCAGCTGCAGCCGCAGGGCTATTGGTTACTTTAATGGAAACATTGGCTGATTTTGGTGTGGTTAGCTTGTTTAATTATGACACCTTTACAACGGCTATTTATTCTGCTTGGGGTGATTTTAGATCAATTGAGGTGGCTGCCCAGCTTGCCTCACTCTTGGTGTTGGTGGCATTTTTCTTAATCTATTTTGAGAAAAAAGCTCGTGGCCAAGCTAAATACTATTCGGCAGATGTGAGCAATAAAAAGCCTTATCAAGCCAAAGGCGTTACAGCTTGGCTGATAAGCTTATTTGTATTTGGTGTATTTATGCTCTCATTTGCTATGCCAATGCTGCAGTTGATTATTTGGGGCTGGTCATCGGTTGCTGATGAATGGAGTGCTAAATATATTGATTTAATAACGTCCACTTCAATTTTGACGATTGCTGCTGCTTTGATTACTGTGGCATTGGCCATTATTTTGGCCTTGCCAGGCAGATGCAAGCAAAGCAGTGTTTGGCTAAAAAGTGTCATTCGCCTAGCAACACTTGGCTACGCTTTACCTGGTTCGGTAATGGCAGTAGGGCTACTTTATGGTATTAATCAAGTGTCGTTAATTAATATTTATTTTGGTGGTGAGAGTATTAATCATATTGTTTATGGCTCAATAGTCTTGCTACTATTTGCTTACGTATCACGCTTTATGGCTATTGCTTATAGCTCAATTGAGGCCAGTGCTCAACAGATTAAACCTGTATTTACCCAAAGTGCTCGCTTATTGGGTGCATCCAGAATGCGACTTATTTGGCAAGTATACTTGCCAATGATGACACCCGGCATTCTAGCAGGTGGGTTATTAGTGGCAGTAGATGTGATGAAAGAGTTGCCAGCCACTTACCTATTAAGACCATTTGGCTGGGATACATTAGCCATACAAACTTATGAGCTCAGCGCTGAAGGTTTATTTGAGCGTGCTGCTGTACCAGCACTGATTATGGTGGCGTTTG
>CAZEYU010000004.1:0-70688 GCA_964516395.1 uncultured Candidatus Thioglobus sp.
TGCCAAATACAGTTTGCATTTCAGTTAGCTTGTAAAGATTATTCAGCATTACTTCTGGCACTTCACCACGACGAAGTTCAATCACCATGCGCATACCGTCTTTGTCTGACTCATCTCTAAGGCCAGTAATGCCATCAATACGCTTATCTTTAACTAATTCTGCAATCTTACCAATTAACTTGGCTTTGTTCACCTGATACGGCAATTCTGTTACGATAATGCTTTGTTTATCTTCACCCTCAACGTGAGAAACAGAACGCAGATAGATTTTGCCTTTGCCAGTTTCATAAGCTTGACGAATACCACTTGCGCCATTAATAATACCGGCAGTTGGGAAATCCGGCCCCGGCATCACCTCTAACAACTCATCAATACTGACATCTTCGTTGTCAATAGTTTTAAGACAAGCCTCAACCACTTCACCCAGATTGTGCGGAGGAATGTTGGTTGCCATACCTACTGCAATACCTGAAGAGCCATTCACTAATAAATTTGGCACGCGTGTTGGTAATACTGAAGGTTCTGATTCTGAACCATCGTAGTTGTCGATAAAGTCAACTGTTTTCTTATCCAAATCACGCAATAACTCATGCGAAAGTTTGGCCATGCGAATTTCTGTATAACGCATCGCCGCGGCAGAGTCGCCATCTACAGAACCAAAGTTACCTTGACCATCGATCAAAATATTACGCATTGAGAATGGTTGCGCCATTCTTACAATGGTGTCGTATACTGCAGTATCACCATGAGGATGATATTTACCAATTACATCACCAACAATACGGGCTGATTTTTTATAGGCTTTGTTGTAGTCGTTGCCTAGCACATCCATGGCATAAAGCACACGACGGTGAACCGGTTTTAATCCGTCTCGAACATCAGGTAGTGCACGACCAACGATAACACTCATTGCGTATTCCAAATAGGAATCTCGCATCTCATCTTCGATGGTTATTACAGGGAAATTAGGTTCGAATTTTTCGCTTAAATCTTGAGGGTTATCAGTGTTGTCAGACATACAAAAAACAGCTTGATTAAATTAGCTTTTATTGTACCTTAAACAGGCCAAAATACACAACATAATTGTGTAAATTAATCATATAAAATTTATTGAAAAATCAATAACTTATGAGTTTCTTTTCTGGACTGCCTTGGCCAGTGTTTTAAGTAGTGTTTCTGTGTCATCCCAACCGATACAACTATCGGTAATACTAACACCATATTTTAATGATTCTAACGGGCCAATCGGTTGAGCACCTTCGTTAATATTTGACTCAATCATAACGCCAAAAATTTTGTCTGAACCGCTGCTAATTTGTCTGGCAATTTCATCACCCACTAATAGCTGGTTTTTAAATTTCTTCTCACTATTGGCATGAGAAAAATCAACCATGATTTTATCTAGCAAACCCTCATCTTTTAACTGCTGATTGGTTTGTTTAATACAGGCTTTGTCATAATTTGGGCCATCTGCACCACCACGAAGAATGATGTGAGCTGTGTCATTTCCTGACGATGTGTAGTGACTCACACCACCTTCTTTATTGACAGAAAGCAAGTGATGAGGACTGTTAGCAGATTTAATGGCATCAATAGCAACTCTAAGTGATCCTGTTGTACCATTTTTAAATCCCACAGGGCAAGACAGGGCTGAGGCTAATTCTCGGTGAGATTGGCTTTCTGTTGTACGTGCGCCAATAGCACCCCAAGCAATTAAATCTGAAATATATTGAGGTGTGATTAAATCCAAATACTCAACCGCAACAGGCATGCCCATGTCAGCAATATCCGTTAATAAATGACGTGCAATTTTAAGACCTTTATCAATATTAAAGCTTTCATCTAAATCAGGGTCATTAATCAAACCCTTCCAACCAATAGTTGTACGAGGTTTTTCAAAATAAACACGCATGACAATAAATAAGTCTTGCTTTAGCTCTTCTTTTAATTCAGAAAGCTTTTGAGCGTATTCACGCGCCGCCTTAGAGTCATGAATAGAACATGGACCAACAATAACCATTAGGCGCTTATCAGCACCCGTAAGAATTTCTTTAATAGTTTCTCTGGATTGAAAAATACTGGCTGATGCGGCATTATTTAATGGAAATTTTTCCATTAATTTATTAGGCGGCATAATAGGTGCGCTTGAAGTAATTCTTAAATTATCAGTATTATATTTCACGACTTAATATTCTTTTATTTATGGTTTTCAATTAATGCGTAGGCTGAGTGATTATGTATAGACTCAAAATTCTCTGATTCTAATCGATAATAACCAATATTATCATCAGCATTTAAACCCACTGCGATATCACGCACTAAATCCTCAACAAATGCAGGGTTATCATACGCTCTTTCAGTAACAACTTTTTCATCTTCACGCTTCAAAATTGCATAAAGCTCACAAGAAGCTTTCTTTTCAGCAAGATCGATTAAATCTTCCAAATAGAGTGATTTTCCTTGACTTGCCTTGGCTTTAATCGTAATGTGTGAGCGCTGATTATGCGCACCATATTTAGAGATACTCTTTGAACATGGACACAAACTGGTTACTGGAACCACTACTTTCATCATAACCTCAGATTTACCCTTATTCAGCTCACCATAAAGAGTAACTTGATAATCCATCATGGATTCAACACCTGAAGATGGGGCTGATTTTTTTCTAAAGAAAGGAAAATCAAGCGTAATGTGTGCTGTATCTGATTCTAGCCTTTCACGAACTTTATCAATAATTTTATCGAAATTCATGGTGCTAAATTCACAAGGACCTTCATTCAAAATTTGAATGAATCTAGACATGTGTGTGCCCTTAACATTTTCTGGCAATGCAACTGTCATAGTAAAGTTACCTACGGTTGCATTCTTGTTGCCTTCACGATCAACAAAGGTAATTGGGTGAACAATGTCTTTAATGCCAACTTTATCAATGATAATTTGACGTGTGTCTATTTTATTTTGTGTATCAGGCAAATCACAGGACTTCATCCTTAGGTCTCCGAATAAGTAACTGATGCTCGTGGCGTTTCCCAAATGGTAACTTCCTTCACTGTAACATCTTGATTATTAATTAATTGACCAACCTCTTCATAGAAATATTTTGCAATATTCTCTGCAGTTGGATTAAGTGTGTCAAATGGCTTTACTTCATTCAAATATTGATGATCTAAGCGATTAGCCACCACTTTAGTTTGTTTTTTAATATCACGAAAATCAATCGCAATGCCGATATCATTCAATACTTTTGATTGAACCATTACCTCAACCTGCCAATTATGACCATGCAGACGTGAGCAATCACCTGGATAATTCCTTAAGCTATGTGCAGATGCAAAATCTGTAACAATTTTTAGGACGAACATATTCGGAAAAATTGACAAAAGGGTTAATTATACCTATTAGCTAGGCAAAATTACACCCTGAATTAATGAGGAGTTTATTAATCCACTGCCTCAATCAAAGCAACATTTTGATAACCTTTTGGCAACAAGTTTCCTCGACGAGCTCTTGAGCTGATATAGTTAGTTAAATCTTGGAACTTTATTGTCAGATGACGCTTTCCAGCGTACACTTTAAGATTTTGAGTTTCATCTAGCACACAAAGACTGGCCACAAACTCGTCTCTAGATTTTAAATCTTTAGCTGGAATTTGAATAAGCTTATTACCCTTACCTTTGGATAATACTGGAAGCTCTGAAATTGGAAATACCAACAAACGACCACGATTTGTTGTTACCGCAACAAATTGAGTCTCTAGATTGTTAACATTAACAACTTTCATTACCTGTGAGCCACCTGGTAATGTGAGTGAGGCTTTACCCGCTTTTTTCTTAGAAAGTAAATCACCAATGGTGCTTACAAATCCGTAACCCGCATCAGAAGATAATAAAATATTTTGACTATCCTCACCCATAACAACATCAACAAACTCAGCACCTGCTGGTGGTGTTAGTCTACCTGTGAGAGGCTCCCCCTGCCCTCTAGCACTTGGCAGAGAATTAGCTAACAATGAATATGACCTACCCGTAGAATCAATAAAAATGGCGTTCTTATTACTCCTACCTTGAACACTGGTTAGGTGAGAGTCACCTGATTTGTAATTAAGCGTTGTCGGATCAATATCATGACCTTTAGCACTACGCACCCAACCCTTATCACTAAGCACTACCGTTACATTCTCAGCAGGAACTAAGTCATCTTCACTAAATGCTTGAGCACTAAGCACATCAGAATTAAGTACAGAACGACGCTTATCACCAAAGTTTTTGATAATGGCCTTTAATTCTTTCTTGATATAGGTTTTTAAACGTGCATCGCTAGATAACAACAACTCAAGCTTTTCTTTTTCTGCTGCCAGTTCTTCTTGTTCAGCTTGAATCTTTTCCTCTTCAAGCTTTGCCAAATGTCGCAACTTTAATTCCAAAATTGCTTCTGCTTGAATATCGCTTAGCTTAAAGCGCTCCATGAGTATCGGCTTAGGTTTGTCATTTTCTCGAATGATGGCAATCACTTCATCGATGTTTAAAAAAGCAATTAACAAACCTTCAAGAATATGCAATCTTGCAAGAATTTTATCTAAACGAAAATTTAGGCGCTTAGTAACTACTTGTATTCTATAGCTTAGCCATTCTTTGAGCATTGGAATAAGCGGCTTTACTTGAGGCTTGCCATCTAAACCAATCACATTCATATTAACGCGATAATTCTTTTCAAGATCTGTCGTGGCAAATAAATGCAACATTAATCCATCGATGTCTACTCGATTAGAACGAGGAACAATAACAATTCTTGTTGGATTTTCATGATCAGATTCATCACGAATATCATCCACAAGTGGTAATTTTTTCGCTCGCATCTGTGAGGCGATTTGAGCAATTACTTTTGATCCAGAGGCTTGGAATGGCAAAGCTTCAATAACAATATCGCCATCTTCTTTAGCGTAAGTGGCGCGCATCTTAACCGAACCATGGCCGGTTTCATAAATTTGCCTTAAGTCTTTCTCGCTTGAAACAATACTGGCATTAGTTGGATAATCTGGCGCAGGAATGATCGACATGATCTCTTCCAAATCAGACGACGGCTTGTCTAATAACTGAATACAAGCATTAACCACTTCGACCAAATTATGTGGTGGTACGTCTGTTGCCATACCAACTGCAATACCTGAAGTACCATTTAATAAGAGGTTTGGAACTTGGGCTGGCAGATTTTTTGGCTCTTGGAGCGACCCGTCAAAATTATCTGTCCAACTAACTGTACCTTGGGAAATTTCTGATAAAAGCAAATCAGCATAGCGAGATAACTTACTCTCGGTATAACGCATTGCTGCAAATGATTTAGGATCATCCGGTGCACCCCAGTTTCCTTGGCCATCAATAAATGGATAGCGATAAGAAAACGGCTGAGCCATGAGCACCATAGCTTCATAACAAGCACTGTCACCATGCGGATGAAACTTACCTAAGACATCACCCACGGTACGAGCTGATTTTTTAAATTTAGCTGTTGATTTAAGCCCTAACTCGCTCATAGCGTAAACAATGCGGCGCTGTACTGGCTTTAATCCATCACCAACAAATGGCAACGCACGATCAAGAATGACGTACATTGAGTAATCAAGATAGGCGCGTTCGCTAAACTCTGCAACACTTTGTTGCTCAAGGCCAATTTGGCTCATTCTCCCCCTGGAAATTCAGAATAAAACATTAAGTTTTGAGCTATTTTAATGCAACTTTTTATCAAGCATGTTATAAATTATTACTCAAAGACGAGAAATGTAATCAGACAAGTCAGAGAGTTCTTGATCACTCATGTTTTTAATTAAATTCAGCATAGCTGGATTACTATTAGTTCGGTAACCATCACGAATCCATTGCAACTGACGTAGCAAATATTGGTAGTGTTGATCTTTAATTTTAGGAAAACTATTAATAGCATCTCCTTGACCTTTCAGGCCATGGCACCCAGAGCAATTATTTAAATACAGCATCTTTCCACTATCCAGTTGATCACCAGGACCTTTGCCATTATTGCCCACAATAGGTAGTGTTTGTATATAGCCCGCAACATCGGCAATTGCCTGAACACCCCCTATGGTATCTGGGTCAGAAAAAGGATACATGGTTGGATTTTGTCTGTGTTTATTTTGTATGTCTTTAAGTTGTTTGATAATCACTGATTTGTGTTGGGAGGCAATCACAGGAAAGCTGCCATTTTCTTTTCCCATGGCATTGTCTAAATGACAAGAAGCACAAAGCCTGTAGCTATTTTTTCCATTATCTAAATTAGACTCCAATTTCAACGCCTGCTCATAAACATCTTGTGCAATCACACTTGATAAAATCGCTTGAGAAGCAAAAACAATAAACATAACAAATGACTTCATACAAAACCTAGATAAATGGGTAGAATATTCACTAGTTTATTTTAATTTTGCATCTAGATGTTTGTAAAAAATATTTTATTTCTTATTTCTTTATTTTTCCTTGGTATATCTAGCGCAAAAGAGCTTTCAGTTATTGAGCTTCCATCTGGTGATGAAACAGAAATTAGAATTTTCCCAGCCGAAGGAAATACGCTTATTGTTGGTTTTGCTTGCGATAATGGCAAAAGCAAACACGAAGAAGCAACTGCACAAAGTTTGGCGCAGGATGGTATTGAGGTTTGGATGCCTGACATGCTTAGCACCTACATGCTGCCAAAATCTCGCAGTAGTTACGCAGAAATCCCAGGGGAAGATTTAGCTCAAATCATCTATGAAGCCATTTCTACTAAAAAAGACGTCTACATTGTTGGCTCAGGTCCTGATACAGAATTAATACTCAATGCTGCTGCACAATGGAAAGAGTCTTTTCCGGAGTATCAAGACTTAAAAGGTGCAGTCTTGCTTTTTCCACGTCTTAATGATGGTGAGCCTATACCTGGAGTAGAGCCAAAATATGTAGAATCTGTTGGTACAACAACTATTCCACTGATGGTATTAGAAGGTGGCAGAACACCTAATCGTTGGGGGCTTAACCACCTAACCAATAAACTAAGTGCCGGTGGCAGTAACGTTATTTCAAAAGTTGTGCCAGACATTCGCGGATATTTCTTTAAACGCGCCGACCCTAACAGAACAGAAGACGTGGTTACTTCACAATTATCCGGACTTATTAAAGTGAGTCTTTTTTATCTAAAGGAATCTTCAAAATGATCAACCTAAAAAAAATACTAACATTACTGCTATTGGCAATTTCACTATCCACTAGCGCTGCACATCTCAAACCTTATAAGGGGTCAATTAAAAGCCCGACGATTAACTTACAAGATTTAAACGGAAAAACCCACACGCTAGACCAATACAAAGGCAAAGTGGTTTTGGTACAATTTTGGGCAACCTATTGCCCGCCTTGTGTAAAAGAAATGCCATCAATGAATAAATTACAAGACAAGCTTGCTGCAAAAGGTGTGCCTTTTAAAATTCTAGCCATTGATATGGCTGAAACCAAAGCAGAAGTAGATGCCTTTGTAAAAAAGATCAAGCCAGAATTTACCATTTTAATGGATGAATCTGGCTCTAGTATTGGCCAGTGGAATGTGTTTGCAGCCCCTTCAAACTTTATTATTAACAAACAAGGGGAAATTGCCTACACCTTGTTTGGTGGTGTTGAATGGGACTCGCAAGAGATTATTGATAAAATTACTAATTTAGCTAATCAGTAAAATCTTCGGTAGTAATACACGAACAGAATAAGTTTCTGTCTCCATACACATTGTCAATTCTCTTTACTGGCGGGAAGTATTTACTCTGCTTAAGCCCCTCAACTGGATATAATGCCACCTCTCGCGTGTAAGGATAACCCCAATCCAATGCCATTTCATATGCAGTATGTGGAGCGTTTTTTAATGGGTTGTTATCTTTATCAAATTCACCACTGATAACCTTTTGAATTTCATTATAAATTGAAATCATCGCCTCAATAAAGCGATCTATCTCACGCTTTGACTCACTCTCTGTCGGTTCAATCATCAATGTACCAGCCACTGGGAACGACATGGTTGGTGAATGAAAACCATAATCCATTAAACGCTTAGCAATGTCTTCTTCAGAAATGCCACTCTCGTCTTTAAGTGGTCGAATGTCAATAATACACTCATGTGCCACCATGCCCTGATCGCCACGATACAAAATTGGGAAATAATCTTTAAGTTCATTAGCAATGTAATTTGCACTAACAATAGCAATCTCAGTTGAGCGCTGCATGCCATACTTTCCTAATAATTTAATGTACGACCATGAAATTGGCAAAATCGAAGCCGATCCATACATGGCTGCTGACACTGCATTAGAATCTTTTTCCAGTGGATTGCCCGGCAAAAACTCAGCTAGGTGTGCTTTTACACCAATTGGGCCCATACCTGGACCACCGCCACCATGTGGAATAGCAAAGGTTTTGTGAAGATTGATGTGTGACACATCTGCACCAAATTCGCCCATGCGAGTAACACCTACCATGGCATTCAAATTAGCGCCATCTAAATAAACTTGTCCACCTGCATTATGAATAATATCGCAGATTTGTTTAATTTCAACTTCAAACACACCATGTGTTGACGGGTAAGTCACCATAATGGCTGAGAGCTTGTCCTTGTGTTTTTCAACTTTAGCTTTTAAATCATCAATATCAATATTGCCTGACTCGTCACATTTAACAATCACCACTTTCATGCCCGCCATTACCGCACTCGCAGGATTGGTTCCGTGTGCAGAAGATGGGATTAAACAAATATTACGATCAAAATCTCCACGAGATTCATGATATGAATGAATCGCTAAAAGACCAGCAAATTCACCTTGTGAGCCCGCATTAGGCTGCAAAGATACTGCATCATAACCCGTTACTTCACACAAAGCATGCTCTAATTCTTTGAACAATTGTTGGTAGCCCATGGCTTGTGCTTCGGGCACATAAGGATGTAGTTTTGAAAAACCCGGCAGACTAACTGGATACATCTGCACAGCGGCATTAAGTTTCATCGTACAAGATCCCAGTGCAATCATTGAATGATTAAGTGCAATGTCTTTATTTTCTAAGCGCTTTAAATAACGCATCATTTCAGTCTCTGAATGATATTGACTAAATACAGGATGAGTTAAATACTCAGATTGACGAGTCATCTCAACAGGTAAAGCCATCTTTGCTTCTGATAGTTCGCTCACTGAAAAGACAGCCAAAAGCGCTAATAATTCAGCTTCTGTTGTGGTTTCATCAACTGCAATACTTAATTGGTTTGAGCTTAATAGACGAATATTAATACCCAATTGTTGGGCATTGCTAAACAATGCTTGAGCTTTATCTGTATTAATAGTAATGGTATCAAAAAACTGATTAGCAGCCAGCTCATAACCTGCTGCTTTTAAACTTTCAGCCAAAGAACTGGCCTTAAGGTGTACTTTTGTAGCAATGTTTTTTAAACCTTCTGCGCCATGATAAACACCATAAGCAGCGGCAAGCACCGCAAGTAGTACTTGAGCAGTACAAATATTACTCGTTGCTTTGTCACGACGAATGTGCTGCTCACGAGTTTGCAATGACATGCGCATTGCCAGATTGCCGTGTACGTCTTGAGAAACACCAATAATGCGCCCTGGCACCATGCGTTTAAATTCATCACGCGTTGCTAAAAAAGCTGCATGAGGACCACCAAAACCCATTGGTACACCAAAACGCTGAGAGTTACCAATAGCAATATCCGCACCCATTTCAGCAGGCGTTTTGATTAGTGTTAATGCCAAAATATCACATGCCACAATGGTTAATACATTGTTATCTTTTGCTTTAGCAATATCAGCAGTTAAATCGCGCACTTCCCCATCAGTGCCAGGTGATTGTAATAGCGCTGCAAAACAATCATCAAGTTCATTACTTTGCACATCCTCAACAACCAACTCAATGCCCAATGGTTTTGCACGAGTTTGTAAAACGGTAATGGTTTGTGGATGTGTGTTTTTATCAATAAAAAATTTATTAGATTTATTTTTACGATTTGCACGCTTTGCCATCATCATCGCTTCAGCGGCAGCTGTTGGTTCATCAAGCAATGAAGCATTAGAAATATCCATGCCAGTTAAATCTATGATCATCTGCTGGAAATTTAACAACATTTCCAAACGACCTTGGGAGATCTCAGCTTGGTATGGCGTATAAGCTGTATACCAGCCTGGGTTTTCTAAAATATTTCTCTGAATTACAGCTGGCATTAAAGTGCCGTAATAGCCTTGACCAATAAAATTGGTTGCCAAAATATTTTCACCGGCTAATTTTGTAGCCAATTCCAAACTATCACGCTCAGTCAAACCTTCGTCAACTTCCATACGATTGCCAAATAAAATAGAATCTGGCACAGTTTTTGATACCACCTCATCAACACTTTTACAGTTAATGTTATTAAGCATAGAAGCGATGTCTTGGGTGCTTGGGCCGATGTGTCTATCTAAGAATTCGTTACTCATGGATCAATTACAATAATATAAATTTAAGCCGTGAATTTTAACCTTTTTTTAATAAAAAGTAATATCTAAAAAAGTAAGGGATTTTAACGAGTATTTTTATTTTTTTTACAAGGTAGTTTTTTTTAAATTTGATAGAGCATAGTTAAAACTATGTGATTGAAAATTTTAAAAAACTAACGCAGTAAAAAGAAAAAAGACGAAATTCAAAATTTAGCCTGGTGGCCAAGTTAATGGTCGCCCACCCAAGCAATGAAGGTGAATGTGGTGCACTGTCTGCCCGCCATCTTCGTTGCAATTCATCACCACACGATAGCCGTCATCTGCAAATCCTAGCTCCTTGGCTATTTTGCTAGCGGTTAATGTTACTTTACCAAGTAGTTCAGCATCATCAGCATCATTAAGCGTGGCAATGTGTTTTTTAGGAATGACTAAAAAATGCTGCGGAGCTTTTGCGTCAATATCATGAAAAGCAAACACATCTTCATCTTCAAAGATCTTATTAGATGGAATCTCACCAGCAACAATTTTACAAAATAAACAATCTGACATAATACAACCCCCTCTATCGATATTGTCTTAAATACCACCAGCCAAATACTTTTTTGGCAACGTGCATTAATCGACAATTTGGCAACATTAAACCACCCTTAAGTGTTCGAGACACGTACATGCCTTTATTATTTGAATCAACAATGCACATCAGTTCAATCTTAAATGTGTGGCTTGCTGATTTTCCATCTAACACATCAAGAGCATTTTGTGCTGCAGCAGCCGCTTGAAGATCTGCCATGTGCGCTTGTTTTGGCATCCACTCTGGCCCAGGGAAAGAGCCAGAATCACCTGCAACAAACACCTTCTCAGCGCCTTCTACCTGGCAAAATTTATCAGCTTTTAATAGTCCACCTTTACTACGAGCAAGATCAGTCTTGTCAAACCAAGTATTGCCTGTCATCCCAGGCATGAATAAAATCAAATCTGCAGCAATCTCTCCACCTTCGGTAACAACCTTATCAGCTTCAAATTTTTTCATCTTATGGCCAAGATGAGTATCAATATTGCGTTTTTTCATCTCAGACAATAAGCCGCCTACCGCCTTCTCGCCCAATCTAGCACCAGGCTTTGGCGCAGGGGTAAAGAAAGTTAGGTTAAATTTATCACGACGACCTTCTGCTTTAAGCTGAGTGTCTAATCCAAATAAAAATTCAAACATTGGCCCACCACGCATGGCGCTCGGCTCTTTAGGATTACCACTAAATCCAATGGCAATATTACCACCATCCATCGCCTTTACTCGATCACGAATTGCCTCAGCACTAGCCAACCCTTCGCATGGGGTAATGGCATTTTCAATGCCTGGTAGTTTTTTAATAAAACGACCGCCAGATGCAATAATCAGCGCATCATTCTCATACAGTCCAACTGGGGTAATAACACTTCTTCCACCATTTTCTAAGCCAGTTACCTCGCTGGCAACATGGTAAACATTCATGCGTTTAAAGAAATTATCCAAAGGAATAACGATATCTTTTTTACTTGCTGCGCCCGATGGCACCCAAATCAAGCTTGGCATATAAACCAATTCAGCCTTTGGGGAAATTAGTGTAATTTCAGCTTCTTTATCTTTTTTACGAATAGTTCGAACTGCCGTTAAACCGGCAAATCCAGATCCAATAATGGTAATTTTTTTTACGTCTGTACTGCTGTGCGTTGCTTGCATATTTAATCCTTGTTTATGTTATGACAAAAATGCCCATCGTCGGGATTTTCTACACTTTTTGCAATGTTGTCTACAAAAGCCTGTAATTCGTCAAATTCTAACACAGTTAGGATTTTAGTAACCACATCAGGAGCAACTCTTAATGTGCATGTTGACCCGTCTTTAAGTTTAACCTCCATGCCGGCAGCATTTATCATTAAGTTATCATCTGTTTGTTCTAACAACCGCTCTAATTCGTCTTGAAGCTCGTCATATAAACCTTGCAATTCATTCAATATTATTTGAGGTGTTTCATCATCAATAGAGATGATTTCACCTTGGATCGATCCAAAGTCTTCATCATCTTCACATTTAAATCCTATTCCCATCTTTGTTAAATGGTTTTTGAATTTGCCTGAGAGTGTTGAATTGAAAAATATATAATCTAGCATTATTCCATTAAATTTTTTAAGGATATTTTAATGCTAGATCAAGACGCTTTAAACACTTTATTTATTAATGCTAGAAGTCATAATGGCTGGCTTGACTCAGACATATCAAATGAGCAGCTTCAGCAAATTTACGAACTGATGAAATTTGGACCAACAGCGGCCAACAATTGCCCGGCTCGTATTACGTTCGTAAAATCAGACGAAGGCAAACAAAGACTAAAAGCGCATCTCGATGAAGGCAATATAGATAAATCTATGAGTGCGCCAGTAGTGGCAATTATTAGTTATGACACTGAATTTTATGAAAAACTGCCATTTTTATTCCCACATACCGACGCTAGAAGTTGGTACGCTGGCAACCCAGAAAAGATTAAATCAGCTGGAGAGATGAATGCAACACTACAAGGCGCTTACTTCATGCTGGCTGCACGCTCAATTGGACTAGATTGTGGTCCAATGGGTGGATTCAATAATCAAACATTAGATGAAGATTTTTTTCCAAACGGCAAAACGAAATCAATCTTTATTTGCGCACTTGGCCAAGGTGATGAGACTAAAATTTATCCGCGCGGACCCCGCTTAAGCTTTAACGAAGCCTGTGAGATTGTTTAAAAATTTGTGAAATTTTGAATATGTGCCATAAAAATAGCCTTTTTTAAATGCAAAACCCCATAAAAGACCGAAAAATAGGCCTTTTATGGGGTTTTTTACCTTCTAGAGCAAGGATTTAGAAAAATTTGGCAAATTTTTATAAATGACACATAAGTACCAAATTTAATTTATTCTTTATCTGTTTTTTCACTCTGCTCTCTTGGCGGGCAGCCATTATGCTTAAGCCACAAATCTTCATGACCAATGGCTTTAGCAAAGGCTGGAATTTCACATTCCTCTGCAGTTTTTTCAACTACGTCTGACGCTTTAGCCTCTTTGTCATCATCACCCAAACCAAAAACCGCAAATGCACCCAATGCGATCATTGTCCAAGATATGGCAAATAAAACTCTAATTCCTTTCATACTTTATCCTTTTATTAATTAATAATCAAATTCCATCTGCTCAAATACCCATTGTGCATTCTTACCAGCAATGTCCTGATGACCACTTAAAAAATGAAATTCACTTTGATCAATTTTACTCGCCTCTAACATGTCACCATCATTTTCTAAAATATTAGAAATTTTCTTAATTAAGAATTTTAGGTACTGCTGAGTGTTTTTGGTTGCTGTGGCTAGATCAGATGCCTTGCCATGGCCTGGGACAATATGCTGCGGTTTAAATTCAGCCATTTTTTCAAATGCATCTACCCAGCTTTGGGCATTTTTTGCAGGGCCAATACCCAGCATTCTGTCATTAAATACCACATCACCGGTAAACATGGTTTGAGTACTTGGCATCCAAATAACGATATCACCCACAGTATGTGCCGGGCCAAAATGATACAACTCTAGATCAACACCGCCCAATGAAAGCTTCATTTTTTCATCAAAAGTGTCGGTTGAGTAAAAAGGCACAGTACCATCAAGACTCTCATGAATAAGCCCGCCCAATCTATTTAAATGGTAATCCGTTCTTGCCTTTTGATCTTGGTGGGTTTTTGACGAGGATATGATCCTAGCACCGAGTTGTTGAAAATAATCATTGCCTAGCCAGCGATGATCTTGACCACCGGAATTAATAATAATTTTGATTGGCTTGTTAGTAATGGTTTGAATGGTTTCATGAAGCTCTTTAGCACCCAAATAACTTGCACCTGAGTCAATTAAAATCACGCCTTCGCTAGTAATAATAACGCCGTGCGTTGAGTTGTTGCCAAAATTTGTTGGCGATCTTTGAGTGGTTTCACCCTCCAAAGAATAAACATTATCAGTAACTTTTTGCACATGAGGTGCTGCTTGCGCTATTGCCATATTAGCAATTAATATTAGAAATATGCTTATTTTTTTCATCTTAGTCTCCAAAAATTAAAAATTTAATAATGCCACCAAATGCCAAGTAAAACAGCGCAACTAACGACAAAGCAAACACAGTTTTTTGCATTAAATTCAAAGATTGAATTTGATCTCTACCTCTAGTTAAATCACACGCCTCACCGGGACAGTGCTTAACTTTTTCATCATGTACCAGGTTATAAATTTTACATCCGGCACAAATACCAAAAACTGCCTCAAAAAATAAAAGCCCTAAACAGAGTGCACAAGTAAGAATATTAATCGGGCCACGAATCTCATTTAACACCACCAGGTAAAACATGACAGCCGCTAAAGTAAAGCCAATACTCCAAGCCCATCTTTTAGGTTTAGCGTCCGTATATTCTGGCTTTTGATTATTGACCATCCAACGCCCAAGCACCATCGATGGTGCATATTTAGGACTGATGAAAATTCGAATGAAAAAATCAAACAAAAATACTGACACCATGAGTTTAGTCGGCTCATTATTACCGGTTAAAAAACCATTCATAAACGCCATAAAAGCAAAGAAAAATACAATTCCTGCTGCTGCTCTTACCTCACGCTCATTAAACATGAGACCGTCATAGCCTTCAACTCTCTCCCCAAATGTAAACATAATTTATTTTGTAATTCTCAATGCGCTCAATCATACCCAAGTCGCAAAAAAAAAGCGGTTTTTATACCACCTGCCCTGCCGCCCAGCCTGACGACCATGCCCATTGGAAGTTATAACCACCCAGCCAACCTGTTACATCTACGGTTTCACCAATAAAGTATAGTCCGGGCCGTTTGGTTGAGCACATGGTTTTAGAAGAGAGTTCATTAGTATCCACCCCACCGGTACACACCTCTGCAGTGCGCATACCTTCAGTGCCACTTGGAGTAAGCACCCAATTGTTTAAGGCGTGTGCAAACTCTTTTAGATCTGTTTGTTTAATTTCACCCAAGGTTTTTTCAGATAAATCAACTGCAATTAGCGTTTGCGAAAAACGAAGTGCCAAGCGCTTGGAAAAATATTCACTTAAAATATTTTTAAGTGCTGTTGTGCCTTTGTCTTGTTGCACCGTTAATAATAGCTCCGTGGCATCAAGCCCTGGCAAAAGATCAATGATAATTGGATCATTCTTTTTCCAATAAGAAGATATTTGCAAAACCACAGGGCCGCTAATACCTCGATGAGTAATCAGTGCCATTTCCTTAAAACTTTGGCCATTACAGCTCATAACCACTTCTAATGACAAGCCAGATAAGTCTTTAAAATACCTATCAATATCTGTTTGCAAGAAAGTGAAAGGCACCAGTGCAGGTTTAAAAGGAATGGACTTAAGTCCAAATTGTTTAGCAACTTTTAGACCAAAATCTGTGGATCCCATTTTAGGAATGCTCGGCCCACCTGTGGCAACAACTAAAGACTCAGCCTGAAACTCTCCTTGAGTTGACTTAATTAGATAATTTTTATCAAACTCAATCTTGTCAATTTCGATATTAAACAACATATCTACCTCACTGCACTCACTCAATAACATATTAAGCACAGCGGGAGATTTTTGATCACAAAATAATTGCCCTAATGTTTTTTCACTCCAACTTAGCTGATGAGACTCAAGTTTAGCAATAAAATCCCATTGGCTATAACGTGACAAAGCTGATTTGCAAAAGTGAGGATTGTTTGAAAGATAAGCCTCTGGCTCAATAAAAAGATTGGTAAAGTTGCAACGACCACCGCCAGAAATAAGAATTTTTTTTCCAGCCTTGTCGGCTTTATCTAAAATTACTACACGTCGTCCACGCTTTTTAGCTTCTATAGCGCATGCTAATCCTGCAGCACCTGCACCAATAATAATGACGTCGTATAGCTTCAAAGCAAGTCTTTAATGGTATTGACGACTGATGGAGAGTCCCATTCTAGTGCACCACGGTAACCATAACGAATCACCCCGTTTTTATCCAGTAAAAAATTAGACGGATAAGCATACACTCCCCAATCTTTAACCGCCTCTCCAGAACTATCCAGTAAGATTAATAACTCAAAACCAACTTTTTTCTTAAATTCTGTAATTTCATTGATGGATTCGCCAACATTAACAGTAATAATTTCAAATTCATTTTTGCTAAATTTTTCACTCAGCCTGACCAAGGAAGGAATTTCTTTAACGCAAGGCTTGCACCAACTTGCCCAGAAATTAATCAGCACGACTTTGTCTTTAAAATCTTTGAGTGATATTTTTTTGCCGACAAGGTCTTTTAAGTTAAGATCAATATTACGCTTACCCTTGTATGGTGTTAACTTAGGATCGCTGAATATGTAATTTGACTCTGGCTCTCTATGCTTTAATAATGTCAATAACAAAGGAGGATCAACACTTGATAATAAATTAGAGGCCTGAATGTAAGTATCATCAAGATTATCTCTTGCTACCATATCAGCCTTTGATAAATCACTCTCATTGCGCATATGAAACCCACCGTGCACACCCTTAAATCGATGAACAAATACTGAACTACCGCCTGTTTCTAACGTATTTGTAATTTCTTGCGTGCGAAAGTATTTAGTTCCATATTGTGGCATTAATAGATATACAGGTAGATTGCTAGATTTAGCAATATCTACATAATCAGCCTTATTTCCTAATCTTGGCTTGCCTTGAATCAAATGTGGAGAATGAAAAATATGGCCCTTGATATAATCAGAATCTGGGTACTTCAATTGCCACTGACGCGCCACTTTCAAGGCTAGTTGAGAGCCTCTTCCTGAAGTAATAAAAAATAACTTTTTAAACCCTTGTTGCTCTGTAAAGTAAACCAACTCTGTCAAGTCATCAATATCAAATTTATCAATACTACTGCGGTGTTTTGGCACCATATAACTTGAGTGTAAATCTAGCGCCCAAACATCATAACCAGAAAAAGCTAATTGTTGTGCCGTGGGTACATAGCCTTTGCCAAATCCTCGCTCTGATGGAAGGTATAAATATAGCGTTTCACCATCAGCCTTAAACGTATCAATGCTAATAACTTCATTCGAGCTTAGTTCAACCTCTATTCGTTCACCAGCAAAAATAACTGATGGCAATAAAATTAAAGCTAAAAATAGTTGCTTCATTAATTGTTATATTATTTTTTATACCCACTTGATGGGTACATATCCAAAATGTAATACAAAATTACGCCCTCAGAGGATCTTGATGGACCTAATACTTTTGCAGCATATAAATGATTTTCAGGATCTGAGTTTTCAATGGCTTTTTCCATGCTTTCAACAATTTCAACATTGTTAGCGGGTACACGCTCACGTTTAATACGTGGAATTCTTACAATCGCAAATTCCTCTTTAACAACTTTAACACTCGGATGAGGGTCTAATGAATAACCATTAACCATTGTCAAAAGCTAAGGGAGTACTTTTTTAAATGGCTTAACAATAACACTTTTGTAAGCGCCTGATGCCATATAAGGATCTGCATCTGCCCAATCTTGAGCATCTTCAAGACAATCAAATTCTGCAACAACTAATGAGCCAGTAAAGCCTGCTTCACCCGGTTCATTATTATCAATAGCTGGATGAGGCCCTGCTAAGATTAACCGACCTTCACTTTTTAAATTATTCAAGCGCTCAATATGCGCTGGTCGAACTGACATTCTTTTTTCCAATGAATTCTCAACATCTTGTGAAATAACTGCATATAACATTTACAAACCTCTTACAAATCTAATACATCTTGCATAGAGTACAAACCTGCACCCTTGCCTTCTAACCAACTGGCTGCACGAACTGCACCATTAGCAAATGTCATGCGTGATGAAGCTTTATGAGTAACTTCTACACGCTCACCTTCCATAAAGAAACTTACCGTGTGTTCGCCCACCACATCACCTCCACGAATGGTTGAAAAGCCAATAGTTTGACGATCACGAGGCTCTTCAATACCCTCACGACCATAAACGGCGCACTTAGATAAATCTCTACCCAAAGCGTTGGCCACCACTTCACCCATTTTAAGTGCAGTGCCCGATGGTGCATCCACCTTATGACGATGATGCGCTTCAACAATTTCAATATCAGCATCTTCACCAATAACACGAGACGCCATGTCTAATAACTTAAGAGAAAGATTAACACCAACACTCATATTTGGTGCGAAAACAATTGGTGTGTCTTTAGCGGCTGTATTGATTACTTGTAGTTCAATATCACTAAATCCTGTGGTGCCGATCACCATGGCTTTTCCAGCTTGTTCACAAATGGTAAGATATTCTAATGTTGCCTCTGGACGAGTGAAGTCAATCAATACATCGAATTGATCCAGTATTGAATTAAGATCATCGCCTTTGTCTAAAGTGGCACCTAAACTTACTTTACTGTTTTGGTTGATAGACTCAATAATACTCTGCCCCATGCGCCCCGATGCACCTACTACTGCTATCTTAATCATTTATTTACTCTCCAGTTGATAAGGAATAACAACATCTTTAATATTTTCTGGAAAATCTTTAAAGTTCCTTGTAATTAAAGCTGCTTTATTTGCCCTTGCTGTTGCCAAGATAATCGCATCGGGCAATTTAATTTTTAACGCCGTTCTAATTTTGACAACATCATCTGTTATTTTCTCATCAAAATTAAATATCTGAAAACTATTTAAAAAATCTTCAACAGACTTCTTGTGGCTTTCTTCAACGCCAACCATTACTTCCATATAGCTAATAACACTAATGGCAATCTGGTCATACTTTTCAATTTCGTTTTTTGCCTTATGCTCGCCATTCAAATAATCAATTAGAATATTTGTATCAAAAAGCGCTATCACCACTCCTGCCTTAATTTATCTTGAAAAATAATGCCATCAGTTTGATCTTTTTTATACAATCCAAATGCTTGTCTTAATTGTTTTTTATTTTCAGGCTTATGAACAACCAAATCAACCAATGGTAGATTGTTTTTTGCAATGGTAATTTTTTCACCCTTGTATGCTAAATTGACTAATTTTGATAAATTTGTTTTTGCTTCAGATACATTAATTAACATTATTTACTCCCAACTATTTGACTCTTATTTTGACCAAAGTATACCAAAGTTGGTCTAGTTGGTCAACTTTTGTCGTAAATAGACTGGATATTTAAATTTACCTTTTTTGGTAAATCCATAATACTTAAAAGTAATTTCACTGCCGATAGCAGGTGGATCATTTCTATCTTTATCTTTAAACCCTGAGCCAATCTTTACCTGCTTGCCCTCTTGTGTTTGGCAAAGTACGGAGCCCATCATGTTTTGGTATTTTCCTTTGCCAGGTAATATTTCCAATACCTTGCACTCGGTATCAAAATATTTTTTAACTTTTAATGCTGAGGACAACCGACCTGTTTGATATAAAGTTTCTGGATTTCGAACAACAACACCTTCACCCTTGTTCTTTGTTACTTCTTCTAGGAAATCAGACAGTTGGGTCTTGTTGTTAATTTTTACTTGAGGAATAACTTTAATTGGCAAGTTAGGATTAGAAGCTAAAAACTCATGCAAAACTCCCAGCCTCTCCAGCAATCCGCCTGATTGATTAGGCACTTCAAAGATATTATGTGTTATATTTTTCCAGCGATCATCAGGATTTTTACTACGAACAATCGAGCTAATATTTTCAAAATCTGCTCGTTTAGTCCACAACTCACCATCAATAGAAAATGACGGATAATTTGCAATGAACCATTTGGGTGGGTTTAGTTTATTTCCACCACGAGTTAACAACTCTTCACCCGTCCAAAAACCTCGAATACCATCGAGTTTTTCACTCATTACCCAGCCAACAACTTCTTTAGAGTCATCAAAGGTTTTTAGTAAAAATAAATCCGGCTTGTTTTTGGCAAAAACCGGTTGAGAAAATAACAGAAAAATTAAAGCTAATTTAACGCCAATTCTCAACATATGCAAACTATAGACTGTCTTCTAAAAAGCCATTTTGTTTGGTGATATTATCAATATCTTGCAACGCTTTTAGCATGTCTGTCATTTTATGAATTGGAATCATATTAGGGCCATCACTCAGTGCATTTTCAGGATCTGGATGGGTTTCCATAAAAAATCCTGACACACCAACCGCTGCTGCTGCTCTTGCTAATACTGGAACCATCTCTCTTTGTCCACCAGAAGTAAGGCCATTACCACCTGGTTGTTGTACTGAATGTGTTGCATCAAACACAACCGGCTGCCCTGTTGATCGCATGGTAGACAGACCGCGCATATCAGATACTAATGTGTTATAACCAAATGAGGTGCCACGATCACAAATGGTAATTTGCTTGTTGCCAACTTCGAAAGCTTTATCAACAACATTTTGCATATCCCAAGGCGCTTGGAATTGGCCTTTTTTAATATTAACTGGAATACCTTGCTTGCAAACATTTTGAATAAAGTTAGTTTGACGCACTAAAAATGCTGGTGTTTGCATCATATCAACCACGTCTGCCACTTCATCAAGCGGTGTATCCTCATGCACATCTGTTAGTACTGGTAGGCCGATTTCATCTTTTACTTTTTGTAAAATTCGCAGACCTTCTTCAATACCTAAACCCCTAAAACTACCTGTGCTAGAGCGATTAGCCTTATCATAAGAAGACTTATAAATAAAATTAATGCCTAACGCTTCAGTAACACTCTTCAAATGTTCTGCTGTACCCAAAGCAAGCTCTTCAGATTCAATTACGCAAGGGCCCGCAATTAAGAAAAAAGGATGCTCTATGCCAACGTCAAAATCTAATAATTTCATAAAAGTTAATTGTTTAATAAATGATAAGGTCAATTATAAGCCAAACAATTCATTTAAAATGCATAGCATTCGGAAAAAATACAGACCATGGCTAATACACCTGACATTCTAAAAAAAATTATTGCCCGTAAAGAGCAAGAGATACTTGAAGCAAAAAAGCTTATCAATCCCGATAAGATGATGGAAAAAGCTTATGAAAATCGCAATACACGTGATTTTTTTTCAGCATTAAAAAACAAGGCTGACCTAGGGCAAAATGCTGTCATTGCTGAAATTAAAAAAGCTTCACCCTCAAAAGGTGTTTTGCGTGAAAATTTCAACGTCACTGAAATTGCTAAAAGCTATGAGACTCATGGCGCAGCTTGTTTGTCAGTACTGACTGATAAAGATTTTTTCCAAGGTGATGACCAATATCTGATTGATGCCCGGTCAGCTGTGTCATTACCAGTACTGCGTAAAGAATTTATTATTGAACCTTACCAAGTTTTTCAATCTAGAGCACTTGGCGCAGATTGTATCTTGCTCATTGCAGCTTGTTTGAGTGATAGTCAAATGGAAGATCTATCCATGTTGGCAATTACCTTAAAAATGGATGTTTTGGTTGAGGTTCATAACTTAGAAGAACTAAAGCGTACCATGGAATTACGCCTGCCAATGATTGGTATTAACAATAGAAATCTACGTACTTTTGAAGTATCTCTACAAACCACACTTGACCTGCTTGATACTGCGGGTAGTGACACACTGGTTATTACTGAAAGTGGCATTTTGACCAAAGAAGATGTGTCATTAATGAATGACAATGGCATTCATGGATTCTTGGTTGGAGAGGCATTTATGCGCCAAGATAATCCAGGTCAAGCCCTGCAGGAGATTTTTAAATGAATACAACTGTAAGATGGATTGATGGCATGATGATGACTGGCGAGTCTGCCAGTGGTCACGCCATAGTAATGGATGGTCCTGAAGAATTAGGCGGTAAAAATCTAGGTGTTCGGCCAATGGAGATGCTGTTATTAGGAATGGGAGGGTGCACGACAGTTGATGTGGTTTCTACGCTTAAAAAAATGCGTGAAGAGATAAGAAATTGCCGAGTAGAAATTTCAGCTGATCGAGCTGGTGAACACCCTAAAGTTTTTACCAAGATACACCTTCATTTTATTATTGAAGGCAGTAATCTAAATGATAAAAAAATTGCAAAAGCTGTTAGCCTTTCTGCTGATAAGTATTGCTCTGCCTCTATCATGTTAGGCAAAACAGCTGAGGTTACTCACGATTTTGAAATTCATGAATAATACTTGGGGTTGGCTTGGTACAATTACCGGCATTATTGGCGGACTACTGGTTGCACTGAATTTCGAATTCTCAAAATTTGGCTATATTTTTTTCATGGTTTCAGCCATTAGTTGGATTGTCCAAGGTGCTAAAAATAATGACAATTCGCTGGTATTGTTAAATGCTGTTTTTGTGTGTGTTAACACGTTAGGTCTTTATCGTTGGTTTTCTTAAATCGCTACCTGCTCTACCTTTTTACTGTCACTCTTAGCATTGGTGCATTTGCTAATGACACCCAGCCTTCTACTGCTGATATTAATGAAAAAGTTGAATCTCTAGATTCTGAAATCCTAGATTTAGAAATTAGTTATGAAATGGGTATAGATGCATTTGACATCAACCTGGAAGCAGAAGATATTAGCAATCAGCTGCTATACCATGAATATCAACTTGGCACCCCCAAGGGCGACGATGAGCAATGGAATGAATCTGAACAAATGATTCTTGAGGCAAAAATCAAACTTCAGGCGTTACAAGAAAAAATTAAAGTTGAAGGCGATTGGGGCCAATTACGCTTTAGAGTTCAAGATTTTGGAGGCTCTGATCCAGGTGCAATGAAGATTAGATATAACTACGGCTTTTAAAAAACTGAGTATTTAAATTTTAAGTTTTTAGCGTATAATATTTTTTTCACGGAGAGTTGGCCGAGTGGCTGAAGGCGCGCCCCTGCTAAGGGTGTATAGGGTTTATCCCCTATCGAGGGTTCAAATCCCTCACTCTCCGCCATTATTAAAATTCTCTATGATCATGACAGACACGCCTCTTGTAATTGCCGGAAAAACTTATAACTCTCGCTTATTAGTTGGCTCAGGAAAATATAAAGATTTAACTGAAACCAAATTAGCAACTGATGCTGCCGAAGCTGATATTATTACTGTTGCTATTCGTCGCACCAATATTGGTCAAGATGCAAATGAGCCTAATTTACTGGATGTTATTTCACCAGAAAAATATACGATTTTGCCAAATACTGCGGGTTGCTATACCGCTAAAGACGCAGTAAGAACTTGCCAACTAGCACGTGAGTTACTAGGTGGGCATAATCTGGTGAAGCTTGAAGTATTGGGTGATGAAAAAACCCTATACCCTAATATTGTAGAAACATTAGCGGCAGCAAAAATTTTAGTAGATGATGGATTCGATGTCATGGTTTACACCAGTGATGATCCGATTGTTGCTAAAGAATTGGAAAATATTGGCTGTGCTGCAGTAATGCCACTAGCATCTCTTATTGGCTCAGGCCAAGGCATTGCCAACCCCGCCAATATCAAACTTATTAAAGAACAAGCTAATGTGCCTGTACTGGTAGATGCTGGCATCGGTTGTGCAACGGATGCAGCTCGCGCTATGGAGCTAGGTTGTGATGGCGTACTTATGAACTCAGCAATTGCTAATGCTCAAGATCCAATTCTAATGGCAAGTGCAATGAAACATGCTGTTATTGCTGGTCGTGAATCTCACCTTGCTGGGCGTATGATGAAAAAAGCCTACGCTTCTGCCTCATCGCCAATGGAAAATTTGATCTAAACCCTATGGGTAATTCACTTTGGTTTATTACCCTATTGCAAGAAAAACCGCTGATTGGTTTTATAATTGGCCTAATTTTTCTAGCTTTTATGTTTGACTCAAAAAATTTAATTGTTTATTTCTACGCCAAAAGAAAAAAGAAAGCTTTAATTAATTACTCTCAATGCACTGGTATTTTTAATAAAAACAAGTCCATCATAACGATAATCAATCACTACCGGCATATAATTTTTTGACTCATCCTTGGGGTTATAAACCACGCCAATTGCTCTGTGCTTTGTAATTAATGATTGAGCTGGGTAACCTTTATTTTTTTGATTAAAGACAAAATAAAACTTATCAGCATCAAACTTACTTAAGACATTCTCAAAACTATCATGTTGGGCATTTGGTAAATCCATTATTTGCCTATTTTCTCCCCAAGCGTTAGCTGCTAATACCTCTCCATCATCAGTACTAAACCCAAGGAGAAATACTGGAACTTGTTTTTGCATTTTTTTAGCCAAATAACCCATGGTTATCGATCCTGGAGAATAAGACGATGGCGTTGCTTCAACATTGCCAATATGTGTATTGTGCGCCCAAATAATAGCTTTGGTATTTTTTCCATAAAGTCTAATTAGTCTTAAGACACTTTGCCACATATGCATAGATCTAACATTCCAAGAAACGGTCTGATTATAATCATTCCAACGATAAAATCTTTCAGCATTACGAATTACTAAAGCATTTTGCCAAGCATTAAACTTATCAAAACCTGTATATGGCTGATAATCAATCAGCCTAAGCAATAACTTAACAGCATTTTCAATATTTTTACTACAAGAAAAATCTCTACTTTCTACCTGATCAGACCAACTGTCTTGCTCTTGGTTGGTAAAACATAAAAGTTTTTCTTTGAATGTTGAATAATAAACTGGAAAATGCTGACCAACAAATGTCAATACACGATCAATTGCAGTGTCTGGTTCGTATAAATCCAGGCCATAAAATCCAACTTTATTATATTCTGGTTGATTTTTATTGAAATCTTTAATCCACTCTACCAGCTCTTCAACAGGTTGATTTTTCCACATCCACTCTGGCCAATTGTCAAAACTCTTGAGAACTTCTTTGGCCGAAGAGTATTTGTTTGAATACCCTTTTATATAATCATTTATCTTAAGCATAAAATTCCAAGGCGCTTCAACAGCAATAAACTTAAACCCATGATTCTTAATTAAATCTTTTGTTATTGATACACGAACATCATAAAATTCTTGTGTTCCGTGTGTGGATTCACCTAATAAAACTAATTGCTGTTTTGCAGCAGTATTAACCAATGGCTTTAAATCTTTATTTGAATCAAAAACAATTGCCTTGTTGGCATAATGATTAAATAACTGACTTTGATCGGCCGATACAGCACTAAGAGGTAATAGCTGCAATAAAACAGCAAGGATAATAAACTTTGGTCGCCCTATCTTCATAACACCCTTTATTCTACACTTAGTTATGAGATGGGTATTAAAACAACAATATAAGACTTAATTTAAAAAATCTTTAACAGATGTTTCTTCTTTTGGTTTTTTTACTCTAATGCCAGGCTTTGCGATAATTTCTAAGAAAAAAGAATCCAGCCCTTCTGCATCTGCTTCAGAAATAACTTTATTCATTTCTGCAACATGGACTTCACTACAGGTGTTTTCATTGGCACCATAGCGGCAATCAAAATCCCAAAAATCAACATTTTCAGGTAATTTTTTATTACGCTCACGCTTAATATATTTTTTTACCTCATGCTTAATTGCTTCAACCATTCTAGGTCTTTGTTTTTTGGGATGTGAAAAACTAAAGGTTTTTTTCATGACTAACTCAGGAGCAATAACAATAGGATAATTATATTGTATTATTAACTCGCACCACAAACGATAAAATAGCTTTATGGATTTTTTAAAAACACTCTCAGATCTAAAAAAGAACAATCTTTATAGATCCAGAAAAATCACCTCTGGTGCGCAAGATGCGCAGATTATTATCAATGGAAAGTCAGTAATAAACTTCTGTTCAAATGATTATTTATCACTTGCTAATCATCCAAAAATAAAAGAAGCACTAAAACAAGGTGTTGATGAGTACGGCGTAGGTTCTGGCGCATCACATTTGGTTAGTGGTCATTCTAAAGCTCATCATGAATTAGAGGAAGCTTTAGCCAATTACACAGGACAAGATCGAGCCTTACTATTCTCTACTGGATACAGTGCCAATTTAGGTATTTTTTCAGCACTTAAAGATGAGCTTGATTGGATATTGCAAGATAAGCTTAACCACGCCTCCTTAATTGACGCCAATCATTTAATCGGTCTGCCATTGCAGCGCTATTTACATAATGATATTTCTTCACTTGAGAAAAAAATAAAAAAACAAACCGGACAAGGCATGATTGTGACCGATAGCGTATTTAGTATGGATGGTGATCAGGCAAACATTGATGATTTGCAAAAAATCGGAAATTTTTCCAATGCTATTGTCATGCAGGATGATGCGCACGGATTTGGCATATTCAAACCAAATATTCCGCAAAACTCCATCTATATGGCCACTTTAGGCAAAGCAGCAGGCACAATGGGTGCTTTTGTGGCTGGAAATGATGATTTTATTGAATTTTTAATTCAAAAATCTCGTCCTTACATCTACACAACAGCAATATCACCTGCAATTTGCGTAGCAACACTTAAAAGTTTAGAACTTATAAAAGAAGGCGAACAAAAAGCCAAATTAATAACCAATATTAATTTTTTCCAAAATTTTTCTACCGCACTAGGGCTGCCCATTGAAAAATCAAATAGTGCGATCCAACCACTAATTATTGGAGAGAGTGAAAAAGCATTAAACATTAGCAAAAAATTATTTGACCAAGGTTTTTATGTGAGTGCTATTCGCCCACCTACTGTGCCAAAAAATACAGCACGCCTTAGAATGACGCTCAGCGCTGAACATACGCAAGACCAAATCGAACAATTGTTAGTTGCCGTTAAAAATGCTCTACAGTAAAACTATTGGAAATGGTCCAGAGCTAGTATTACTGCACGGTTGGGGCTTTAATTCAGAATTGTTTAATGATCTTATTATTAAATACCAAGATCAATACCGCATGACTAAAATTGATCTTCCTGGACATGGAAGAAGTAATAATATTGATGGCGAGCTAGATGAATGGTGTGATGAAATTATTAAAATTTTGCCAAAAAATCCAATATTATTAGGCTGGTCATTAGGTGGCTTATTAGCCATTAATATTGCTAAAAAAATAACGATTTCTGAACTGATACTAGTTGCCTCTACACCTAATTTTGTGCAATCAGAAAACTGGAGCTATGGTATTGATAAAAATAATTTTGAGCAATTTTCCAATACATTGCAACTAAATTTATCTAAAGGTTTAAAACGCTTTGTTAGTTTGCAAACCCAAGATAAATCACAATTGAAATCTTTAAATAAATTCATTGATCAATACCCAGCTACGACAAAATCCCTCAATCAAGGTTTGGAAATTCTACTCTCATCAGATTTAACCCAAGCATTACTAAATTTATCTATTCCAATTAAAGCTGTACTGGGAAAGAAAGACACGTTAGTACCAAGTAAAATTAGCCAGTGGTACATGCAAGAAAATATTACCGTACAAGTGCTAGACACCGGGCACATTCCTTTTTTAGACAATGGTTTTTTATTATGAATAACACGACATCTACCGCACCAATATTGTTATTAGTTTTTATTGTATTTTGGTTGGCGCTTGCTATCAATCCATTTGATAGAGAGGTTTGGGTTGCTGAAAATATTATTTTAATTATTTGTATTACTTATCTGTTTTTAAGATACCAACAACATCGCAGACTTTCAAATACTTCTTATTGGCTTGTTTTTATATTTTGCTTATTGCAAACCATTGGTGCTCACTATACTTACGCAGAAGTTCCTTTTGGATTTTGGATGGCTGATTTATTTGACATTCAGCGCAATCATTATGATCGATTAGTACATTTCTTTTTTGGTTTCTTGGTAATACTGCCATTTAAAGAAACACTTAGTAGATCAGCATCTTTTTTAAGTCGAAAATCTGAGATATTTATTTTAGTAATGTTGTTTATTGGCATTAGTGCAAGTTATGAAATATTGGAGTTTTGGTATGCTATTATTTATGAAAAGGAAAGCGCTGCCAATATGGTGCTTGGATCACAAGGAGATATCTGGGATGCTGAAAAAGATGTTTTTCTTGCTGGTTTAGGCGCTTGGCTATATTTATTTTTATTTACAAAAAACTCAACAAAAATTCTATAAAAACTATCTTATTTTTGCTTTATTTCTATGAGTCTTTAGATCGCACACATAAGCATCTGCATCTGCATAATCAATAAAACTCCAATACCTATCATGTGGATTTTTAACCATCCTAGCATGTTTAATAGGACACCAATATTGCTCTGTTATTGATGCCAATTCACCCACATAACTTAACAAGCCATTTGCATAGCCGCAATAAACACAATTAATTTTTTCAAAAAAATTCAAATATCCTAATTTATGGCGATCAATAACGACATAATCACTTCTTTTAATCTTTTGCATTTTATAAAGCGGAAAACAAATAAACTGATACAAAAATGCAAACAAATCAAGCAACAACAATGGAATGATCATTATGTAAATAATGGGTGCTGTTATAACAAATAAAGGATTAGCATTTAGAATGTAGCTCAAAACACCTGTTTTTAGCTTTTTATGAGTTTGATGTAATACTAGCTCAAAGCTTACTTTTCTTTTATTTAGCTGATAATTAAACGCCGATCTTTTTATTTCAACCTCTTTTTCAAGACCTTCTTTAATGTTGTTAAATTGTTCAATTAACTCTTTTAGTGTTGTGCTGCTCATAGTAAAAAAGACCTTAATAAATTCAATATTGGTATCGATTTTAACTCTTAGCATACAAACAAAGTATAATTCCCTTATATTTAATCTTGATCAAGGATGATTATGAGTGCGTTAGTTGGTGTTATTATGGGGTCAAAATCTGATTGGCCAACCATGAAAAATGCAGTAGAAATGTTAGAAGAGTTTGGTGTACCACACGAGGTTCAAGTAGTATCTGCACATCGAACGCCCGATCTTATGTTTGACTATGCCTCAAGCGCTGAAGAAAAAGGATTAAAAGTTATTATTGCTGGTGCTGGTGGTGCGGCGCACTTGCCTGGTATGGTGGCCGCTAAAACTATTGTACCGGTACTGGGTGTGCCTGTTCAATCTCGCGCTCTTAGTGGCCAAGATTCACTACTTTCTATTGCACAAATGCCAGGTGGCATACCAGTAGGCACTTTAGCCATTGGTGATGCAGGTGCTAAAAATGCTGGCATTTTAGCCGCACAAATTGTTGGCAATGAAGATACCGCTATTAGAGCCAAAGTGTCTGCTTTTAGGGCCAAACAAACACAAGATGTCCTTAATAATCCAAACCCACAAGACTAACCAATGAAAATAGGTGTTTTAGGCGCTGGACAACTTGGTAGGATGCTAGCCATTAGTGGCTATCCACTGAGCCACCAATTTGGCTTTTCTGGTAATAACCATCAAGAACCTTCATCACTTTTAGGCCATATGTTTGCGCTTGAAGACAGCGCTGATAATATTGAATCACTCGTTGCTTTTGCTGATGTAATTACTTACGAAAGTGAAAATACAGATGTGGATGCAGTTAAAGAAATCAGAAAAAATGTGCCAGTCTATCCTGGTGAAAAATCTTTATTCATCACTCAGCATCGTGGTCGAGAAAAAGCCTTGTTTGATCAGCTCAATATTCCTTGTGCACCTTATCAAATGGTGGGTTCTGAACAGGATTTAATTGATGCCATAGATAAAATCGGTTTGCCTGCTATTTTAAAAACTGCCACTGAAGGTTACGATGGTAAAGGTCAATTCTTAATACAGGATAAAGACCAAACTGCCAAAGCTTGGAAAAGCATGAACGGCGTTGAGTCAATCCTTGAAGGGTTTGTTGCCTTTAAGCGTGAGCTATCTTTAATTGCAGTACGTGGTATTGATAACGATCATAAATACTATCCCCTGGTTGAAAACACACACCATGATGGGATTTTAAGACTAACCACTGCTCCTGCTCAAAATATTGATTCTGAAGTGCAAAAAACTGCTGAGCATTACATGCAAACTCTACTTGATGAAATGAATCATGTTGGTGTACTCACCATTGAGTTATTTGAAACCGAAGATGGCTTGGTAGCTAATGAAATGGCGCCACGTGTACACAACTCTGGACACTGGAGTATTGAAGGTGCTAACACTTCTCAGTTTGAAAATCATATTCGCGCCATTACCGGAATGCCACTTGGCGATACCACACCCACACACGCCTTTAGCGCAATGGTGAATATTATTGGCAATTATGGTCCTACTGACATTGCACTTAATATGCCCAATGCACACTTGCACTTGTACGACAAATCAGAACGTACTGATCGAAAGCTTGGACATATTAATATTACTGCGAATTCGCAAGCTGAGCTAGACGAAAGTATTAAAAAACTAAAAGACTTTTTGCCTTAATCTTTGTTGAGCTCTTTAAACTGCTCCGCTAATCCAGTTTCTAATTGATAAGCTTCTTTTTCACTAATGGACTTATCGCGCAGATGTTGGATTACATGAATCATTTCATGGCAAAAAGCAGTAATAAACTGATCTGTTGTTAGATTTTTTTCAATATCAATATAAAATTTACCTTCGCCTTCATGATCAGTCCACGCCTGAGCATGTTCAAGGTCTTGAATTCTAAGATCAATATCGACTGATTTTTTAATACTTAATTCTTGAGAGCAAAAATCATAAAGATCCCTGGCTAACTCTATTTGAGACTGAGTGCCGCCATCAACATAGATCATGTATTAGCCAAATTTTTTCTGCAAATAATCCTCGATGTCGCTAGATTCAAACATCCACTCAACTTCATCGCCACTGGTGATTTTCAAACAAGGCACTTGAACTTTACCCGTTTCTTTTTGCATTTCATCTCGAAACTCACTACCAACAGTTTGAGCATTACGCGTAACAATATTTAAATTTAAACGTCTAATAACTCGACGAGTCTTAATACAAAATGGGCAGCCAAAAAATTGATAGAGCTTGATATTGGCAGTTTGCTCATCTACTTGTTGCTGTTGTTCCTTGCTGCGCTTTACTTTAGAAACTGGAATTAGCCAACTAATAAATGCAATAATAGCACCTAAGCCATTTCTAAAGCCTTTTAATAATAATTTCATAATTTTTCCTCGTAGGCTGTTAATGTATTTTCTAACAATGTTGCAATAGTCATTGGGCCAACACCACCTGGCACTGGCGTAATCCAGCTAGCTTTATCTTTAGCCGATTCAAAGTCAACATCGCCCACTAATTTTCCACTATCTAGCCTATTAATACCCACATCAATCACAATAGCATCTGGCTTAATCCAATCTCCTTGGATCATCTGTGGAATGCCAACCGCAGCTACAATAATATCTGCCTGTTGTAATTTTTTTGATAAATTTTGAGTTTTGCTATTACAAATAGTTACCGTTGCACGTGCATTAAGAAGCTCCATCGCCATTGGTCTGCCAACAATATTGGATGCACCAACCACCACGCAGTCTTTCCCTGTTAAATCAACACCTGTTGTTGCCAACATGGTCATTACCCCCTTAGGTGTACATGGGCGTAAATACGGTTTGTTTTGCATGAGTTTGCCAATATTTTCACTATGGAATCCATCCACATCTTTTTCTGGAGAAATGGTTTCAATCACTAAATTTGCATCCAAATGTTTAGGTAGTGGCAATTGCACCAAAATACCATTAATTTTGTCATCATTATTTAAGCGCTTAATTTCATTTAACAATTCATCTTGAGTAATATCAGCAGATTTATTAATTTTTTCAGAATAAAACCCTACTTCTTTACAAGCATTGTCTTTATTGCGAACGTACACTGCTGAGGCAGGATCATCTCCCACTAAAATAACTGCCAATCCAGGCTTTTTATCAAAACCATCAACTTTAGATTTGATTTTTAATCTTAAGTCTTGTGCAATTTTCTTGCCATCAATAATATTCATTTTATAAACCCAATTCTTCTCTTACCTTATCTAAATCTTCTTGCGTATCTACACCATAGCCAGTTGGCGCGCAAGCCGCCTCCACATGAACATCAAACCCTTCATTTAATACAGTCAGCTGTTCAAGTTTTTCAACTTGTTCATATCTTGAACTGTCCATAGATAAATACTGTTTAACAAAGCCTGCTCGATAAGCGTAAATCCCAACATGCTTAAAACATAAATTAATATCAAAGTCACCTTGCTCTCTAAATGCAGGAATGGGCGATCTGGAAAAATATAACGCTTTGCCATTTTTATTAAAAACAACTTTAACGCAATTAGGATCAAGATACTGATTTTTATCTACAACTTTCTCACATATTGTTGACATTGGCATGCCACTCGATGCTAAATTGTTAGCCACTTGTTTAATTACTAAAGGATCAAGCATGGGCTCATCACCCTGAACATTGACAATGATTTCATCATCATTAATAGCAAGATCGCTAATCACTTGTGCAATTCTTGAAGTGCCTGATGTATGCGACTCGTCTGTCATGCAAACGGTTGCGCCAAACGCTTCACAGGTAGAAGCAATACGCTTATCATCAGTTGCAATAATGACATTACTTGCACCGCTGTTAAGTGCATTTTCATAAGTAAGCTGAATCAGTGGCTTACCATGAATGTCTTTTAAAAGCTTTGCAGGCAGTCTACTAGATGCATAACGTGCAGGGATGATAACACTAAATCCCATTATTTTTCTAACGCTCTAGCCTCTTCCTCTAAAAGCACAGGAATGCCATCTTTAATTGGATAAGCCAGACCACTCGCCTCACAAATTAACTCATCGCCAACTTGTTTTAATGGGGATTTACTTTTTGGACATACCAATAATTTAAGTAACGCTTCATCAATCATAATTTCAAGAGTAATTTTTTGAAAAAATCTTCACTAATGTCAATATCAATATCTAAGTAATACATCTTATCATTAGCAAACTCTCTACATTTTACCCAATCTTTACTGGTCATAATTATTGGATGATTATCTTTAAACTCTAGATCACTTTTTTGATAGGCATAATGATCTGCAAATGAATGCTCTTGAACATGAATGTGCAAATTTTTGAGCGTTGAAAAGAACTTACTAGGATTGCCAATTCCAGCAACACCATGACAATATTCAGTATGAAAAAAATCTAATGGTTTTTTCTCACCAGTAATTATATTAACAAAACCAATAGGATTAACTTTAGCGCTAAATTCACCTGGATAATTTGAGCCGTTATTGATAATAAAATCAACAGATTTAAGCCTAGAGGTGCTCTCTCTAAGCATGCCGGATGGCAAATAAAATCCATTACCAATTCTGTTATTACCATCGATAACACAAATCTCTACATCACGACCCATGGCATAATGCTGTAGGCCATCATCACTAACAACCACATCAATATCATGTTGAGTAAGTAGGTCATTAACCGCTTGCGACCTATCACGATTTACCATCACCACACAGTTTGTACTTAGTTTAATAAGTAGTGGCTCATCGCCAGAGACTGAAGGACTGGTAGCGCTTGTTACTTCAACAGAGCCTTTGGTGTGCGACCCGCCATAACCACGAGAAACAACACCCACTTTCTTTCCTTGGGCATTTAAGCAATTACAAAGTGCAATAACAATCGGTGTTTTTCCACTCCCACCCGCTGTAATATTACCAACAACAATAACAGGCTTATCAAACTGATTGATGTTAAACAAGCCTAATTGATAACAATAGCGACGTATTATTGATATAAGATAAAAAATAGCCGAGATTGGCAATAATAAATAGTTAACAAAACCTCGGCGATTTAAATCCATTTAAAAGCTACTTGAAACACTCATTGTCATTATCAAACTTCTTTTCAGTAAACCTAAGAACGCCTGCTGATACAGCCAAAAGTAAAATTGAAGCCACCATAATAACCAAATTAAAACTATCGCTAGTTATCAACTCTTTCATGTCAATAACCATGAATCTAGTAATGGCAGTAATGGCAATAAAGATCAAAAAGATGACTGGAAGTCTGTGCGTTTTAAAATAAATACCTGTCATGGCACCGAGTTCCAAATAGATAAATAACAATAAAATATCCTTAAGTGAAGCAAAACCTGAATCTTGTTGCATGATGATTAAATACTCATGAATGGCAGACCAAACAATCGTACCACCAATCACAAACAAGCCAATCACGTGGAAAGCTTCAATCATGAAGTCTCCCAATTGATCAATTTTATTTTTTACATTTTCATTTGACATATTCTCCCCTTTATATTTACATGCAAATCTAAGTGCTAATTATGACAAAATATCACCACCATGAGTGTTGAATTTAAAATTTCTAACCAATATTTACGATCCAGTCGAAATAAAGGCTTTATTTCTTTTATTTCCGGTGTTTCAATGACAGGGCTTATTCTTGGCGTAATGACACTTGTTACCGTTTTGTCAGTAATGAATGGTTTTCATAAAGAACTTAGAGACAGGGTATTAAATGCCATCTCACATGGCTATATCAGTACATACTCTGATTCACTTAGTAATTGGCAAGAGGTTCGGCAGTCTATCAATCAACACCCAAATGTATTAAACAGTTCGCCTTATATTGAAAAATATGCATTACTGAGTGGTAAGGCTGGTGCCCAAGGTATTAGTGTTCGAGGCATTATTCCCAAACTTGAAAAACAAACTTCAATCTTACTAGATAAAATAAAAACGGGAGAGTCTCATTTAGACAAGCACAGTATTCTAATTGGATCTGGGTTAAGCGCTCAACTTGGGGTAACGCTTGGAGATAAGATTACTTTATTAACACCGGAGTTATCTTCCAATATTATGGGCATTCAACCAAGATTTAAGCGTTTTACCATTACAGGCATTTTTGACGCTGGCATGAATGAATATGACAATAATTTAGCCTTTATTCATCTGAATCAAGCCCAGAAACTCTATTCAATGAATAGCAATGTTTCTGGCATTCGCTTACAGGTGGATGACCTATTTCAAGCCAAGAAAATTACCAATCAAGTAGCAAAATCTTTAGGTGCAAATCAGTACTACGGCATTGACTGGAGCGCTCAAAAGTCCAACTTTATCAAAGCGCTAAATTTAGAAAAACAAATGATTGGTATTGTTTTGTCATTAATTATTGCTGTGGCTGCATTTAACATTGTTTCAATGATGGTCATGGTGGTTACTGATAAAAAAGCAGACATTGCTATTTTGCGTACCTTAGGCATGACACCTAAACGCATCGTTAAGGTGTTTTTCTATCAAGGGATTACCATTGGTATTATTGGTATTAGTATCGGCCTAATGTTGGGTATCTTACTATCATTAAATATTGAAAGCATTGTTAGTAGTATTGAGTCTTTACTAGGATTTCAATTTTTTCCTAAAGATGTGTTTTATATTAATCGATTTCCATCAGACATACACCTTGCAGATGTTGTTAAGGTCGGTGTGGGTGCATTTATATTAGTGATGCTAGCGGCCATCTATCCAGCTAAACGTGCAGGAAAGGTGGTTATTACACAGGTGTTAAATCATGAGTAATATTATTGAGTGTCGTGATGTTTGTTATTCGTATTCTGACGGATCCCGTACCACCAACATTCTAAATCAACTTAATTTATCTATTAAAGCTGGAGAATCTGTTGCTATTTTGGGACGATCTGGTTGTGGAAAATCCACTTTGCTTAATTTATTGGGCGGCCTTGACAAGCAAAACAGTGGTGAAATTAGCATTAACAACACCAATACTCTAAATCTAAATGAAGAACAAATAACCAGACTAAGGGCTGATAATCTTGGCTTTATCTACCAACTACACCATTTGTTGAAAGACTTCGATGCACTGGACAATGTAATGATGCCTTTATTAATTCAAGGGGTGAATAAAAACAAAGCAAGGGATGCATCATTAAAACTACTTGACTCTGTTGGATTAACACATAGGGTTTCACATTTTCCTGGAGAGCTCTCAGGTGGAGAACGTCAACGTGTTGCTATTGCTAGAGCGTTGGTTGCTCAACCAAAATGCCTGCTTGCAGATGAACCTACCGGAAACTTGGATAGAGAAAGTGCCAACGAGGTTTTATCACTCATGATCGACCTACACCAACAGCATCATGGTGCACTTGTTATGGTTACCCACGATGAGACCATCGCTGCCAAAATGCAGAGAACACTGGTTTTAGAAAATGGAAAAATTAACTAATTGTTGAGCTTTTTCTAACTAAAGTATTGTTATCATCAACATAACACAAAGTCGGTGCATATTCTTTCAGCTCTTTTTCATCATAGCTCGCATAAGCGGCAATAATCAATAAATCACCCACTGCTGCTTTATGAGCTGCCGCCCCATTAACAGAAATAACGCCAGAATTGTCTTTACCACGTATGGTGTATGTCGTAAAGCGATTTCCATTATTAATGTTATAAATTTGTATTTGCTCAAATGTGCCAATACCAGCAGCATCTAATAAGGCACCGTCAATCTCACATGAGCCTTCATAATCTAGCTCACTGGCAGTGGTAGTAACTCGATGAAGTTTTGCTTTTAGAAATGTGCGTTGCATAATTGATATTTTACATTAGTTATGTGGGGCGATTATTTTGAACCTCTACAAGGAAAATAAGTTAACACAGCAGAGGTCTTGGTAATCATCCCAAGAATTGAATCATAATACCTGCAGCAATAGCTGAACCAATCACACCGGCCACATTTGGACCCATTGCATGCATTAGCAAGAAGTTATGAGGGTTAGATTCTAAACCCACCTTATTTGACACACGTGCTGCCATTGGTACTGCTGAAACACCAGCTGAACCAATCAAAGGGTTAATTTTATTTTTACTAAACAAATTCATTATTTTTGCCATTAATAAGCCGCTGGCTGTACCGATTGCAAATGCAATCATGCCTAGCAATAAAATACCCAATGTTTCAGGCTGTAGGAATTTATCAGCCATTAATTTAGAGCCAACTGCCAAGCCTAAAAAGATAGTAACAATATTAATTAGTGCATTTTGTGTTGTGTCACTTAATCTATCAACCACGCCGGATTCTTTCATTAAATTACCAAACGCAAACATACCTAATAGTGGCGCTGCATCCGGCAGCAATAATGCTACCAACATTAACAACATTACAGGGAAGATAATTTTTTCTGCTTTAGAAACTTCTCTCAATTGCACCATTTCAATTTGACGCTCTTTTTCTGATGTCAGTGCGCGCATGATTGGTGGTTGAATAAGTGGTACCAATGCCATGTATGAATAGGACGCGACAGCAATTGCGCCTAATAAATCAGGTGCTAGTTTAGAGGCCACATAAATACTGGTTGGGCCATCAGCACCACCGATGATACCAATGGCAGCCGCATCTGTTAAGCTAAAGTCAAACACGCCTAATGTGGTTAAAGCAATTGCACCCAACAAGGTTGCAAAAATACCGAACTGTGCTGCTGCGCCGAGTAATAAAGTCTTTGGATTGGCTAATAATGGTCCAAAATCAGTCAATGCACCTACGCCCATAAAGATAATGAGTGGAAACGCACCCGACTCAATACCAACTTCATAAAAAATATGTAATATGCCACTACCTTCAGCAATTCCTGCACCCGGAATATTAGCTAAAATAGAACCAAACCCGATAGGCAATAACAACAAGGGTTCGAAATTTTTAACAATAGCTAAATATAACAATAAAATACCAACCAATAACATAAGGCCTTGGCCCCATGCCATTTGATATAAACCTGTGTTAATCCATAATGTGTGTAATTGTTCCATACGAGCTAAATCCAGTAGTAATTATGCAAGTGTCAATAAAGTTTGACCTACAGTAACGGCATCACCCTCTCTAATAGAGATATCAGTTACTACACCAGATCTGGCCGCTTTGATTTCAGTCTCCATTTTCATGGCCTCTAAAATAACCAAAACATCACCTTCTGAAATTTTTTGATTTGGCTCAACCATAATCTTCCAAATATTACCAGAAAGAGGTGCGCCAATAGCCTCTCCACCTGTTGCAGGCGCTTCAGTCACAATTTCTTTTTCTACTGATGCTGCTGGTGCAGGTGAGGCATCAGAAGCAGCTTTCATTGAAGTAATATCACCGCCAGCTGACACCTCAACTGTGTACGAATTGCCTTTCACAGATACCGTGTAAGTCCCTTCTTCACTGTCTGGTGTTTTGCAATTGTCGCTTTGTTGTGGTGCAGGTTCAAAGAAATCTGGATTGTTGCGATTTTCTAAAAATGAAATGCCCACTTGTGGGAATAAAGCGTATGTCATTAAATCATCAACTTTGTTTTCAGCCAATGTAATATTTTTATCAGCAATAATCTTATCAAACTCTTGTTCAAGAATATGCATCTCAGGTGCGATGTTATCAGCTGGTCGGCAAGTAATTGGCTCTTTGCCTTCTAATACTTTAGCTTGCAGCGCTTTATCAACTGGTGCTGGCGTTGCGCCATACTCACCTTTTAAAACACCAGCAGACTCTTTAGTAATGGTTTTATAACGCTCACCGGTTAGGACGTTTAGTACTGATTGAGTACCAACAATTTGTGATGTTGGTGTAACCAGTGGAATATAACCTAGGTCTTTACGAACTCTTGGAATTTCTAACAATACCTCATCCATCTTATCAGCGGCATTTTGCTCACGCAATTGATTTTCCATGTTGGTTAGCATGCCACCAGGAACTTGCGATAATAAAATACGAGAATCTACACCTTTTAAAGAGCCTTCAAATTTTGAATATTTACAACGAATTGGTCGGAAATAAGCATCAATCTCTTCTAATTTTTCTAAATCTAGCCCTGTTTTTCTAGGACTATTCTCCAAGATAGAAACTACTGAATTAGTAGCACTATGACCATAAGTCATACTCATTGAACCAATAGCGGTATCAACACGATCAATTCCAGCCTCTACCGCTTTAATAATAGCAGCAGTAGACAAGCCCGTTGTTGCATGCGCGTGCAATTGAATAGGAATATCAACAGCCGCTTTAAGCTCTTTGACCAAATCATAAGCAACATAAGGCTGTAATAGTCCAGCCATGTCCTTAATACACAATGAATGTGCACCCATGTCTTCAATCTCTCTAGCCATGTCTAGCCATGTTTGCGTATTATGAACAGGACTCACTGTGTAAGATAAAGTGCCCTGTGCATGCTGACCAATCTTAACCGCTTGATCAGTGGCAGTTTTTAAGTTGCGAATATCATTCATGGCGTCAAAAATACGGAAAACGCCAACACCATTTTCAGCACATCTGTCTACAAATTTACGCACCACGTCATCACTATAATGGCGATATCCTAAAAGATTCTGACCACGCAACAACATTTGTTGAGGCGTATTTGGCATGACTTTTTTAATTTCACGAATACGATCCCAAGGGTCTTCACCCAAATAACGAATACATGAATCAAAAGTTGCACCCCCCCATGATTCTATAGACCAGTAACCAATCTTATCAAGCTTGTCAGCAATAGGTAACATGTCGTCAATACGCATGCGTGTTGCAAACAGAGATTGGTGTGCATCTCTAAAGACAAGTTCAGTAATTTCTACTTTTTTGCCTTCAGAATTATTAGATTTTTTATTCATATTTTTTAAAAAATTTAGCATGATCCTTATGCTCCCCTATGCATCTTGATTGCCTGTTCAATAACAAATTTAGTCTCCTCGTCAATCTCATCACTAAGACTGGTAGTGGCAAGCTCTTGTTGGTCATTCGCCTTGTTGGTTTTCTTATCTAATCGTTGAATAACAACTGACATCATCTTGGTAACTCCTACCAACACCGTTAAGAACAAAAATACAAAACCCATGCCAAACAAAGTAAGGTTTAGTGCTTCTGAGATAAGATCAACTTGTTCCATATTGTTATTATATTATTATTAATTTGGTACCGATGGACGGGGTCGAACCGTCACTCCGTGAGGAACCGGATTTTGAATCCGGCGTGTCTACCAATTCCACCACATCGGCAATATTTTTTTATTACTTGTGTCTGAAGGTAATTCTACCCTTGGTTAAATCATAAGGTGTCATTTCAACCGTAACCTTATCGCCTGGCAGAATACGAATGTAGTGTTTGCGAATCTTTCCAGAGATATGCGCTAACACGCTGTGGCCATTTTCCAACTCAACTGTAAAAGTTGTATTAGGTAATTTCTCCTTCACCACACCTTCTAATTCAATGTAATCACTTTTTGACATAAATAACGATAAACTCACACAATAAAATTGAACTATTTTACCCGATTGTTAAGTCGTGGACAAATAAAGGGAAAAGCTCTTAGAGTTTTTAAATAAGCTATAATTAGCGTATTTTGCGCTAACGTTAAACGAAGATGAAGCTAAGTTTTGAATTTTTCCCACCAAGAACTGACCAAGGTAAACAAAATCTTAAGCAAGTTAGGAAGGAATTATCTGTTGTATCACCAGAATATTTTTCCACCACTTTTGGCGCAGGCGGAACAACTCAAGATGCCACACTTGAAACAGTATTAGATATTCAAAAAAATGACAATATTCCTGCTGCGCCTCATTTGTCGTGCATCAATTCAGAAAAATCAAAAATTATTGACTTGTTAAATCAGTACCAATCTGCAGGTATTGATCGAATTGTGGCACTAAGAGGTGATATTCCTTCGGGTGTGCGTGATATTGGTGACTTTCATTATGCCAATGAATTGGTTGAATTTATTCGTCAACAATATAATGATTATTTCCACATTGAAGTGGCAGCCTACCCTGAGATGCACCCTCAAGCGAAAAACATGCAACAAGATATTGGCAACTTTGTTAACAAAGTAAAAGCAGGTGCTGATGGTGCTATCACACAATATTTTTACAACGTTGATGCTTATTTTAGATTTGTTGATGAGGTGCAAAAATTAGGTGTTGATATTCCAGTTACACCTGGCATTATGCCAATTACTAATCATACGCAATTACTTAGATTTTCAAACATGTGTGGCGCTGAAATTCCAAGATGGATTGAAAAAAGACTCATGTCTTATGGCGATGATCTTGAGTCGCTATCAAGTTTTGGCTTGGATGTGGTTGCTAAATTATGCGATCAACTCAAATCACAAGGTGTAGATAGCTTTCATTTTTACTCAATGAACAAAACTCAGCCTTCGCTGGCAATCGCTCAAAGTATTAAGTAAAAAATACTAATTGGCCTGTTGCTTTACCCAATTTTGCAATTGGTTTAAAGGCCTTTTATCTTGTGCATGACAACACTTTTCAAGCTCGCTTAGTCGATCTCCAAGCTCTTCAAATACCATGGCGTAGTGCTCATTTTTAATCTTCTCTTTATAAAGCTCAGACTTAACGTTTGCAATCGCATTCATTAGCGCTTGTTCATTTTCAAGTTTGACTTTGTCAGCTGCACCTGCTTTAAACATGGCATCATCTTTAATTTGCTGCATTTTCTGAATGTGTCTATCTTGTTCTGAGCTTAATCCATGACTAGGATAAGCGAGTCGAATACTATCTGTTGTTACATAGCCCTCGTGAGTTTGTAACTTTCCCAAATTAATTTGGTTTTGAATGTCACCTCTAGATATGCCCAGTTGGCGGGCTGCTTGTGAAACGCTTAGTTTAACCATATTCTTTTCTCTCCCCAGAAAAAGTTATCTACAGTTGTCAAATTAATACTTTTTTATTTACTTGTCAAGTTTATTAATAGTTGCTAATACCTCAATAATGCCTTTATCACCCATTACTGGCGTGACTAACACTTGAGAAAATCCAAAAGATTCAACATAAGATTTGATGCGATTACTTAATACAATCACAGGATAATTAATGAGTTCATTCACATTTTCCACGAGTGACAAAAGGCCATCCATACTCTCATTACTGGTAATACTAATCACCCCTTTAGGATTAGATAAAAATTCACTAAGTGACGTCTCATGCAAAGGGCTATTATTGCAAACAACACGCTCATAAGCCTCTATGTATTCCACCTGATTATGGTTGGCTTCAAGCCCGTTTTTAAGCGTTTCTCGACCACCCTTTCCTCTAAAAATTAAGATTTTTTTATGAATTAATTCAGCTATTCTAGGCAGTGCCAATAACGCTTCACTTGAGGCATTTTGTTTTGGGTAATCATCCACCACAATATCACGATCTTTCAGTCTTTTAGCAGTAGCAGCGCCTACGGTAAATAATTGATCATATTCAATGGAGTTTAATTCATCAAACGCATAATCTACCGCATTTGCACTGATAAAAATAACCGCGTCATACTTTTTTAATTTTGGTTTTGAGCTCAAAGGATTGATTGTCAAAGTTGGAAACAATAAAGGATTATCACCCACTTCATGAACCATAGCTTCAAGAGATTTAACTTGCGAGAGTGGTCTGGTTAATAAAATATTCAAAATAAAACCTATGGGTGTTAATAGCCCAATATTTCAGTAATTATTCGCATTTTATTCAAAGTTTCACTCTCAGCATACTTACAAATTAAGATGGTTTTTGTGTTAATGCTGGCTACTTGTTCAATATAAGCTCTCATTTCCTTTTCGCTCCAAGCACTTGATACATACAAAACTGGTAAATGAGTAAAGTATAAAAACTTAGTAGATACTTGTTTATGCTTTAAATCCAAGGATAATTTCCCAGGGGATTGTAAAGATATTTGATACGGCTTTAACAAAGCCATCACTTCACTATTTGGTGTCTTATCTAGCTCACAAAATAAAATGAACTGATCTTTATAATCAGCAACTGAATCAAGCAAGGATCGAAGTGTATCAATATCCAATAATTGCGCTTGATCAATTGATAATATCAATTCAAACTCTTCATCTGAGCCTTCCAATTCTTCAAAAATTAGGTCTAGATCTTCATCGCCATCAATTGGTAATGACAATGCTTTAAACATGGTTGAGTAATAATCAAAGCGCCATTCATTTGGCAAATCATCAGGATAGAAATCATCTTGCAAATTTAATCCACTTCGACCAATTAAAAATTCTGTTTCGCTCATCTTATTTTTTATCTCTTTATAATAGAAGCTTGTACACTCAAATCAAGCTAATTACTAACCAATATGCCCGATATTCTACTACCAATTCTCGCTTTATTATTAGGTTTTGCATTATTAATTTGGAGTGCTGACGAATTTACTGATAATGGTGCAAAAATCGCTAATATTTTTAGCGTCTCACCGCTCATTATTGGTTTGTTAATTTTTGGCTTTGGAACTTCTGCTCCTGAAATGCTGGTTTCTGGACTGGCCGCCATGGATGGCAATACAGGGTTAAGTATCGGTAATGCAATTGGATCTAATATTTTTAATATTGCTTTGGTGCTCGGCATTAGTGCCATCATTCTACCTATTAAAGTCAATGAAGACATTCTAAAGAAAGAGTGGATATTTTTGATGGTTGCAACGCTGTGCGCTGGACTATTATTGTGGGACGGGCGCTTAGATTTTGTTGATGGACTCATCCTTATGACAATGCTCGTTCTATTTCTAGCTTACACTTTCAAAGAATCAAAAAATAAATCACATCATGAATTTGACGATCTAGAACAAAGCGTTGACAAAAACCAAACTACAAAGGCTTGGATAATGTTACTAGTGAGCTTGATCGTATTGATATCAAGTGCTAAATTAGTGGTTTGGGGCGGTGTTGAAGTTGCTAAAGCATTTGGAATTTCAGATTTAATCATTGGCCTAACTGTGGTGGCACTTGGTACAAGTTTGCCAGAATTAGCTGTCTCTATTGCCAGTGCACTTAAAAAACAGTATGAAATGGTAGTTGGCAATGTAATTGGCTCCAATTTATTCAACACCATTGCTGTTTTAGCAATTCCTGGCTTGATTCATCCTTCCGATGTACCTGAACAAGTCATGAGTCGTGATTACCCAATCATGCTGTTATTAACGATACTACTGTTTGTGGTTTCTTATAAATTTAGCAAAGAACATATTATTAATCGCTATGAAGGCGCGCTTCTGGTTGGCGTGTTTAGTTTTTACTTGTGGCAACTGTTTTAAAATTCAATACCCAAAGCGAAGAGCAAACAAAAGCACTTGCACAGCGCCTTGCTCTGTGCGTACAACGCTCAAAAGAATCTTTAGTTGTCTATTTAGAAGGTGATCTTGGCACTGGAAAAACCACGTTTGCACGCGGTTTTATTCAATCTTTTGGTTTTAATAAAGTTAAAAGCCCAACCTACTCTCTGGTTGAAAGCTATAGCAATTCAACAATCACCATTCACCATTTTGATTGCTATCGCTTAAGCGACCCAGAAGAGCTGGAATATATAGGCATTCGTGAATACTTAGGTAGTGATCATGTGCAGCTTATCGAATGGGCCGAAATGGGAAAAGGCATTATTGCTGATGCAGACTTGGTTGTTGGCTTAACTGGTGATAATGACACCAGAGTCATTACAGTCGCATTCAATAATTTAAAAGCTGAGCAATTACAAAAATGTATAGATTCATAGCAGTACTTCTGAGCCTATTTTTTTTAAACAGTGCCGCTGCCAATGAAAAAACCACTTTATATGATTTTAGATTTTGGAATTCACCTGAGCGAACTCGTATTGTTATTGATGTCGATCCTGGCGTTAGGTTTTCAGTTAACAGTCAAGATAGAAAAATCATCTTAAGCATTCGCAATGGAAAAATACTTAAAAACACTTATAAAAAACTTTTTTACACCGACAACAGAATTAAAAAAACTCACATTAAGCGCGAACGAAGCACTTTCAAACTAACCTTTAGCACAGGGCGAAAATATTTAGTTAAAAGTTATACATTAAAGCCTAATAATAAATATAAACACCATAGAGTGGTGCTAGATTTATACGATAACAATCATCAAACCATTAAACAAGACACATCCAAAACGCTCATAAAAAAATTACCCAAAGTACAAAATCAGCTAAAAATTATTATGATTGATGCTGGTCATGGTGGTGAAGATCCGGGTGCTATCGGCAAATATTCTAAAGAAAAAAATATTACTTTAAAAATAGCCAAAAAATTGGCTAAGTTGATTAACAATTCTAAAGGTATGAAGGCAGTGCTCACTCGCCGTGGCGACTACCACGTTCGTCTCAGCAAAAGAATTCGCATTGCACAAGCCAACAAAGCCTCATTGTTTGTTTCAATCCATGCAGACTCTGTTAGAAGTCTGCGTGCTAGAGGTGCATCAGTGTACACTCTATCGGAAAGAGGCGGTTCTACTAAATTTGCCAAACGCTTAGAAAAAACACAAAACACGACTGACCAGTTTGGCGTTGAAAAATCACTGGCCGAAGATGATCAGTATCTAGATAAAATTCTATGGAAACTATCTCGTCAAGATCGAGACATTCAAAGTCAAAAACTTGGAATGGAAATTTTAAATCAGATGGGAAAAATTGGCCGTCTGCATAAAAAAATACCGCAAAAAGCAGGCTTTGTTGTACTCAAAACACCAGCCATTCCTTCGGTATTAGTGGAAACTGCTTTTATCTCCAATCCAAAAGAAGAAAAACGCTTAAACAATCCTAAAGAACAGGCAAAAATTGCCAATGCCATCTATCAAGGCATTCTAAATTACTACAAATAGCCCATTTATAAAATTTCAAAAATTTTTCACAAACTAATATCTAGTTAACAAAAAAACAACCCAAAAAGCCTATTTTTTAAGCTTAAAACACTGATTTTCTTCGTATTAATCGATAATCTTACGCTGATTTTAAAAATTTCTAAAAATTTATCTGAAGAGATTATTGGGCTTTGGTTGGCTCATTCAATCTCCAAATATAAAATAAGCAAACAAGTGCAATTAATATTAGTAGCAATTGCAAAAATGGCCTATCTTGTAAAATCATAATTGAGATAGAAAAACTTAACACAATCAACAAAGATGCTCGAAATTTAATACGACGAGAAACGGTTTTATTCTGATCCCATTGTTTGAGAATACTACCAAACCATTTGCTGTCTAATAATGCCTGATGAAATCTAGGAGAGCTCTTGGCAAATAAAGCCAAAGCTAGGATTAAAAATGGCGTGGTTGGCAAAATTGGCAATACTATGCCAATAGCACCAAGCAGTATAAACGCCCAACCTAATAGTATAAAAACATGTTTTTGCAGCGTCTTTCTCATGCTAAGTATTTAGCACAACTGAATTAACTATTAAACTAAGATTTTTCAGGCGCATGGCCTTGTTCAGGGGGATGGTAATCCGGATCGTTAGGATTCATAAAAATAAAACTATATTCATCATTCTCATCAACCTTGTCAAAATCTACTACCATACCTTCAAGTAATGCTTTTTGTTCGTATGCTATTACATATTCAACGCCATTAGACTCTAGGTGAATATCGCCTTCAGATCTTTCATCAAATCCCATTAAATACTTAAATCCTTCATCGGTTTGATCGGCGGCAAAACGAATTAACATCCCTTGTGTTTCTGGATTGTGTGTTGAGAGTGAAATTTCATCAGCAGCTTGTTTTGTAATTGTAATCATGATTTATTTATACTTTTAATAAAATTAACAAATTGATCAACCCATTGATTGCCAGCAATATTTCGAAGGTGCGTATAACTTGCAAGCAGGTTGTATTTAATTATACCGTCTTGCATATTATCCACACCAACGCCGCGCAAAACCTTAAAAGCGTAGCGTGTATTTTGATCTATATTTTCCAGCTTAGAATAATGAAATTCATGTGCATAAATCTTTTCAGAGACACCCTCCCACGGATGATCTTCTAAAGACTCTAGCTGTACATATCCCCTGCCAATGGGTTTTTTTGTCATTATTGTGTCAGCATCAATAACGCCAACCATTGGATAGCTTTGATTATCACTAGTGATTTGATTACTCAAATACATAAGTCCACCGCACTCTGCATAACTCGGCAAACCTGAGGTAATTTTTGATTTAATATCTGCTAACAAAGATTGATTAGCACTCAGTGCTTTTAGCTGTGTCTCTGGAAATCCGCCACCAATATATAGCCCGTCACACTCAGGCAAGTGGGTATCTCTAAGTGCATCAAAATACTTAATTTTCACACCTAATGCATTAAACCTATCTAAATCATCTGGATAATAAAAGCCAAACGCACTATCCTTAGCAACTGCAACACTTAAAGAGTGTTGATTTAATACTTCCGGTATTACTGGTGTTTTAATCGACGTTTGTCCTATATTAATTACCTTATCAAGATCAACCTGATCGGCAATATGCTTGGCAGCACGATCAATAAATTGTTGGGATTGTGGCGCTTCACTAGCCGGCATTAACCCTAAATGACGCTCATCAATAATCAGCTCTTTATTTCGCCTAATAGACCCAAGAATAGGAATATCAGTGTAATGCTCTATGGCTTGAATTAATTTTGATTCATGTCTCACACCTGCTACTTTATTCAGAATAACACCTGCGATATTAATCTCATTATCAAATGCCTGATATCCACTTACCAAAGCCGCAACACCACGAGTGATGCCAATGGTATCCACCACCAGTACAACTGGAATATTAAGTAGCTTCGCAAGATCTGCATTAGCATCACCACCAGTAACACTCATGCCATCGTATAAACCTTTATTGCCTTCAATAATAGATAGGTCTGCTAAGGCATTTTTTGACTGATAGAGATTAAAAATCTCATGGCGACTCATGTTGTAAAAATCTAAGTTATAACATGATTTACCACTGGCTTGGGACAGCCAAATTGGATCAATATAATCAGGGCCTTTTTTAAAGGGCTGAATATCAAGAGACCTATTTTTGAGCGCTGCGCACAACCCTAAACTAACAACTGTTTTGCCTGAAGATTTGTGTGCAGCAGATAGATATATGGACATTGTCTGCCCTATTATAAGTAGATTTTAGCTTTTATGATGCGGATCAGCTACCTCATCAGCTAAGCTTTCTGGCAAGAATGGTAAAAACTTAACCAGGAAAGTAATTGCGATAATACTAACTGCAACACCACCAATACCTAATAATGTCTCTGCTAAAGTTGGTGTGTAGTTTGCGATACCGCCATAGCCTTGTAATATTTCCATACCAGGGAACATTTCCATTGGATAAGCTTGACCACCAACGATTAGCACATACATTTGTGCAAGACCACCAAGAATAACCAACACTGATGCTAAGCCTAGCATTGAACGATTACCCTTTGTAGCTGGATGATAGATCAACGCCATTGGCACTAAACCGCCTAAAATTATTTGACCATACCAGAATAAGTTTGTATAAACACCACCATCAAATAAGATGAAATTTTCAACACCTGTGTTTTCGGCTAAGTACAAATTACCCACATGGTAAACAGCAACAAAATAAAGAACTGCTGCTACAAATACACCCAATAAATTACCCAAGCGACTGACCACTGCATCGCCCAGTGGACGCTCGCTCCATTTATAACTAGCCATTAATACCAGTAAATAAAATGCTAAACCAAAGGCAAACGACATAATGATGAACATAGGCGCCATAATAACTGCATCATAAGCCTGACGAGCCACTAAGAAACCAAAAATTGAACCTGTACCTGTGGTTAAAATCAAACGCCAAGTAAATGCAGTTAATCCAGCCTTAGAGCTAAATTTATTCATTCGACGCTCAAACATCATCCATAAATAAACTGCAACAATTGCAAAGAAACCGTTATACAAAATAATATTCCAGGCAAAGATTGACTTAAAGTTGTAAGATGTCATGGCCACAATCAAACGATCAGGTCGGCCTAGATCTAGTACCAATACCATCAAACCACCAGCCAGTAGTGCTAATGCAACAAGGCCAGATAAACGCGATAGTGGCTTGTACATCTTCTTGTGAAATACTGATGCGATTGATGCAACATTGAGTGCGCCAGAAGCAGCAACAATTAAAAATAGTGCAAACACATGAGGCATACCCCAAACAATGCGGTTGCTCATGCCGGTTACGTGATGACCATTATGCTCCATGTAGTAAACACCACCTAATGCCGCTAAAATTAAAACGCCCAGCCCTGCAATCAGTGCATAGAAACCTAGACTTTTTCCCTCAATTTGTTCGTAACGAATATTAGCCATATTACCCTTACCCTTAGATTCCGCTATAACGCACACCAGTATTCAGATTTAAATCTGCTCTGATCTGAGTTGACTGTATTTTTCTTAATGTTTGATTGATCTTACTTGATGGATCTTTTAGATCACCAAAAATAACTGCATCTGAACTGACTGCTTCAACACAGGCTGGCAATTCACCTTTATCAACCTTATGAACACACATCGTACACGCTTCAACGGTACCCTTGCCTCTAGGCATATGTTCTTTTTGGTCAGTAATAGTTTCATGTGCAAATGAACGAGCGTCGTAAGGACAAGCCATCATACAGTAACGACAACCAATACATAAATGTCTGTCAACCAATACAATACCGTCCTCACGCTTCATAGAAGCATTGGTAGGACAAACATCAACACAAGGCGGTTGTTCACAATGCTGACACATTAACGCTAAATTACTAACGCGTTGTGTAGCTGTATCTTTAACTTTAACTTTTTTAATCCAGCCTGGTTTTTGATCACCTGTTGAGTGTGCCTCACCACCCCAGCCTTGCTCTTCTTGACAGGCATTAATCATGCTATCAATATTGTCTTCTGTTAATTTATTAGTATCAATCAACATACCCCAGCGCTTTTCATTAGTAACTGGATCTGACTCTTCAAAATCAGCTGCAAATGTTGTTAATGTAATACCGCTGGCAATCGTGGCAACACCTGCTGTAGTAGCGGTTGTGCTTTTGATAAATTCACGACGATTTAATTCTTTCATTACATTTCCTCCGCTGGCGTAGTACGATGACAAGAAAAACAGTCTAGACTTGTTCCAACTTTTTGATGACACGTTGAACAGAATTGATCAGGTGCATTCACTGGAATGTAGTCGCCACTTTTATCAACAGAAGTGTGGCATTCAACACATTTTTTTAACTGAACATTACCACCACGCACACCTTGACGCAAAGTTTTATCGCGCTTATGTGATAAAAGCTCAGGGTGCATTTTTCTTTGCATAATCAAACTTGCTGCATGACTCATACCGTCACGCTTGTGAGCCTCTTTACCCTCATCCTTAAACTCGGTCGCCTTTTCGCCAAAGTTAGGAATATGGTGATCAGCATGTGCAATAACACTGCTTAACATCACACTTAGAAAAACAATCAATAAACGACTCATAACCACTCTCTTTAAAAAATTAAATCGTATTACTCACCCAGACCCATCTGAATGTATCCTGTTGGACAAACATCCGCACAGATATGACAACCAACACACTTAGAGTAGTCAGTATCAACATATCTACCTAGTGTAGCTTGATCTTTTTTAACTTTAAATACCGCATCTTGTGGACAATACATGACACAGTTATCACACTCGAAACATAGGCCACATGACATACAACGAGAAGCTTCTTTTTGCACTTCTTCTTCTGTGTAACCAATTAAACGCTCTTCAAAGTTACCCAATACATTATCAACATCGACTAATTTGTGATCACGTTGATTACGATCTTCATGATCAAAATGACCTAGGAATAATTCAGTATGTGAAACAATTGATGCATAAGCACGATCTTCATAGTTATGAATTGCATAACTTGCAGTATCCGTACCTTCGCCTGGTGTACCGCCTTTAGTGTATTCTGTTGGAGAAAGATCCCACTCATCAAGTTTCTTAGCAAGATCAAAGTAATGCACATCAACTTTGTTACGAGCCTGTTGGTCTTTACCACTTAAGTAATCATCAATACTTTCAGATACGATTGCCGCTTGACCGATAGCAGTTGTTAATAAGTGAGGACGAACCACGTCACCACATACAAAGAAACCCGGCTTGTTAGGAACTTGATAGTTCTTATCAGCATCAATAAAGCCATGCTCGTTAAAGAATGAATTATCCATGCCTTCAGAATCAACAGTCTGACCAATTGCAGATACAATCAAGTCACACTCAATGTCAAATTCAGAGCCTTCAATTGGTGTCGAACCATCTTCTTCAAGACGCTGGAAGCGTAGTGCAGTTGCACGACCGTTATCATCAGTAATAACCTCAACTGGGCTTAATTGACCTTGAATATCAACACCTTCACGAGTTGCATCATCAATTTCCTCTTGTGCTGCGGGCATATCTTCAACAGTTGAACGCGTTGTAAGTAACACATCAGCACCTAGACGCTTAGAAGTATCAACCACATCATGCGCTGTATCATTGAAAATAATGTGTTCTGGACGATCTTTATCAGCAGTGTTAGAGATATTACCCAAACGACGTGCAACAGATACAACGTCGATTGATGTATCACCGCCACCAATACAAATCACTTTACCAGTAATGTGTTGTAGGCGACCTTGGTTGTACGCCTCAAGGAAGGCAACACCAGATACACAGTTAGATGCATCGCCACCTGGAATAGGCAATGTACGTCCACTCATTGCACCAATGGCAAATAATACTGCGTCAAAATCTTTTTCTAATTCTTCGATAGTTACATCAACACCAACTTTAGTGTTCATTTTTGTTTCAACACCTGTTGCAATAATACGGTCAATTTCATGAGATAAAACATCACGTGGCACACGATAATCGGGAATGCCGTACATCATCATGCCACCTAATTGATCATATTTTTCAAATACTGTTACACTGTGACCTTGACGACGAAGCTGCAATGCTGCAGCTAAACCACCACAACCACCACCAATGATTGCAACTTTTTTACCTGTATCAGCAGCGTCAATTTCAAATGTGTAACCTTCTTCTTTGGCATTATCACCAATGAATTGCTCAACCGCATTAATACCAACCGTATCTTCAACTTCATTACGATTACAACCATCTTCACAAGGTGCAGGACATACACGACCCATCACTGATGGGAAAGGGTTTGCAGAAGTTGAACGACGGAATGCGTACTCTTGCCAAGACATATCACCACTTGGCTTTTCCATACCACGTACGATATCTAACCAGCCACGAATGTTGTGGCCTGAAGGGCATGAACCTTGACAAGGAGGTGTTTGCGTAATGTAAGTAGGACACTTATGAGAAGTATCTTCTTTAAAAATCTTCTGATTCCATGGAACTTTTTTCTGATTATCTCCATCATCAGTGTATAGTCTAAAAGTATGATTTTCACCTTTGGTTGGTGTGCCATATGGGTTCTTTTGCATCTCGAATCTCCTTATTATTATTCAGCTTGATCTGATTCAGCCTGCTCAGCAGCATCAGCATCGGTTTGTGGTTTGTCCAAAATAATTGCTTCACTCACTAGTTGGTGAACGCTGACAATCATGTATGGATCAAAATCAAATTTAGGTAGCACTTTAGAGAACTGTGATTTACAAATTGCACAAATCGCTGCTAAAGTATCTACGCCATTATTTTTTTCTACTTCTTTTAGTGCTTGCATTCTTGGCATTGCACCTTTAACACGTATCTCCATTAAGTCATCTGTCAATAGACCACCACCACCGCCACAGCAGAATGTAGACTCTTTAATGGTTGAACGCTCCATGTCAACGTAATTATTACAAACTGCCTTAATCACCTCACGTGGAAGAATAAATTGTCCGCCTGGAATACCACCCATGTTGGTTGCACGAGCAACGTTACATGAATCATGGAAAGTAACCGTACGATCATCGTTTTCACTCTTGTCAAAATTCAACTTACCACGTTGAATTAGATCATGAGTGTATTCAATAATATGTTGTGGTTGTGGGTAACGATGATCTAGCTGGTCTTGTAGTTTTTGACCAAATTCATCACTTGCGCCAGCGCCAACACCAGATAATGTATTCCAAAAACTATAGGCAACACGCCAAGCATGACCACACTCACCCACCATAACACGTGACACTTCAAGATCTAGTGCTGCTTTACGAATTCTAAGTGCTGCTTTACGCATCACATCATAAGAGCCAATAAACATACCGAAGTTTGCACCTTCAGATGCGTATGAACTCATCGTCCAAGAAACACCATCTTGATAGAAAACTTTACCATAGCCAATCAAGCCATCAATATGAGGCTCTGCAAAAAAGTCTGCTGATGGTGTAATTAATAAAATTTCAGCACCTTTTTGATCAAGTGGGTACTTAACAGGTGCACCAAAATCTTCTTCAACTTCCTCTTCAAGGTCAAGCAACGTGTCTTTAAGCGCTGGTTCTGGCAAACCAAGATTGTTACCAATGGTAAGTGCCTTGCCTAGAATTTGGTTACAATATTTTTGACCAAGACCAACTGTGTCTAATACTTCACGTGCGGCCATTGAAATTTCAGCCGTATCAATTCCGTAAGGACAGAATACTGAACAACGACGACACTGTGAACATTGATGAAAATAGTTATACCAATCATCAAGCATCTCATCATCTAATTCTTTTGCACCCACTAATTTAGGGAAATATTTACCTGCAAAAGTAAAGTGACGACGATACACACTACGGAATAAATCCTGACGTGCAACTGGCATATTTTTAGGATCTGACGAACCTAAGAAATAATGACATTTATCAGTACATGCACCACATTTAACACATGAATCTAGAAATACTTGAACAGAACGATACTTAGATTTAAGTTCGCCCATCTTAGCAATAGCAACTTCCTGCCAATTGTCTATTTTTTCACCAGGAAAACCTAATGGGTTTTGAAACTCTTCTGAAGACTTAAATGGACCCTCACCATCCATAATACCTTCATTTAATTCAGGAATCTGGATGTAAGTTGGTAATTCTGGGATATCAAATTCTTTAGCAGCCATGTTATTCGTCCTTACCTAATGTTTGTTCTAATCGTACCTCATGTTCCGCTTCTTGTTTTAGAGCCCATGGTGATACATGACGCTTCTTGCGAGCATCATCAACTTGATTTCGAGTTGGTGAGAAAAATACACCCGGAACATGCAACAATTTAGAAATTGGGAAAATTGCTAACAATACAAATACCATAAACAAGTGTACTAATAGGTTTGTATCAGTCGGTAAATCTGCCCAGTTAAAAGTTACTAGTCCGGAAGCAAAATCTTTCACTGACATGATGTCTGTATGATTTTCAGTAAATGTCATTATCGCACCACTAAAGCCAATTACTATCAACATTAATAACATTAAGTAATCACTCGGTGCTGAAATGTAACGAATACGTTGTACAAAAATACGACGTGCTAACAAGCCCAATAGACCAATAACCATTGCAAAAGCAGCGTATTTAAATGGCTGCATAAGTAAGAAAATTTCAGGCAAGTCGCCTGGAACAAAATAACGTAGATGGCGTACTAAAACTAGTAGCAATCCAAAATGGAATAAAAATCCGAACAACCAGATCCATTTATTTGATTTGAATAGACTTTCAAATAAAGTCACTTCACGAATCATGCGCATTACCACACCTGTTTGTGTTAATTGGGTTGGTGCAGTAGGAATTTTTAAAGGTGCTGGGGTGATCCAAAATTGATAGATCTTTCTACCCATACCAACTAAAAATATCGCTAACGAAATATAAAATAAAGCGGTAAAAATAATGCTTATTGTTGACATATTGCTCTCAAACTCTATGTGTAAAAATGTAAAAAACACCCGCATACGCAGGTGTTTTTATTAATCATACCTAATTAGATACAACCAGTTGGCTTTGGAAGGCCGGCAAAACGACAGCCTTGCTTACCAGGACCATACGGGAATAAAGAGTATAGGTACTTAGAGTTACCTTTTTCTTTACCGAATTTTTTACCAATCGCCTTTGTTAGTACACGTACTGCTGGTGCAATTTGGTACTCTTCAAAGTATTCACGTAAAAAATTAATTACATCCCAATGAGCGTCTGTTAATTCAACGTCGTCATCTTTTGCCATTTGCTTACAAATGTCTTCGTTCCAATCTTTAAGGTCAACTAAGAAACCTTCTTCATCTACTTCTGCGCCTAAAATATCAGCCATTGTATTACTCCTATATATAAATTAAAGTTAAACCCAAGAAACCGCAGTTCCGTGTTCAACAACTAGATCAACAAAACCAGCATAATCAACTAATTTGATATTATCTGCAAGTTTTGGTGAAATTCCTCTCGCTTCAACATCACCTTGAAGTGCATAAACTCTGCCTTGAGTAGCCAGATCTGCAATCATTGATGAGTTTGCGTTATTCGCCGCGTTAATTACACCGTCTTCAATCAATAAGATAACACTTGTGTCATCAATTGCATTTAAACAAGACTGTAGCGAATTACGCTCGAAAGATGATTTGTTTACTGTATGTAACATATTAAATCTCCCTTAGAAACTCAAGCATACGTCTTGATCAGACATAATTTTTGAAAGTTCAGCATTAGAAACAACTTTAATAGAAGGTTTTTCTTCCCAATCATCATCTTCATCTTCATAAACCAAAGGCATAAGATCATCTTCACTTAAACCTCTTTCTTCTAAAGATTCAGCTGAAACATAAAGCTTGTTGATGTCGTAATCACCTAAAGCGTGAAAAGTTTTAGAAAAGTTTTTCATGCCAATGCCATCAGTATTTTGACCTTCAACGATCTGATAAACACCATCATCGATAAATGCTAAAGATACGTCTTGTTCAAAAGCTGCAGCGATCAAAACCACTTCCAGTGATTCAATTGCATACACGGTGCCAAATGAAGATCGGCGATTTAAATACATAAATTTCTTTGTAGCCATCTTAATCTCCAAATACCACTAAACGATCTGATTGAATACCAGCTTCAATCAACTGACCTAAACCAGAGATACGAAATGCCGGGTGAATGTTATTACCTTCAACGCCATTTTTACCTGCTTCAGACTCATCTAACATGCCTCGACGAAGCGCAGCTGCAACACAAACCACAAGCTCAGGATTGCCATCAGCATCTACAATGCCAAGATCTGCCCAGTTATTAACAACATTACGGTCGTCTTGCGGTGGAACCGTAAAACGTGATGCATTGTTAACACCATCATGGTAGAAAAATACACGAAAAATTTCATGTCCATTTTCAATTGCTGCTTTAGCAAATTGGTACGCCGAATCAGACGCTTGGTGCTGATACGGCCCTTCGTTAACTTGAATAGAAAACTTCATACTAAACTACCTTTCTTAGAAACGGATATGAGCAGAAGAATTTAACTGGTGACGTGAACCCTTCCAATCATTGATATGGAATTTAGTAAACGGCAATCCAGTCTTTTCAAAGAATGCTGGCCAGCCGATACGATCAACCCATTCACCAACTCTTTCCCAATCACGCGCATCATCTTTATATACAGATAAGATTTTCTTAACTACCGCAGCAGCTTCAGGCCATCTTGGTGGATTGTTAGGAATGTTAGAAGCAACCAACTTATGGAAAGAAGGCTTAGATCTAGCATTTGAGTTCTTACCACCAATCCAAATCGCAATGTTTGAATGTGCAGGATCATTAATTTGCATCGGAGGACAAGGTGGGAAACACGCACCACAACAGATACATTTCTTCTCATCAACTTCCAAAGTAGGTTTACCATTTACCATTGCTGGACGAATCGCAGCTACTGGACAACGAGCAACAACTGTTGGACGCTCACAAACCATTGATACTAAATCGTGGTTAATTTTAGGCGGCTTAGTGTGTTGAACATTAAGTGCGATATCACCTTGACCACCACAGTTAATAGAACAACATGAAGTTGTCATGTGTACACGGTTAGGCATGTCTTCTTTTGTAAACTCTTCATGCATCTCATCCATTAGTGATTTAACAACACCTGATGCGTCAGTACCTGGAATATCACAGTGTAACCAACCTTGAGTATGTGAAATCATTGTTACTGATGGACCAGTACCACCAACAGGGAAGCCTGCTTCAGTTAATGCTGCAATTAATGGCTCAACTTTAGCTTCGTCAGCTACCATGTATTCAACATTTGAACGCATAGTAAAGCGAACGTGACCGTCAGCAAACTCATCAGCAATATCTGCTAATTTACGAATTGTGTAAACGTCCATTTGACGTTGTGTACCACAACGAACTGTCCAAATCTCTTCATTATTCTTTGAAGTGTGGTGCAATACACCTGGACGAGGACGATCGTGATATGCCCATTGGCCGTAGTTACGACGCATGGTTGGGTGCATGTATTGAATAGGATCTGGAACTCCAGATTCGATTGGCATTCTTGGTGCTTCAGCCATAATATTTTCTCCTAATTTTTAATTCTTAATTAATTGTTAAATTACGCGTTTGCTTCGGCTTTTCTATCAAACCACTTAATCGCTTCCTCTTCCCACTGATCCATACGTACATATGGAGAAGTACGAGTAGAATTGATCATATTAGGATCAATTTCCACACCAATACCTTCAAGGAAGTTTGCAATGCCGATACGCTCAATCATTTCACCTGTTCTTTCGTGCTCTAATGCATTTTCAGCAAAGAAGTCAATTACTTCACCTGCTAAATCTTCTAGCTCTTCAAGATCATCTTCATTGTCAAGTTTCATGAATGGAACTACTGTAGTACCAAACAAATCACCAATCTTCAATGTACGCTTACCACCAATTGAAATTGTTACACCTTTGTCATCACCTTGAGCCAAGATAGGATCAACATCGCCATCAGCAATGTACTTGTGAGTCAGTGGAGAAGTAACATTTAAACAGTGCATACACTTCACACAGTTCTTGTTATCAATTGTTAATGAGTTGTCATCATTTAATGTCATTGCACTTGTTGGGCAACGAGACGTAATGTTATCAACTACGTATTGAGTACCTTTATCTGCAACCATTGCTTTCCATAAGTCTTGATTGATCTTAATATCGTCTCTCCAAGTACCAATTACTGAAAAGTCAGCACGTTGAATGGAGTTCATACAATCATTTGCACAACCTGATACCTTAAACTTCATCTTGTAAGGTAGAGCTGGACGGTGCATATCATCAAGGAATGCGTTTACCAATGTACGCATTGCAGCTTGCTCGTTAGTGTTTGACATTTCACAACGTGCAGCACCAACACAAGACATACCTGTACGTACCGCAGGGCCTGCGCCACCTAAATCAAAACCATAGTCATTGAATGTGTTAAAAATAGTTTGTGTAGTTTCTTCAGTTGCACCTTGCAACATAATGTCGCCTGACTGGCCATGGAATGCAATCAAGCCAGAACCGCCATTATCAACAAACATGTCACACATATCTCTTAATAGGCCAGATGTGTAGTGATTACCTGCTGGTGGCATAATACGTAATGTATGGAATTCACCTGCTGCAGGGAATGCATACTCACCGTCTTCACCTTTTAATTCGTTAAAACGTGGAATAATACCACCACCATAACCAATAACACCTACTGTGCCACCTTTCCAGTAACCTTTTTTAGTTACGTATGATGTTTCTAATGTGCCCAGTACATCACGTACCATTTCAGCACCCTCATGGTTGTCACCTGCTAGTCTTTTAAGACCTGTTACAAATGAAGGCCATGGACCTTTTTCCAACTCGTCAAGGTTGGGAGTGTTGTATAAATCTGCCATATTATCTCTCCGATATATTTAAAAATTTTCTAATAGGATTTTCCTAAATAGAAAATGTGAACGGATCAAATTATACTTAAACGCAAGAAAATACCACTGATTATTAGTGGTATCACCTACTATCCCTTAGGGGGTATATATAAAGTTTAAGTCAAGAAATGACTTATTCAGAATGTGTTTTAATTAACTCAGGTAGTTGTTAACCTGTTGAGCGACATCACGACCTTCATTGATTGCCCAAACTACTAATGATTGGCCACGTCTACAATCACCTGCGGTAAAAATTCCTTTCTGTGAAGTTTGATAATCTCCATACTTAGCCTTGTAGTTTCCACGCTCATCAAGCTCAATATTGGCATCATTACTAACATAATGTTCAGGCGCAACAAAACCCATAGAAAGTAGCACTAATTGCGCGTCCCATGTTTTTTCAGTACCTATAATTTCAGTTAACTGACCATTATTAAGCTCAACATTAATGGTGTTAACACCGCTCACATTACCATTACTATCCTTAATAAATGATTTTGTCATTAATTGATAAGACCTTGGATCACTGCCAAATACTGATTGTGCTTCTGCATGGCCATAATCCACTCGATAAATAAGTGGCCACTCTGGCCATGGATTATTCTCAGAACGCTCAACTGGAGGTTTTGCCATTAATTCAAAATTAACCACTGATTTAGCACCTTGACGAATCGCAGTACCAATACAGTCTGTACCTGTATCGCCACCACCAATAACGATAACATCTTTACCTTTGGCAGACATTTTTGAGGTATCTTCACTGCCACTGTCTAATAAACTTTTGGTGTTTTTAGTCAAATATTCCATGGCCAAATGCACACCACCAGCATCACGATTATCAACTGGTAAATCACGCGCTTCACTAGCACCAGTGGTTAATATTACTGCATCAAACTCTTTTTGCAAAGCTTGCATGGTAATGTCAACACCAACATTAACTTGAGTAATAAATTCAACACCTGAGTCTTTCAATAAATCAATACGTCTATCAATAATATCTTTTCCAAGCTTCATGTTTGGAATGCCGTACATTAATAAGCCACCAATACGATCATCGCGCTCAAATACTGTTGCAAGATGACCCAACTTATTAAGCTCATCAGCAGCAGCTAATCCTGCAGGACCAGAACCAACAATAGCTACCTTCTTACCTGTTCTATATTCAATGCAATCAGGCTTAATCCAACCTTGTTCAAAACCTTTATCGACAATAGCCTGCTCAATACTTTTAATCGTAACTGCAGGGTTGTTCATACCCAATACGCAGGAACCTTCGCAAGGTGCTGGACAAACACGGCCAGTAAATTCTGGAAAATTATTAGTCTTTAATAAACGTGTCAATGCTTTTTGCCATTGATCGTTATAAATAAGATCATTCCATTCAGGAATTAAGTTGTTAACTGGACAGCCATCGTCTGATTGACAAAAAGGCACGCCACAATCCATACATCTTGCACCCTGCTCTTGTAGTAGCTCTTTATCATGCTTACCTGTAAAAATTTCGCCATAATCCTGAAGACGTAATTCAACGGGGCGATAATCTTCCGTTTTGCGATCAAATTCTTTAAAGCCTGTTACTTTGCCCATTACTCTCAAATATTTAATACTAAATCGGGTAATTATACCTCGCAAATGATCGCTAAACAAATTGCCATTGGCTAATTCATGTATTTAAAAATAGTATAAGACTGTCTTGTGCGCAAGAAAGATTGACTGTATAATTGCTCTTTTTTGCTAAAAAATTATTTTATTTAAAAGGATGGATTTGTCATGAATTTAATTGACCAAATTGAAAGCGAACAACTAAGATCTGATATTCCTGAGTTTTCATCAGGTGATACAGTTGTGGTTCAAGTAAAAGTACGCGAAGGCAATCGCGAAAGATTACAAGCATTTGAAGGCGTAGTTATCGCTAAGAAAAATCGTGGTCTAGGTTCAGCATTCACTGTAAGAAAAATTTCACATGGCGAAGGCGTTGAAAGAGTTTTCCAAACACATTCAAACATGATTGATTCAATCGAAGTTAAACGTCATGGTAAGGTTCGTCAATCGAAGCTTTACTACCTTCGTGAGCTTACTGGTAAGAAAGCTAGAATTAAAGAAAAATTGGCAACAAAGTAAACTAACTTACTTTTTGTTATTAAATACCGGCACATGCCGGTATTTTTTTGTCTAAAATTTGTTGATAATGAAAAACTCACTCTTAATAGAACAGTTTTTAGATCATTACTGGCTGTCTTCTGGTGCTAGTAAAAACACACTATCTGCCTATCGTTCAGACCTATCTCTATATGCAAAATGGCTTGATGACTCTTTAATTAACTCTAGTGAAAAGTCAATTCGCAATTACTTTAAAGATAGGCAGTTCAAAGCATCTACCCAAGCTCGAGTACTCACTTGTTTTAGAGTTTTTTATCAATATTTACTCTCAAATAAACTCATCAGTAGCAATCCAACTGCAAAATTAATCCACCCCAAACAAATACAAAAATTACCTGTTTTTTTAAGTGTTGATGAAGTTGATAGATTATTAAATGCCCCTGATCAAAAAACTATTTTTGGCATGCGTGATCGAGCCATGCTTGAGTTGTTGTATTCTTGTGGATTACGCGTCTCTGAATTAATCAATCTTGAATTTCATCATATTAATACAAACGATGAGTTTATTAGAGTGTTTGGCAAAGGCAACAAAGAAAGAATTTTACCCATGGGTGAATTAGCGATTGAACACCTTAGTAACTATGAGCAAAAATCTCGCCCTTTTTTAACCAAAAAAGGACAGACAGATCATTATTTTTTAACCAACCGTGGCTCAAACATGAGTAGGCAAAATTTCTTTTATATGATCAAAGCTTACGCTAGAAAATCTGATATTAACAAACCACTGTCGCCACACACCTTACGACACGCTTTTGCAACACACCTGGTGCAACAAGGGGCTGATCTTCGTAGTGTTCAACTTATGCTGGGTCATAGTGATATATCCACCACACAGATTTATACTCACATTCAAAATACACAACTTAAATCTCAACACTCAAAACATCACCCTCGCGGATAATTTTTTGTCGTCTTTTTACCTACTACTGTGTTGCACTTATCTTTCACTCAGTCATATAGTCTCACCTATATTCCTTTGCTCAATCTATCGTGCGCCTTGTATTAGAAAAAAATACTTGTAAAAAACAGTGTATAAAAATTAGGAAATTTTAAGAATTTACTAACTTTTATCTAAAATTAACGACTTTAAAGAGATTTTGATGGCTTTTAACTAGTAAATATTGGATTTTTAATGCTCTTTTGGATTATTTTTTAAAAATTTCGGAAATTTTCAAAATAGGTGTATTTGTAAATATTTTTAGTATTCTGCGCGACAGAATGAGAGATGTTTGAAAGAGTGTGCAACTAGTACATGACTGAAAATAGAAATTATTCTAACAAAGCAAAATGCAAAAATATTTACAAATACTGAACTTCTAGAATTTCATAAACAATATCACCAGCCGGCGCCTTCACTGTCACCTCATCACCTTCTTCATTGCCCATTAGTGCACTAGCGATTGGCGAATGACATGAGATCTTATTAAGGTCAATATCAGCTTCATCTTCACCCACAATTTGGTAAGTAATTTCGCTATCATCTTCAATATTCATCAAGGTAATTGTGGTGCCAAATACACAACGTCCATTTTGAGCAAGCTTAGATACATCAATTACTTGCATACGAGAAAGTTTAGATTCTACTTCTTTAATACGACCTTCAATAAACCCTTGTTCTTCTTTAGCAGCATGATATTCAGCATTTTCTTTAAGATCACCATGCGCACGAGCAGTTGCAATCTCTTGTACGATTCTAGGACGCTCAACATCTTTAAGATTTAACAACTCTTCTTCTAACGCCTTAGCACCAGCAACAGTCATTGGAATATTGTCCATGTCTAACTCCTAGTGTAGAGATTGTAATGATCGAACTGTAATGGTCTCATGCGTTTTCAAACCATCTAACATGGCAAATGCAGCAGATACAGTGGTTGTAAATGGAACTTTATGCACAAGCGCTTGACAACGAATAGCGCCCGCATCTGTAGCACCTTGCGTGTCTTCTGTTGAATTAATGATTAAATCGATATCCTCATTTTTAATCATATCAACAATATGTGGAGAACCTTCAGAAACTTTATTAACCACCTCACACTCAAGCCCTGCCTCAACCAACATATCTCGATTACTTCTTGTAGCAACAATGTCAAACCCTTGTTGTGTTAGTTTATTGCCCAGCTCTACCAAATCATCACGATCAAGCTTTCTAAGGCTAACAAACACTTTACCATTTTCTGGTGCACGATCACCAGCAGCGAGTTGTGCTTTATCAAAGGCTGAGGCAAAATCATCGCCCACACCCATCACTTCACCCGTTGAACGCATTTCAGGACCTAGAATTGGATCCACACCTAAGAATTTATTAAATGGGAATACCGCCTCTTTTACGCTGTAATGCTTAGGAATTACTTCTGATGTAAAGTTTAATTCTTTCAATGTTTTGCCCGACATAACACGAGCAGCGATATTAGCCAGTGGCTCACCAATGGCTTTAGAAACAAATGGCACTGTTCGTGAAGCACGAGGATTTACCTCAATTACATAAATTTCACCATCTTGATAAGCTAATTGTGTATTCATTAATCCTACCACATTAAGCTCTTTTGCCATGGCGATAACCTGATCGCGCATTTTATCTAAAACATCATTCGGTAATGAATAAGGAGGCAATGAACAAGCTGAATCACCTGAGTGAATACCGGCTTGCTCAATATGTTGCATAATGCCGCCAATCACCACATCTTCACCATCAGAAATAACATCAATATCTACTTCAATCGCGTGATCTAAGAATGAGTCTAATAATACTGGCGAGTCATTAGAAACTTGAACCGCAGTATGCATATAATGATCCAAACTATCTTTATCATAAACAATTTCCATTGCTCGCCCGCCTAATACATAAGATGGTCGAACTACCAGTGGGAATCCAATAGCATCAGCGATATCCACCGCTTGTTCTAATGATCTTGCGGTGCCGTTTAATGGCTGCTTAAGGTTTAGTTTTTGAATCATCTGCTGGAATCTTTCACGATCCTCAGCAAGATCAATCGCATCTGGGCTAGTGCCAATAATAGTAGCGCCACTCTTTTCTAAAGCGTCAGCTAACTTCAGTGGCGTTTGACCACCATAATGTACAATAATGCCATCTGGATTTTCAGTATCAACAACAGCCAGTACATCTTCAAGTGTTAATGGCTCGAAATACAAGCGATCTGAAATATCATAATCTGTTGAAACTGTTTCTGGATTACAGTTCACCATAATGGTTTCATAACCATCTTCACGCAGTGCTAAAGAGGCGTGTACACAACAATAGTCAAACTCAATACCTTGTCCAATACGATTTGGTCCACCACCTAAAATCATGATTTTCTTATTATTAGTTGGTTGCGCTTCACATTCCATCTGATAAGTGGAGTACATGTAAGCAGTTTGTGTATCAAACTCTGCTGCACAAGAATCTACACGTTTAAATACTGGCTTAACATTAAGCGCTTTACGTCTTTCTCGTACTGATGATTCGCTACAATTTAATAGTTGTGATAAGCGTGCATCTGAAAAGCCTTTACGCTTAAGATTAAACATTTGATTCTGCTCGATATCTGCAATACTAGCACCATTGATTTGCATTTCATTTGAAACAATGTCTTCAATTTGAGCTAAGAACCATGGATCTACTTTTGACAAATCAAACACTTCTTCAAGTGTCATGCCTAATCTGAAAGCATCTGCTAAATAGAAAATGCGATCACCACGTGCTGAAATACACTCACTACGAATTTTATTCTTTGCATCGTCTGCACTAAGGTCAACCACTGGATCAAGACCTACTCGATCAGTCTCTAGACCTCTTAAAGCTTTTTGCAATGACTCTTGGAAAGTTGAACCCATTGCCATTACCTCACCCACTGACTTCATTTGAGTGGTTAGGCGATCATCTGCTTTTGGAAATTTTTCAAATGCAAATCTTGGAATTTTAGTTACAACATAATCAATACTTGGCTCGAATGATGCTGGTGTTTTTCCACCTGTAATATCATTATCAAGTTCGTCAAGTGTATAACCTATGGCTAATTTTGCTGCCACTTTTGCAATTGGGAATCCAGTTGCTTTGGAGGCAAGTGCTGATGAACGCGATACACGTGGATTCATCTCAATAATAGTAAGACGACCATCTTCAGGGTTTAGCGCAAACTGCACATTTGAGCCACCTGTGTCTACACCAATTTCTCTAAGAACTGCCAGTGAAGCATTGCGCATCACTTGATACTCTTTATCAGTTAGGGTTTGAGCCGGTGCAACAGTAATTGAATCACCTGTGTGAATACCCATTGGATCTAAGTTTTCAATCGAACAGATAATAATACAATTATCTTTGGTATCACGCACCACTTCCATTTCGAACTCTTTCCAACCAAGAATTGACTCCTCAACCAATAATTCATTAGTAGGTGAAAGATCTAGGCCACGTTCACAAATTTCAACAAACTCTTCTTTATTGTACGCAATACCGCCGCCAGAGCCACCCATGGTAAATGAAGGGCGAATAACCGTTGGAAAGCCAACTTCTTCTTGAATAGCATGAGCTTCTTCTAGTGTATGTGCAACAGCAGCTTGTGGCATATCTAGGCCAATTTTAAGCATGGCTTCACGGAATAAATCACGATCCTCAGCCTTGTCAATCGCTTCTTTTCTTGCGCCAATCATCTCTACACCGTGCTTTTCTAACACGCCATGACGCTCAAGATCTAGTGCACAATTAAGCGCCGTTTGCCCACCCATAGTCGGCAAGAGTGCATCAGGCTTTTCTACTTCAATAATTTTTTCAACGGTACGCCATTCAATTGGCTCAATGTAGGTTGAATCCGCCATTTGCGGATCAGTCATGATGGTTGCAGGATTTGAATTTACCAAAATAACACGGTAACCTTCTTCGCGAAGTGCCTTACAGGCTTGCGCACCAGAATAGTCAAATTCACATGCCTGGCCAATTACAATAGGGCCAGCGCCGATGATTAAAATACTTTTGAGATCTTGTCTTTTTGGCATGAGTTTTTGGTTTTAAATTAAATTAGAATTCGTCGTCTTCTTCAATTGGCGGATTACCATCAAAAATATCAAACTTTCTTTTTTGTAAATAGGATGAACGCATAGTAATATATGGATCATCTGATTTGTCTAGTAAATCAGTCGCAGGTAATAGCTCAACTCGCTTATCAATGATATTGATTGCACTTGCACTAACAAAACCAACATCATTCATTTCATTGACTAAATTAGCATCTGAAGTAAGATCCACGTATAAGCCTGCACCATCTCTAACAGTAGACGGCCCTAATAAAGGAATAACCACGTACGGGCCTTCTCCCACACCCCAGAGAGCCATAGTTTGACCAAAATCTTCACTATCAGTAATAAGTTCCATATCAGAAGCCACATCAAACAAACCTGCAAGACCAATGGTTGAATTAATAACAATACGGCTCAAAGTGGTTGCGCTTTCGGTTGGCTTAAATTGTAATATTTGATTAGCCAAAGTAGTTACATCACGTAAATTTCCAAAAAAATCACTAACGCGATCCTGAACAAAATCAGGCATATTATCTTTATACGCTCTAGAGATTGGCTCTAATAAATTATCGTCAATGGTTTCATTAAAATCATAAACCACTCTATTTGCCTCTTCAAATGGATCTACCTCTTCAGCAAACAAAACAGAACTATTAAGTAGCAATACTAAACTTATTAATAAATTTTTCATGACTTCATCTCCTTGATAAACGTATCAAATAACCCACTTACATCATGCGGCCCTGGTGAAGCCTCAGGATGTCCTTGAAAACTAAAGGCTTTTTTACCGCTAACGCGCACACCTTGAATAGTGTTGTCAAATAATGACCTGTGTGTCACCTCTAGATTATCGGGTAGATTGTCTTCTGCCACAGCAAAGCCGTGATTTTGCGAGGTAATCATCACCTGTTTAGAGTCCAAATCTTGCACAGGATGATTAGCGCCATGATGACCAAATTTCATTTTTTCAGTTTTTGCACCACTTGCCAAAGATAATAGTTGGTGACCCAAGCAAATACCAAATAATGGCATGTCTTTTTCTAATAAGGTCTGAATATTGTCAATGGCATAATCACATGGCTCAGGATCACCTGGACCATTAGACAAAAATACACCATCAGGATTCATATCAAGCACATCTTGAACTGGCGTTTGCGCATTAACCACGGTTAAATCACAACCCCTATCTACTAACATTCTTAAAATATTCGTTTTAACACCGTAATCATAAACCACAACATTAAACTTAGAATCAAGTTGTGTAAATTCACCATTTTCCAAAGAATACGAGCCTTTAGTAAACTGATAAGTTTTATCCGTTGATACCACTTTGGCAAGATCGGTGTTTTTAAGTCCTGCAAATGAACGAGCTTTTTCAATGGCAGCTGCTTCATCAATATTATCTCCAGCCACAATACATCCTTTAAGAGAGCCTTTTTCTCGAAGATGGCGTGTTAATGCTCGCGTATCAATATCACTAATTGCAACCACATTGTTGTTTGATAAATACTCATCTAGTGGCATTTCATTGCGCCAATTACTATGCATTAACGGAAGATCACGAATAATCAATCCTGATGCATAAACTTTTTCTGATTCTTTATCAATGATATTAGTGCCAGTATTGCCAATGTGTGGGTAAGTTAGTGCAACAATTTGCTGTGTGTAAGAAGGGTCAGTAAGAATTTCTTGATAGCCTGTCATGGAAGTGTTAAATACCACTTCACCCAAAGTATCGCCTGTGCTACCAATAGATTTTCCATAAAAAACTGTACCATCTTCTAATGCTAATAAGGCAACTTGTGACATTGGAAACTCCTTCATGAAAAACTTCGAGAATTTTACCATATCATCCCCAATGTCAGACAACCAAATGTGTAAATCTAATGGGTATAATTACAACATCATAACAACAAGAAAAGACCATGGAAATCGCCGTAGAAAATATTAAATGTGGTGGCTGTGCGGGCACTATTACTAAAAAACTTTCAGCTGCATTTGAGACTAACAACATTGATATCAATATTGAACAAGGCTTGGTAACTATTGATGTTGATAATGCAAAAAGATCGGAAGTTGTTCAAGTATTGCTAGACCTTGGCTATCCTGAAACAGATTCAGTGCATGGCCTAAGCTCTGCCAAAGCCAAAGCCAAATCATTTGTTTCTTGTGCAATTGGTAAAATGGATCAATGATTGTTATTGTTAATGGCAAAAATCTAGACATTACTGATAATGCAAATGCTGCTGAACTAATTAAACAGTTAGGTTATCAGGATCAACGTATTGCATTAGAAGTCAATGAATCTATTATTCCTAAGTCAAAACATGATGGTTTTTTATTAAATGATGGCGACAAAATTGAAATTATTAAGGCAGTTGGTGGTGGTTAGATTAACCAACCTTTATTAATCTCATCTACCTTAAATGGCACTACTGACAATTGTTGTGTAATGCCATTATCTAGTTTAACTTCAATATCAACATTATCATCTTCTCTACCTTGAGAATATCTTGCCACTATTTTAGCTGCTAGGTGCAAATCTTCTTGGGTTGGACTGCCATCAATAAGCGCCAAGGGCCCATTACAACTAATTGGATATAAATTTGTATATTGATTTCGATAGCCTTCTAAAAACTTTACTTCACCCTCTTCACGAGCAACAATCAATTTAAAACGACTATTTGGCCTGATATGTCGACCCACTTTAAGCATCATCAAGTCATCTAATTGATACTCTCGATTACCACGAGCTTGCCACATATCTACTAATTTATCAGAATACTGTTTATCAGTTAAAAAACAACAGCCACCTGCGGGTGTAGCGTAATCTTCAAAACCATATTGCTTGGCTAATTCCATTTGTGGTTTGCGTGTTCTTCCTGAAAAGTCTAATAGTTTTTCTCTTTTAACCCAGCCTTCACGTTCGGGCTTTGTTTCAGGCAAATGTTGTGCGCACAATGGGCGTAATAACAAATCATCAGCACCAGATTCTTCCTGTACAACTGGCATGGTGTCTTTGCGTTGAGACATGGGTCTTTGGCCAACCACTTCACCTGTAATAATAAAATCAAAATCGTTTTGCTCAATCCACTCTTTGGCTTTTTTCACCATAAAGCTCTTACAATCAAGACAAGGGTTCATGTTCTTTCCATAACCGTGCTTTGGATTTAAAAGTACGTCTCGATACGGTTCAATCACATCAACAATATGTAGCTTTATTCCAAGTTGTTCTGCCACCCAAAGTGCATTATTACGTTTTTGCTTATCATTTTTTTGTTTGCGAATAGCATGTGTATGACCTTCTACACAAAACCCAGTAAAAAAATTAATACCCTCTACATGAACACCTTGATCAATCATTAACTTAGTACTTAGCAAGGAGTCCAGACCACCAGATATTAATGAAACTGCCTTTATTTGTTTATTCATTTTTTTACTCCACTCACTCGACACCAATCACCTTTTTGCTTAACAGTTAAATCTGAGAAATACTCACCATAGGCATTAATAACCATCTCTAATTGAGTTTCTAGAATGCCAGAAAGTGCTATCGTTCCACCGGTTTTAACCAATGCTGAAAAATGCGGCGCCAGTCCAACCAATGGATTAGCCAAAATATTAGCGATAAGTAAATCAACTTTTTCAAGCTTTCCTTCATCATCAGTATGAAGCACCTTGATTTGGCTCTCAACTTGATTATTTTTAACATTATTAATGGTGGCTGTAACAGCCTGAGGATCATTATCAATCGCCACAACGTTGGTTGCGCCTAACTTTGCAGCTGCAATTGCCAAAATTCCTGTGCCAGACCCATAATCAATAACAGTTAAATCTTCGGGAGGGTTTTCATCCAAAAACTTCAAACACAAATCTGTGGTTTGGTGCGTTCCAGTGCCAAATGCTAATCCAGGATCCATATCAATTACTACTGCGTCTTTAGGCAGGTTAGATGAATTCTCCCATGATGGACAAATCCAAATATTTTGACCAAAACGCATAGGATGAAAATCTTTTTTACATTCATCTTCCCATATTTTGTTTTTCAACAGGGAAAACTCAGAAGTTTCAATATTACAAATCTGCTTTAGTGTCTCTTTAACATATAATTGATCAACACTTAGCTCAAACAGTGCAGTAATGGTTGTATTTTGCCAAAGCGGCGTCTCGCCCACAGGTGGTTCAAAAATAGCATCATCTTGAGTATCACTAAATGTAATGGAATCACTGCCCAATCCCATTAGTACCTCACTAACAAAATCAGCCTTATCTTTTGATGTATTAAGTGTCAGTTGCATCCAGTCCATAAGCCGTAGATTATACCTTGCCAATTAGTGTTTTTATCACTTCAGCCATTTAATGAAATATCCATATAAACAAAATGTGTATTAACAATACTTGATTTAAATCAATAATATATAATATACCCAATTAAATTACTATGGTATTAACAATGAGCTTAGAGAGAACAGGAAACGGCTACTTAGTAGACCCAACAATTTGGTCAGAAGA
>CAZEYU010000005.1:0-52455 GCA_964516395.1 uncultured Candidatus Thioglobus sp.
TAGAGAAGGTGGTCGTACTGTTGGTGCGGGTGTTGTATCTAAGGTGACGGATTAAGGTAATTAGTTAATTAAAGACCGAAGGTTTATTGTATAATCTTCGGTTTTTCGTTTGCAAAGTTAGACCAAGCAAACAGATAGGACATAAAGCACATGAGCAATCAAAATATTAGAATTAAATTAAAAGCATTTGATCATCGTTTAATCGACAAATCAGCGCTTGAGATTGTAGAAACAGCTAAGCGCACGGGTGCTAGTGTAAGAGGACCAATTCCTCTACCTACAAAGAAAGAAAACTTTACAGTATTAACTTCTCCGCATGTTAACAAAAAGGCGAGAGATCAATACCAATTAAGAACATATGTTAGATTAATGGACGTTATTAGTCCTACAGATAAAACAGTAGATGCATTGATGAAATTAGATCTTGCAGCTGGTGTTGATGTAGCAATTAAGCTTAACTAATAATTAAGAAATAATAGGAATAAGATCATGGCAATTGGATTAGTAGGACAAAAAATAGGAATGACACGCTTGATGTCGGACGATGGTTCAGCAACAGCAGTAAGTGTTATTAAGATTGAGTCTAATCGCGTTGTTCAAACAAGAACTACTGAAGTAGATGGTTACAGTGCTGTTCAAGTAACAACTGGCGCTAAAGTAAATAAAAAAGGCGAAGCTAAAGTTCGTCGTACTCCTTCTGCTATTAAGGGTCATTATGCAAAAGCTTCTCAAGAGATCGGCCAAGGTCTTTGGGAATTTAGAGCTGATGCTGAAGATATTGCTGATGCAACTAGTTTTGACATATCTATGTTCGGCGCAGGCCACTACATTGATGTAACTGGTCAATCAAAAGGTAAGGGTTATCAAGGTGGTGTGAAGCGTCATAATTTCTCAATGCAAGATGCAACACATGGTAATTCAATTTCTCATAGAGCAATTGGTTCTACCGGTCAGTGTCAAGAGCCTGGTCGTGTATTTAAAGGTAAGAAAATGGCTGGTCACATGGGTGATGAGCAAGTAACACAAGAGTGTTTAGAGATTGTTAAAGTTGATAGCGATAAAAACGTTATTTTAGTTAAGGGCTCAATTCCTGGTGCTAAACAAGGTTTTGTTAAAGTTTCGTTATCTCCAAAAAAGAATAAGGTTAACGTTGAAGTGACTAAAAACATTCAGAGTCAAGCGGCTGCAGAGCCTAGTGAAGCTGAAGAAGCGTAAGGTTTAAAATGAAATTAAAAGTATTAAATACAAGCACAAACAAGTCAACCACGACAGAAGTGGCTGATACTATTTTTGCAAGAGACTACAATCAGTCTTTGGTTCATCAAATTACAACAGCGTATATGGCTGGCGGTCGTCAAGGCTCAAAAGCACAGAAAAATCGTGCTGCTGTAAGTGGTGGTGGTAAAAAGCCATGGAATCAGAAAGGTACTGGTCGTGCTCGTGCGGGTACATCTCGTGGACCAATTTGGCGTTCAGGTGGTGTTACATTTGCAGCACAGCCTCGTAGCTACGCTCAAAAAGTTAACAAGAAGATGTACAAAGGTGCAATCAGTGTTATTTTTTCTGAATTGGCACGTACAGAACGTTTAAAAGTAGTTAATGATTTTGATGTTAAAGAAGCCAAGACTAAAAGTATCACTTCTTTATTAAAGACATTAAATATTAAAGATGCACTATTAATGACTGATGAGTTAGATGAGAATTTATACCTATCTTCTCGTAACTTATACCACGTAGGTGTATGTGACACACAAAGTATCGATCCAGTTAGTTTGATTGGTTATGAAAATGTTGTAATTACAGAATCTGCATTAAAGAAAGTTGAGGCAATGCTATGAATCAAGAAAAAGTATTAAAGACTATCATCGCACCCATTGTTTCTGAAAAGACAGCTATGTTGTCTGCTCACAATCAATATGCATTTAAAGTTCGTGTTGACAGTAACAAGAAAGAAATTAAAGCTGCTGTAGAGAAATTATTCGGCGTATCTGTTGATAACGTTACTACTTCAGTGGTTAAAGGTAAGAAGAAAATTTTTAAAGGTAAAGTGGGTCGTCGTGTAAATTGGAAAAAGGCAATGGTTAAATTGTCTGAAGGCCAAATGATTGATGTAAGCAGCACTTAAGAGAGATTATTATGGCACAAGTAATTAAAAGAAAACCAACTTCACCAGGTAGACGATTTGTAGTTAGCATTGTAGATAAAGATCTACACAAAGGTGCTCCGCATGCTGCACTAACTGAGAGCAAAAATAGAATTAATGGACGTAATAACGCCGGTCGTATTACAACCCGTCATAAAGGTGGCGGTCATAAGCGTCGTTACCGTATTATTGATTTTAAGCGTAATAAAGACGATATTAGCGCGACAGTAGAACGTATTGAATATGATCCTAATCGTAGTGCAAATATTGCACTGGTTCTTTATGCTGATGGTGAGCGTCGTTATATCATTGCTCCAAAAGGATTAAAAGCTGGTGACAGCATTGTTTCTGGAAATTCAGTTGCAATTCAAGCAGGCAATGTAATGCCTTTATCTAATATCCCATTAGGTAGTGTTGTTCATTGTATTGAGTTGAAGCCTTTGAAAGGTGCGCAAATTGCACGTAGTGCAGGTACATCTGCCCAGTTAATTGCTAAAGAAGGTACTTATGTAACATTAAGATTACGTTCTGGCGAAGTTCGTAAAGTACTTGCAGATTGTCGTGCAACGATTGGTGAAGTATCAAAATCAGAGCATAGCTTAAGAAAATTAGGTAAAGCGGGTGCTACTCGCTGGAGAGGTGTTAGACCAACTGTTCGTGGTGTGGTAATGAACCCAGTAGATCACCCTCATGGTGGTGGTGAAGGTAAAACAAGTGGTGGTCGTCATCCAGTTTCTCCTTGGGGTACACCAACTAAAGGTTATAAAACACGTAGTAATAAACGTACTGATAAGCTAATCGTGCGTCATAGGAATAAGGGTTAATCATGGCTAGATCATTAAGAAAAGGACCATTTGTAGACGAGCATTTAATCAACAAAGTATTAACAGCTCAAGAGAACAATGACAGAAAACCAATTAAAACTTGGTCTCGTCGTTCAGTAATTGTGCCAGAAATGATTGGCTTAACCATTGCTGTTCATAACGGTAGAGCCCATGTTCCTGTTGCTATTACAGAAGAAATGATTGGTCATAAGTTAGGTGAATTTGCTGCAACAAGAACATTTACTGGCCACTCTGGTGACCGTAATTAAAAGCGATATATAGGTGAATAACATGAAAGAAGTTAAAGCAATACATAAATATGCAAGAACCTCAGCTTTTAAAGCAAGATTAATTGCAGATCAGATTCGTTCTAAGCCCGTTGAAGAAGCGTTAAATATTTTGTCATTCAGCAACAAGAAAGCTGCAGTACTTGTAAGAAAAGTACTAAATTCAGCAATTTCTAACGCTGAACACAATGATGGTTTAGATATTGATGAGTTGAAAGTAAGCAGTGTTTACATTGATGAAGGCTCAACAATGAAAAGAATTCGTCCTAGAGCAAAAGGTCGAGCTAATAGAATTTTAAAAAGAACAAGCCACATTACTGTTGGCGTAAGCAAGTAGGTTTAATATGGGTCAAAAAGTAAATCCAAAAGGTATTAGATTAGGAATCGTTAAAGATTGGGATTCAAAATGGTATGCCAATTCACAAGACTATTCTAAATTTTTACTATCTGATATCGAAGTAAGAGATTTTTTATTTGAAAAATTAACATCTGCTTCTGTAAGCCGTATTCAGATTGAGCGTTTAGCAAACAATGCTAAGGTGACAATCCATACAGCGCGTCCAGGTATTGTAATTGGTAAAAAAGGTGCTGACATCGAGCAGTTAAAAGCAACTGTTTCTAAAATGATGGGCATTCCTGTTCATATTAATATTGAAGAAATTAAAAAGCCTGAGCTTGATGCACGTTTAGTTGCTGAGAATATTGCTCAACAATTAGAAAAGCGTGTTATGTATCGTCGTGCTGTAAAGCGTGTATTAGGCAATGCATCTCGTCTAGGTGCGCAAGGTATTAAGGTAATGGTAAGTGGTCGTTTGAATGGTGCTGAAATTGCTCGTTCAGAATGGTACCGTGAAGGTCGTGTGCCATTACACACATTTAGAGCTGATGTTGATTACGCTCATTATGGTGCAAATACACAATACGGTGTTATTGGTATTAAAGTATGGATCTTTAAAGGTGAAATTCTAGATCATAAAAAAGGTACATTAGATGAGGTTGCTCGTCGTGGTGCTACAAATCAAATCGGTAAGAAGTAAAGGATTGAGAAATGTTACAACCTAAACGTACAAAATTTAGAAAAATAATGAAAGGCCGTAACCGCGGTCTTGCTGCTGGCCATAAGGTTAGTTTTGGTGAAATTGGACTGCAAGCTACTGGCAGATGTCGTATGACTGCAAGACAAATCGAATCTGCGCGTCGTGCAATGACACGTCATGTTAAGCGTACTGGTAAGATTTGGATTCGTGTATTTCCAGACAAGCCAATTACAAAGAAACCATTAGAAGTTAGAATGGGTAAAGGTAAAGGTAGTGTTGAATACTGGGTTGCGCAAATTAAACCAGGTCAAATGTTGTTTGAAATGCAAGGTGTTGATGAGACAGTTGCAAGAGAAGCATTTGCATTGGCCGCAGCTAAATTGCCTGTTAAAACAACAGTTATTAAAAGGACGGTAATGTAATGGATATCAAAGAATTAAGAGATCAGGATGTATCTGCACTAAACGATACACTAATGGGCCTTTTGACTGAGCACTTTGAGTTGCGTATGCAACATCGTTCTCAGCAATTAGATGATGCTTCTAAGATCAGAAAAGTAAGAAGATCTATTGCACAAGTTAAAACTATTATTAAAGAGAAACAATCATGAGTGATGTAAAAGTAGAACGCGTTGTTACGGGTACTGTCGTTTCAGCTGGACGTGATAAAACGATTGCGGTTGAAATCGTACGTAAGGTTAGACACCCTATTTATAAGAAGTATATCAAGCGTAACACAAAAGTTCACGCTCACGATGAAAAGAACGAATGCTCTGTAGGTGATACAGTGAGAGTGGTTGAATCTAAGCCGTTTTCAAAAACTAAATGTTGGGCATTAAAGGAAGTGGTTGAAAAATCAGTTTCTGTTGATTAATAACGAAATTTAAAGAGAGTAAGACATGATTCAAATGCAAACCAAACTTAGTGTTGCTGATAATAGCGGTGGCGTTAAAGCGATGTGTATTAAAGTACTAGGCGGCTCTAAGCGTCGTTATGCAAACATTGGCGATGTGATCAAAGTTAGTATTAAAGAAGCTTCACCTCGTGGAAAGGTTAAAAAAGGTGATGTGTATGACGCTGTAGTTGTGCGTTCAGCTCAAGGTGTTCGTCGTAATGATGGTTCACGTATTCGTTTTGATGGCAATGCAGTGGTATTGCTTAATACAAAACTAGAGCCAGTTGGTACACGTATCTTTGGACCGGTTACTCGTGAATTACGTAGTGCACAATTTATGAAGATTGTGTCATTAGCACCCGAGGTATTGTAATGAATAAGATTAAATTAAATGATGAAGTGATTGTGATCGCTGGTAAGGACAAAGGTTCTACAGGTACAGTGACTAAAGTAACTGATTCTAAAGTTGTTGTAGAAGGTATTAATGTTGCCAAGAAACACGTAAGAGCTAATCCAAACGCAGGTGTAACCGGCGGTATTGTTGATACTGAAATGCCACTAGCAATTTCAAATGTTGCGATTGTTAATCCAACAACAAACAAAGCTGATCGTGTGGGTATTCGTACAAACAAAGACGGCAACAAAGAAAGATTTTTTAAATCAAACGGCGAAGCAATCGTTTGAGCAAGTTAAGGAAATAAATCGTGTCTAGATTACAAGAAGAATATAAAAATACTATTGCGCCAGCACTTCAAAAAGAGCTTGGCCTTTCAAACCCTATGGCAACGCCAAAGATTGAAAAAGTTACCATTAATATGGGTTTGGGTAGTGCATTAGGTGATAAAAAAGTATTGCAAAGTGCGCTTGAAGAAATGGGTTTGATCTCTGGTCAAAAGCCATTAACTTGTAATGCACGTAAATCTGTGGCAAGTTTTAAAATTAGAGAAGGTAATGCGATCGGCTGTAAGGTTACTTTGCGTAAAGAAAGAATGTATGAATTTCTTGATCGTTTAGTGAATGTTGCTATTCCTCGTATTCGTGACTTCCGCGGTTTAAAAGCGACTTCTTTTGATGGTCGTGGTAATTACAACATGGGTATTACTGAACAAAATACCTTTGCTGAAATTGATTTTGAAAAAGTAGATAGAGTTCGTGGTATGGATATTGCTATCACAACAACCGCTACTAATGATGATGACGCTAAGAAACTATTAGCAATGTTTAATTTCCCATTTAAAGGATAAGAGAAATGGCTAAAAAGTCTATGATAAATAGAGACATCAAGCGTGCAAAGCTGGTTGAAAAATACCGTGCCAAGCGTCTTGAGTTAAAGAAAATTATTAAGAGTGTGAATGCTTCTGATGAAGAGCGTTTTCAAGCAACGATTAAGTTGCAATCTCTGCCACGTGACGCTTCACCTACAAGACAACGTTCTCGTTGTGGCTTGACAGGTCGTCCACATGGTTTTTACCGTAAGTTTGGTTTAGCTAGAACTAAACTTAGAGAGCGCACCATGAATGGTGAGGTTCCGGGTCTTTCTAAAGCAAGTTGGTAAGGAGAATAATATGAGTATGTCTGATCCTATTGCTGATATGTTAACTCGCATGCGTAATGCACAAATGGTTAACAAAACGGAAGTTAATATCCCAGCATCAAATTTAAAATCAGCGATTGCTAGCGTTATGCAGCAAGAAGGTTTTATTGAATCATTTTCAGTTGATGGTGAAAAAGCTGCAAAAACTTTAACAGTTAAATTAAAGTATTTTGATGGTAAGCCAGTTATTGAAACATTAGAAAGAGTATCTAAACCAAGTTTACGTGTATACGCAAGTAGCAAAGAAATGCCTAGCGTAATGAACGGTTTGGGTATTGTTATTGTATCTACACCTAAGGGTGTAATGACTGGACAAGCTGCAGCTACCCAAAATGTGGGTGGCGAAGTTTTGTGTAGCGTTTACTAATATTGGAGATATCGTATGTCAAGAGTAGCAAAATCACCAATTACAATTCCAGCAGGCGTTGAAGTAAATCAAACTGGTTCAACAATGACAGTTAAAGGCAAGCTTGGTCAAATGACAATGGAAGTTCATCCTTCAGTTGTTGTTTCTAATGCTGATAATGAAATTACATTCGCTATTACTGATGTTGAGAAAAAAGAAGTTAAAGGCGCATGGGCACAAGCAGGCACTGCAAGAGCCAATACCGCTAATTTAATTCAAGGCGTTTCTGAAGGTTGGGAAAAGAAATTAACACTAATTGGTGTTGGTTACCGTGCTCAAGCTAAAGGTAAGGTATTGGATCTTACGCTAGGTTTTTCACATCCAGTAAATTATCAATTACCTGAAGGTATTACAGTTGAAACACCGTCTCAAACTGAGATTGTTGTTAAAGGTATGGATAAGCAAAAAGTTGGCCAAGTGGCTTCTGAAATTAGAGCTTATCGTCCACCTGAGCCTTACAAAGGTAAAGGTGTTCGCTACACTGACGAATATGTTGTTCGTAAAGAAGCTAAGAAGAAATAATTAAAAAGGTAATTCTATGAAACTTTCTAAAAAACAAGCTCGTTTAAGAAGAGCAACTAAATTTAGAGCTAAGCATGCCGAGAAAGGTGTTGAACGTTTATGTATTCATAAAACATCTCAGCACATTTATGCGCAAATTATCAGTGGCTGTGGTACAAAAACATTAGCATCAGCAACTAGCTTAAAAGAAAAAAATGGTGGCAACATTGCAGCAGCAACTAAGATTGGTACAGAAATTGCTAAAGCTGCTAAAAAAGCAAAAGTGACAAAAGTTGCTTTTGATCGCTCTGGCTTTAAATACCATGGTCGTGTTAAGGCGTTAGCAGATGCAGCAAGAGAAGCTGGTTTAGACTTCTAACTACTAGATTAATTAAGAAATATTAAAAAGGCGTAAATAATGGCTGAATATAAGAAAAATAATAATAACGATGACAATGAATACATCGAGAAGTTAGTAAACATTCGTCGTGTTGTAAAGGTAGTTAAAGGTGGTCGTATCTTTGGTTTCTCTGCACTGGTAGTTGTGGGTGATGGCAATGGTAAAGTTGGCTACGGTACGGGTAAAGCTCGTGAAGTACCTGCAGCAATTCAAAAAGCAATGGATAAAGCAAAAAGAGCGATGAAGAGCGTTCCATTAACTAATGGCACTCTTTATTACCCAATTACTTCAAATGTTGGTGCTGCAAAAGTATATATGCAGCCAGCATCAGAAGGTACAGGTGTAATTGCTGGTGGTCCAATGCGTAGTGTTTTAGAAGCAGTTGGCGTACATGATATTCTTGCTAAATGTAATGGCACACGTAATCCTATTAGTGTTGTTCGTGCTACTGTTGAAGGCTTGACATCTATGTCATCACCTCAATCAGTTGCAGCAAAGCGTGGCAAAACTGTTGAGCAAATTACTGGAGAAGCATAATGGCTGAAGATAAAAAAGAAGTTAAAAAAGCACCTGCGAAAAAAGCAGCTCCAAAGAAGGCAGTCGCTAAGAAAGATCCTGCTAAAAAGGCCGCTCCAAAAAAAGCAGCCGCTAAGAAAAATACAGTTAGCGTGACATTAGTAAAGAGTTTTTATGGTCGTCTACCGTCGCATCGTGCAACGGTGAGTGGCTTAGGGCTTAAGCGCATCAATCACACAGTAGAACTTGAAGATACACCTGCAGTTAGAGGAATGATCAACAAAGTTTCTTACTTATTAAAGGTAGAGGATTAAAACAATGTTTTTAAATACATTAGCACCTAATGAAGGTGAAAAGAAATCTAGAAAACGTGTAGGTCGTGGCATTGGTTGTGGCTGGGGTAAAACTTGTGGCCGTGGTCATAAGGGTCAGAAATCTCGTTCAGGCGGTTTTACTAAAGTAGGTTTTGAAGGTGGTCAAATGCCTTTACAGCGTCGTCTTCCTAAAGTTGGTTTCTCTTCAAGAGTTTCAATCATTACTTCACAGGTAACGTTATCTGAAATTAATAATTTAGAAGAAACTGATATCACAGTAGATGTGTTAAAAAAGCACAACTTAGTTACTAAAAATATTAAGCGTGTTAAAGTCATGCTTTCTGGTGAGATCACTAGAGCAGTAACATTAACTGGTATTAAAGCAACAAAAGGCGCACGTGCTGCAATTGAAGCAGCCAAAGGCACTGTTAACGAGTAATAAAACATGTCTCAACCCTTAGGCCTTTCTGAAGATTTATCAAAGCGCATCCTTTTTTTATTGGGTGCGTTAATCGTTTTTAGATTAGGCACGCATATAACCATTCCATTCATTTCTGGTGCTGCATTAGCATCGCTTGTGCAAGATCAGCAAGGCACAATTTTGGATATGTTTAATATGTTTTCTGGTGGTGCGTTAGAAAGATTATCAATCTTTACTTTAGGCATTATGCCTTACATCTCGGCATCGATCATCGTTACTCTGATGACTTCAGTTATTCCAAAATTAGAACAACTGAAAAAAGAAGGCGAAACGGGTAAGCGTAAAATTACACAGTACACACGTATGGGTACCGTAGTACTTGCGGTTTTCCAATCTTATGGTATTTCAATTGCCCTACAATCACAATCTGCTGGTGGTGTTGCTTTAGTAACACAAACAGGTTTTACATTCAGCATGGTAACGGTTATTACTCTAACAACAGGAACTTTGTTCTTAATGTGGTTAGGTGAGCAAATTACCGAAAAAGGTGTGGGTAATGGCATCTCTATGATTATTTTTGCTGGTATTGTTTCTGGCTTGCCGTCTGCATTAGGTTCAACGCTGTCATTGGTATCTACGGGTGAGTTAACTGTTATTCTAGTTGTAATCTTACTGATTATGACATTATTAGTAACTGCATTTGTTGTATTTATGGAGCGTGGTCAACGTCGCATTACTGTCAATTATGCAAAGCGCCAACAAGGTCGTAAGATGGTGGGTGGTCAGAGTTCTTATTTACCACTTAAAATTAACATGGCTGGTGTTATTCCACCTATTTTTGCATCAAGTATTATTTTATTCCCAGCAACTTTAGGTGGCTGGTTCTCACAATCTGAAGGTTTGGGTTGGTTAGCTGATTTAACAGCGAGCATCTCCCCAGGACAGCCTTTGTACGTTATGTTCTATGGTTTGGCGATTGTATTTTTTACATTCTTCTATACAGCATTAACATTTGATTCAAAAGATACAGCTGATAATTTACGTAAGTCGGGTGGCTTTATTCCAGGTATTCGCCCTGGTAAACATTCTGCAGATTATATTGATTCGGTTATGTCTCGTTTAACAGCTTCTGGTGCGGTTTATATTACTGCTGTTTGTTTATTGCCAGAGTTTTTAATTTTATATTGGAATGTTCCATTTTATTTTGGTGGAACCAGTTTATTAATCATCGTCGTAGTGGTGATGGATTTTATCGCGCAAGCCCAATCGCACTTAATGTCTAATCAGTATGAGTCATTAATGAAAAAATCGGGTTTAAATTAATAAGGTATAGAGCAATGAAAGTAAGAGCATCAGTAAAGAAAATTTGTAACAATTGTAAAATTATTAAGCGCAACGGTGTTGTTCGTGTAATTTGCAAAGAGCCACGTCACAAGCAAAGACAAGGTTAATTTACATTGACATTGAAAGACTCGCAACGTATAATTGCTCGTTTTTCAAATTTAAAGTTTGTTGGTAATTTTTTATAGAAAATCAGCAACAAAAAATAACAAAAAAGTAAGAGAACAAGGAAATATACATGGCAAGAATAGCGGGAATAAACATTCCAACACATAAGCATATCGTTATTGGCTTACAGTCAATTTTTGGTATTGGTGATACAAGAGCAAAAGCAATTTGTGCAACGCTTAAGCTAGATCCAACCACTAAGGTATCAGAAATTTCAGAAGATCAGTTGGAAGATATTCGTGCAGAAGTTGCTAAATTTGAAGTTGAGGGCGATCTTCGTCGTCAAGTTGCTATGGATATTAAACGTCTTAAGGACCTAGGTTGTTATCGTGGTGTTCGCCATAGAAAGGCACTACCACTACGTGGTCAAAGAACTAAAACAAACGCAAGAACTCGTAAGGGTCCTCGTCGTTTAATTAAATAATCATAGGTAGATATTATGGCTAAAGATTCAATTAAAAAGAAGTCTAAAAAGGTTATTACAGACGGTATTGCGCATATCCATGCAACATTTAATAATACCATCGTAATGATTACAGATCGTCACGGTAACGCAGTATGTTGGGCAACTTCAGGCGGTTCTGGCTTTAGAGGTTCAAGAAAATCTACCCCATTTGCAGCACAAGTGGCGGCAGGTAATTGTGGTGAAAAAGCATTGGCTTTCGGCATGAAGAACTTAGATGTTCGTGTTAAAGGTCCTGGTCCTGGTAGAGATTCAGCCATTCGTGGTTTGAATGCACAAGGTTTAAAAATTCAATCAATCACAGATGTGACGCCAATTCCTCATAATGGCTGTCGTCCTTCTAAGAAACGTAGAGTATAAGGATAAATTATGGCTAGATATACTGGACCTACTTGTAAATTAGCACGTCGCGAAGGCACGGACTTATTTCTTAAAAGCGGAATTAGATCATTAGATTCTAAGTGTAAAGTAACACAGCTTCCTGGTGTTCATGGTGCTAATGCACGTCGTGGCAAGGGTACTGAGTACGGCTTACAATTACGTGAAAAGCAAAAAGTTAGACGTATTTACGGCATTTTAGAAAAGCAATTCCGTTCTTACTACAAGAAAGCTTCTCAAAAGAAAGGCTCTACGGGTGAAAATCTATTGTCATTACTTGAGTGCCGTTTAGATAACGTTGTGTATCGCATGGGCTTTGGTTCTACACGTGCAGAGGCTAGACAGTTAGTATCTCACAAGTCTATTTTGGTAAATGGCTCTGTTGTAAACATTCCTTCTTACCAAGTAAGTGCAAACGATGAAATCTCAATTAGAGAAAAAGCTAAAAAACAAAGCCGTATTCAATTGGCAATGGAATTAGCCGAACAAGGTGATCAAGTAGAATGGATTGACCTTGATACCAAAGCACTAAAAGGTGTTTTCAAAAATGCTCCAGAGCGTGATGATCTGTCTTCAGATATCCAAGAGCATTTAATCGTTGAATTGTATTCTAAGTAAAGGATTAATTATGCAAGGTAGTGCAAAAGATTTTTTAAAGCCAAAGCTAGTTGAGTCAGCTCAAACTGCTAATAACGAATTCAAAATTATCCTTGAGCCATTAGAAAGAGGTTTTGGTCATACATTGGGTAACGCACTTAGAAGAACGTTGTTATCTTCTATGGTGGGTTCAGCAGTAACAGAAGTTGCTATTGACGGTGTTATGCATGAGTTTTCAACCATTGACGGCGTCCAAGAAGATGTATTAGATATCTTATTAAACTTAAAAGAAGTGTCAGTTTCTTTAAACACGGCTGAAAACGCAGAAGTTATTATTGACAAGAAAGGCCCTGCCGTTATTACAGTGGCTGATATTGAGACAAATGGTACTGATATTACTGCACACAATGCAGACAAAGTAATTGCTACTGTTAACGAAGGTGGTCATATGCGTATGACACTTAAGATTGGCACAGGTATTGGTTATGATACTGCGGTATCACGCAGCGATGAAGCCTCTACAATTGGCGGGATCCAGCTAGATGCTAGCTTCTCTCCTGTTAAGCGTGTTAGCTTTACTGTAGATGCAGCTCGTGTTGATCAGAAGGTTAACCTTGATAAGCTTAATATTGTTATGGAAACGAATGGTTCGGTTAATGCTGAAGAAGCCATTAAACGTGCAGCAACAATCCTTCAAGATCAATTATCTTCATTTGTAGAGCTTGAGTTGGTTGAAGAAGAAGAGGCGTTGCCAACTTCTGATGATTTCGATCCACAATTATTAGCAGCAGTTGACGAATTAGAGTTAACAGTGCGTAGTGCAAACTGCTTGAAAGCAGAGCAAATTTACTACATTGGTGACTTAATCCAGAAGTCTGAACAAGACTTGCTTAGAACACCTAATTTAGGTCGTAAGTCATTAAATGAAATTAAAGAAGTATTGACTGAAAAAGGTCTTGATTTAGGAACAGATATTCCTAATTGGCCACCAGTTGATCTAATGAGTGAATAAGGAAATATAATGAGACATAGAAAGTCAGGTAGACAACTAAATCGTAACTCATCTCACCGTAAGGCGATGTTTAAGAATATGGCAAACTCTTTATTTGAGCATGAAACTATTCGTACAACACTGCCAAAAGCAAAAGAATTACGTCGTGTTGTTGAGCCATTAATTACTAAAGCAAAAACTGATTCAGTTGCTAATCGTCGTAATGCATTTGCTAAATTACGTGATGATGCAATGGTTGCAAAGTTATTCACTCAACTAGGTCCTTTTTATAAAGACCGTCCTGGTGGTTACATTCGTATCCTTAAAGCAGGTTTCCGTACTGGCGATAAGGCACCAATGGCAATCGTTCAATTGGTTGATTTTGATAGCACTGCTGATGCAGCTGCTGATACTACAGATTCATAAAGGAAGAATAATAATATGCCTTCAATTAAAGTAAGAGAGAACGAACCATTTGATATTGCATTACGCCGTTTCCGTCGCTCATGTGATAGAGCTGGTGTTATTACTGATGTTCGTAAAAAAGAGTTTTTTGAAAAGCCAACATGGGTAAATAAGCGCATGAAAGCAGCAGCTGTTAAGCGTACTCATAAAGAAATGGCTAAAAACCGCGTACATCGTAAACGCATGTACTAATTGCTTGTCTAAGCAATTCACATTATTATGTCTGAGCTAAAAGCACGTATTACTGCTGATATGAAGTCAGCAATGAAGGCAAAAGACAAAGATGCACTTAAGGCTATTCGTATGATCTTAGGTGCCATCAAACAAAAAGAAGTAGACGAGCGTATCGAGCTCGACGACACCCAAACACTTGCTGTTATCCAAAAAATGGTTAAGCAACGCAAGGACTCAATATCTCAATTCACTGAAGCGGGTCGTGATGACTTGATTGCCGTTGAACAGGCAGAATTGGCTATTATTAATAACTACATGCCAGCACAACTATCAGAAGCTGAGATTTCAACAGCTGTTGAAAAAGCCATTGCTGATACGGGTGCATCCTCTATGCAAGACATGGGCAAGCTGATGGGCTTACTAAAAAGCCAACTAGAAGGCCAAGCTGATATGGGTGCTGTTTCAGGTCTGATTAGAAAAAAACTCTCTTAAATCTTAAATTTTCCGCCTTACAGTGATGAAGTATTTATTGACCTTATTACTTTTGTTATCTAATTTGGTAGTGGCCAAAGATGTACTGATCCAGAAGGACTTTAAGGATCTTAATATTGTGCACAAAGGTAAAGTAATTGATTTGCAACGCAACCAAGATCGCTCTGCACAAATCATGGAATTTTACCGCGATACTTGGCGTGGAAAAATTCAACCCTTGCATCCATTTAAACCTCATCCTGTTGAAACAGTTGCTGAGTTAGAGGTTATTAACTATATTGAGCAAATATCACAAGGTGATGATACTATTGTTATTGTAGATACACGCCCAAGTTCTGCTATGTTGATTACCGGAATGATTCCTACAGCAATACACATGGAATACAAAGATCTTGTGCTTGCTACAAACCTACAAAAGACTTTTGCTACTATTGGTGTGACAAAAAATGGCAAGGACTGGAATTTTGATAATGCCAAAACATTAGTGTTGTATTGCAATGGCTTTTGGTGTGGAAAGTCGCCAAAGCTGATTCGTAAACTGCTTAAAAAAGGCTATCCTGCTGAAAAACTCAAATACTATCGTGGCGGCATGCAAGCGTGGCGTTCAGTTGGGTTAACAACTGTTGAACATCAGTAGTGTTTGTTACTCTGTTATTGATAATGATTATTAATAACACAACTCTAAATAGGTTATAATGCACTTATAAATAGCCACCCTGGGGAGAGTGTAGTGTTTGAGAGAGATTTTTTTTATAATATTCTTTGCATTGTTGTTTGCAGGGGTATTGGCCATATCTTTAATTTACTAATCAAAGTTTTATGAAAAATAACATGATTAGCAAAAACACTAAGTCGTATATAGAGATGCTTATTAAAGATAAGTCTGGTGTTAATTCTATCGATGCATTGTTGCAGTTAAAGCTTAATGAGTTGAGAAAAATTGGAAAAACCAAGTCTTATTTGAAGCTGTAAATTAATAAATATCCATGTTTTCATGGAAAATTTTTAATTTTTTGTAAATAATGCCATAAAAATCTCTATTTATTGTCAATTATTTGACAATAATCTTTAATTTTTTCAATAAAAACACCTAAAAGAGCTAATTAATTGTTATTTTTTAGCAAAAATCAATGTTTTTTGTGGTTTTTTTGGTAATTAACTGTATTTCCATTATTTCTGAATTTTTTTGTTTTATAATTGCTTGTAAATATAGGGGGGTGGTTATGAGGCTATTGTTAATATTGAGCTTAATTAGTGGTTTGGCAAGTGCACAAACTGATCCAGATTATGCCAAAGAGTCGCGTTGGGCGAGTTTTGTTGAAGATGGCTTAATGGATGGCGAAGTGGTGTGGATAAAAAATGGCGATCGAGAGTTCTTGACGATTTTGACTGAATCTGAATCAGATTCAAACAAGGTAGCTATCGTGATGCACGGTCTGGGTGTGCATCCTGACTGGACAGGTGTTATTCAGCCGTTGCGCGTATCACTCACTGAGCAAGGTTATCATACGTTATCGATACAACTACCAGTGCTTGCTAACGGCATACCAGGCAATGAATACAAGCCTTTATGGGGTGATGCAGATAAGCGCATTAAAGCAAGCATTGAATATGTTAAAAGTTTAGGTAAATCACCTGATTTATTGTTAGCTCATAGTTATGGTACAAGGATGGCTAGGCATTATTTAGCCGGTAATCCTGATCATCCATTTAAAAAATTCATTGCCATCGGCATGGGTGATGCATCTGGATTATCTGCTATCAATATTCCAACCTTGGATCTTTATGGCACCGAAGATTTAGATTCAGTTTTAACAACAGTTAAACAAAGACAAGACGCTTCTAGTCATAATGCTGGATATGTTCAAAAACAAATCCAAGGAGATCATTTTTTTAATGATCAAAATGAATTGTTAACTCAAACTGTTGACGCTTGGCTGAATTAACTTTATTACTACTACTGGGCGCATTTTCGGGCTTTATCGCAGGCCTATTGGGTGTTGGTGGTGGATTGATTATGGTGCCGGCTTTGTTGTATTTACTCGCTGGTAGTGTTGATCAAGCCGTTTTAATGCATACAGCAGTGGGTACAGCCTTGGCGGTAATAGTATTTACTTCAATCTCTAGTGTTCGTGCGCATCATCAACACGGCGCTATCCATTGGCAAAATTTTAAAAAACTCATGCCTACTATTTTGTTGGGCGCTTTTAGCGGGGCAATGCTGACCAAAGTGATGAGCTTCGACTTTATGCGTATTTTCTTTGCCTTATTTGAATTAAGTGTAGCTGCTATTATGTATTTTGGGCTTAGTAGTTCTACGCATGTCGATAATTTGGGTAAGCGGGTGTGGCGTGTGACTGGCTACATCATTGGCTTGGTGTCTGCGATTGTTGGTATTGGTGGTGGTACGATGACCACGCCGTTTTTAACTTATAACAATGTTAATATTAAAAATGCCATTGCCACTTCTGCTGCAGTAGGGATGCCAATTGCCATTGCAGGTGCGATTGGTTTTATTGTAGCGGGCTGGAATGTAGAATCTAGCGCAAATGGTTTGGGCTTTATTCACACTGATGCATTAATCAGTATTGTGCTAATGAGTGTTGTGTTTGCGCCACTTGGTGCTAAAGTAGCGCATCGCGTAGATGGCAAAAAGCTGAAAAAATTCTTCGCGTTATTCTTGGCTTTTTTAGGTCTAAGTGTTATTGCTTTTTAAGCTTGCCAAGGCGGTAAAAGATCGTGCTCAATCTCTAAGTGATCTAATATACGAGCCACGACAAAATCAACCAAATCTTGAATACTTTGAGGGTTTTGATAAAACGCGGGATTGGCATCAATAATCGCTACACCCAGGCGAGAAAGTTTAAGCATGTTTTCAAGATGAATGGCTGAGTAAGGCGTTTCTCTTGGCACTAGAATGAGTTTTTTCTGTTCTTTAATGACCACGTCAGCAGTCCGATGCATAAGATTATCAGCTGCGCCATGGGCAATGGCAGATAAGGTGCTCATGGTACAAGGGCATACCACCATTGCTCGTGGTGGGTTAGAACCTGAGGCAACCGGTGCTGTCCATTGGTTTTTAGAAAACACCTCAATTTGATCGGGCTTGGCATTTAAATAAGCGGTTAAATTTTTACCCATGGCTTGAGTGTCAGCGCCTAGATTTAAATTAGTTTCCATGGCAATAACCGTATTGGCTGCTTGGGAGATCATTACGTAGATTTTGTCTTGAGTTTTGATTAATTCTTTAAGAAGAGTAATGGCATAAGGCATACCTGAGGCGCCAGTTAGTGCAATTGCAATTGGTTTCACGTGTATTCTCCAGAGTGTAATTTGGAAATTAGTTTGTTAAAAATATCATCAAATCCACCATTTGACATCACCACAAAGTGCCCTTTATGAATAGCGGAAAGCTGATTAACCATATCATTGACAGAATCAAATAACATTGACTGATCAAATAAAACATCAATATCCCAGGTATTTGAATCAGGTCTGAGAATTAACACACGATCAGCATCGACAAGTGCATCTACTAAGCTTTGTTGGTGAGTGCCAGATTTCATGGTATTGGAACGAAGCTCTAAAACAGCAATAATTTTCTCATTACCTACTTTGGTGCGCAGACCCGATAGTGTTGTTTTAACTGCAGTTGGATGGTGTGCAAAATCATCATATAAAGTAATTGCATCAGTTTGGTATTTAACCTCTAGGCGACGCTTAACACCTTTGAATGTAGAAAGCGCTTCGCAGGCTGCGTTAAATGGTACACCAACATGGTGGGCTGCATAAATAGCATTTAAGCCATTTTCCATATTGTGCTTACCGAGCAAATGCCAGGATACTTTACAGTCCTGTACTTTAAATTCACTACCTGTGTTGGTTGTGGTTAATTGCTTAGCAGATAAGGCCTGTTCAGAAGACCATAAGCCTTGCTCAAGTACTTCGTTGATTGTTTGTGTATTTTCTGGGTGGATGATAAGCCCATCACTTGGAACAGTGCGAATAAGGTGATGAAATTGCTTTTGAATGTCTTTAAGGGAATCAAAAATATCAGCATGATCAAACTCAAGATTATTAATAACCAAGGTTTTTGGGTGATAATGTACAAATTTTGAACGCTTATCAAAAAAAGCAGTGTCGTATTCGTCAGCTTCAATCACAAAAAAGTTCGAATCGCTTAGGCGTGATGACACACCAAAGTCTTCTACTACACCACCAATCAAAAAGCTGGGATTGTATCCTGTAACCTCTAAGATATGAGCAAGCATACTTGCCGTGGTGGTTTTGCCATGTGTACCGGAAACGGCCAATACCCATTTACCACGCAATACGTTTTCACTTAGCCATTGTGCACCGGAGGTGTAGGTATATTGTTTGTTAAGGATTTCTTCAACACAGTCGTTGCCACGTGATAAGGCATTGCCAATAATAAAGACATCAGCCTGTGGCATGTCACTTGCGTTATAGCCGTGAGTGTAGCTGATATTTTGCTCATCGAGTTGTGTGCTCATTGGCGGATAGACGCCTTGGTCTTGGCCAGTAACTTGATGCCCAAGTTGCTTAGCAATGAGTGCTAGTGAACCCATGAATGTACCAGCAATACCAAGAATATGAATATGCATTATTTAGCCTGAAAGTTAAGTGAAGCAGAGTTAATACAGTAGCGTTGTCCGGTCGGCTCAGGGCCATCAGCAAATACATGACCAAGATGTGCACCGCAGTTTTTACAGCGAACCTCTACACGTACCATGTTGTGAGTATTGTCTTGTATTAAAGACACGCTATCAGAGTTGGTGATGTTATAAAAACTGGGCCAGCCAGTGCCAGAATCAAATTTAGCCTCTGATGAAAACAATATTTGTTTGCAGCAAACACAAATATAGTTGCCATGTTCATGATGATCAACATACTTGCCAGTAAATGGCGATTCAGTGCCACACTGCTGTGTTACTCGAAACTGCTCGGGCGTTAAACTATCTAAATTCATTAGGGTATTATATTTGTATTTACACATCATTTGAGATAATGAAAGTTTATTTGGTTGGTGGTGCGGTACGTGATAAATTATTAGGCATTGCCAATGACAATACCGAGAAAGATTGGTTGGTTGTAGGTTCGTCACCTGATGAAATGATTGACCTTGGATATCGTCAAGTAGGAAAAGAGTTTCCTGTATTTTTACACCCTGGTACGCAAGAAGAATATGCTTTGGCAAGACTTGAGCGCAAAGTTGGAAAGGGTTACAAAGGCTTTGAGTTTGACACTTCTCAATCAGTTACATTGGAGCAAGATTTATCACGTCGTGATTTAACCATCAATGCCATTGCTGAGAAAGACGGTGAATTGTTTGATCCTTTCAAGGGTCAAGAAGATTTAAATAATGGATTGTTAAAACATATATCTGATGCTTTTAGTGAAGATCCGGTTCGCGTTCTGCGTATTGCAAGATTTGCCGCTAGATTTAAAACATTTGGTTTTAAAGTAGCGCATTCAACACATCGGTTAATGAAAGACATGGTGGCTTCAGGCGAGGTGGATGCACTCACGCCTGAACGCGTTTTTAAAGAATTGGAAAAGGCATTGTCTTACACAACACCTTCTGCTTTTTTTAAGGTGTTGTTAGCTTGTGGGGCTTACTCTAAAGTGTTTTCAACTTTAGATGAAAGGGCGCAAACCACCCATGAAAATCAATTTGCATTGTTAGATGATTTAAATACTGATAAGCCTTTTATAAAGTTTTCTATTTGGCTTAAAGATGAAAGTGATGAGTCAATCAAGACCTTGTGCAAACTAATTAAATGCCCTAAAAATTATGAGCAATTAGCAAGGCTAACTGCACAATACTATCAATTTGTTAAAGAGTTTAAGTTCAAATCTCACGAGGAAGTATTTGATTTCTTTATAAAGACTGATGCGCTTCGTCGACAGCAGCGCTTTTCTGATTTGTTGGAAGTTTTTAAGCTGATTGCTATTGATACAGAGGCGGTAACTGAATTAAGGGATTTACTGAGTGCTATCGATGTTTCTAAACTTGACAAAAACAACATTGCTCAAGCGATTCAACAAGAAAAAACCTCAATTATTAAGTCATTTCTCAACTCTGCAAAGTAAGTCTAGTTCGCAATACTCACAGGCTGTTTTGTTGGGCAGTACTTGTGCTTGGCCGGATTGAAAATTTTGAGCAGCTTGATTAAGGGTTTCACTCCAAATACCAAGCTGTTCATCCCACTCACCACAGGTTGTTTTTCGAGTGGATTGTTTTGGTAAAGAGTCTTTATCTTTTGAAATTCCCTTAATGCTGATTTTGCTGGCATCTAGTTCAATAAAGGCAGCGCCTTGAGTGTGGTTAGTGATGCTATAAATAGGAAGTTGTGGCTCGCGTATTGCTTGAGAGCACCAGTTAGAAATAGAAGTTGTGCCTGTTTTATAGTCAAATACAATTTTGTCACCATTGTCCATTTGATCGAGTCTATCGAGTCGAGTGGTAAACATTAGCCCAGATAATTCAGCCGTAATACTTTTTTCTGTTTCAAGTACTGAAAAGTTTTCCCTGGTTTTATCAAGTTCAATAAACTTCAGTATTAAGTGAACAATTCGTTGTTGTTCTATTTTTTTAAAATTAGAATTGGGATAGCGCTTAAGTGCGGCATATACTTTTTGTTCTACAAGACGGGCTAGCTCATGGTTAGATAGTGAACACAATTGTTCTTTTGAATTTAGCTGCTCGTAAATATATTGCAATGCATTATGAACAATATTTCCTTGTTCTTTTTTATCAAAACCAATATGCGGCTTATCAAATGTTGTGGTGTTAAGTCGGTGCACGAAACCTTTAAAAGCACACGCCATTTGATCTTTTAAAAGACTAACGCCAGAGCTAACTTTTTGTTGATTAAATTGTGTAGTAATTGAATCATTTAATGAAATTGTTGATTGGGCTTTGTTGTTAAAGTTGGGCGCTTTAATGGTGTTTTTTCTAAATTCAAGCAAAGGACTGGGTAATTGCTCCTGTTCATCCAGTGTTTGAGCATAAGAAAAAATAACATCGTTTGCCAATGAAGATAAGTTGTTTAATGTGTTATTTGCATCAGTAGTGATTAATTCAAAGCTACTATGCGGTATTTGGTGATTAACTGCAATATCATGCGGGATAAAGCGTGGTGAGTTTAACTTAGCAGGAATAAAGCCATCATTCATGCCCATTACCCAAGCTTTATCAAAGTATAGGCCTTCTGCTTCTAAAGAGCCTAGAATTTGAATATTAGCATTAGAACTTTGAGGTTGAAAAATAACGTGGTTGCAAATATCTTGTAATAAATTAATAGCGCTATCAATGTCAATTTTTTTTCCATGTAGGCTTAATCGGTTAAGGCTTAAGCTGGTAGTTAGAAATTTGTGAAATAGCTGATATTCGGTAGAGTTTAGTTGCTTATTTGTTGCAAATCCCCATTGTGTTAGTATTGATTGAAATCTTGATAAGCAATTATCAAGATTTTTATAACCGCCGCTTTCTTGCTTTATTGTGTCAATAATGGCAAATAATTTAGGACATTGTTGCAAAGAGTTGTGTATCTCTTGCAGTGTAAACACCTCTTTCGATAAGCTTAATGCATGATTAATGAGCAAGTGTCTTGCAGATTGCTCTTGTTGGTAATGCGCAATATAAACACAGCGTACAACATGAATAAACGTATCAAGCTCAATTTGGTTGGACTGAATTTGTTTATTTAGTTTTAACACAGCCATTAAATCCTGCACTAAAGGGTATTTAAGCAGTGGCAACCCGAGTGAAATATTGTAAGATTTATCGCCTGTTTCAGTTAATAAATTATTAAATGTTTGATTGAATATAGAGCTTATTTGGTGTTGTAGTTCATTCAGCTGAGGACAAACAATCACAACTGATAAATCCCGTGGTTGTTGTTTTGCCCAGTTAGCAGCAGCGTATATTTCATCTTTAGTGTTTTCAAAATAAACACATTCAGACTGATCTGATCTGATCGCACTGATCTGTTGATAATTTAATGAATCAAATAACGCTTGTTGTTGTGGTGTTAGGGTTTTGAAGCCGTAAATGATTGTAGAGTTGAGGGTTTTTTCAGATCCAATAAGTAGTTTTGGTAAATCATTGGTGTCAATTAATCCTCGGTCATCTTTAAGTTGTTGATAGGTTGAAATCCAATAGGCAAAAGATTCAGAGATAGGTAATTTTGATTGGGATAAGAATTTTGTATCAATTAAATGATTATGGCAATAATCAAGGTTTTTTAACACCTCATCTAAAAGTAGTTGATGAACGCGCTGACCAGATTGAGAGATAACTTCACTCATTAAGTAGCGTGATTCTATCGAATCAATCAGCCTTAGTTTGGAGTTAAAGTTGGTTGCTTTCCATGTATGTTGTAAGTATTGACGCCAAGCAAAAATCTTTGGTAATTGCGTATTTGGACATTGTTTACTATAGGTTTGTTTAAAGGCCAGCGCTTGTCTATTATTGGCAACAACAATAGTGCTGCTGCTGTCAAGTGTTGTTAAATTAGCATTAATCAACATAGCCAAAAAAAGTATCTAGGCGTGACCACAACTCTTCTAAGCCTTGCTTTTTAAGACTGGAGAAAAGCTGAACATCTACATATGGATGATCTTTAACTGCTTTGAGAACTTTTAGTTTGGTATTGCTAGCTTGGCCTTTTTTCAGCTTGTCTGCCTTGGTTAGAATAATTTGAGTGGGCAAGTTAATACTAACACACCAATCTAACATCATTTGATCAAAGGGTTTGAGTGGATGGCGGACGTCCATTACCAGTACTGCACCTCGCAAGCAATCTCGCTTGTCGAAATATTCGCTCATGTCTTGATGCCACTGTTTCTTAATGTGTTCAGGCACTTTGGCATAACCATAACCAGGCAAATCTACCAAGCGCCGATGTTCATCAAGTTGAAAAAATACTAAATGCTGCGTTCTCCCTGGTGTTCTTGATACTTTGGCTAATTTATTTTGCATGGTAAGTGCATTAATAGAGCTGGATTTTCCAGCATTAGATCTGCCTGCGAAAATCACTTCATAGCCTTCGTCAGAAGGGCAGCCCTTTAAAGATGGGCAAGAGAGTAGAAATTTGGCTTGGTGGTAGTGTTTGCGCATTTATTAAAACGAGGTATAATTTAAAGCAGTGGTATTTGTACTATATGCCATTTTATATTATTAAAAATAAGGAGAGAGTAATGAAAAAGGTTTTATTAGTAGCGGCAACATCTGCTATTTTATCAATGGGTTCGGTTCAAGCAAATCCCTTTGAGGCATTAGGCTGTGTAGGTTGTCATGGTGTTGGTGGTAAATCTGTGATGCCAGCTTACCCGTCGTTAGCAAAATCAGTACGCCCTGATCTTGATGTTGTGAAAGAGCTTAAAGCTTTCCAATCAGGCACACGTGTAGACCCTACAATGAGTGCAATGGCGCCATTATCAGTAGGCCAAGAGCAAACAATTGCTGATTACCTAGCGGGTCAATAAATTACTGGCGTCAGTTGACGCATTTCGTAATTTCAATAAGCCAATATTAGCGTATAATATTGGCTTATTTTTTTCCAAAAAAGGCAATATTATGAATAAATTAGGACTGATTTTTACCGCTGTATTGGTAAGTGCATCATTAAACACATTCGCTGCTGGCGACGCTGCAAAAGGCAAAGCCAAATCTGCAACTTGTATTGCTTGTCATGGTGCAACAGGTAACTCAATGGTACCAACTTTTCCTAAGATAGCCGGCCAAGGAGAGTCTTATCTTTTTGAGCAACTTCAAGATTTTAAATCAGGTGCGCGTAAGGATGCATTAATGGCAGGTATTGTTGCTGCGCTTTCGCAGGACGATATGGCAAACTTAGCCGCTTATTTTTCACAACAGACAATCACTCAAGGTACTGCTAAAAAAGAAACTGACATCGCTTTAGCTGAAAAGCTTTATAGAGGTGGTGATAAAGATCGAGGCATTACAGCTTGTTCAGCATGTCATGGCCCTCAAGGCGAAGGCGTGCCATCTGCTAGCTTCCCAGCAATCGCTTCACAACATGCAGCTTATACAGCTAAGCAGTTAAAAGATTTCCGTCAAGTATCAATTAATACACAAACAGGTAGCAAAGCGCCTGCTAGGACTAACGATAATAGAAAGATGATGGTTGAGTTTACCAAGACTTTAAACAATGCAGAGATTGAAGCATTGTCTCAATACATTTCTGGATTGCATTAAACGCCAGTAAAACCTCATAAAAAGGCAGTTTTTACTGCCTTTTTTATTGCGTACAATTTAGGTATAATTAGCTCTTTTTATAAGCAAAGAGACGGATTTAACACACATGAAAACTTCAGTAGAAACATTAGAAGGTCTAAAGAGATCATTAACAGTAGATTTATCGGTTGATATTTTTAACCAAAAGGTCGATAAAATTTTACAAAACATGGCTTCGCAAGTAACTATTGATGGCTTTAGAAAAGGTAAAGTCCCAGTTTCTATGGTGAAAAAACGTTTTGGCGATAATGCTAATTCTGACGCAATTAATGAAATTGTTAATGAAACACTAGGTGATGCACTAACAGAAGTTAAATTATCACCTGCAGGCCGCCCTTCTTTATCTAAAGTTGATGCAGAAGGCAAAACTGACTTCTCGTATACGGTTGAATTTGAAGTTTTTCCTAATATTAAAGTGTCTGATTTTGCCAAATTAGAGGTTGAGCAAACTGAAGTAAAAATTAGCAAAGCTGATGAAGATAGAACATTAGAAGGCTTAAAAGAACAATTGACAGACTTTAAACCAGTTAAGCGTAAATCTAAATTAGGTGATCGCATTTCAATGGATTTTGTTGGCAAGATTGATGGCGAAGTATTTGAAGGTGGTAAGGCTGATAATTTTAAGCTAGTGATCGGCAAAGGAACAATGATTCCTGGTTTTGAGCAGGGTGTTACTGATGTTGCAGCAGGAAAAACCATTTCTTTAGAATTGACCTTTCCAGAAGACTATCATGCGAAAAATTTAGCTGGTAAAGATTGTGTATTTGAGGTAACAATTAATGAAGTAGGGTCTCCTAAATCTCCTGCACTTGATGAAAAGTTTGCAAAGAAATTTGGTGAAAAAGACATGGATAGCTTGCTTGTAAGCATGAAAGAGCAAATGCGTGTTGAAATTGACTCTCGTTTAGATGCAATTAACAAAGAGGCTGTATTTACAGCATTGATTGGCGCCAATGAATTTGATGTACCACAATCAAGTGTTAATGACGAAGCTCAAAATCTAATGGCTGATATGCGTGAGCGTATGAAGCAACAAGGCATGCCAGAGCAACAAGAAATGCCAGCATCTTTGTTTAATGGTGAAGCGGAAAAGCGTGTTAAGGTTGGTCTGATTGTTGGTCAGATTGCTAGTGATAATAAATTAGTAGCAACAGAGGCGCAAATTGACGATAAGATATTAGAGCTTTCGCAATCTTACGGTGAAAATGCACAGCAAATGATTGATTACTACAACCAAGATCCATCTAGAAAATCTAGCATTGAATTAATGATTGTTGAGAAGATGGTATTAGGCTTAGTAACAGAAAAAGCTAAAATCAAAACTGTTAACAAGAAATTTACTGAGATTACAGAGCAGGGATAAATGGATATAGACAACCTAAATCAAGTGCCAATGGTGGTGGAGCAATCCGCTAAAGGCGAACGAGCTTACGATATTTATTCGCGTTTATTAAAAGAACGCATTATCTTCTTGGTAGGCCCGGTCGAAGACTATATGGCAAATGTGGTGGTTGCTCAATTATTATTTTTAGAATCTGAAAATCCAGATAAAGATATTCATCTTTATATTAATTCGCCTGGCGGATCAGTAACAGCAGGTTTGGCTATTTATGACACCATGCAGTTTATCAAGCCTGATGTATCAACATTGTGCATTGGCCAAGCAGCTTCAATGGGTGCACTATTATTAACAGCAGGTGCTGAAGGTAAACGCTTTGCCCTGCCTCATGCTAGATGCATGATTCATCAGCCATTGGGTGGTTTTTCTGGTCAGGCAAGTGACATTGATATTCACGCTAAAGAGATTTTAACTGTCAGAGAAAGATTGAATCAAATTTTAAAATTACACACAGGTCAAAATATCAAAACTATCGAAAAAGATACAGATAGGGATAACTTTATGTCAGCTGATGATGCGGCAAAGTATGGCCTAATTGATAAAGTACTAACCAAGAGATAACAATGCAAGAAGATAATCAAGAATTATCATGTTCTTTTTGTGGCAAAGCCAAATCAGAAGTTGATCGATTAATTGCTGGCCCGGGTGTCTACATTTGTAATGAATGTATTGCTTCTTGTCATGATTTAATTGAAGAGCAAGCATTAAAAGAGATTGTTGAGCAGCACCAAGATTGGGATTACACACCTAAACAATTACGTGATTTTTTAAATGATTATGTTATTGGTCAAGATCATGCTAAAAAAGTGCTTTCAGTTGCGGTTTACAATCATTACAAGCGACTTCAAAATGATTACATCTCTAATGAGGTGGAATTAGACAAGTCTAATATTTTAATGATTGGCCCAACAGGATCTGGAAAGACACTATTGGCACAAACGCTGGCACGTATTTTAGACGTTCCATTTACGGTTGCTGATGCCACAACATTAACTGAAGCAGGTTATGTGGGTGATGATGTTGAAAATGTCATTAAAAACTTATTGTCAAAATGTGATTTTGATCCGGCTCGTGCAGAAAGAGGTATTATCTTTATTGATGAGATTGATAAAATCTCTCGCCGCTCAGATTCTCCTTCGATCACTCGAGATGTGTCAGGTGAAGGTGTGCAACAAGCAATGCTAAAACTAATTGAAGGTACGGTTGCCTCAGTGCCGCCACAAGGTGGTCGCAAACATCCTAATCAAGAAACAATTGATGTTGACACTTCAAAAATCTTATTTATCTGCGGTGGCGCATTTGATGGGCTTGAGCGCATTATTAATAGACGCGTTGAGAAAGTAACGGGCATTGGATTCTCAGCTGATGTTAAAGACAAAGAAGCAGAAAAAACACTGACTGATCTATTTGATTCAATTCAGCCAGAAGATTTAATTAAATTTGGCTTAATTCCTGAGTTGGTTGGTCGTTTGCCAGTGCAAACCGCACTGAGTGAGTTAGATGAAGACGCTCTGGTGCAAATACTAACCAAGCCGAAAAATTCGGTAGTAAAACAATTTCAAGAGATATTTTCACTTGAAGGTGTTAAGTTAAGCTTTAGAAAGGCATCATTATTAGCCATTGCAAAACTAGCCATTAAACGCAAAACAGGTGCTAGAGGATTGCGCTCTATTTTGGAAGACTTGTTGCTAGACACTATGTTTGAACTACCTTCTCTAAAGGATGTTGTAGAGGTGGTTGTTGATAAAGCAGTGGTTGAGAAAACCAAAGACCCTTTAATTGTATACAAGTCTGACAAAAAACCGGTTAAAACTAAAAAAGCCGGTTAGGACATCATTCATTGGAATTATTTGATCGTCAAAAAGACGCGGTAGGACAAGGCGAGAAAACCTTATTGGTGTATGTCGAACTCCCTACTAATCGCAATATTCATAATGCAGAAGCTGAATTTAAAGAGTTAGCTGAATCATCAGGGTTAAATGTTGCTAAAACATTAAAAGTTAGTAGAAACTCTGCATTGGCTCAATATTTTATTGGCACTGGTAAAGTAGATGAAATTGTAGAGCTGGTTAAAGAGCTAGAGCTAGACTTGGTTATTTTTTCACCGGAATTATCCCCTTCTCAAGAGCGAAACCTGGAAAAAGCACTCCAGTGCCAAGTAATGGACCGCACCGGATTAATTTTAGATATTTTTGCATTGCGCGCCAGTTCATTTGAAGGTAAGTTGCAAGTAGAGTTAGCTCAACTCAGACACTTATCAACACGTCTTGTTAGGGGTTGGACTCATCTAGAAAGACAAAAAGGTGGTATTGGCATGCGTGGACCTGGTGAAACTCAGTTAGAAACTGATAAACGCTTGATTGCACTGCGCATAAAAAATATCACTAAACGCTTGGAAAAAGTGCACAAGCAAAGAGATCTTGGTCGTAAGTCGCGAACAAAAAATGACACGCCTATGATCGCCCTAGCAGGCTATACGAATGCTGGAAAATCCACTTTATTCAATCAAATGACTGATGCCCAGGTGTATGCCAATGATCAGTTATTTGCAACTTTGGATGCAACCATTAGGCGTGTTATTTTGCCAGCTTCTGGTGAAGCGGTTATTGCTGATACAGTTGGTTTTATTCAAGACCTTCCACACGATTTGGTGGATGCGTTTAAGTCCACTTTAGAAGAAACAAAAAGAGCCAATGTACTACTGCATGTAGTAGATGCATCTGATGAGTACAATAGTGAAAAAATCTCTCAAGTTGAACAAATTATTGAAGAGATTGGTGCTGGAAAGGTGTCTAGTATTATTGTTATGAACAAGATTGATCGTTTAGAGAATTTTGCTGCGCGTTTGGATAAGAATGAACAGGGTGATATTTATAGAGTGTGGCTCTCTAGTAAAACCGGGGAAGGTATTGATCTTTTATATCAGGCGTTAGCACAACGCCTTAGTGGTATGATGACCCGAGCAAAGATTGAACTGGATGTAAAAAGTGCCTATATTCGTAGTGAGATTCATAATATAGGCTATATCCACAATGAGAAGGTGGATGATTTTGGGCGTTGGATACTTGAAATTAACGTTACTCATCACTATCTATCTAAATTACTAAACAAGAAAGGTGTCAAGTTACTATGGGAACAAAATTAGCCGTAGAAGAGATTGATTTAACAACAGAAAACATTCCATTATTGCCATTGCGTGATGTGGTGGTATTTCCACATACTGTTATGCCGTTGTTTGTTGGTAGGAAATCCTCTGTTAATGCTATTACCCAGGCAATGGGAACCAATAAGCATATTTTTTTAGTGACACAAAAAGATGACAAGGTTGAAGATCCAAACGTAGATGATTTGCACAAAGTGGGTACTTTGGCAACCATCTTACAAATGTTGAAGCTACCTGATGGCACTATTAAGGTTTTAGTCGAAGGCATTAAACGCGCCAAAATCGAAGAGGTTTTTGAAGCCGATGAGTACAGCGAAGTAAAATTAAGTGATTTAACCTTAGGTCATGATGATGAAGTAGAGTTAGAGGCCATGATGCGTTTAGCCTTAGAGGGGTTTGAAAAATACATTAAGCTAAATAAAAAAATACCAGAAGAGGTATTGAAAATACTTAACGAGGTAAATGATGTAGAGCGTTTTAGTGACGTTATTATTGCTAATTTATCGTTAAAAGTTTCTGAAAAACAAGAGTTGCTTGGTGGTGATAATGCTCAAGAAAGATTAGATAAGATTCTATCGGTGATTCAAAGCGAGATTGATGTATTAGATACTGAGAAGAAAATCCAGTCACGTGTTAGAAAGCAAATGGAATCAAATCAGCGTGATTATTATTTGAATGAGCAAATGAAGTCCATTCAAAAAGAGCTAGGACACGCTGAAGATGAAAATGAAATTGAAGAATTGCAGCTTAATATTGATAAGGCAAAAATGCCTAAAGTTGCAAAAGCCAAAGCACAAAGTGAGCTGAAAAAACTCTCTAGAATGTCATCCCAATCTTCAGATGCTTCTATTATTCGTACTTATATTGAAAATTTGTGCGAAGTTCCATGGAAAAAGAAAACCATTATTAATAAGGATTTGAAAAAAGCACAAAAAATCCTCGATGATGATCACTATGGACTGGATAAGGTAAAGGAGCGAATTCTAGAGCATTTAGCTGTTCAAACAAGAGTGAGTCACAACAAGGCTAATATTTTGTGTTTGGTTGGTCCTCCAGGTGTGGGTAAGACATCACTTGGTGAGTCGATTGCTAAAGCGGTCAATCGTAAATACGTACGCATGGCATTAGGTGGCGTCCGAGACGAGGCTGAGATACGTGGCCATAGGCGTACTTATATTGGTGCAATGCCAGGGTCTATTGTGCAAAAAATGCAAAAAGTGAAAGTAAAAAATCCACTTTTCCTGCTTGACGAAATTGAAAAAATGGCCAGTGATTATCGCGGCGATCCATCCAGTGCTATGCTAGAGGTATTAGACCCCGAGCAGAACCATACTTTTAATGATCATTACTTAGAAGTAGATTACGACTTATCGCAGGTGATGTTTGTAGCAACAGCAAATTCGCTAGATTTGCCTCAGCCATTATTAGACAGAATGGAGATTATTGAACTATCTGGCTATACTGAAGACGAAAAAATTCAGATTGCAAAACGCCATTTAATTGCCAAAGCTATGGAAAGTAATGGCATTAAGTCTAGTGAAATTGGGTTTAAAGATTCTGCCATTTTAGATATTATTCGCTACTATACGCGCGAAGCCGGTGTCCGTAGTTTAAATAGAACAATCAGCACTATTTGTCGAAAAGTAGTTAAAGAGGTTGTGCTTAAAAAACGTAAAACAAAGGCCACCATTAGTGACAAGAATCTAGAGAAATACCTAGGTGTTAAGAAGTTTCGTTTTGGTTTAGCAGAAGAAAACAACCAAATTGGTGAGGTGACAGGCCTGGCATGGACTGCAGTAGGCGGTGACTTGTTAACCATTGAAGCCACGGCCTATAAAGGTAAGGGAAAACTTAATTACACAGGTCAATTAGGCGATGTGATGAAAGAATCTATCCAGGCCGCCATGAGTGTTACTCGTTCTCGTGCAAAAGAGCTAGGTATAGCGGATGATTTTCAAGACAAGCTTGATATTCATATCCACGTTCCTGATGGGTCTACTCCTAAGGATGGTCCGAGCGCAGGTGCAGCAATGTGTACGTCTTTAGTTTCTGTATTGACAAATCGAAAAGTTAAAGCGGATGTAGCAATGACTGGAGAGATTACACTACGTGGTGAAATTACCCCAATCGGTGGATTGAAAGAGAAGATGCTTGCCGCGCTTCGTGGCGGTATTAAAACTGTTATTATTCCAAATGACAATGAAAGAGAACTGTCTGAAGTTCCTGAGAAAATCAAAGGCAAACTAGAGGTGATTAAAGTTAAGTGGATTGATGAAGTACTGGATATTGCTTTAGAGAAATAAACAGTTGACAAGACTTGCAAAATATAGAGTGATAGTATAGTATCACTCTTATGCGAACAGAACTAGTCACCACTCTAAAAAGACAAGCCACTAAAATATTGGCAGATTTACACACCTCTAAAGACCCTGTATTAATTACTGAACATGGTCAGCCATCAGCTTATTTGGTAGATGTTGATGATTACGAAATGATGCAAAATCGCATGAAAATCCTTGAAGGTATCGCTAGAGGTGAAGCTGATATTTTAGAAGATCGTACTTATACTCAAAATCAAGCTAAGAAAAAAATGAGCCAATGGCTCAAATAATTTGGACTGACTCAGCACTTTCTGATCTTAATCAAATTGCTGAATATATCGCCTTAGACAAACCAAACGCCGCAAAGAGTTTAATTCAAAAAGCATTTAATAAAGTTGAGCAACTTGAGCAATTTCCAGAATCTGGCAGAATCCCGTCAGAGATTAAAAATCTAGCATTTTTGGAGATTGTTATTAATCCTTGTCGAATTTTTTATCGATATGAACTAGAAACAGATAAAGTCTATATACTTTATGTTATGCGTAGCGAGAGAGATCTTAGGCGTTATTTGCTTGGTCAAATTTAGTTGATTCGTAAAATCTCCAAATTTTTGATACAGGCAAGGATCGTATCAAGATTATTGTTTTGGAGGAGTAAAACTCTGTAATAAAAAAAGGCGCTTAAAGCGCCTTTTTTAATAACCAAATTATTACCTAAGGTCGAACGTAAGAATAACCTTGTTGCTGTAATTCACCAATACGAACCACGCCAGAAGGAGTAATGACAACACCGTCTGTTAGTTTAGGAAAAGCACCTTTCTTTTTCTTGATGCCATTCATGGTGTTTTGACAGGCACTGAAAGTAATATTGTCCATGGCCATTTTTTCAACGCGAGATGCGTTTTTATTACTTGGTGTTAAGATGCCAAGGCCAGGGCCATAGGCCACAATTTCAACATCAACTTTATCTGCACCATAATATTTTTGTAAATTAGCGGCATTATTAAGTACGATTTTTTGTGTTCTGGCATCATCAGTACTAATTTGGATGACATATTTTTGATTGGCCGCTTGCGCGTTAAATGAAAGTAATGCAAGCGTTGCAATACCTAGTAGTAGTTTTTTCATGATTTCTCCCCCGAGATTATTGTTACCTTTATTATTAAAGGCTTGGTAATTCTACCTTAGGGTTTCATGTAAGTGTAACCTTGTTCTTGTAAGTTAACGATGCGCATTAAACACCCTTGAACTTCAACAATACCTGGTAGAAACTCAATGTATTGACCTTTAAGTTCTTGCTTGTCAGTATAATCTATGCCAGCACTGTATCTAATGCCATCTTTAATCATGCGCTTGATACGCTTTGTATAGTATTTGGTGTCTGCTTTAACCATATTAAGTCCTGGCCCACAAGTAACAATTTCAACATTAACCTTGTCTTTTCCGTACAGGTGTTGCAGATTATCTGCAGCATTCATGGCTAGTTTTTGAGTTTTTAGCCCACGTGAGTCAACATGAATAACAACATTATGGTCTTTAAGTGCGTAGGCATTAAACGTCGAAACGGCTACAATAAGTGCAGTAAGTATTTTTTTCATTTTTTTTAGTGATTAAGGTTTTAGGTAGCTGTATCCCATTTCTTGCAATTCTGTTGCACGAAATGCACCGCTTGCAGCAAGATTGATTCCATCAATAAGCTCTGGGTACTGTCCTTCTTTTTTGAGTTTTTTCTCCATGGTTCCCCAGCCGGCTGTAAATAAAATGCCTTTTTCAATCATGTCTTCAATTCGTGAGACAAATATTTCTTTATCTTCGCGAGCTAAGTCCAAGCCTGGGCCACAAACAACTATCTCAACAGTAACATTATTTTTACCAAAAGATTCATATAAGTCATCTGCCATATCAAGTGCCAATTCTTGGGTTTTTAATCCACGTTGGTCGAGATGAATAACCACTTTGTGTTTTGCGAATGCACCAAAAGATAGTGATAACAATAGTGTTATTAGTAGGATATTTTTTTTCATTATTTAGGTTGAGTTAATGCTATTTTTAGTGTGTTAATATTATATCATGATGACATATAATTAACAATAGCAATATTATAGCAAAATAAAATATATTTTATTTTGATTTAAATCAAGAAAATACGCATTTAGTGTTTAAATTTTATTTGAAGTACTATATATACTTATATAAGTATTTTATAATATATTGATTTATAAGGATTTTTTAACTATTTTTGCATAGTAAAAACCATCAAAATCACCACCTGGTAATTGTTGTTTGCCGACAGAGGTTTTTATTCCCCAGTCTAGATTAATTTGTTCTTCGTTAGCATCGGTATGCGAATGTAAAAAGTTAGATATTTGCTCTTCATTTTCTGATTTTAAAATTGAGCAGGTTGCATACAGAAGCGCACCACCTGGTTTGAGCATTTTCCACAAATTTTCAAGTATTGATTGTTGCAAATCAACAAGTGCTGAAATATCTTTTGGTTTTCGCAGAAGTTTAATATCAGGATGCCTGCGAATAACGCCAGTGGCTGAACACGGCGCATCAAGTAAAATTTTGTCAAATTTTTCCCCGTCCCACCAATCCTGTTGTTGAGCATGTCCATGAACGATTTTGATGTTGTTAATATTAAATCGTTGAGCATTTTCTTTAACTCGTTGCAGTCTATCCTTATCGCTATCAAGTGCAATGATTGAAGCCTGTGGCGCTAATTCACTCAGGTGTGTTGTTTTGCCACCAGGTGCGCTGCAAGCGTCCAGAATATAGTCATGATTGTTAGGATTTAACAATTGTGCTGATAATTGAGCAGAACCGTCTTGCACATAGCAACTGCCTTGGTTAAATCCTGGCAAGTTAAAGACATTAGTTGGCCGGTTTAAAACCAGCGCTTGTGGTGCAACATTAATGGTTTTGCCAGATATTCCGATTTCATCTAGTTCGGTTTGATAGGCATTAATAGCTGTCTTTGGATGTATGCGAATCGTCATGGGCGCTTGAATATTGTTTTGTGCAAATATTCTTTCAAAATCATTCGGATAGTTTTGTTTAATTTTTTTAACCAGCCAGCTTGGATGTGAATAATGAGTTTGCGCTCGAAGTATTTCTTTGTCGCGATCAATTTGTCTAAGAATGGCATTTACCAAACCTTTAGCCCAAGGTTTGTTGAGCGCATTAACTACATTAACGGTTTCAAAGATACTGGCATGTGTTGCCACTTTGGAGTGCAATAATTGATAAGCGCCCAGTAGCATTAGGCAGTGAATATCTAAGTCTTCTTTTTTTAATGAATGTTTGAGCAGTTGAGTAACAATATCATTCAACTGATGATAAAAACGAATGGTGCCAAATACTAAAGATTTGGTTAAAGCGCTATCTTGCTCAGGGTAGACAAAAGCAGAGAGTGATTTTTTCTCAAGAACAACTGAGCAAATAGCCTCTAATGCGATAAACCTTGTGTTGTTATTTTCCAAGTGTGATTTGGATTTTTCTTAATAATTTGTCAGCAGGCAAATAGCCAGGCAAGTGCGTGCCGTCTGATAAAAATATTGCAGGCGTGCCGTTTACTCCAAGTTGTTTGGATATTGCCAATTGGTTAGCAACAGGGTCATCACAAGATGGTGACTCTTCAACAACACCTGTATCGTTATAATTATCCATGGCTAGATTTCTATCACCTGCACACCAAATTTTTTGCATTTTCCCTTGTGCTCTTGGATGTAACGATGCTAATGGTGCAGCTAGGTATTTAACAGTAATCCCTAGGTCGTTCATTTTTCCCATATTGTTGTGTAGACGTTTGCAAAAAGGACAATCTACATCGGTAAAAACATGAATTTGGTATTTTTCATTGTCTGATTGATAAACAATCTTATCATTGTCTTTAACTGTATTAATTAAAGCAAGTTTAAGGTTTTTAACTTGATCACTTTTTTGAATCAGGCTTCTGGTGGTTAAATCTACTACGTCGCCTTGAATGAGGTATTTTCCATTTTCTGAAACCAGCATTGAATCAATAGGGTTATAAGTAATAACCTCATAAACACCAATAAATGGAGACTCAACAATATCTTGTTTTTCAATTTCACCAAAGAAACGGCTTAAATTATTAATAACTTCATCTTTAGTTGCAAATGCACTGGTAGTAATAAAAGACAGAGCAATGATTAGTGGTTTTAACATGATTGTTTTGTGAGTTAAAAAATAAATAAATTTTACCTTTTTAGGTAGAATACCGGCATTATATTTTTATTAAGGAAAGGCGATGGATTTTTCATTGATTGACCAAAGTATTCAAAATTTTGATGGTGATAGTGTTGTGGTGTTTTCTTATTCAGAGGTGGAGTTTGATGATAACAACATTGCAAATCTAATTCAGCTAAACGGTTTTGAGTCAAAGCCAGGATCAACGTTATTGTTAAATTTAGTGGATGGATTTAAAGCTAAAAAAATCATTGTCGCTGGATTGGGAGACAAGACTTGCAATGCAAAGAATTATATTAAAGCACTAACTGCAGCGAGTGCTGTACTGGCTAGTACAAAAACAAAAAGTGTTATGATTCAAGCTCTTAAGATTGATGGATTTAATGAGTCATGGGTTTTGCAAACAACCTCAAGAGTTATACAAAACTCAACTTATAGCATTAAAAAGGTAAGCTCAGAAGAGCAAGAAGTGGCACTTGAAAGTGTTGCTTTAGAGTCTAGTTCTGATAATGCCCATGAGTTAGTTCAAGGTCAAGCTACTGCAAATGGCATGGCACTTACTCGTCACTTAGGTGATCTGCCTTCAAATATTTGTACGCCTACTTACTTGGCGCAAACAGCACAAGAATTAGCCAAAGAGTTTAATCTTGAATGTGAAGTACTTGAAGAGTCAGATATGTCAGCTCTTGGTATGGGCTCATTGCTTTCAGTTTCCAAAGGTTCAATTGAGGCGCCAAAGCTAATTAGTCTAAGTTATAAAGGCAATGCTGATGCCAAGCCAGTGGTGTTAGTAGGTAAAGGTGTTACTTTTGATAGTGGTGGCATTTCACTCAAGCCAGGCGCTGGCATGGATGAAATGAAGTATGACATGTGTGGTGCAGCCTCAGTGCTTGGAACCATGCGTGCTATAGCACAAATGAAACCTAAAATTAATCTAACGGTTGTAGTGCCAGCAGTTGAGAATATGCCAGCGCATAATGCTTCAAAACCAGGTGATGTGGTGACAAGTATGTCAGGGCAAACCATTGAAATTTTAAACACGGATGCAGAAGGGCGTTTGATTTTGTGCGATGCGCTAACGTATGTTGAAAGATACAATCCAGAGGTAGTAATTGATGTTGCCACACTGACAGGTGCGGTAATTATTGCACTGGGTAAGCACAATACCGGACTTATGAGTAATGATCAGCAATTAGCACAGGAGATAACCATCGCGTCTAAAGCGGCTGTTGATGGTGTGTGGCAGTTGCCAATTGAAGACGAGTATGATGAGCAGTTAAAGTCTAATTTTGCTGATATGGGCAATATTGGTGGGCGAGAAGCAGGCACAATTACGGCTGCTTGTTTCTTGTCGCGATTTACTAAGGATTATCGTTGGGCGCACTTAGACATTGCAGGAACAGCGTGGATCAGCGGTGCTAAAAAAGGTGCAACGGGTCGCCCCGTACCTTTGTTAACTCAATTTGTATTGAACCAAGTTTAATTATTTAGGAGCGAACTATGTCAAGTTTTGAAAATGTAGAAGTTGTAAAGGAAGCCAATATTTATTTTGATGGTCAGGTTACTTCGCGTGTTGTGATGTTTGCAGATGGCTCAAAGAAAACACTGGGCATCATGATGCCAGGGGATTATGAGTTTGGCACTGACGATAATGAGTTAATGGAGATTCAAGCAGGTGAGATGGATGTACTATTGCCTGGCGAGAGCGAATGGCAAACATTTGCTAAAGGCTCATCATTTGAGGTGCCGAAAGATTCAAGTTTTAAATTAAAAGTAAAAGTAGTAACAGATTATTGCTGCTCTTACTATTGATTGGGTTTTGTAATAGGCCTTGCCTATTACAAAATTTAAGAATTACGATCTAGCCAAATACCCAAACCTTGAGCACAAATTTCTAAATCGCCTTTGAATAATTTAATTTGTTGTTGTTCATCAAGTGCCACACCGTGCTTGCTGGAAATTTCTAATAGATAAGTTAGTAATTGCTCTTTGATTGCCTTATGTCGATTAGATTGGTTTTTTAAAGAGTTGGCAATTTCAACAAATCCATCAATATGACTTGCCAACATATCGGCAGATTGTTGGGTGAACTCAATACGATTGTAGTGGGTCAAATAGGCGTATTTTGGCTTCAGTTCCATGAGTTGGTTAATGGTATTTTTCCACACGTCAGGGTCGAATTGAACAGGTGTTGTGGGTGGAAAAATCAATTCACCTTGATTAGTATCGAATTCACGATAACTCACTCCCAATGTATCGCCACTAAAAATACCGCGTGATTTTTCATCCCAGATGCATACATGGTGTCTAGCATGACCAGGGCTGTCAATAAATGTTAATGATCTGTCACCTAATTTTATCGTGTCATTATCTTTAGCAATAACAACCCTATCTTCAGGTGCTGCAATTAAGTCGCCTAAAAACTGTTTAAAAAACAATTCACCATAAACACCAATAACACCAGCGCGTAATTTTGAAGGGTCAATTAAGTGTTGAGCGCCTCTATCATGTACGTAAATAGTTGCATTGGGCAAGTATTTGATCAGCTCCCCCGCACCACCTGCATGATCTAAGTGAATATGGGTTAGTAAGATGTATTCAACATCCTCTTTGGAGATGTTTTTTTCATCTAATGTAGCCAATAAAGTTGGTACAGATAAATAGCATCCTGTGTCAACAAATGCAGCCTTGCCAGCGTCTTCAATTAGATAGGCAGCCACAAAATCTTTACGCATGTGCTCGGTGTCAATACAAGTTATTCCAAATTCTAAATCATGGTAAATAGGTTTCATAGTCGGTAGTTTAACAAATAATAGGCAATAAAAAACCGCCCAAAAGAGCGGTTTTTAGTATTTATAAGCTTGACTTAGAAGTCACCAGAAGCACCCGCTTTTTGGATAGCTGTAATAGTGTCTTTCACTTGAAGTGCTAATTCATACAAATCAGCAGGTAGTGGTGCACCACCGTAAATCATCATATCCATATCTAGTGAATATAACCACTTTTTACCATTTTGATCTTCAATAAGAGCAATACGACAAGGCAGGTAAGCACTAAATGCATCTGAATGATCAACCATTGTCATGGCTGTAGTAGGCTTACAGTATTGGTAAATCTTTAAGAAACGTTGTTTTTCACCCAGTTGCAATTCAACTTGCTCTGATAGTGGAAGCATGCCAACTTCTTTGATTTGTAATTCAGTTGCAACCGATGACATGGCTTCTTCAATGTCTTCAATTGATAATTCTGGATCAACTTCATCTCTTACGATAGTTGCCATGGTGATATCACCTGTATCTAGCAGAGTGTTTGCCATCTTCATGTAAACTTCAGTTGACTTGTCATGTAGTTTTGGTGAAACAACTTCGCTTAAAATTTTTCCAGTCACACCGTATTGTGCTTGTAACGACACCATGTAGTAAGTTGCAACTGCACCAATTGCAATTAGCACCCATTTAATTAAGTTGATAATTCCGCTCATCTCCTCTCCTTTTATTGGTTAATTTAAAAACTATAAGATTGAAATTTTAGCACCATTAAATAACTTATGGTGTGAATCTATCTTTCTTAATTTTGTAGATAGGCTGACTTATAATATCAATCCATGAGTCCAGTGGTGTTGATTAACGGTAAAAAACAATCCAAGTTAAGCGTGTTTAATCGCTTGACGCAATTTGGTGATGGCTTGTTTGAAACTTGCGTATTTGATAACTCTAGATTACTGCTTGCAAATAAACATTTTGATCGACTAGAGAAAGGTGCTCAGAAACTTCATATTAAGCCTATCAACAAGTCTTTGTTTTTATCAGACATTACCAAGGCAATCGGCAAGTCTGGGCTTGAAAGTGGTGTGGTAAAAATTATTCTTTCAAGAGGGGAGAGTATAAGAGGTTATGGGTATCAGCCAGATATTGAACCAACACGCATCGTTATTGTTTCTCCAATGCCAGATGTTACTGAAAAGCTTCAATTAGAAGTTTGTTCGAGTGGTTATTCAAACAACCAATTGTTATCTGAAATTAAGCACTGTAATCGGTTGGAGCAAATTCTAGCGCGCACTAATTTAAAAACCCAAGAATGCCTTATGTTGGATGAGGATGGGTTTGTTATCTCAGCAACACAAGCTAATATCTTCGCTATTCGTGACGGTGTATTATTAACACCGAGGCTAGATCGGTGCGGTATTGAGGGTACGCGTAGAAATTTTATATTTGAATTGGCAAAAATACTAAATCTAAAGATTGAAGTGTGTGCTTTAACGCTCAGTGAGTTGTTAACAGCAGAAGAGGTTTTTATTACCAATAGTGTGATTGGCATTAAGCCAGTTTCAAAGATTAATAATCAAGTATTTGCACGTCATGAGATAACCGAGATGCTCATCCAGACTTATCAAAAGCAAATTCAAAAAAAATTAAATTCTATTAGCATCAAACCCAAAAAACGATTGCCAAAATTAATTCTTGCTGCGGTGTTGATTGTCTTTTCAGTGTGGGTATTTTGGGCGAATTCAATTAATCTAACAAAGCCTTTTGTTTATCATTTGCCAAAAGGTGCTACTATTCATTCAACAATAAGTGGTTTAAAAGAGCGTGGATTGATCAACTCTAGTTTCTTTGCTATTTTGAGTGCTAAATTATTAAATGTTGAGTCGCACCTTAAAGCGGGCTATTATGATATCTCTCCATCAATAAGTGTGATAAGTCTATTAAGGGATTTTTCTAATGCTAAAGTTGCCATACGAGATGTTACTTTAATTGAAGGTCAAACAACCAAAGCATACTATAAACAACTAAGTAATCAACAGTCATTACAATCAAATTTATCGTTTGAACAAACCATGAAGGCCTTAAATATTAAAGCACCATATGATGGCTATATTTGGCCAGATACGTATCAAATTAATTATGCTGATAGTGTATTGAGCGTACTTAAAAGGGCTAAATTAGACCTAGAAGATAAGCTGATTCAATCATGGCTGGGCAGGGCTAAAAATCATCCTTTAAAAAACGCTAATCAAGCACTAATACTTGCCTCTTTGGTTGAAAAAGAAACAGCAAATTCTCAAGAAAAAGCCAAAATTGCCGGCGTTTTTTTAAATCGATTAAATAAAAATATGCGCCTGCAAACTGATCCAACAGTTGTTTATGCCTTAGGAGAGAAATATACAGGCTCACTAAGTAAAAAAGACTTATTCGTAAAAAGCCCATATAATACTTATAGAAACAAAGGCTTGCCACCTGGGCCAATTGGCTCTGTCAGTATGAGTTCGCTCGATGCAGTTATGCATCCACAGAAGACACAAGCACTATATTTTGTGGCTAAAAAAGATGGAACACATGCTTTTGCAAAAACTTATAAACAGCACTTGCACAACGTTAATAAGTATTTGAAAAATCTATAAAATAACCAGCATGAAAAAAGGAAAATTTATTACCATTGATGGTGTTGAAGGCGCTGGAAAGAGCACCCAAATTGATTTTATTTGCCAGTATTTATCTGAAAAAGGCGTTAATGTTGTTCTGACTCGTGAACCTGGCGGCACTGAATTAGGCGAAAAAATTAGAGACTTGTTGTTAAGCACGCAAACCAAGTCTATGCATTCAGATACTGAACTAATGTTAATGTTTGCCGCTAGAAATGAACATATTCATGCAAAGATTCAGCCAGCACTAGAACGTGGTGATTGGGTGCTGAGCGATCGTTTTACAGATGCATCTTATGCCTATCAAGGTGGCGGCAGAGGCTTGGATATTGCTAGAATTGAGCAACTTGAGAGTTGGACGCTTAAGAAGTTTGCACCAGATATGACACTGCTTCTAGATATATCAGTAGAGCAAGGAATGTCACGTGTTGAATCTAGAGGAAAAAAAGATCGTATCGAGCTTGAAAAAATGGATTTTTTTGAGCGTGTAAGACAAGCTTATATTGCCCGATCTGAAAAGTATCCTGATCGAATAAAATTAATTGACTCTTCTAAAGATAAAGAGCATACATCAAAGCAAATTCAGGAAATTTTAGAAACATTATGAACCTTCCTTGGCATGATCAAGCGCTAGCTAAGCTGACACAGATGGTTGATCAAAATCATCTGCCACACGCTTTATTAATTACAGGCGTTCAACAAATTGGTAAATTTGAGCTTATGCAGCAGTTGGTCGGTATTTTGTTAAACGATGATGCACTTATTAGGCAAGATAACATTCGTGATGAGCTTGATCATGCAGTGTTAATTAGGCGCTCAAATTATCCAAATTTGATTTATTGCCGTGCTGGAGAAATTAACGAAAAAACAAAAAATAGATCAAAGGATATTCGTATTGATCAAGTACGATCTTTTTGTGAGGCACTTAATAAAACAGCCGACGCTTTGCAAATTGGTGTTATTTTTTATGGCGATCAAATGAATCAAAGCAGTGCAAATGCACTACTTAAAACTCTTGAAGAGCCCAGAGAAAATACATTGATCATTATTCTTGCTCACAATCTTCAAAACTTACCAAATACCATTGTTTCTCGCTGTCAAAGTGTTCACATTGCTCCAGCTTATGATGATGCAACATTGAGCTGGATTGAGAGGCATATTAGCCAAACACAAAATGAAGATTTTGATGTTAAGCAATTATTAAACAATACACACGGCGTGCCTTTTAAAGTGTTAAGTGAATTATCTGAAGGCGGTTTTATTAATTATCAACATTATCAAAATCAATTACTTGATATTGTGATGCATCCAATGTCTATTAATAAGATTGAGGATTTTGAAGGTAATGAGGTGGAAGTGCTAACTTGTTTGCAAAATTTAATCATTGAGGCAATTAAACTAAAAACCACACAACAACAAGGCGGGCTGATTGAGCTTAATCATGTAGTAAAATCTGTTCAATCTGAGTTTTTATTTAAGCTACTTGATGATGTTTATCGCGCCATTCAATTAACGAAAACAACGGTTAATATTAAGCTATTGTTAGATAATGTTCTAACAGTATGGTCACACATTACCCATTTAAAGCACTACCCACAAATTAGCACAACCCAATAGGAGAAATCATGAGTCAATCAGACATTTTATTTGAACAAGCAAAAGAGCATATTCCAGGCGGTGTTAATTCACCTGTTAGAGCCTTTAATGGTGTTGGTGGAAATCCGATTTTCTTTACGCGTGGTGAAGGCGCTTATTTGTTTGATGCTGATGATAATAAATATATCGATTATGTTGCCTCGTGGGGCCCAATGATTCTAGGTCATGCAAATGAAAAAGTAGTGTCTGCTGTTAAAACCACTCTGGAGAATGGGCTTGGTTTTGGTGCGCCAACTGAGATTGAAACAACTTTAGCAAACAAGGTTTGTGAGTTGGTTCCTTCGATTGAAATGGTACGCATGGTAAGCTCTGGTACAGAAGCAACCATGAGTGCTATTCGCTTAGCACGTGGACATACAGGCAGAGATAAAATTATTAAGTTTGAGGGTTGTTACCATGGCCATTCAGACTCTTTATTGGTTAAAGCGGGCTCAGGTGCATTAACGCTTGGCGTGCCAACATCACCAGGCGTTCCTGAAGATTTTGCCAAACATACACTAACGCTTGAATACAACAATATTGACCAAGTTCGTGAAGCATTGAAAGAAGTTGGTGATGAGGTTGCTTGTATTATTGTTGAGCCAGTGGCTGGCAATATGAATTGCATCCCTCCAGTTGAGGGTTTCTTGCAAGGGTTGAGACAAGTTTGTGATGAGTACGGAATTATTTTAATTTTTGACGAGGTGATGACTGGATTTCGTGTTGCATTGGGTGGTGCTCAAGCTTATTATGGCGTAACACCAGATTTAACGACATTAGGTAAAGTGATCGGCGGTGGCTTGCCAGTTGGTGCTTTTGGTGGAAAGCGTGAAATTATGCAATCAATTGCGCCATTAGGTCCTGTTTATCAAGCGGGAACACTCTCAGGAAATCCTATGTCAATGTCAGCAGGATTGGCCATGTTGAATGCGTTGTCTGATGATCAAGATTTTTACCAAACTCTAAATCAAAAAGTAGTTGCGTTAACTAACGGAATTTTAGAAAAGGCCAAAGAAAATAATATTGGCATGACAGCTAATGTAGTGGGCGGTATGTTTGGTTTGTTCTTTACTGATTCAACAGCAGTTACCAATTTTCATGAAACCTCAGAATGTGACATTGATAAATTTAAAAGTTTTTATCATTTAATGCTTGAAGAGGGAGTTTATATGGCACCTTCAGCGTATGAAGCTGGCTTTGTTTCTAGCAGTCATACTGACGCTGACATTCAAGCAACGATTGATGCAGCTGGACGTGCATTAGCAAAGCTATAAACTAATAGTACAAGCATCATGGCATTAGCAATTTTTGATTTAGACAAAACCCTTATCAATGGAGATAGCGACTTTTTATGGGGAGAGTTTATGAGCGAAATTGGTGCGGTGGATGAAAAAACTTACCAGATTAAAAACCAATATTTTTTTGATCAATATGCATTAGGGAGGCTAGATATTAATGAATATTTAGAGTTTTGTTTAGAGCCATTATCTCAAAATGATATGCAAACACTTAATAATTGGCATCAGCAATTTATGAGTGAAAAAATTGAAAAAATATTGCTTCCCAAGGCGCAAGCAGTTGTAGATAAACATAAGGCTAAGGGTGATACTGTTATGGTGATTACCGCGACCAACAGCTTCGTAACCAAACCTATCGTGGCTAAATATGGTATTGAGCATTTACTGGCAACCAATCCTGAGGTTAAGCAGGGTAGATATACAGGAAAAGTAGAAGGGGAGCCTTGCTTTCAAATAGGAAAAATTCATCATTTAAATCAGTGGCTTGCACAAACAGGCCATACCATTGATGGTGCTTATTTTTATTCCGATTCGCATAATGACCTGCCAATGTTAGAGTTGGTTGATAATCCAATTGTTGTGCACGGTGATAATAAATTACAAGAAATTGCCAAACACAGAGGTTGGCCAAGCTTAGATTGGACTGAGAGCAATTAACCGTCAGACAATAAAAAACCTCCTTGCGGAGGTTTTTTATTGAATACAGGTAAAAAATTACATGTATAAGTGGTGGTTACCTGTTGCTGCTTCATCAAAGTACATTGCTGCACCAGCAAATTCAACACCATCAATAAAGTCTTCTTTGTCAAATCCAAACAACTCAACTGTCATTTCACATGCAATAAATTTAACGTCAAATTCTTGACACATAGAACGAAGTTCTTCAACCTTAGCCACACCGTGTTTTTCCATGGTTTTTTTCATCAACCAGGTTACCAAAGTTTCTGTGCCAGGAATATTCCATAAGATATTAGGAATTTTTGGACCGAAATCAATTTTTTGTAACCACTTAGGGCCAAAAGGCATTTTCATCGGCATACCTGGGTTAGCAACTGGAGAAACTTTTAGCTTTGAAGTGTCTTTTAGTAAAAGATTTAGGCCATAAAAAGTAAAGAAGATAGTTACTTCTTTATCCATTGCAACACCAGTAGAGGCAATAATGAATGGAGGAAAAGCCCAGTCAAAAGTACCTTTAGTGGCGATAATCGTCATTTTATTGTCATCTGACATAGTCTTTCTCCTTTAAAAAAATTTAGTAATTAAACTTTTTCAATTGTGAAAACGTACTTGCCGCCTTCTTCAACAGTAGAAATAAGCTTGTTACCAGTTTGGTTACAAAAAGCTTCAATGTCTTTTACTGAACCAGCATCAGTAGAAATTACGTCTAAGATCTTACCAGCATCCATTTTAGATAATGCCTTCTTAGTTTTTAAAATTGGTAATGGGCAGTTTAAGCCTGATGCGTCTAAAGTTTCGTCAGCCATTGTGGACTCCTTTTGTTTTTAAATATAAAAAATAGACTTGTTGGTTTTATAAACAAGTCCGCCTATTTTAGTCGCACGGCGAGAAAGAGTCAAATATAATGGAACCATGATAAAGTCAATCATTTTGTTTTTGTTTTTAAGCGTTAATGCGCATTCTATCAGTGTGCCGGAAGCTAGCCTATCTGAATCATTGCAAGAGCAAAAACAGGGTAATGATTTTTTACAGATTATTTGGGACACAAATAAGGTTGTTGCAGATGTTGAAACCCAAGTTTACTTAAAGCGTTTAGGCCATGAATTAGTTGCTTATAGTGAGAATCCAGACAAGCACTTTGACTTTTTTATGTTGGATGATAGTAGTATTAATGCCTTTGCAGGTTATTATGGTTATATTGGTGTGCACACTGGCATGTTGTTAAGTTCTGATTCAGAGTCGGAATTGGCTGGCGTTCTTTCTCATGAAATATCTCACGTGACGCAAAATCATCTAGCACGATTCGTTAAAAAATCAGACAAGCAGACTTACCTAATGGTGGCTGGTATGCTGGCTGCTGCATTGGTAGATAATCCTGATGCTTCACAAGCCATTGCTGCTTCAACTGTAGCTGGCACTGCACAGCAAAACATTAATTTCACGCGTGAGCATGAGTGGGAGGCAGATAGGATTGGTACCAACATGCTAAGCAAGTCTGGTTTCAATCCTAAAGGCATGGCGAATTTCTTTGAGAAGTTAACCGATAGTAGCAACGCCCAAGAGTTTTTACGATCGCATCCTTTAAGCATTAATCGAATTTCAGAATCAATACAACGTTCTAGTAGACATAATGGAGATTACCGGAGTGATTCGTTTGAATATCAAACCATTAAAGCCAAGCTTTATTATCATGAGCATAAGCGCATTAAATTAGAGAAAGATGCATCGTTAAATTTATACATGCAAGCCTATGATGCATTTGAGGCGCAAAAATATCATCAAGCCAAAGAGTTTGTTGATCAATTGTTAAAAACTAATAAGAAAAATCCTAGTCTAATTTTGGCCGGAAGAATTTATTCAAAATTAGCACAGCTAGACAAAGCTCAAGATTATTTTTCGTCAATTATTGACCGTGAAGAAGCTGTTTACTATGCTGCTCAAGCGTATTTTGACAATCAGCAAGCAAAACAAGGCGCCCAATTATTAAAGCGTTATTTAAAGTTAAATAACGGCAGTTATCAGTCTCACAAATTGTTAGCTTTGTTATATATTGAAATCGGAAGATTGGATCGTGCACACATGCACAATGCACAAGCTTTGGTTTTGCAAGGAAAGTTAGAAAAGGCCATTACTCGCTATGAGCGAGCAAAGTCCACGACTAGATCACAAGATTTATTTGACGTGATAGACGTTAAGATTAATCGTTTAGAGAAGCTGGTCGATCTGTATAAGGAGTTACCTTAAGCACCAACCACCTTAACACCGTTTGGCGTACCTAATAGCAAAACATTAGCACCACGATTGGCAAAAAGTCCGTTAGTAACCACACCAACAATGCTATCTAGTTCTGTTTCCGTGGCCTTAGGGTTGGTAATTTTTAAACCCTCTACATCTAAAATTAGATTGCCATTATCGGTTACAAAATTTTCCCTAATAAAAGGCGTACCACCAATTCTACGAGTGATCTGATGTTTGACGTAATTAGCTGCCATTGGGATTACTTCAACTGGCAATGGGAAGTCGCCCATTACTTTAACCAGTTTTGATTCATCTGCGATACAAACAAACTTATCAGCAACAGCGGCCACAATTTTTTCACGAGTGAGTGCACCACCACCGCCTTTGATAAGGTTTAAGCCATCATCTGACTCGTCTGCACCGTCAATATAAACCGAAATAGCTTCTACTTCATTAAGATCGAACACTTTGATGCCATGAGATTCTAAACGTTCTTGAGTGGCAATAGAGCTTGCAACAGCGCCTGTAATGTCATCTTTCATGGTAGCCAAAGCATCAATAAAAAAATTTGCTGTAGAGCCTGTTCCTACGCCTATAATAGTGTCTTTTACAACGTATTTTAGTGCCTCTTGAGCAACCACTTGTTTCATTTCATCTTGAGTCATTACACGCTCCAAAAATTTTAAATATTCAATCGATTATACACTGAGAGTCTATTATGAGAAAAATCATTCTTGCTAGTAATAACAAGGGAAAAATAAGGGAATTTAACGCCATGCTTGATGGCATATATGAAGTTGTTTCAATGAGTGATATGAATGTAGAAGAAGTGCCAGAAATAGGCCTAACTTTTGTTGAAAATGCACTGATTAAAGCACGCAATGCTTCCGAGCAATCAGGCTTGCCAGCACTGGCTGATGATTCGGGCATTGTTATTGATGCACTAAATGGTGCACCCGGTATTTATTCAGCGCGTTATGCAGGCAATCATGGTGATGATGAAGCTAATACACAAAAAGTATTAAGTGATATGCAAGGTGTTGCCGATGATTGTCGAAGTGCAAGATTTTGGTGCGCTATTGTGTTTGTTGAGCATGCTAATGACCCAACGCCAATCATTATTCAGCGTGGTTGGGAGGGTGAAATTTTGCATGAAAAATCAGGTGATAACGGCTTTGGTTATGATCCAATTTTTTATGTTCCGACACATGGCAAGGCTTCAGCAGAGCTTTCACCGGAAGAAAAAAACAATATTTCACACAGAGGAAAGGCTTTGCAAGCATTACTTCTAGAGTTAAAAAATAAATAATAAAATACTTCAATGTTGGTATTGCCACCATTATCTTTGTATATTCATTACCCATGGTGTGTAAGAAAATGCCCATATTGTGACTTTAATTCTCATGAAAATGGAGATAAAAGTAAATATATTGAAAAATTACTAAAAGATCTTGATCAGGATTTGGCTTATATTCAAAATAGACCTATTAACTCTATTTTTATAGGTGGCGGCACGCCTAGCCTGATGAGTGCATTAGAGTTGGAGCAGTTGTTTATTGGTCTTAAGTCTAGGCTTGAATTTGATCCAACCATTGAAATTACATTGGAGACTAATCCTGGTACATTTGAGATTGAAAAATTTAAAATCTTTAAAGAGATTGGTATTAATCGTTTGTCAATTGGCGTTCAATCATTTAATGATCAACATTTAAGTTTTTTAGGGCGTATTCATAACGCCCAAGAGGCAAGTAAAGCCTGCACCGAAGCTGCAAAATTATTTGATAATTTTAATATTGATTTAATGTATGGACTCGAGTCTCAAACGCTTGAGCAGTGTTTGAATGATATTAATCAGGCAATTGATTTAAAACCTGCACATATTTCTTTTTATCAATTAACCCTTGAACCTAATACTTATTTTGCCAAATTTCCACCTACGTTGCCAGTTGATGATGATATTTGGCAAATGAGTGACGAAGGAATCAAGCGATTGGAAGCTAATGGGTTTTTACGCTATGAAGTATCCGCTTTTGGAAAAAGCCCTTCAAAGCATAATATTAATTATTGGGAGTTTGGCGACTATATTGGTATTGGCGCTGGTGCTCATGGAAAAATAACCAATATAAAAAATAATGAAATTATTAGAACAGTAAAATCAAAATCACCTGCTGATTATCTTAAAAAAATAGGAAAAAAGACAACATTTATCGATAATCTGCCTTTTGATTTTATGCTAAATGCACTAAGGCTTAAACAAGGGGTTGATGTTGATTTATTCAATCAAAGAACAGGTCTACAAATTAATGCTATTAATGACAAGCTTGAAGAGGCTAAATCACTTGGATTGTTAGTTAAAGAAAATAAAACAATCAAACCTACTCAAAAAGGCTTTGATTTTTTAAACGATTTGCAGTCTATTTTTCTGTGATAAAATTTTTTCTTCTATGAAGGTTTTTGTCTTTTTATTACTTGGATTTTTGTCACTTTTGGCTAATGCGTCGATTGATTCTGAGAAGCATTGTCAACAAGCTGATGCTATGCACTCTGCTGTTGTACTGTCAGTAGATATGCCTGAACATCAAGATTGTCCTCAATGCGCGCTTACTTATTTCGCTGTTAATAAAGTTTTGCAGGTTTTTGTATTTATTGATGAAGCCCTAGTAGAGTCAAAACCTATTAGAATTTACACTTCTAGACCATCTAAAGTAGATAATCCACCTCCTATCAATTCCTAATTTGTTTTAGTTTAAAAATCAATTACTGGCTTTATTTTGATGTTGAATCGATAAGCTGGTATTTAATAAATACATACAAAGGAAAAAATGAAAAAAATAATTATTTTATCAAGCGCGCTGTTTCTAACAGGTTGTTTTAGTAGTGATGATGCACAAAGTAGTGCTGCAGATAGTGTGCAATTAGGGAAAAATACTTTTGAAAAAAACTGCATTGTTTGTCATGGAGAGTCTGCACAAGGGCTGGTCAAAGATTGGAAGAAAAGACTTCCAGATGGAAAATTCCCTGCGCCGCCTCTAAATGGTAGCGCACATGCTTGGCATCATTCGCCCAAGGCATTGTTATCAACAATCAATGACGGTGGCGTTAAGCTTGGTGGCTGGATGCCGGGCTTTAAAGATCAGTTAAATAATGATGAAAAGCAAGCGTTGTTAGACTATATCTACAGCCTTTGGCCAAAAGAAATACAGCAAAGGTACGATTCAAGGTTTAAATAATAACTTCAGTTATAGTTATTTAGCGTACTATCGATTCATAGAAGAATTATTTGGTGAATTCTATGAGTCGTGACTTTTGGTCTTGCAAACACACTTGGAAACGCAGTGCAAATAATACAAAATGGTGCTTAATCGGTTGTGCAATTGGAGATTTTGGCACCATTGCTTATTTTCAATATAGTGCGGCCAGTGCTAGTACGTTAGTAATTTTCCTTTGGGCAACGCTTAACGGCATTATTACCAGTATTGCGCTTGAAACCTACATGCTAATAACACAAAGCATGAAGTTTTTACAAGCCTTTAAGATTGCAGTAAGTATGAGTTTAATCTCCATGTTGGCAATGGAGATCGCCATGAATTTAACCGATTATCTTTTGACAGGTGGAGCGGTATTTACCTGGTGGGTAGTGCCTATCTCTTTGTTTTTTGGTTTTATTACGCCATGGCCGTATAACTATTGGCGTCTCAAGAAGTTAGGAAAAGCGTGCCATTAGCTGTAAAATACCTGGTTAATAAAATTTAAGTTTTAAAAATATGTCTGATAACACACACAATATTGCCAGTGTTTTAACTGAAGCGCTGCCATATATCCAAAAATTTCAAGGCAAAACCATTGTTATTAAATATGGTGGCAATGCTATGGTTGATGAAAAACTAAAATCAAGCTTTGCACGTGATATTGTACTGATGAAATCTGTGGGTATGAATCCCATTGTTGTGCATGGTGGTGGGCCGCAAATTGGAAAAACGCTAGAAAAGATCGGCAAAGAGAGTGAATTTATTGGTGGCATGCGTGTGACTGACTCTGAGACTATGGATGTAGTGGAAATGGTTTTGGGTGGCTTAGTTAACAAGGAAATCGTTAATCTAATTCATCAGCATGGCGGTCATTCTATTGGTTTAACTGGTAAGGATGGTAGTTTAATTTCTGCTAAAAAACTCAATCATGATATTGAACCAACTTCTGAAATTATTGACCTTGGTCATGTAGGTGAAGTGGATACGATCGATACTTCGGTTATTGATCTTTTGCTAAAAGGAGACTTTATTCCGGTGATTGCACCAATTGGTGTAGGTAAAGATGGATTTTCTTACAATATTAATGCAGACTTGGTGGCCGGTTCTATTGCCGAGGCATTGGGTGCAGAGAAGTTAATCTTACTAACCAACACTTCAGGGTTGCTGGACGGGAATGATAATTTATTGACAGGCCTTGATGCTAAGACAGTAAATGGGTTAATTAATGACGGCACAATTCATGGCGGCATGTTGCCAAAAATTGGTTGCGCTCTATCAGCTGTAAAAAGTGGTGTTAAGTCAACGCATATTATTGATGGCCGTGTGCCACATGCGGTGTTATTAGAAGTATTTACTGACAGTGGTGTAGGCACACTGATTACTTGCGATGAGTAAGGCGCATAGAGATACAATTAAGGTTTGTGATTGTCAAATTTTGGCGCACTATCAATTTGAAGGTGACCAATACATTCTGACTCTAGCTTCAGATGAAATTGCCAGAGAAACCAAGCCAGGTCAATTTGTACACATTACGGTGTCAAGTGCATTAGCCATGAGGCGTCCAATTTCAATTATGTCAGTCGATATTGATAATGGCACGTTTGATTTGCTTTACAAGGTGGTTGGCGAGGGAACTAGGCAACTTTCTGAGCGCAAAATTGGTGAAACTCTAAGTGTTATTGGCCCGATTGGTAATGGCTTTAGCATGACTAATAAAAAACGTCCACTGCTTATTGGTGGCGGCGTGGGTATGCCACCAATGGTGGCAATCGCTCAAAGTATTAAAAATAGCGATTATCAGCCATTTGCGATTTTAGGCTCTGAAGTGCCGTTTCCATTTGATGAAAAGCTGGCTGAAAACGGCAAGGATTATCAAGGTGCAACACACACCATGCCAGAATTGGAAGATTGGGGTGTTGAATGTCGCCTAGCCAGTTTGCAAAATTATGAAGGCGTGTATCAAGGTTATGTGACTGATTTAGCCAAAGTGTATTTAGACAGCTTATCGGCAGATGAGCTTGCACAGGTTGAGGTTTATTCTTGTGGTCCACACCCAATGCTAGAAGCAGTGGCGAATTTAGCTAAAGAATACAACCTTCCTTGTCAAGTATCTCTTGAAGAGCATATGGCATGTGGTATTGGCGGTTGTGC
>CAZEYU010000006.1:0-38909 GCA_964516395.1 uncultured Candidatus Thioglobus sp.
TAAAAATTGACACTATGAATCGTCATAGGCCTTGCCTATGACGAAAATCAAAAAAAATTCGGAAATTTTAAGAATGCCAACTAAAGGCGCTTATAAACATCCTTTCTATGTCCAATTTTTACCACTAGGATGATCAGTTGATTGTTGTCCACTTGATAAATAATACGATAACTTCCAGATCGAACACGATGAAAAGGGTTGTTGCCTTTTAATTTAGTAGTATTTGGATTGGGCAGATCCCGAGAAATGCCGTCAATTTTATTTTTAATCTTAACCAAATCCTGTTTAGTAATTCGCTTTAAACTTTTTACAGCGCCAGGTCTAAACTCAACTGAGTATTGCACCTATAACCCTAATTGTTTCCAAGTATCTTCAGCTGAAATATTACTTCCAGCCTCCTCTAGGGATTTTTGAGCATCGATAACATCCATTTTATCTTCAATTTGTTGCAATAGCTTTAACTCTTCAACTGAAACAATGGCGGCAACCTCTTTTCCTCTACGAGTAAGCATTATTTGTTCTTGACCATAAGTCACTCGATTAATAATATCTGCGAAATCTTTTCTGGCATCTGCCGTAGAAATTGAATTCACTGCCTTCTCCTGTTTTTTTATGTACCAATTGTACATTAGGTACATGACAATGTCAAAAACATTATGCTCTGGCTAAAGTCAATACATCACAAGACTGAACGCCTGCCTTTATCACCGTTTTGGCTAATTCGTTCATACTTGAGCCTGTGGTCATTACATCATCAACCAATAATACATTTTTGTATTTCATGGATTGTGCCTCAAAAGCATCTTTAATTTCTTGCTGGCGCTCCTTGATATTGAGCGTTGATAATGCACGAGTGGCTTTAATGCGTTTAACACTTTTATGATCAATAACAACACCTTTATTTTTGCCAATTATTCTCAATAGTTCATGTGTTTGATTAAACCCTCTTTGTTTTATGCGAGCCTTGCTCAAAGGCAGTGGAATGATGGCGTCATATTGATTGCCTTGATTAATCAACTGGTGATAAAAATCATTTAATTGATGGGCAAAGAAATCACCAATACAAAGTTGATGATCAAACTTAAAGCGCTTAATTAAGTCTGCCGTTGTATCGCAATAATCATACAATGTATAAGCTTTGGAAAATACAGGAGAATGTGACAGGCACTGACCACAAAAGCTAAGTTCAGAACTTAATTTTGTAGCACAAGATTGACAACGATAACTAGTAACGACAAGACTTGAGGTGCATGAACTGCAAACACAAAATTCATCATATTCTGCGCACAATACACAAGATTGATCGGGAATTACTCTCTGGTAAATACCCATGTCTTTTCATCAGAAAGGTCTTGTTTAAATTGATAACCTTCAGTAGTAAATGATTTTAAATCTTGCACATTAGTGAGTCGATTTTTTATCATATAATTCACCATCAAGCCTCTGGCTCGTTTGGCATAAATGCCAATCACTTTATACTTATCACCCTTCAACTCTTTAAATGCAATATTGATAATTTTGGCATTCAGTGATTTTTTGTCAATGCCTTTAAAATACTCATTGGAAGCTAGGTTAATAATGACGTCAGACTCATCCTCGTTAAGCACTTTAGAGATTTTATCTCCCCAAAATTCATACAAATTCTTACCTTGGGGGTTTTTAAGTTTGGTGCCCATTTCTAAACGATAAGGCGCAATAAGATCAAGTGGTCGAATCACACCGTATAGGCCTGAAAGCATACGCACATTATCTTGAGCAAACTCCAAATCTTCCAATGATAGACTGGGCGCATCAATGCCGTTATACACATCGCCTTTAAATGCTAACAAGGCTTGTTTTGCGTTATTAGGCGTTAATGGTGTTTTAAACGTTTGAAATCTATCAAAATTCAGCCTTGCTAACTTCTCACTAATTGACATAAGATCAGCAATATCATCTTGAGTTTTCTCTCTCAAGATATCAACCAATGCTTCAGAATCTTGGATTTGTCGAGTTGACGTGTGTTGTGTAATTTTTGACGGTGAAAAATCTTGTGTTTTAGAAGGGGAAATAACAGCGAGCATTTAAATAAATATTGAAAGTTGGTTTATCCCATTATTCTACCTTAGCCTTAACAATAAATACATGGTAGAAGTGATGGATTTGGCTAGTTAGAATGCCCTTTTTTACGTTATAATTGACAGAATTTTCTGATTTATATTTTGTAGATTTTTTAACTATGCAAAACCAACTATTACACTTACCAAAAGCTCACGGTCTTTACCATCCGAACAATGAAAAGGAAAACTGTGGCGTTGGCTTTATTGCTCATGTCAAGGCACAGCCTTCACATCAAATTACCATTGACGCATTAGAAATGCTTTCTAGAATGGATCATCGAGGCGGTTGTGGCTGTGAATCTAACACAGGTGATGGTGCTGGTATTTTGGTTAATGTTCCTCATGGCTTTTTTGCTAAAGAAATCCAATCATTGTTTAATGTAAGCGTCTCTCAAGGCAATTACGGTATTGGTAATGTTTTCTTGCCTCAGGATGACAAAGAGCGTGCTTATTGCATGAATTTGCTAGAAAAGTCTGTTGTTGAACATGGTCAAACTTTTATTGGCTGGAGAGATGTGCCTATTGATGCACAAAAAGCCGATGTTGGTAATATTGCTAGAGAGTCTCAACCAATCATGAAACAGCTGATTGTTGGCAAAGCAGAAGGAGTAGATACTAAAGCATTTGAAAGGGCTTTATTTATTATTAGAAAACACACATCAGATGCAATTCGTACTGATAACTCGCTTGATCAAGCAATGTTGTTTTATGTATGTAGTTTGTCAACCAACATTATTATCTATAAAGGTATGTTGATGGGCTCTCAAGTATTGGATTTTTATTCTGATTTGTCCAACCCTGAATTTGCAACATACCTTGCTATGGTGCATTCACGATTCTCAACCAACACTTTCCCTTCTTGGGATAGAGCCCAGCCTTGTCGCTACATGTCTCACAATGGTGAGATTAACACTCGCCAAGGTAACTACAATTGGATGCGTGCTCGAGAGGGTGTATTAGAAAGCGATTTATTTAAAGACGATCTTGCCAAAACATTGCCAGTCATTGAAACTGAAGTGTCAGATTCAGGTAGTTTTGACAATGTATTAGAGTTCTTAATGATGAATGGTCGTACATTGCAAGAAGCAGTATTGATGATGGTGCCTGAAGCTTGGCAAAACGACAACAACATGAGCAAGGAGAAAAAAGCATTCTATGAATATTTCTCTAACATGATGGAGCCGTGGGATGGTCCGGCTTCAATTGCTTTTACAGATGGACATCAGATTGGTGCGGTTCTTGATCGTAATGGTCTTCGCCCTTCTCGTTATTACTTAACACATGACGATCGCGTTATTATGGCGAGTGAAGTTGGTGTTGTTGATGTTGAAACTGACAATGTAAAAACTAAAGGAAGGTTGCGCCCTGGTAAGATGTTTTTGGTTGATTTCGACAAAGGAGAATTAATTGATGACGAGACCATTAAGTCTGAATTTGCTGCCAAAAATCCATACCAAGATTGGCTAAAAGACCAACAAATCCATCTATCAGAATTAGGTTGTGACAAAGAAGCGCACGGATTCCATCCAGAATCTTTAATCCATCGATTAAAGGCATTTGGCTATAGCACAGAAACTTTACAATTTATGTTATTACCTTTAGTCAACGAATTGCGTGATCCAGTAGGCTCTATGGGTAATGACTCGGCGCTTGCTTGTTTGTCTAATCAATCTCGTATTATTTATGATTATTTCAAGCAGTTATTTGCTCAAGTAACCAACCCAGCAATTGACTCTATTCGTGAAGAAGTGGTTATGTCGCTGCGCTGTTCAATTGGTCCAGAAGGTAACTTACTAACAAATAGCGCTGAAAATGCACATCGATTAGTAATCGACCACCCTATTCTAACCAATGAAGAAACAGCAGCCTTAAGACATTGCAATCATCGTGGTTGGACCAGCAAAACCATTGATATTACTTACGACATTAATGAGAATAAAAATATATCTGAACTATTAGATAATATATGCGCTAAGGGTTCACAAGCCATTAAAGATGGCCATAGTTTAATTATCTTATCTGATCGAAATATTGGCTCTAATCGTGTTGCAATATCAAGCTTGCTTGCTTCATCTGCTCTACACCGTTACTTGGTTGCTAGCCATGAGAGAACTCAAGTAGGTATTGTTGTTGAAACGGGTGAGGCTCGTGAGGTTCACCATTTCTGTCTAATGACAGGCTATGGTGCTGATGCAATTAATCCATACTTGGCTTTTGAAGCGCTATGGCAAGCACGTCGTGATGAGATGATCGATATTGAAAGCGATGATGCGATTATCGCCGCTTACCGTAAAGGTGTTGCTAAGGGCATGCTAAAAGTAATGGCTAAAATGGGCATCTCTACGCTTGAGTCATACAAAGGCGCTCAAATTTTTGAAGCCATTGGTCTGGCGCCAGAAGTTATGGACAAGTGTTTCTTTGAGACGGCATCGCGTATTAATGGTGTTGGCTTTGACATTTTACAAACCGAGAGTGAAAAACGCCATCAGATGGCCTATGCCACAGAAACACTAGACAATCACGGACAATACCACTGGCGTAGTGGTGGTGAAAAACACATGTGGGATCCTAAAACCATTTCCAACTTGCAATTAGCCGCCAGAAATAATGATGAAAAATCATACTGGGAGTTTGCAGATCACGCCAATCAAGAAGGTACGCGCAACTCTACGTTAAGAGGATTAATGGACTTTAAGGCTGGCAATCCTATCGATATTAATGAAGTAGAGAGTACAAAAGAAATTGTTAAGCGCTTTGCAACGGGTGCGATGAGTTTTGGCTCTATTTCTGCAGAATCACATGAATCATTAGCCATTGCCATGAACCGTTTAGGTGGTAGATCAAACACTGGCGAAGGTGGCGAGGATCCTAAACGCTGGACGCCTGATGCCAATGGAGACTCACGTCGCTCATCAATTAAGCAGGTTGCATCAGGTCGATTTGGTGTAACTATAGACTATTTAAACAATGCTGATGAAATTCAAATTAAAGTATCGCAAGGCGCTAAGCCCGGTGAAGGCGGTGAACTGCCAGGCTCTAAAGTTGATGAAGGTATTGCCGCTATTCGACACTCAACCCCTGGTGTTGGTCTAATTTCACCACCTCCACATCATGATATTTATTCAATTGAAGACTTATCACAACTTATTTTTGACTTAAAACGCTCAAATCCTGAAGCGCGTATTAGTGTGAAATTAGTTGCAGAAATTGGTGTTGGTACTATTGCTGCAGGTGTAACTAAGGCAAAATCTGATCACATCGTTATTGCTGGCCATGATGGTGGTACTGGTGCATCCCCTTTAACATCAATTAAACACGCAGGCCTACCTTGGGAGCTTGGTGTTGCTGAAACTCATCAAACCCTAGTTATGAATGATTTACGTTCACGTGTGATTATTCAAACTGACGGACAAATGAAAACCGGCCGCGATGTTGCTATTGCTGCCCTATTAGGTGCTGAAGAATACGGTTTTTCAACCGCTCCACTAATTACCATGGGTTGTATTATGATGCGAAAGTGTCACTTAAACACTTGCCCTGTAGGTATTGCTACACAAGATAAAGAACTACGTAAGAAATTTAGTGGCAAGCCAGAGCATGTTGTTAATTACCTGTTTATGGTAGCCAAAGAATTACGCCTTATTATGGCAGAACTTGGATTTAGAACTGTTAACGAGATGATTGGTCGTAACGATATGCTAGAGATGAATAAGGCGATTGAACATTGGAAGCAAAGTTCAATCAACCTTGATGCTCTACTTACTCCTGCGAAAAAACCATATAAAAAAGCTGGCACATATCAAAAGATATTCCAAGACCATCAACTAGAATTACAGCTAGATAACAAGCTAATTGAAAAAACTAAAGATGCAATAGCAAATAACGAATCAATTACTATAGAAGAGAAAATTACTAATGTTGATCGTGCAGTTGGTGCGATGTTCTCATCACATATTGTTAAAGCTCGTGGGGGCAACAACCTAAAAGACAACACAATCAAAGTTAAATTCAGTGGCTCTGCTGGACAATCGTTGGGTGCATTTACTGCAAAAGGTGTCACTCTTGAAGTAGAAGGCGATGCTAATGACTACGTTGGTAAGGGTCTATCAGGCGGAAAAGTAATTGTTTACCCACCTAAAAATTCAACTTTTAATGCTGAAGATGAAATTATTGCAGGCAACGTTTGTGGCTATGGTGCAACAGGTGGAGAGATGTACCTATCTGGACGCGTGGCAGAACGTTTCTGTGTGCGTAACTCTGGTGTTAGTGCTGTGGTTGAAGGTATTGGCGATCATGGTTGTGAATACATGACAGGCGGTCGTGTTGTTGTGCTGGGCGAGGTTGGGCGTAACTTTGGCGCGGGCATGAGCGGTGGTATTGCTTATATTTATAACCCAAATAACACATTCAAAGATATGGTCAATCCGATTATGATTGATCTTGATCCAATGGATGATGAGGCGCAAAAAGAATTATTCAACTTTGTTACTAATCATGCTAAAAACACTGGATCTAGCATAGCTCAAAAAATTCTAGATAATTGGAATGAAGAGCTTAAAAACTTTGTTAAAGTGATGCCAAAAGACTTTAAACGAGTCTTGGCTGAAAACGCTAAAAAATAATTACCACAAATCTGGATTATTCAGAGCCTCTACACAAGAAATTGTTAGAGGTTTGCTCTGTTGCTCACATTGTTTTAACTCAATTGCTTGCCAGCCTTTTGGAAACTCTAATGCGTAAGGTGCATGGTAATGCTTTGCAGCCTGTGTGTTAAACTCAAAGCGGACATAATAATTAGGGTCGCCGTACACAAACACTTTATTCACGCCAATATCTTTTAAATAAGACATAGCAGTTTCAACTAATTTAGTACCAATACCTTGCTTTTGAAATTTTGGATCAACTGCCAAGGGTGCCAAAATATAAGCGATGCATTTAGCCCCAGCCAAGACGGGGCTAAATGCAATGTGTGCAACAAGCTGTTGACCAATTTCGACAACAAAATTAATATTTTCCTCTTCTTTAGTACGCATGAGTAGTTGCTGCGCAACCTTAGCAACTAGCTGATTTTCTTCTGATGAAAATGCACTCAAATAAATTTTTTGAATACTTTGGCTGTCCTCAAGTTTGGCTAGACGGATCTTCATTATATTGGCACAGCATCGATGATATCAGCGGTTTCATCAATGGCTGCATCAATCTCTTCTCCCACAACCGGAATAACAGAGATAACCGCACCACCTACACGCATGGGCACTGTGACCACTTTTGTTAACACACAGCTTGATAACAAAAACGCTGCTAATAATATTGTGGTTATTTTAATCATGAGCGTTTTCTATCCAAAACGGTAAAGTGGTATGTGTGCGGGTTTTTCTCATCAGGTGTGTGTGATTGTTGAGAAACTTGCTCAAATTCACCTCTGTCAAATGCTGGAAAATAAGCATCGCCTTCATAAGCGCCTTCAATATAAGTAACATAAAGCCTATCAATACTAGGCAACATTTGCTCATAAAAAGAAGCGCCACCCATTACCATGACTTCCTCATCATCTTTAGCAAGTTCTAACGCAGCATCAATGCTACCAACCACTTCACAGCCTTCAGCGGTAAAATCGGTATTACGACTTACAATAACATTACGACGATTGGGCAATGGAAAACCAATCGACTCATGAGTTTTTCTGCCCATCAGTACTGTTTTGCCAGTGGTTACTTTTTTAAAATAAGCCAAATCAGCGGGCAAATGCCAAGGCAAGGCATTGTTATTGCCAATAAGCTGATTATCGTCCATTGCTACAATCATTGATAAGCGCATGAAAAAGGCCCAAATAAAGTAAAATAAAGCCTATTTTACAAATACTCTTAGCACGCGTGTCATTAATTCTTGCCTCATCATCGCCATTTAGAAAAGCACTGCTTAGTAAGCTTGATGTTGATTTTTCAACTTTTTCACCTGATATTGATGAATCTAGAAAAGATAATGAAACACCTGAACAATTGGTCTATCGTTTAAGTCAAGAAAAAGCAAACGAAGTAGCAAAAACGCAAAGCGGATTAATCATCGCCTCTGATCAAGTGGCAACGCTTGAAGATGGATTAGGCAAAAATGACGCCATTCTTGGCAAGCCACACACACACGATAACGCAGTTAAGCAACTACAAGAAAGCTCTGGCAATGTTGTGACATTTTTAACAGGTTTAACACTTTTAAATACAAATAACAACAATATACAAACAATTGTAGAAAAATATCAAGTAAAGTTCAAAGCACTGACCACCGATCAAATTCAAGCCTATCTCATTAAAGAGACGCCTTACAATTGCGCTGGAAGCTTTAAATCTGAAGCTTTTGGTATTAGCTTATTTGAACGCATGATTGGCGATGATCCAAATTCCTTAATTGGCCTACCATTGATTCAACTAATTAACATGCTAAACAATGAAGGTATCGACATACTCAGTTAACACCCATGTCTGTACTTTATTCCGCTGATCAAATAACCATAAAATCTGGACAAAAGAGTTATTGGGGCTCTTTATATGGCAGTAGTGATGCGTTAGCTCTAATCGAATTCACTGAGAAAAACAATCAAGTTGTACTGCTCATTGCTAATGACATTGCTCATTTAGACCATTTGTACAATTCACTTAATTTTTACAACACCAAACTAGATATTCTTAAATTTGACGATTGGGAAGTGCTGGCCTATGATCATTTTTCGCCACACCCAGACATAACCTCAAATCGACTTAAAACATTATCAAAACTAAATAATATAAAACGCGGTATTGTTATTGTAACGCTTGAGTCACTGTTTTCACGACTATGTCCTTTAGAGTTTGTTGATCAATATAGCTTCAACATTAATGTTGGCGATACATTAGCTCTGGATCGTTTTAGTGAAAAATTACTAAAAATTGGTTACAATCGCGTTGCTACTGTTATGGAACACGGCGAGTTTAATATTCGCGGATCACTACTTGATCTTTACCCCATGGGAGCAGATCTGCCTTATCGAATAGACTTATTTGATCAAGAGATAGACTCTATTCGTACTTTTGACACTTCCACGCAACGTTCCGAGTCCAAAGTTAGACAAATTGAATTATTGCCTGCTAGAGAGTTTGCCACTGATTCTAGTAGTATTGAAATATTTAAACAAAACTATCAGCAGCAAATTGGTGATGAGGGTTTTATCTATCAAGAAGTGAGCGAAAAAAGATTGCCAAATGGTATCGAATTTTATCTACCTTTGTTTTTCAAATCAACCAATACGCTGTTTGATTTTTTACCCAATAATAGCGTTATATCAACATTTAATGGTTTTTCCAAATTGGTTGATCAAACTTTTGACAGTATTAATGAACGCTACAGCCATGCCAAGCAAGACCTAGATCGCCCACCTCTTAGTGTTGCTCAAGTTTTTTTATCAAAAGAACAACTGTTTAGCAAAATAAAGCAATGCGCTCAATTAGTGATTGGCACTTCAAAACTTGAGAAAAAAAACTCACAGCATAACTTTTCCTCAAAATTACTACCACCACTTAGAATAGAGCCACAAGGAAAACACCCTTTAAATAAATTAGATGCTTTTATTAAAAGATTTAATAAAAGAATACTCATTGTTTGTAATTCTCTCGGGCGACAAAGCATTTTAGAAGAGTTGTTTTCCAATCACCAACTATCAGCCCACCCTGTTAACAACTGGCAACATTTTCTTACACTTGATCATTCGCTTTGTATTACCAATCAAGCCCTATCACAAGGCCTTTTGACTGATGATATTGCCATTATCACTGAGGATTCTTTATTTGGCCAAGAAGTTGTTCAACAACAGCGCAGAAGACGAGCCAAACACAAAGACTTTGATGAGGCTATTAAAAGCCTTATTGAAATCAAAAAAGGCGATCCCATTGTGCACGAAAATTACGGTGTTGGTCGCTACCTAGGCTTAAAAACCCAAACTTACGACGGTCAATCACAAGATTTTTTGCAATTGGAATATGCTGGTGGTGCCAAACTCATGGTGCCTATCACCTCTTTAAATTTAATTTCTCGCTATTCAGGTGTTAGTGCTGATAATGCGCCACTACACAAACTTGGCACGCCACAATGGAATAAAGCCAAGAAAAAGGCAGGTGAAGCTTTACATGATGTGGCTGCAGAGTTATTAGAAATTTATGCCAAGCGTGAATCGTTATCAGGATTTGCTTTTCCTGATCCTAATGATGCTTATTCTTCATTTGTAGCTAGCTTTCCTTTTGAAGAAACACCTGATCAAATCAAAACCATGGGCGAAGTGCTGGCTGATATGCGCAGCCAAAAACCGATGGATCGTTTAGTTTGTGGCGATGTAGGTTTTGGCAAAACAGAAATTGCCATGCGTGCTGCATTTCTAGCCGTTGAAGCTGGAAAGCAAGTGGCCATTTTAGTGCCAACCACACTACTGGCCAATCAACATCATCAATCTTTTATTGATAGGTTTGTGAACTATCCTGTGGAAATTGCTGCATTATCAAGATTTCAAACTCCCAAAGAGCAAAAAATAATCATTGAAAAGCTAGCTCAAGGGTCTATTGATATTGTTGTCGGCACACATAAGATTATACAAGGCAACATTAAATATAAAAATCTTGGCTTGGTTATTATTGATGAAGAGCACCGTTTTGGCGTCAAACAAAAAGAGGCACTAAAAAAATTACGCGGTCAAAGCGATATTCTAACCATGACAGCCACTCCCATTCCAAGAACACTCAACATGGCACTTGGATCACTACGAGAGCTTTCTATTATTGCCACGCCACCTGCCAAACGAAGTGCGATTCAAACTTTTGTACAAGAATGGAAAGATGACAATATCAAAGAGGCTTGTACGCGTGAAATTCATCGTGGTGGGCAAATATTCGTTTTGCATAACGACATTGATTCCATTGATAATATGGCGCAATCTCTTAAAGAAATCATGCCAAGTGTTAAGGTTCGTATTGCTCACGGGCAAATGCCAACGCGTGAATTAGAACATATCATGAGCGATTTTTATCATGCACGTTTTCAAATTCTCGTGTGTACCACCATCATTGAAACGGGTATTGACATTCCTAATGCCAACACCATTATCATTAACAATGCACAAAACTTTGGCTTAGCACAACTACACCAATTGCGTGGTCGTGTTGGCCGATCGCACCACCGGGCTTATGCCTATTTGGTTATTAAGTCGCATCAGTCTTTGTCTAAGGATGCTAAAAAACGCTTAGACGCAATTGAATCTTTAGAGGAGCTCGGTGCAGGTTTTATGCTGGCTAATCATGACTTGGAAATACGTGGCGCAGGTGATTTATTGGGTGATAATCAATCAGGGAAAATTAGCGAAATTGGTTTTAATCTTTATCATGATTTATTAAAACGCACCATCGATGCCATGCGTGCAGGTAGAAAAATGAATTTAGACGATCCCATTAATCATGATATTCAAATTGATTCGGGCTTGCCTTCTATCATTCCACAAACTTATTTAGAGGATGTGCATGAACGCCTAGTGCTGTATAAGCGTATTGCTAGTTGCACCACTAATAACGACCTTAAAGAATTGCAGATTGAAATGATTGATCGCTTTGGACTATTACCCGATTCTACTAAGCACTTATTTGCCAACACACGCCTTAAACTTTTTTGCGAAAAAATCGGAATTGATGAAATTAACCTTTATGATGACAAGGCAATCATTACTTTTGGCAGTAAAAACACCATAGAACCGATAAAAATCATTAATTTAATCCAAAAACAGCCTAAAAATTACCAATTAAAAGGTCAAAATCAGTTAATTGTGAAAGAAGATATGCCTGAAGACATCAGGCGTATTGAATTAGTTGAAAATTTGCTAAAAAAGCTAAATTAGCTTATTTTTGATTAATTTTGGTGCAAAAATCTTAAGCGCCAGATAAATAAACACCACACCACCTAAAATATCACTTGCCGTATAAGATTGTATGAATAACACCGGATCAGGAATTAATTTCCCTTGCATTGGGTAGACAAATACTTTGGCCAAGGTTGCCATTACTGAGGACAGCACCACTAAAAACATAATGTGCGAATAATTAGCCTTGCCAGAATCAAAGAAATCAGACAAACGAAAATATCTCATGATTACTATTGAGATAATTGGTGCCAGGCTATCAATAAATTTACCCATGTAACTATAGATATGCACAGCTTCCCAAACACCACCCTTGGTTATAAAGGTTGCTAGGAAATAACCCAATAAAACACCTGGAAATGATTTAAAGCCAAATAACAGCGGCGCAAGAATGGCCGCACCCATTGGCAGCCAAATATAGTTGGCAATGGATATATCTACATGATCAAATGGAACAATAATCAATCTTGAAATAAAGATCATTGCAAAAGAGATTAAATTGTAATAAATAAACTGTTTCATTGCTTAATTAACAATGGCGCCATTTTTGTAGCAACATAAATAAAGACAATACCACCTAAAATATCACCCACCAAATATGTACTTAAAAATGTCACAACATTGATATCCTGACCCATGATGCCCATAAAAACAAAAAATTTAGCAAATGAATTAAACAATCCAGTCAGAATCACTAAGAACAATACATGACGAAAATCAAGCTCCTTGCCTTTAAAAAATTCCGACAAACTAAAAGCCTTCATTGTTAGTATGGCCGCAATGGGCGCTAAAGAGCCAACCACTACATGCCCAATAAATCCGTAAAACCCATTCCCAAACCAATTTTCCCAAAGAAAGTAACCAATCAAGGTATTGGCAATAACGATGCCTGGAAGTACTCGAAAGCCAAACAGCAAGTACGCTAAAATTTCGGCCCCTAATGGCAAAAACAGAAAATTTCCATGTGAAAAATCAACACCTTGCATGCCCTCTACCAAGAAAAATGCAATAAAAACTAACAAAAATGCGATTAGGTTTTTTTGCAACTTTAGACTGAAATCCATAATTGAACTATAAATAATATAGCCCATTATTATAGTCTATTTTGAAATCAAAGTGGGGGGGGTTAAGCTATTTTTTCTTGGTATAAAGCTTGTAATACAGGCACAATTAACTTTAACACTAAATAAACGACCAATAAACCGCCAAGTATATCGCCAGTAATATAATGGGCGATAAACTCAACTGTATTGATGTTCATGGTAATGCTTTGCATGTATAAAAAGAACTTTAGCAGTGCACTAATAACCGAAGTAAACATAATTAAAAACAACACATGTCTAAAATCAATATTACGCAAATTAGAAAAATCACACACTTGTGTCACCTTCATGGTTTGCATGGCAATAATAGGTGCAAGTGAGCCTGCACAAGCCACCATCGTGCCAATTAGAAAATTACCATTCCAAGAGTTAAACAACACAACACCACTCACAATACAAGCCGTTAAAATACCAGGAAGTACTCGAAATCCAAATAACAAATACATGAGGATTTTTGCACCCAGTGGCAAGTAAAAGTACGTACCCACCGCAACCTCAAATTCGCCAAAAAACACCATGATATAAGCGGCTAAAAATACGCTTAAAAAGGCGATGATATTTTCAAACAAATAGTTTTTAATATTAACTAGCATTTTAAAAAAGGTGAACGTTGTCAAGAGCCTTCCAACAGCTGAAGTTCTTAAATCTAAAAAAAAGCTAGATACTACTTATTGTAGCTAAGAATCATAGCGCGTCTATCTTCGTTTGATTGATTGGCTGAAATGATGTTCTCTGTTAATAAAACACCCACCGCTCTTTTAATGGTTGATAATGAATACTTAGCAAAATACTGATCTTTAGTGATTGCAGTAATGTTTGCATCTTTTGTATGCATGATAAATTCAAGTACAGACTTTTCTACTTCTGATAATTTATCAAAACCCATTTCACGCTCATAAACATCTAATGAACGACGTAATTCAAATAACTTATTTAATGTATTCATAATTTTTTCCGCTCCCCAAGCTTGTGAATCGTTAAATTATATCAGACAGACTTACGTTTTGCTAAAATATTAACTATCTTAAGTCCAACTACGATAAAAATCACTCCTCCAATCATATCGCCAAGCAGATAAGAACTGATGTGTTCGATCGGATCAGCTAAAAATTTTTCCGCTTTATGGTAGACAAAAAATGTTTTTAACAAGGTTGAGGTTACTGCAGAAAGTAATACTAAAAATATAATATGACTAAAGACAATTCTATCTGCATCAAAGAACTTAGATAAGGAGAATTGTTTCATAATGCCAATGGCTATGATTGGTGCAATTGACGACATAAATCTTGACATTACTTCCTTTTGAGAAATATCCGCAACACCGCCTTCGAGTATGATTTCAGCTAGCATGTACCCAATAAACACACCTGGAAATACCTTAAAATCAAACAGTAAATACGACATAATCGCCGCACCAATCGGCAACCACAGATAATTACCAACAGAAAAGTCGTCAAAATCAAGACCAGTTACGACTAATCTTGAAATAGCTACCATTAGTAGCGCAATCATGTTGTATTTAAATAACTGACTCATTTTGATTAATATAGGCTAAAAACGTATACTAATTATACCTATACAAAAACTATTAGAGCGGGGGGGGTGAGTGAAAAGATTAACCTGGATTAATCTTTTTTTTAATTTTCTATAGCAAATGAGAGGTTCATCTCGCGCTTATCATGCGCAGATTGTTCAGACTTAATAACGCCAGATTTTAACAACTTCGCCACTACACGGTTAATGGTTGATAGTGAATAGTCCTTGAAATAAGTATGCTTTAGAATTTTTGTAATTGTGGTATTTTTTTGATTAACAATAAACTCCAACACAGCGCGTTCAATGTCTGAATAGTCAGAAATACCTAAATGCTCTTCACACTCGCGTAATGACTCTCTTAGTTTAAAAAGTTTATTTAGTGGCTCCATACATTCTCAAGCTTTATTGATACATGTATCATTATAACAGTTGCTTGAAAAAAATAAAAGTTATTAAAATAACATATATCAAAATAACATATGCTATAATTTTATCACCTCTGAAGCAGTTTCAATATTACTTCTCTCCTCAAAAGAAGTACTTCTGCTTTCAGAGGCTCATGCAAACAAATCTTCGTTGTAATTTTGCTGATAAAGCTTCTCAATTTCATCAATATCAAATTGATGATTTTGCGTCCCTAGATGTGAAATTTTAATAGCGCCTAATAACCCTGCCAGTTGCCCTGTGGTTTTCCAGCTCATGTTATTCATGAGTCCATATAATAGTCCAGCACGATAGGCATCACCACAACCTGTTGGGTCTTGAGTTGAATTTGCTTTTGCAGGTTTTATTTTGATCACTTCTCCATTTGTATAAATCTCAGAGCCTTCGCCGCCTTTGGTAATAATCATAGCCTCAACTTTTGCAGCTAATGTAGCTAAATCAAGTCCAGTTTTGTCTTGCAACATTTGCGACTCATAGTCATTCACTGCCACATAAGTTGCTTGATCAACAAATGTTATTAATTCTTCACCTGAGAACATTGGCATGCCTTGGCCTGGATCAAAAATAAAAGGAATTCCAGCTTGTGCAAATTGACTCGCGTGTTCAATCATTCCGTCTCGCCCATCTGGAGAAACAATACCAATATCAACACTGCTCACATCAGAGACTTTGTTTTGATGCGAATCACTCATGGCACCTGGATGAAAGGCGGTGATTTGATTATCATCCATGTCTGTTGTAATAAAAGCTTGGCCAGTATACGAGCCTTCTACCACTTTAATATGAGTGGTATTCATATGATGTTTTTCCATCCAAGTTTTGTAAGGTGCAAAATCCTCACCCACAGTCGCCATTGGAATGGCATTACCACCTAGCAAATGTAGATTGTAGGCAATATTTCCACCACAACCACCAAACTCTTTGCGCATGCTTGGCACCAAAAAAGATACATTTAGCATATGCACTTTATCTGGCAAGATGTGATTTTTAAACTGATCATGAAATACCATGATTGAATCAAACGCATACGATCCACAAATAAGTGCTGCTTTTGACATTTTTTTCTCCTTTTTTTATCTTAAATTTGTAATAGGCCTGTAATAGGCCTTGCCTATTACATTACCTTAATTCCTCTGGAACAGGAAAATGTACATTTTCCTTCTCACCACTAACTTCAAGCACTTCATTAGCGCCTTTATCGTACAAATAATTAACCACTTCTTGTACAAGCACCTCTGGTGCTGAAGCGCCAGCAGTCACGCCAACTATATTTACATTTTCTAGCCAATTATCATCAATCTCATTGGCATTATCAATTAAATAAGCTGGCAAGTGTTGCTTTTGGGCAATCTCCCTAAGCCTATTTGAGTTTGAAGAGTTGCTAGAACCAAGTACCAACAAAATATCAGAAGATTTCATGAGTGTTTTTACAGCATCTTGGCGATTCTGAGTTGCATAGCAAATATCGTCTTTCTTAGGCGCTTGAATGTTTGGGTATTTACGTTTTAGTGAATCAACAATAGGCTTGGTGTCGTCTACAGATAGTGTTGTTTGTGTTGTGTAAGAGATCGCTTGATTAGCATTAAAATCAAGCTTATCAATATCATTTTCTTGCTCTATAAGCGCTACATTTTTCCCTATTTCTGACTGGCCTAATGTTCCCTCAACTTCGGGATGACCCTTATGACCAATTAAAATAACTTGGGTATTTTGTTTTTGTTTGCGCACTACTTCTTTATGAACTTTAGTCACCAAAGGACAGGTTGCATCATAAATAGTTGCGCCAATATCTTGAGATTGTTTTTTAACCAATTTAGATACACCGTGTGCGCTGAAAATAACCACTTGATTGTATGGCACCTCATTGATTTCTTTAACAAAGATGGCGCCCTTAGACTTGAGATCATTCACTACAAATTGATTATGAACCACTTCATTGCGCACATATACTGGCTTGCCATGAATATTAAGCGCACGCTCTACAATTTCAATGGCTCGATCAACACCTGCACAAAAGCCACGTGGATTGGCCAGTAATACTTTCATTTAATTTTTTTCAAGAACCTTAAGCTGGAAAGATACATCGGCCCCTGCTAAAGGGTGATTAAAATTGACTCGAATGTCATCACCATCAATGCTGTCGATACAACCTACATAAGAATCACCCGCTGGGGTTTCAAACTCAACGGCCTCATCAAGTTCAATGTTTAAATCCTTTGGAAAGTCTGAACGTTGCATGACTTGGAAGGCTTCGTCATAACTATCACCAAAAGCCTCTGAACTACTGAGCAGGAAGGTTTGCAATTCGCCTACTTTAGCCTCAACAACACAAGATTCTAAACAAGGGTCAAGCTGACCATCTCCCAATTCAAAAACTAAAGGCTCATCCCATGATTCATCAACTAAGGTGCCATTTGAATGGCTAAGTTTGTAATGAATTTTGTACTTAGCCATTAAAGGTCATGGCGCTTAACAGTGTGTGTATTTTATTGCGCAACTGATGACGATGCACAATCATATCAATGGCGCCCTTTTCAAGCAAAAATTCACTGCGCTGAAAACCTTCTGGCAACTCTTCACGAACTGTTTGTTCAACCACTCGAGGGCCAGCAAAACCAATAAGTGCATTAGGTTCAGCTATATGAACATCTCCCAACATAGCAAAACTGGCCGATACACCGCCCATGGTTGGGTCGGTCAATACTGAAATAAATGGAATTTTTTTATCGCTTAATAGTTTAAGCATGAGTGATGTTTTACCCATTTGCATGAGTGAAAATAAACCTTCTTGCATGCGCGCGCCACCTGATGCTGAGAAACAAATAAGGGGTGCGCCTGTGTCTATACTATGTTGCGCAGCACGAACAAATTTCTCGCCCACCACTGAGCCCATAGAGCCGCCCATAAATTTAAACTCAAAGGCTGCTACTACAACATTCATACCATTTAAAGTGCCTGATTTTACAATTAGCGCATCTTTTTCATTAGTTGCTTTTTGTGCTTGAGCATAGCGATCTTTGTATTTTTTCTGATCTTTAAACTTTAACGGATCAACCGCTGTTAGATTTTCAGCAATCTCTTGTTGATCTTCCTCATCTAAAAAGCTCTCAATACGAACTCTAGCAGAGATACGCATGTGATGATCACACTTAGGACAAACATAGGTTGTATCTTTTAACTCTTCAGAATAAATAGTGGCTTCACATTTTGGGCACTTGCTCCACAAACCTTCTGGAATATTTTTCTTAACAACACTGGTAATTGAGGGTAAGATTTTTTCTAGCCAACTCATGATTAATCCTTATTTTTATTGTTTAACTGCATTAGAGATTTCACTTGCCAAACTTCCAACACTTTCTAACATTTTATCCTTATCTAGCGCATATTTTTCAACAAATGCAACCAAAGAAGAGCCAACAATAACGGCGTCTGCGTTTTGTGAAACTGCTTGTGCAGTGAGCGCATCTTTAATACCAAAGCCAACACCAACTGGTAAATCAATGTGCTTTCTAATTCGGGATAAATTGTAATCAACTGATTCAATGTCTAAATGCCCCGCACCTGTCACACCTTTAAGCGATACAAAATAGACAAACCCGGAGGCAATTGTTGATAAAAATTCAATGCGATCATCTGTTGTGGTTGGAGCCACTAAGAAAATAAAGTCAATATTATTTTCATCCAGTTTTTGCTTTAAATCATGCGCCTCTTCTGGTGGCATATCAACCACCAACACCCCATCAACACCACTTGCACTCGCTTGTAGTGCAAATTCTTGATAACCAAAAACTTCAATTGGGTTTAGATATCCCATTAATACGATAGCCGTTGTATCGTTAGTTTTTCTAAATTTTTTTACCAAATCTAACACATCATGAAGACTAACGCCATCGGCAACTGCACGTTCATGCGATTTTGCAATCATTGGTCCGTCAGCCATAGGGTCTGAAAATGGCACGCCCAGTTCAATAACATCGGCACCATTTTTTACCAGCGTATGCATTAACTCAAAAGTATTATTGAGCCCGCTATCACCGGCAGTGATAAATGGAATAAATGCTTTATGCGATTTAGGTAGGTTTGAAAAAACTCTTGATAATCGAGACATACTAATTATTTAGCGCTAAACTCATGCACTGCATCTACGAGTACTGTCATATTTTCTGGATCAACATCAGGTGTAATACCATGGCCTAAATTAAAGATATGCCCTGTATCGCCTTTAAATTGATCAAGTACCTTTTTAACTTCTGCTCTTACAACTTCAGGTGTGGCGTACATAACGGCAGGATCAAGATTACCTTGAATGGCAACTTTACTGCCAATTTGACTCTCCACTTCACCCAACTCTACTGTCCAATCAATACCTACGCCATCACAGCCTGTATTTGCAATTTCAGTTAAATGTTTACCACCATTTTTACTAAATAAGGTTACTGGTATTTCTGGATGTTTTGCTTTCACCCCTGTGACAATTTTTTGCATGTAGCTGAGTGAAAAATTCAAATAATTTTCTTTAGAAAGCACACCACCCCAAGTATCAAAAACCATCAAGCTATCTGCACCACTTAATACCTGCTGATCTAAATAAGCAATGACACTATCGGCTAATTTATCTAATAACAAATGCAACATTTTTGGATCATTAAATAGCATCTTCTTAGTTTTGGCAAAAGTTTTGCTACTACCGCCTTCAATCATATAAGTTGCTAAAGTCCACGGACTGCCGCTAAAACCAATTAATGGAGCGCGCGTTTTTAATGCGGATTTAATGGTAGACACTGCATCAAATACATAGGCTAGCTCACTATTAACTTCTGATGGAATTCTCTCAATATCAGCCAAAGTTTCAATTGGTCGCTCAAATTTTGGCCCTTCTCCCTCGCTAAAATATAGGCCCAATCCCATTGCATCTGGAATGGTTAAAATATCAGAAAATAATATTGCCGCATCAAGATCAAATCTGTCAAGTGGCTGCATGGTTACTTCACAGGCAAGCTCAGGGCTTTTGCACAAACTCATAAAATCACCTGCCTTTGCACGAGTTGCACGATATTCAGGCAGGTAACGTCCCGCTTGTCGCATGACCCATATTGGTGTACGCGTAGTTGGCTTTTTTAATAAGGCATTAATATAATCAAACGACATGAGCTTTTTGGATAAAAATAAACACTGTAATTATAATGATTTTTACCCAGACATCGCTCTCATTCGGACATAAAAAAAGCCACTAATGAGTGGCTTTTTATACAATTTGGATTGCTTATCGCTTAAATGCAGCGTAACGTGATTTAAACTTCTCAACTCGACCAGCACTATCCATGATTTTTTGCTTGCCAGTGTAGAATGGGTGACAGCTAGAACACACATCTAAATGTAGCTCGTCTTTGCCTACAGTTGAACGAGTTTCAAATGTGTTACCACATGAGCAAATTACTTTAACGTCTTTATAGTTAGGATGAATGTCTGTTTTCATGTTGGTGTCGCTTTATGTTTAAATATCAAAAGAGGACAAATTATATACTATTTGAGCCAAACAAATTTATTTTTTTACATGCTTGCATTAGGAATGGCTTTAATAATAATTTAAGACTTCTGTCTTCTTAGTCTGGCTGCATTGCCAATCACCACCAATGAACTAATTGGCATAACAATCGCTGCAAATAGTGGGGTCACTTTAGCCATCATGGCTAGTGGCACCATAAGCGCATTGTACGACAATGCAAAAATAATATTTTGCTTGATGGTTGTGTTGGTGCGTTTTGCCAAATCAAACATGTCCAAAACAGGCTTTAACATTGAACCCAATATCACGACATCGGCCTGATTAACAGAAACATCACTGCCAGAGCCAATAGCCATAGAGGTGTCAGCCTGAACCAACGCTGGCGCATCATTAACGCCATCGCCCACCATTAACACGGTGTGTTTAAGTTGCAATTGTTTAATATAGTCAGCCTTGTCTTGTGGCAATGCTTGAGCCACCACATGATCAATACCAATTACATCAGCCACATTTTGACTAACTAATTGAGAATCACCACTTAATAAACTAACATTGACACCTTGTGATTTCAACTGATCAATGATCTGTTTAGCATCTGTTTTAATCTCATCTTGTAGAGCAACAAAGCCTAATAGACTATTTTGATCAGCGCACCAAATGCAACTTGCACCACGAGATTCTAATAATTGTGCTTTTTTTAAAAGTTCATCTTTGTTTGTTTGATTAGTAGTAACAAAATTTAAACAGCCTATTTTGTATTCCACCTTATCAATAATGCCCCTTACACCCTGACCAGCAACTGATTGAAACTCAGAAACTTCTAAATTTCGCTTAACCTTTGTATCATTCACAATGGCTTTTGCCAACGGATGTTCTGAAAGATTTTCTATGCTTGATAGTATTTGAAGAAACTGCTGTTGATCAATGTCTGTTTCTACATGAGTTAATTTAAATTCACCTTGAGTCAAGGTGCCAGTTTTGTCAAAAACCACCCAATCTGTCTTATCTAACACTTCCAATGCATCACTGTTTTTAATCAGCATCTTCTTCGCTACCGCAACGCTACTAGCAACAGCAATACTCATGGGTGTTGCCAAGCCAAAAGCACAAGGGCAGGTAATAATAAGCACGCTGGTTGCGCTAAGCAGTGCCAAATCAAAATCCTGTGATTGCCAGTACACAAAAGTAGCGACCGCCAATAAAAGCGTGGTTGTTACAAAATAAGGGATGATTCTATCAATTGTACATACCACTGAATTTTTGTTATCTTGGGCAGTTTCAACCAAGCTAACAATCTGACTCAATGCGGAGCTTTTCAATGTTTTTGTTACTTCAACCTGCAGACTGCCACCGCCATTAATAGAACCGGCAAACACTTCGCTGCCTTGTTGTTTGCTAACCGGTAGAGATTCTCCACTTAGTAATGACTCATCAATATCACTAACACCTTTTACAACAACTCCATCAACTGCCAACCTTTCTCCAGGCTTGACTAATACAATATCGCCTATTTCAATGGCGCCTACAGGGGTGATTGTTTGTTTATCTTGCTGAACAACCAAGGCTACTTTTGGCTGCAATTGTTGTAGTGAACTTGACGCCGAAAGAGAAGATTTTTTGGCCGAGCTTTCTAAATATCTACCAATCAAAATAACAAAGATGAAGTTAACCACCGTATCAAAATACACTTCGCCCTTGGCGGAAAACCCAAGTAACACATAAGTTGAATAAAAATACGTTGTGAGTGCGCCAATACTGATGGGCAAATCCATATTCATAAATCCGTTTTTCATCCCCGTATAAGCATTTTTTAAAAACGGCAGACCAGAATAAAATAATGTTGGTGTCGCTAAGGCAAAGCCTAGCCACTGAAAATAGTGATGATATTTTCCATCACTCGCTCCGGTATACATAGCAATAGAAATCCATAATAGATTCATCATGGTAAATGCTGCAAAACCAATGCGATAAAGCATTTTTTTATTGGCTTTTTCCGCCATACTTTCAGCCATATTTTGCTCATATGGCATAGCTGCATAACCTAAATCAGCCAGTCGTTGCATAATAACAGACAGCTTGATGTCTTGCTCATTCCAACTAATACGAATACGCTTATCGGTAAGGTTTGCTCGCACCCATAATACACCGTCAAGCTCACCTATCGCTCTTTCAATCAGCCACACACAGGCAGCACAATGAATGGTGTCACTAATCAATGTTATGATTTTTTCACCCTGGTTAGAGAGCTCCAAATAAGGTTGCTGGAAAGCGTCAGCATCATAAAACTCTTTAGGATATTCCAAAGATACCGCTGGCAATAACGACGTTGTTTGCTGTTGATAAAAAGCACCCAAACCACTGTCATGAATAGTCTTGCAAACGCTTGCACAGCCCACGCAGCAAAAATCTCGATCAATCTGATTAATTTGCGAGGTGATACGATTACTATTGGTAACGCCTAATCCGCAGTGAAAGCAAGTGTCATTCATAGGAGCTGATTTTATTGTATTTAAGTCTTTAAGCGTTTACAATATCCATTAAACAAAATAAATAACTTTATCATGAAGCGCTTAGCACTATTTACATTGTTATTCTCGCTATCCTTATCAAGCTTGTCAACAGAGCAAATCCGTTTGTACAAGCAATTTTTGGTTGGGATGCCCAAGGTATTTTTGCAAAAATCTCTACCCTTAGAAGATTGCTCTGAAAAATATGAAGCAGGCACTTTGTGCATGCAAAAACACTCTTTAGCAGGTGAAGAAGCTGAAATTGCTTTTCGCTTTCTAAATGATCGATTAGTCTCCATTGTGCTGATGATGCCATTAACTGATGTTAGTAAAATTAAAAAAATGTTTTATGCGCTTAAAACACAATTTGATCTAGTTCTTATTGAAGATGGCAAAGATAAATTAGACATATTGCAAGCAAGCGCCAATACGTTTAATAAAAATGAATTTACTAAATTAGTGGCTGAATTTGAAAACGAAGCTTATCAAAAACACAGCATTAAATATACCTTTATCAGCAAAGATGAATTTTTAACTCAGTCTCGCCAATCACGAAACTTTTCTGAAATTTTTAACAATGCCCCAATTCAAATGCGCGCTGCCACATATAGTGTTGGCAAAAAACAAGGTCAAGTAATAGGAACCATTACCTTTATTGCTCCTGGTGTAACGCAATCTTATCTTGATCAAAATCCTATTGTAGAAGACTTTTAATATGAATATTCACGCCATTATTCTTGCAGCTGGCAAAGGCACGCGCATGAATTCTAAAAAACCTAAAGTGTTGCAAACGCTTGCTGATAACACATTGTTAGGGCACGTACTTATACAAGCCAAATCTATTTGCCAACAAACACATATTGTCTATGGCTTTGGTGGTGATACTGTTAAGTCAAGTATTGATGATGACTCAATTAACTGGGTTGAACAAAAAGAACAACTTGGAACCGGCCATGCAGTACAACAAGCCATGCCTCATGTTGAAGACGAATCTATCTCTTTAATACTCTATGGTGATGTACCACTGATTAAACAAAGTACTTTGGATGATTTAATCACTAAAGCGCAACAAAACAGCATTTCACTACTCTCGGTTATTCTTGATAATCCAACGGGTTATGGGCGCATTGTTAGACAAAATAATGAGATTCAAGCCATTGTTGAGCAAAAAGATGCCTCCAAAGAACAGCTCGAGATTTGTGAGGTTAATACAGGCATTATGGCGGTTAACAGCCAATTGTTAAAATCATATCTTAATCAACTAGATCCAAACAATGCTCAAGGCGAATTATATTTAACCGATATTATTGAAATGGCAGTCAATGATGGAAAAACCATTGCATCAGCTATTACAGACAATCAGTTCGAAGTAGCTGGTGTCAATGACAAGATTCAGTTGGCTGAACTAGAAAGAGTTTTTCAGCTTGAACAAGCAGCTCAGTACATGCAACAGGGGCTTAGCTTAAAAGACCCATCACGCTTTGATTGTCGAGGAGTGCTTACTTTTGGGCAAGATTGTGAAATTGACATTAATACCGTTATTGAAGGCTCGGTAACACTGGGGGTAAATACAACAATTGCACCTAACTGTATGATAAAAAACTCCAAAATTGGTGATAATGTGTCTATCTTGGCAAACTCTGTCATTGAGGATGCTGTTATTAATAATGGCGCATCAATCGGCCCATTTGCCCGTATTCGCCCACAAGCAGATATTGGTGAAAATGCCAAAATTGGTAACTTTGTTGAGGTGAAAAAATCCACTATTGGCAAAGGCTCAAAGGTCTCACACCTTAGCTATGTGGGTGATACTACTATGGGGTCAGATGTTAATATAGGCGCGGGTGTTATTACTTGTAACTATGATGGTGCCAATAAATACGAAACCATCATTGGTGACGGCTCATTCATCGGCTCTGACTCACAACTTGTTGCCCCTGTAAGTATTGGAAAGAATGCAACAATTGGTGCTGGATCAACCATCACCAAAGAAGCTCCTGAAGAAAAACTCACTCTTAGCCGATCTAAACAAATAACCATGAAAAGTTGGCAACGCCCAACTAAAAAATAAGTGTTATCCCTGCCGTTAAACGTTTGGATAATGGCAATAAGCTTGTCATTATTTATGTCGCTTAGTGTTTTTGTTATTTTTTTAGGCGGAATAATTGGTCAATCGCTAGCATCAATCAATACCCTTTCAACTCTTCCTGTGGCAATGCTGGTTATTGGCACGGCAAGCGCAATCATTCCAATAAATAAAATTATGTCTATTTTTGGCAGACGCAAAGCATTTCTATGGGTTTGTGTTTATACAATTGTTATCATTGGCATTGCAATAATTGCACTTGAGATTAAGTCTTTTTATCTGTTTTGTGCAGCGACATTTTTATTTGGCATTACCACCGCAACCATGAATCAATTTAGATTTGCAGCCATTGAGAGTGTAGACTCAAATCATAGTGCCACCGCGACTTCTGCTGTTTTAATTGGAGGCTTGGTTTCAGCTTTTTTAGGTCCAGAGCTTGCAACCAAAGGCAGAGGTTTATTTACCACTGAATTTACTGGTTCATTTATTCTACTTGGAGTGTGTTTTATTTTAGCTTTTGTTTTTTTGTGGTTTTATAAGCCTATAGCAACAAACAAAGAAGAACATCGACACGATTCTAGAGCACTACTGACCATAGCAAAACAAAAAGTATTTATTGTTGCTCTATCGAGCGCTGCAGTGGGCTATGTTGTCATGTCGTTCTTAATGACAGCCACCCCTATGAGTATGCATGTAATTGATGGATTTTCTTTAGAGCAAACTAAGTTTGTTATACAATCACATGTCATTGCCATGTTTGCCCCATCCTTGTTTACGCCAATCATTGTTAAATTTTTTGGCCTTAGTAAAATGATGTTGTTAGGAGTTTTGGCATATTTTATCTGCGTGTTAATTGCTTACTTAGGCCATACTATGAGTAATTATTGGATAAGCTTAGTGCTGCTTGGAATCGGCTGGAACTTTTTATTTATCGGTGGAACATCACTTCTGCCTGAATCATATAACGACAGTGAAAGATTCAAAGTGCAATCATTAAATGATTTCTTAATCTATGGCATGCAAGCTCTAGCATCATTATCTGCAGGCTTTTTTATATTTAATTTTGGCTGGGAAGTGGTGCTATTATCAGTTGTTCCAATAATAACACTGCAATTTCTATTACTAGTGTGGTGGTCGGCAAATAAGAACAGTCTACTTTAGTTTCAAAAGCTTCTGCGCATTCTGATATGCCACCTTTTTAGCGGTCTCTGCACTTAAGTTTGCCAACAAGCCATTTCTAATATTTTCAATTCCTTGATCATAATGATGTTCAGTTTTAGTGTCTGTGCCAACCATAAATCGATCTGGCATCTCTTCAATCAATTTTTTCCATGAGCTATTTAAGTTGTATCTAGTAAAAATCTCCATGTTCGGTTTTTTGCTCACAATACGCGGGGTTATCTTAGGCTTGTGTCTTGCGGATAAATCACAATAAATATTGTCATGTCTTGCCAGTACTTTTTTAACATCACTTGCTCGGGAATTGCCTCCACAATGTGCCCAGATAATATTTGCATCTGTATTGTAGTCTGCAAGTGACTCAAGCTGTTTGATTGATTTTTTATTCCAATCTACATGAATTGATAAGGCTCCGCCATACTTTGCCACCAAATCAACCATTTCTTTATATGTTGGCGCAGTAATATTTGTATTGCGCTTAATTCTAGACCTTGGGTTTCCCAAACTATTATTACCAAAAACCTCACCTATGCCTTTTAACCTGCCATTAGAGAAATCATTTTCTAATGTTTGCATGAGATCTCTAAACATTGGGTTATTTTTGTCTTCTAAGCCACTAACCCCATATTTAAAATAAATTAGATTTAAATAGCTTTGCCCACCAAATGGTATATATCTATCGCCTAATGTGTCAATGTAGTGCTCCCTAACATCACGTCCACCAGTCATTTCACCTAATCCCGCCCATTTAACGCCATTTCTATTCATCCATGTAAGTTGATCAATAGGATGATTTTTTGGGTGTGGGTGCATGTGTACATCGGCAATGACGGTGTTTGATAAATCCAACTCTCCAGCTTCAGAAACACTCCTTGCCATAACAGAAGATAAAAATCCAAAATAGATTACAAATAAAATCAATGAAATTTTGGCAGGTGCTTTATGCATTTAATTTCTCCATTTGTACAAAACTGCCTATTTATTGTACATAGTACACAGCCTGAACTAATAAAAAAATTTGAAAATTATTAAAATGACGTATATTTACTTAAAAAACAAAATATAGGTATTTTTGAGTAAAATATCACTAAAAACTAGATAAAATTGATACAAATAGACTGTTTTTAATTAAAAAGTGGTATTTTATGCAGTAATTTTATTAAAAACTATCAATTTATTACAAATAAATACAATTTTAAGGCATTAATTCGTAAAATTTGCTAAATTTTATTGGTGAATTGGACTTTTATAAACCTTTTAAAGCGGTAATTTTTACCAAAATCGAGGTGTAATGAATTAGAAAAAGCAGGAGCTTATAAATTATAAGTGACTGATTTTGAGAATTTCAACAACAAAGAGCACGTCTTTTTTAAAATATTTTAGGGTGGTAATTTTTTATCAGTACAAGAAAGTAACGCACGCAAAAGTCGAAGTGTATTAACTAATACATGAGACTTTTAGTACGGAAACTGACGCAGTAATTATGAAAAAGTACTACTCTAAAACTCGATGCCTTCGATTTCTGCGATGGTATGAATATCTTTGTCGCCTCTGCCGGAGAGGTTAACAATAATATTTTTATCCTTACCGAGCTCTTTGGCAAGTTTAATGCCGTAAGCCACCGCATGAGAAGACTCTAACGCTGGCAAAATGCCTTCAACTTTGGTGAGTGTGTGGAATGCATCAAGCGCTTCTTCGTCAGTAATTGCCACGTACTGCGCTCTACCAGAATCTTTTAAATAAGCGTGTTCAGGGCCAACTCCGGGATAATCAAGCCCTGCTGAGATTGAGTGGCCTTCAATAATTTGGCCATTTTCATCTTCCATTAAATAAGTTCTGTTACCATGCAAAACACCGACACTGCCAGCGCATAAAGGTGCTGCATGTGCAGTTGGGCCTTTTTCCATGCCATATCCTGCCGCCTCTACACCATAAATTGCCACTGATTCATCATCAATAAATGGGTGAAATAAACCGATTGCATTCGAACCACCGCCCACACAAGCGACTAACGCATCAGGCAATCCGCCTGCTTGATCAGCAAATTGAGCTTTGGCTTCTTTACCAATGATTGATTGGAAATCACGCACCATCATTGGATAAGGGTGAGGGCCTGCCACTGTTCCAATAATATAAAACGTATCATCAATATTGGTAACCCAGTCACGCATGGCTTCATTGAGTGCGTCTTTTAGAGTTTTTGAACCTGAGGTTACCGGAATAACGGTTGCGCCCAATAATTTCATACGAAATACATTAAGTGCCTGACGAGCAACATCAACCTCGCCCATATAAACCACGCACTCCAACCCTAAGCGCGCCGCCACTGTTGCTGTTGCCACACCGTGTTGACCAGCTCCCGTTTCAGCAATAATACGGGTTTTGCCCAAACGTTTGGCTAATAATGCTTGGCCAATGGTATTGTTTACTTTATGCGCACCCGTATGATTAAGATCTTCACGTTTTAAATAAATGTTAGCCCCACCAAGCTTTTGCGTAAGATTCTGTGCAAAATAAAGAGGTGTCTCTCGACCAACATAATGCTTAAGGTCATGATTAAATTCAGCTAAAAAATCTGGATCATCTTTTAAGCGTTCGTAAGCCTGTTTCAACTCAGTTACAGCGGTAACCAATGTTTCTGGCATAAAAGCACCACCATATTGTTCAAAATGTCCTTTATCATCCGGTAAGTTGTAATTACTCATAAATTTGCTTGACTTATAAATTGTTTAATTTTTTCAATATCTTTAATGCCTTTTGCACTCTCTACACCACTAGAAACATCAACTGCATAAGGATTAACTTGGCTAATTGCATCTGCCACAGTATTAGGATTTAAACCGCCCGCCAAAATAATAGGCAACTCAATATCAACCTTAGCTAAAGACCAATCAAAGCTCTCGCCAGTGCCGCCATAAGTATCTTTATTAAATGCATCCAACAACAAGCCGCTAGCCTGATGATACTCGCTAGCCATTTGCACAATGTTGGTGTCTTGGTTAACGCGCAGAGCTTTAATAAAAGGCATGGCATATTGGGCACACTCTACTGGCGTCTCATCTCCATGAAACTGCAATGTATCTAGTGGCACTTCGCACAATACTTCATCAATAAAGCTAGATTCTGCATTGACAAACAAACCCACGCGGTTAATGAATGGAGGCAATGAATTAACAATATTTATTGCATTATCTATACTAACATTGCGAGGCGACTTGTCATAAAAAACCAGTCCAATTGCATCAATACCAAGCGTTGCCGCCTGTTTGGCGTTTTGTGCATCAGTAAATCCGCAAATCTTAATTTTCATATCACTTGTCTTGTGTGTCTAATGTTGCTCTAATTGCATCTCTATCTACCCATGGATTTTCACCAATTAGCTGATCAACAGCACTGGATAGTTTTTGTAAAAACACTTCTGGCTTATCTAATTGTAACGTTTTACGCCATAAATCAAATGTAGATTGATCGGTTACGTGGGAATGCTCATCTGCCACCGATGCGATCATTTGTGAGGCAAAAAATGTTAAATCGTCATCTGGGCCTTTGCGCACTGAAGTAATGTAGTGTGCAACAGCTGCTGCATAAGCTTTGGTGTCTGCACCCTTAGGAGATTCTTCAACCAAATGTTGCAACATCGCCACAGTAAGTTCTGGATCAACTGGAAATGTAACACTTAACCACAGTGCATGACCAAGCGCTTTTAGTGAATCTGGCCCTTCTGATAAAAACATAGCATCACACGCCTCTACTGCATGCTCCCACATTTCATTATCTTTAGCTAAATCAAAAGCCAACATGGCTTTTTCCCAAGCGTCTGCACCTTTGTAACGCTCTACTTGGATGCGAGCAATTTCCAATAAAGTGTTGATTCTTTCTTCTACTGGTGTTGAGTCATTTTGATTTGCCAATTGCTTTTCAAAAAACTCTAGTTTTGACTTTAACTGCTCTTCGTTGGCGTACATATCTTCGCCACCTTCAGCATCAAAAATCTGCTCTTTATTTAAATACTTTCCCATTAATATCTCCTAGTAGAAGGCCGCTTCCATACGATCTTCCCAATTATCTGGTGTGTCTGCATAATCAGGCTTTACATCCATACGAAAAAAACGCTCGTCTGATGAAGCTGATATTGTTTTTAGCACAACCACTAAGTCTTCAAATTTATCTACTTGAGGATTGGCAATCATAACTTCACTAAGTAATAACATAACAATAAGATAGTTTATTAAATGTGTTGTATTTTACACCGACAAGGTCAAAAAAAGACTGTGTGATAATAAGTCTATGATTTTGCAGTTGTTTTTTTAACTGTCTTTTTTGTGGCCTTCTTTTTTGTGGTTTTCTTTTTACGCTTGGTTGTTTTGGCTTTAATTTTGCCAGAAATGGCTTTTTTACATTCTTCAAGCGTTAACTCGCTTGGCTCTTTATCACCAAATAGTTTTTTGATGGTGATGTTTTTTTGCCCTTTTCCTCGTTTTTTGCCATTCCAGATATAGGGGCCAAAACGTCCATTAAGAACTTGAATTTCTGAGTCTTCAAAGGTTTTAATAATACGCTCTGCATCAAATTTCTCTTTGGCTGCAATAAGCTCCAACGCTTTTTCAAGTGTTACTTCTTCTGGCGTGTCTTCTTTTAATGAGACATATTTTTTACCATATTGAATATAAGGACCAAAACGGCCATAATTTGCCTTAATAACACCAAATTCTTCAGTCTCACCTACAGTTCTAGGCATATTAAATAACTCTAATGCCTCATCTAAAGTAATGGTCTCAATGTCTAGCGTGCCACGAAGTGCGGCAAATACTGGCTTATCTTCATCGTCCTTATGACCAATTTGTGCAAAAGCACCATAACGGCCAAAACGTACACTAACTGGTTTTCCAGATTTTGGATCTTCGCCCAATTCACGCATACCATGAGTTTCTTCTCTAGAAATATCAGCTGCAGCTTCAATTTTTTCATGAAAAGGCTCATAAAAATCTTTAACCACACCTTGCCAAGGTATGTTTTGTGTTGCAATGGTATCGAAATCACTCTCAAGCTTGGCAGTAAATTCATAATCAATAATATTGCTGAAATGTTTAACCAAAAAGTCATTAAGCAAATAAGCAACATTGGTTGGAAATAATTTATTTTTTTCCGCGCCTGTGGTTTCTGTTGGCTGTGACTCAACAACTTGATTGTTTTTAATTTCAATCAATTCATATTGACGCTCAAAACCTTCACGAGTTTCTTTAGAAACATAATTTCTATCTTGAACAGTAGAAACCATTGTGGCAAAAGTTGATGGTCTGCCAATGCCCATTTCTTCAATTTTTTTAACTAAAGAGGCTTCAGTGTATCGTGCTTTTGCTCGAGAAAAACTTTGTTTTGCACTAAAACTTTCTAAATCAAATTGATCACCTTTATCAACATCTGGCAATAATTTATCATCGGCAGATAAATAATCATAAACACTTAAAAAACCAGGGAAAGTCAACACCTCTCCATTGGCCACAAACTGCTCACCAGCATTAGAAACATTGATTTTAATTTGAGTTTTTTGCAGTTTTGCATCGCTCATCTGTGATGCCAAGGTACGCTTATAGATCAGTGCATAAAGCTTGGCAGATTGCTCATCAATGCCAAAAATTTCCGGCTTTGTTAAATCGGTTGGTCGAATAGCCTCATGAGCCTCTTGTGCGCCTGAATCTTTAGTTTTGTATCGACGCGTTTGATGATACTCATCACCAAAAGTCTGTTCGATAACCTCTTGCGCTTTTTCAATTGCCACTTCGGATAATGTCGTTGAATCGGTTCTCATATAGGTAATAGAGCCTTCACGATACAAATTCTGAGCAATTGTCATGGTTTGTTTAACTGAAAAACCTAACTTTTGCGATGCCTCTTGTTGCAATGTAGAAGTGATAAATGGTGCTTTTGGTGAGCGCTTAGAAGGTTTTTTCTCTACCGAAGCAACTTCCAAATCAGCTGTTAACAACTGATTGGCAAATGCTAGAGCCTGGTCTTTTGAGTCAAAATCTTTGGCCAATTTAACATCAATTAGCTCGCCGTCTTTGTTAACTAATTCCGCTTTAACTTTATAAGTTGAACTGGCAACATGCTGAGTGATCTCTCTTTCTCTTTCTACTACTAAGCGCACAACAGGAGATTGCACTCGGCCTGCTGAACGCGCGCCTGAAATCTTGCGCCATAATACCGGTGATATTTCAAAACCCACTAAACGGTCAATAATTCGACGTGCTTGTTGCGCATCAACTAAGTGATAATCAACCATTCTAGGCTTAACAATAGCATTAGTAATTGCGCCCTTAGTAATCTCATGAAAGACAATTCTTGGTGTGTCTTTTGGAAGTTTTAATGCCTCGAGTAAATGCCAAGCAATGGCCTCTCCTTCGCGATCCTCATCCGTTGCAAGATATACTTTTTCAGCTGATTTAACAAATTTTCGCAATTCAGCAACGACTTTTTTCTTATCGGTTGTTATTTCATAGGTAGGTTCGAAATTGTTTTCAATGTCAATACCCATGTTTTTCTTGGGCATGTCGCGAATGTGCCCAATACTGGACTTAACCACATAATCCTTACCTAAAAATTTTTCAATTGTTTTAGCTTTAGCAGGGGACTCGACAATAACAAGATTTTTTGCCATTACTGTAGGGTGCGGTTTTCATCAAGAAAAACAATAGACTCTAGCCATTGTGCTGAAACCTCTCCATCTGCACTGTTACCAAGTACCATCATAACCACCCATTTAAGGTCATCCAATGAAATACTGGCATCTCCTAAAGACATTACTTGCTCAATAATCATTTCTCTCTGATTGGCATTCAACTGACCTACATTTTCCATAAATAGCAGAAACCCACGTGCCTTAGCATTAAGCTTAAGCTTCTCAGCATCGGTGTAAATACGCATGCTATTGTCATCAATGGTTGAGAACGGCTTGATCTTTCCATCTTGAAGTGTGGCAATATTTTCTAGCCAGCTTAGCGCTTTATCAATACGTGAAATATCAAACCCTGCATCTGCAAGATGTTCTTTTAATTCAATATCATCTATCTCATGGGCGGCATTTTGCTCTGCCTCTTCGAATAAATAATCAAACATATAAGTTAGAACGTCAAGAATATTATTTGTCATAGTGCTTTATTTGGCCAATATATAGCCTGATCCTGCTGTTTTGGTAATTCTATTTTCAAGCTCCAGCAATAGAAGCTCTTGAGTAACTATCTGTGGACTTAGGTTGGTTTTTTCAACCAATTCGTCAACTGTCAATGCCTCATAGCTCAGACATTTTAATAGCACAGAGGTACTTTTGTCCATCTCTTTTGTATTTTGAGTGGTGTTTTGAGTGTCTTTCAATGGCTCAAATCCTGGTTGTATCTCGCTTAATATATCATCAACACTATCTACTAATTGAGCGCCTTGTTTAATTAAATAGTGGCACCCTTCCGACAATGGGTTGTGAATAGAACTAGGAATTGCAAACACTTCTCGACAGTGATCTGCTGCCAGTTTAGCCGTTATCATTGTGCCACTTTTAATACTTGCTTCCACCACTAAAGTACCCAAACTTAGCCCGCTAATAATACGATTACGTCTTGGAAAGTTGCTAGCAATTGGCGAAGTTCCAATTGGAAATTCAGACACTAATGCCCCTTGCAAGCTGATTTGATGTGCCAGTGATTTATGCTTAGCTGGATAAATTCTATCTAGCCCTGTGCCGCAAACTGCAATGGTGTTTGCACCTGCCTCAAGTGCACCAATATGCGCTTGGGCATCGATACCGCTCGCCATTCCTGAGGTAATGACCACTCCCCGCCTTGCAATATCATGTGCAAATTGATAAGCATTATCTTTACCACCTGGTGTTGGGTTTCTACTGCCAACAATGGCCAATTGAGAACTGGACAAACAATCAACATTTCCTCGAACGTACAAAAGAGGGGGCGGATCAACAATGGTTTTTAACAATGATGGGTAGCTTGGATCAATTAAGCTAATAATATAACAATCATCGCCTTTAAGCCAATCTAAATCCGCCTGAACCATTGAAGGGTTAGCGATTGAAAGATAATCCAGTGTTGGATTTTTAAAAACTCCCGATGATTTTCTTTGCTCGTCTGTTGCTAGAAAAACTTGCTGCGGAGATTCAAAAACTTTAAGTGCCCTATAAAAGGTTATTACGCCCAAATGAGGCGCTTTTAATAACATTAGCCAATAAACTAAATCCATTAAAAAACACCTTCTAATCAAGCAAAAATTATTATCATTGTAGCACTTTAAATGGTTATTTTTTATAAAACAACAATAGCGCTAAGTGCGCGACAATACTCTTAAGTTATGGTAAAATTGTAAGATTTTATCAAACGATATTCATTATGAAGCAAAAGAGAACCTTTCAACCAAGTGTTATTAAGCGTAAGCGTAAGCACGGTTTCAGATCAAGAATGAGCACTAAAGCAGGTCGTGCAGTTATTAACGCACGTAGAAAGAAGGGTCGTAAGCGCCTAGCCGCATAAGAACGACTTTAAGTGTCTTTCAGGCTTTCACCAGCGTCAAAAGTTTCAAAACCCTCTGATTATAAAGCCATTTTTAATAATGGAAAAATGATCAGAGGAAAGTATTGGCAAGTTGTTGCAAGAGAGACTAGTGTGTCTAATGCTAGATTAGGCCTTGCAATTTCAAAAAAAGTACATCGATTAGCAGTTGAGCGCAACCGTTTTAAAAGAATTGCCAGAGAAACCTTTAGAACACATAAAAATACTTTAGGTCATTGGGAGTTTGTCGTTATGGCAAAACACGCAAAACCAGCAAACAACGGTGAGTTAGCGAAAGACTTGCTTAACTTGTTTAATAAAACAGTCCTTAATTAATGCGCTATTTATTACTTTTGCCAATTAAGTTTTATCAGCTATTTATTAGTCCACTATTGGGGTCCAACTGCAGGTTTCAACCAACCTGTTCTGAGTACTCTTATGAAGCCATTAAAACTCATGGTTTTTTCAAGGGTTTAAAACTAAGCGTGAAGCGTATTAGCAGTTGTCATCCATGGCATGAAGGTGGATTCGACCCTGTGCCAAAAAAATAACCTAACCTTATTTAATTCAATAAACTTATGAATAATCAAAAATTTTTTCTGATCGTTGCAATCCTACTTAGTTTGTTTTTACTAAAAGAACAATGGGATATGCAGCACGAAGTCGATTCAAACGGCAATCTAATCTACCAAAAACAAGCACCGGTAGTTTCTGAGAAAAATCCTGAGAATGTTGATGTTCCAACAGTTGTAAATACCAACACCTCTATAGACTTGCCCAATACACAGCAGTCAAACAAAGGCGAGATAACAACCATTACAACCGACTTACTAACACTTGAGGTTAGTCATAAAGGCGCTACAATTATTAACAGCTGGATGAACGACTATCCGACTGAATTAGGAAGCAGCGACACAGTGCAGTTATTAAACAACAAATCTGGTGTGCTGTTCCAGGCACAAAGCGGGTTATTGCCACAAGATAAGATGCCAACACATCACTCACAATTTAACTCTGCAAACTCTCATTATGAGATGAATGGTGACACCCTAAGCGTGCCTTTTACTTGGACAGGAAAAGACAATACTCAAGTAACAAAAACTTATCACTTTACCAAGGGTAGTTATGTTGTTTCGCTAGACTATCAAATTACTAATAATGGCAATAACACATTAAATACCACTTCTTATACACAGCTTGTTAGAAATGCACTTGATCAATATAACATGATGATGCCAACTTTTACGGGTGGCGCAAAGTATGACGATCAAGAGGTTTATGAAAAAATAGACTTTGATGAGTTTGATGAGCAAGCAAAAACCACATCAGTTGGTGGCTGGATAGCAATGATTCAACACTACTTCTTTGCCGCCTGGATACCAGATGCTGACAAGACTCATAATTACTCATCCAAAATCAATAATGGAAAGTATCTGCTAACCATTGTCAACCCAACTCAAGCTATTGCGCCAGGTGCCAGCGAAACGCTTTCAAGTGGTCGCTTATACATAGGACCAAAAGAACAAGCACGCATTGACACTATTGCACCAGGTCTAGATAAAACAGTTGACTATGGCGTTTTATTTATTATCGCCAAGCCGCTGTCCGAACTGCTTAACTGGATTTACTCATTTGTGCAATCTTGGGGTTATGCAATTATTATTCTAACGATTCTTATTAAACTGGCGTTTTATAAGCTTAGTGAAAAGTCTTATCGTTCGATGGCAGGCATGCGAAAACTATCTCCTAGACTGGCCAAACTAAAAGAAACTTATGGTGATGACAAGCAAAAAATGGGTCAAAAAACCATGGAATTATACAAAAAAGAGAAGATTAACCCTGCTTCTGGTTGTTTACCGATTTTGGTACAAATTCCAGTGTTTATTGCGCTTTATTGGGTGCTATTAGAAATGGTTGAATTGCGCCAAACACCTTTCTGGTACTTGCTAGATTTATCAGCACCAGATCCTTTTTATATCTTGCCATTAATCATGGGCGCATCTATGTTTGTGCAACAAAAACTTAATCCGCCGCCACCTGATCCGATGCAGGCTAAAATTATGATGACATTGCCATTTGTGTTTACCATCTTCTTCTTATGGTTTCCATCTGGACTGGTGCTATACTGGGTTGTTAACAATATCTTGTCAATTGCCCAACAGTGGTATATTAACAAGCGCATTAATGGCTAATGTTATAGATTCACAAAATGACTATTTGCACTGGAGAGATAAAAAGCTTGCCAGTGCAATAACCAACATCAAAGATTGCCTGGTTGAGATAAACAATCCTTTGCAATTAACCTTTGCTGAAAAATCACGAATAAAGCAACTCACCGATAGCAATAATTTTGCATTGTTTGAGATTCAAAAACCGAACAACCCTATTGGTACTATTATCAGCCTTAATCAACAGTTTGGACTTGTTGATCATGATCAGCACCTATATGCAAAAAACCACGGATTGTCGCAAATAAGCGTTAGCAACAATAAAAACCAGTCAGAATTTATTCCCTATACTGATAAAGCTATTGGCTGGCATACGGATGGATACTACAACGCAATTGAAAATAGAATTAGAGCGTTTTCATTATTTTGTGTTCAGCCTGCTGCTAGTGGCGGCGAAAACAAATGGATTGATCAACAGATGGTGTATTTATTGCTAAGAGAGCAAAATCCAGAAATTACTGATGCGCTAAGCCATCCTCAGGCCATGAGTATTCCCGCTCATGTGGTTGATGGGGTGACTAGACGTAAAAAATCTGTAGGCCCTATATTTTTTATTGATCAAAACAGTAGTGAGCTTTACATGCGCTACACACAAAGAAAGAAACACATAGAGCTTTATAGCTCCACTGAAGTTAAACAAGCCGTTGAGACTCTTGACCAAGTCCTTGCTTCTGATAGTGATCATCACTTCTGTCATACCATGAAAGCTAATCAAGGCATGTTGTGCAATAATGTCTTGCATAAACGCATGAAATTTACTGATGATACTAAACACCCTCGAATGCTGCTAAGAGGTCGATATTTTAATAGAATCTCATAAGCTATAATTATCACCATGATTGAGAATCATCGACTCTTAGACGCAAAGTACCTCCCTTCAAAAAACTTTAATGAGCGCCCAAAATCGGCGCTTATATCACTGATTGTCATTCACAACATCTCATTGCCACCTAATGAGTTTGATAATGCCTATATAGAGGATTTTTTCACCAACCAACTTGATTCGTCGCTACATCCCTATTTTGACAGTATTAAAGATTTAGCAGTTTCGGCACACTTGCTTATAAAACGCAATGGCTCTGTTGTTCAATTTGTTGATTTTAATAAACGGGCTTGGCATGCTGGAACGTCAAGCTTTAATGGTGTAGAAAATTGCAACAATTACTCTATTGGAATTGAATTACAAGGATCTGACAACATGGCCTATGAATCGGTACAATATCAAGTATTAAATAAGGTTATTGCATCCCTCAAGGATGAGTATCCAATTACTGATATCGTAGGGCACAGTGATATTTCACCTGGTCGAAAAACTGATCCAGGCCCAATGTTTAACTGGAACAAGTTAGTATGAAATTATTAAATAAATCCTATTTGCGAGCCAAAGAGATTAAATTAATCATCTTTGATGTTGATGGTGTATTAACCGATGGTGGCTTGTATTTTTCAGATGAGGGATTAGAATTTAAGCGCTTTAACTCTCTTGATGGTTTGGGTATTAAGCTGCTCAAACAAAATGGCGTTGAGCCGGCAATTATCAGTGCTAGAAACTCTCAAAATGTTGCTCATCGCATGAAAAACCTTGGTATTGAGCACCTCTATCAAGGACAAGACAACAAGCTTATTGCCTTTGAAGAATTGCTTGATAAATTATCACTTTCGTCAAATCAAATTGCCTACATGGGCGATGACGTCATTGACCTTCCAGTTATGAGAAAAGTTGGCTTGCCAATTGCTGTTGCTAATGCTC
>CAZEYU010000006.1:39009-42409 GCA_964516395.1 uncultured Candidatus Thioglobus sp.
ATTGACCTTCCAGTTATGAGAAAAGTTGGCTTGCCAATTGCTGTTGCTAATGCTCACGAACTGGTCAAAGACAATGCATGCATCGTAACAGATAAAAATGGTGGTCACGGCGCAGTGCGCGAAGCTTGTGATTTTATTCTCAAGGCTCAAGATAATTATGATCAAGCAATGAGTGCCTACTTAGTTTGACTGATTTTCAACAACTTTGCTACCAAACCTTAAAAGACCAAGTTCCTGCTGGCAAGGTTATTACTTATGCCCGCCTTGCTAAGCTTATAGGACATCCAAACGCCCATCGAGCGGTTGGCTCTGCCATGAATAAAAATCCTTTTGCCCCCGAAGTTCCTTGTCATCGAGTGGTTAAATCTAATGGTGAGTTGGGTAACTATGCTTCTGGACAAGCCAAAAAAGTAAAACGCCTTCAAGAAGAAGGCGTTAACGTATTAAACAATAAAATTGTAAATTTTAACGCTATTTGTATTTAGCGTTTTTTACCTTTTATTTTTGAGATCATTTGTAACTGGGCCATAGACTCAGCAAGCGCTGCTTGTGTGGCTGAAATATCCTGACTTTCTGTTGCATCTGCCATTGCCTCTTCTGCACGCTGTTTAGCCTCTAGTGCCTTAGATTCATCCAAATCATTAGCACGTATCGCTGTATCAGAAAAGATAGTAACCACATCAGGCTGAACCTCTACAATGCCACCAGACACATAAATAGACTCCATGCCGTTTTCTGTTTCTACTCTAACTTCGCCAGGTCTTAGCGTTGATAGTAGTGGTAAATGTTGTGGGTAGATACCCAGCTCACCATTTGTGCCAGGCGCAAACACGCACTTAACCTCGCCTGAAAATAGCGATTCAGTAGCACTAACAACATCTACTTGAATCATAGACATTTACGCACTCTCCGCAGCTCTTTCACGAACCTCATCAATTGATCCAGTCATGTAGAAAGCTTGCTCTGGTAAATCATCCAGCTCACCATCAAGAATTGCCTTAAATCCAGAAATAGTGTCTTTAAGTGATACGTACTTGCCTGGTGCACCAGTAAATACCTCTGCCACAAAGAATGGCTGAGACAAGAAGCGCTGAACCTTACGAGCACGAGATACGGCTTGCTTGTCTTCTTCAGACAGCTCGTCCATACCCAAAATTGCAATAATATCTTTTAATTCTTTATAGCGCTGTAATACACCCTGTACACCACGTGCAATGTTGTAATGCTCTTCACCAACAATTAATGGATCTAGCTGACGAGAAGTAGAATCTAGTGGATCTACCGCAGGGTAAATACCTAACTCAGCCACTTGACGAGATAGTACCACTGTTGCATCTAAGTGAGCAAAAGTTGTTGCTGGAGATGGGTCAGTTAAGTCATCCGCCGGTACATATACTGCTTGAATTGATGTAATTGAACCTTTCTTAGTTGAAGTAATACGCTCTTGTAATGCACCCATTTCTGATGCTAACGTTGGCTGATAACCTACCGCTGATGGCATACGACCTAATAGTGCCGATACTTCTGTACCTGCTAATGTGTAACGATAAATGTTATCAATAAATAGTAGTACGTCACGACCTTCATCACGGAAGTATTCCGCCATTGTTAAGCCTGTTAGAGCAACACGTAATCTATTTCCCGGTGGCTCATTCATTTGACCATATACAAGTGACACTTTGTCCAATACGTTTGATTCTTTCATTTCGTGGTAGAAGTCGTTACCCTCACGAGTACGCTCACCAACACCAGCAAATACTGAGTAGCCAGAGTGCTCAATCGCAATATTACGGATAAGCTCCATCATGTTTACTGTCTTACCAACGCCGGCACCACCAAACAAACCAACCTTACCACCTTTTGCAAATGGGCATACTAAGTCAATTACCTTAATGCCTGTTTCTAATAATTCTGCTGCAGGTGCTAATTCATCATACGCAGGTGCAGGACGGTGAATTGCCCAATCAGCTTCTTGACCAATATCGCCAGCATTATCAATTGGCTCACCCAATACATTCATAATACGGCCCAGAGTCTTAGTGCCCACTGGAACTTGAATTGGATTACCAGAGTTGGTTACTTCCAAGCCTCGCTTAAGACCTTCTGAAGTACCCATAGCAATGGCACGCACTGTATTATCGCCCAACTGTTGCTGAACTTCTAGCGTTAGATTAGTTTCAGTCACATTCAAGGCATCATAAATATTTGGAATGCTGTCTGCTGGAAACTCGACATCGATAACCGCGCCAATAATTTGTGTAATTTTTCCTGTACTCATTTTGCTTTTCCTCTTTTTAAACTTTTAAACAGCGGCAGCACCACTAACAATCTCAGAAATCTCCTGAGTAATTGCCGCTTGTCTTGCCTTGTTGTAAACTAACTCTAAATCCTGAACCATGTCGCCTGCGTTATCTGTCGCACTCTTCATGGCAATCATGCGTGAAGATTGTTCACAAGCAATATTCTCTACCAATCCTTGATAAACTAAAGCTTCAATATAACGAACTAATAATGCACTTAATGCTTCTTCTGCATCTGGCTCATAAATATAATCCCATCGATGATCCATGCCCTCAACTTCACTTGGCACCATTGGCACTAACTGTGTTGTTGTTGGTGTTTGTGTCATGGTGTTTTCAAATAAATTATAAGCAACTGAAAGCTGTTGAATCTCGCCCTCATCAAAACTATCTAACATAACCTTAACAGTGCCTAGCAAATCATCAAAATGTGGCGCGTCGCCTAAATCTGTTAATACTGACTTAATGTTAAGGCCAAAATTTTTGAAAAACGCCGTTGACTTCTTGCCAATAGTACAAAGATCAACCTCGATACCTTTAGCTTGATAATCAGCAATATCTTTTAACAAGCTTCTAAATAAATTTGTATTTAGACCGCCACATAATCCACGATCACTTGAAATGACAATAATGCCAACGCGCTTAATTTCACCAACCTCTTTCATATAAGGATGGTCAAACTCAGGATGAGCATTGGCCAGATGACCAATAACCTTGGTAATCTTTTCAGAATACGGACGTGATGCCATCATTCTATCTTGTGCTTTTTTCATCTTAGACGCAGCAACCATTTCCATGGCTGATGTGATCTTCTGAGTGTTTTTAATACTCGCGATCTGTGTCCTAATTTCCTTGCCAGCTGCCATATTATTTACTTACCAAGTGTGGTTTGCCTTGAAATCATCAATTGCAACTTGTAATTCACTTGCAATATCGTCATTGTAATCACCGCTTTCATTAATCTTATCCATAAGAGGCACTTGATTAGCATTCATATAAGCAATTAGTGCCGCCTCAAAATCTACCACTTTATTCGCATCAATATCATCTAGTGAGCCTGAGTTCGCTGCAAATAATGATGTTGCCATCTCAGCCACTGA